>NC_013419.1:0-3448 GCF_000093165.1 Blattabacterium sp. (Periplaneta americana) str. BPLAN | reverse complement strand
GTATCCTTTTGCTATGAGCTTATGGATGAATATAACTACTTTCGCTTTGCTCCAACCAAAAACCAATCCTAATCTTCTTGCTGAAATTCTTATTTCTTTTTTTAGTATTAAATAAAGAATAGCTTCTATTTCACTAAAAATTCTTCTTTTTTTCCATTCTTGGGTTTCAAAAAAATCCTGAGATATTTTTATGAAATTTTTTTCCTCTGGAATCTTCATGATTTTTTCTTTAATGTATTTTTATTGTGATGTTTTTAAGATACAAAGTAAAAAGTATAAAGGTATAATAAATAATCTAAAAAAAGCCATGTTCCATGGCTTTCAGGGCTTCCCTTCCCCCTCCCCCGGATCCCCTTTCCGACTTCTCCGAGTTTTTTTTAAAATTTCGGCATATATAATAATATATATTATATTTTGTGTATATACGTAATTATATAACGTTATTTTGTAATGCACCCGCGCGCGCGTGCGAGAACGATCGTATGTATACTGATTACTGTTTTTGATTAGTTTTGTATTTTTCCTACATTTGGAAATGTAAATCAATATAATTTTTTGTTAGATGAGCATAATGGAAGATCGATTAAATTTTAAACCTTTTGAGTATCAATGGGCTTATGAATATTGGTTTAAGCAACAAAACGCTCATTGGCTTCATACAGAAATAAATATGCAATCAGATATTTATGATTGGAATAAAAATTTAACTGATCAGGAGAAAAATGTGATTGGAGATATATTAAAGGGTTTTGCTCAAACAGAAACAGAAGTAGGAAATTATTGGTCTGAAATGATTCCTAAATGGTTTCCTATTCCAGAAATCAAAATGATGGGTCAGGCTTTTGGATCTTTTGAGACTATTCATGCAGCAGCTTATTCTTATTTGAATGATATTTTGGGATTGGATAATTTTCATGCTTTTTTGGAAGATGATGTGATCATGAATAAATTGAAATCTTTGATGGATGTTAGGAATAGTGATCATGGAAAGTATAATAAAGAGGAAATTGCAAGAAGTGTTGCTTTGTTTTCAGCAGCAGCGGAAGGAGTTCAGTTGTTTTCTTCTTTTGCAGTATTGCTTTCTTTTAGAAAATCTAATCGTTTGAAAGGGGTTGGTCAACAGATTATTTTTTCTGTTAGAGATGAATCGTTGCATTCGGAAGCAGGTTGTAAGATTTTTCGTACTTTTTGTGAGGAGAATAAAGGATTGAAAGAAATAGTTGAAAGATCTGTTTATCATGGAGTAGATTTAGCATTAAAAAATGAATTTGTTTTTATAGATAAAATTTTTGGAGGTAGAGATTTGTGTACGATAAAGAGAGAGGAATTGAAAAATTTTATGAAAGATAGAGCTAATATGAAATTAAGAGAATTGGGTTTTTTTGATTCTTATCATGTGGATAGGAGAATGTTAGATAATATGAATTGGTTTTATATTACAATATCTGGAGAGCAACAGACAGATTTTTTTGATAATCGTGAAACTGGATATAGTAAACCTAATGAAGATTGGAATGAAGATTTGTTTTCTTCGGAAGGAAATGTGAAGTCTTCAGAAAAAAAAATTTTAAAAATTCTTTTAAAAAATAAGAGTAACGGTTTAGATAGTTCTGGATGTGATTCTTGTGAGTCTTGATTTTTATATGGAGATGGAGGGGGAAGATATTAAAAATTTTTTTTGTGAAAAAGTTTAGGTATAGTAATGTTTTGGGGAAGGAACAGATTTTGCATAGTTCTGTGTGTGATTATTTGGATTATAAGTATCCAAATGTGTTTTATTTTCATCCTCATAATGAGGCAAAAAGAACTCCTTATGAAAGATTTCTTATGAAAGTGATGAGATTGAGGCCTGGGGTTCCAGATATATTGGTTCCTTTTCCTCAACAAGGAAATACAGGAATGGCTTTGGAATTTAAAATTAAGCCTAATAAATTAACTGAAAATCAGAAAAATATTATAAGTATATTAAATTCTTATAAATGGAAAGTTTATGTTTGTTATAATTTTGATCAAGCTAAAAATAATATAGATCAGTATTTAAAAATGATAGATAATAATAAGTGTTAGTTTTTTGGGGTTTTTGGATATGAAATGGAAAGATACTTCCATATTATATGATGTTGTTTTTAATAAATGCAAAATTTTTTTTGTGAAAAATGGATATATGAATTTTAACGTGGATAACAATTTATTGTTGGTCAGTGTTAATCAAGAAAATTGGATTAGTTTAGTTAATTATTCTGTGTTATCTATGGTAAAAATGAATAGACGAAAAATAAGAAAGGAGTATGTTATGTATGATTATGATAAGTGTATGAGAGTGGCAAGGATAGTTATGGAAAAAAAAAATTCAGATTATAAGGAGGCGTGGAAAGCGATGAGTTTTAGTTCTATTAAGGATATTATTTTGCAAAAAATATTTCGTATTCAGGGGATTCAAAGAAATGAATGTTTAATTAAAAAGAATCAAAATAAAATTAAAGATAATTATATAGATATATTAAATTATGCTATTTTTATTTTGATTAGAAATGATTTTTCAATGTTATTGTAATTCATTCCATTCTACTTTTTCATGTTTTTGAACTATTATTTGCGCTATTTTATCTCCGTTTTTTATGGTAAATGGAATATTTGATAGATTAATTAGTAAAATTTTTATTTCTCCTCTATAATCCGAGTCAATAGTTCCTGGATCGTTTAAAACTGTTATTCCGTGATGTAAAGCTAATCCGCTTCTGGATCTCACTTGCATTTCGTATCCTTTTGGGATTTCTACAAATAAACCGGTTTTTATGGTTTTTCTATGCATCGGTAATATTATTTCGCATTTTTCTAAATGCGCTTGTAAATCCATTCCTGCTGATCCTTCTGTTCCATAATTTGGATCTGGATGTCCAGATATGTTACGTATTTTTATAATTACACTTGTATTCATAATTTTTAATGAATTTTTAAAAAAAACTTATATTTTTAAAAATAAAAATTTTATGAAATGAAAAAATTGTTCTTTTTCATCTTATTTTTGATGGTTTTTTCGTCCTGTCATGATGATAGTTTGACTAGTCGTGTTAGTGAAAAAAAACCTGAAGAGGTTCTTTCTTCAAAGAAAATAGAAGAAAAAACTTCTGATAAGTCTTCTGATTCTGATGATTCTGCTCTTATTACTCGAGTAAGTATGTATGGTTCACAACTTGAGGGTTTAATGCGAAAAGATCCTGGGTTGAGAAGGATTATTGAAATTTTGGAAAGTACAGAGAGATAATCGTTTAGTTTTTTTGTAGGTAGTGGATTTTTTGTTTAGTTATTTATGTATGGCTCCACTATCTATATATTTTTTTTCCATTTCGTTATTGTTGTTCTTTTTGTAATTTGAAGAATGTTTTTCTTTTTTTAGGAATTTGATGATGGTAAGGACGTTTACCTTTTCTTCTATTCTTCTTTTTAT
>NC_013418.2:0-636994 GCF_000093165.1 Blattabacterium sp. (Periplaneta americana) str. BPLAN | reverse complement strand
AATTTTTAAATTTAAAAATTGAATCAAAATTTTTTATATTTCTATAATGAAATTCAATATCTATTATATTCTTCAATCTACCAAGAATCATATAGACAAAAAAAATAATATGAAATCCTAATTACAGGATAAAATTATTGAAAATAACTTATACTAAGTTAATGTGAGAATAGATGTTTTGTAAAATTATTATGGAAATATTAGGAAAATTCAATATTCAGTATTATGAATGGCTTTATGAATTCCTCCATTATTTAGATCTCAAAAAATGGGGAAGTATAACTATTATTATAATTAGTAAAATGTTTTTATTCAGTGTTTTATTAATTATCTTAGAATGGATATTCAATAGAGGAGTTCGT
This sequence comes from Blattabacterium sp. (Periplaneta americana) str. BPLAN, assembly GCF_000093165.1. Taxonomy (NCBI): domain Bacteria; kingdom Pseudomonadati; phylum Bacteroidota; class Flavobacteriia; order Flavobacteriales; family Blattabacteriaceae; genus Blattabacterium; species Blattabacterium sp. (Periplaneta americana). Next base: position 636,632 of record NC_013418.2, on the reverse strand, counting down.
TTTATTGGAAGGAGAATAGTGAATTCTACTCATTTTATTTGGGATAATATTTTATATGAGAATAAAGTTTTTGACAGTTTAGCTCATTTTTTTCCATTATCAATTGGATATCTTTTAATCAAACCATTTTTTAAAAATTACCAGACGATCATCATTTATCTAGAAAAAATATTCGACATTTTGTTTGTTCTGATTATTTTACAATTTTTAATTCGAGTGGTTAATTCAATTATGAGAATTGCTACCAGTGAAAATAATCATCAAACAATAGCTGTACGTTCTTTTTCACAATTATTAAAAATTGTATCTGTTATATTTTGTGTTTTAGTCATTATTGCTATTTTAACAAAAAATGATCTTATTACGGTCCTTACTAGTTTAGGGGCTATAACAGCTATTGTTATCTTAGTTTTTAGAGATACGATCCTTGGATTTGTATCCGGAGTGCAAATGGCTTCCACAAAAATGATTAAAGTAGGAGATTGGATAGGAATCCATAAATATAGTATAGAAGGAACAGTAAGAGAAATTAACTTAACTTCTGCAAAAATAGAAAATTTTGATAAAACGATTACAAGCGTCCCCACTTATGATTTGATATCTACTGCTGTAACAAATTTTGAAGTAATGCGTCAAAAAAACATACGCAGAATTAAAAGATCTATTTTATTTAACATCCAATCATTTCATTTCTGTAATTCGGCTAAGTTAGAAAAGTTTCAACATTTTTATTTAATTAAGAATTATATCCATAGAAAACAAAAAGAAATAGAAAGTTTTAATAAAGAAAACAATATTGATGTGAGTATGGATATTAATGGAAGAAGATTAACTAATATCGGGCTTTTCCGTCAGTATGCCTTAGAGTATTTACATCAACATCCCCGAATATCACAGTCGGAAACGTTAATGGTTAGACATTTAGAACCTACTCCTTATGGTCTCCCTATAGAGTTATATTGTTTTACAAATACTTCTGAATCCATCAAATATGAACAAATACAAGCTAGTGTTTTTGATCATTTATTAACAGCTGCTAAAGAATTTAACTTAAAAGTCACACAAGTAACTACAAATGTCCCTTATTAATATGGTAAAATTAAGCGTGAATTTAAACAAAATAGCTACATTAAGAAATGCAAGAGGAGGGAATATTCCAAATCTTTTACAGGTAGCAAAAGATGTGCAAAAGTATGGAGCAAATGGGATTACTATTCATCCTCGTCCTGATGAAAGACATATTACATATAAAGATGTTTATGATTTGAAATCCATTGTAAAAACAGAATTGAACATTGAAGGAAGGCCTATTAATAAGTTTATGAATTTGGTATTAGATATTTTGCCTAATCAAGTCACATTGGTCCCTGATCCAAATAATGTTATTACTTCAAACTCAGGATGGAATACTATTTGTTATCAGGATTTATTGACTGAAACCGTTAAAAAACTAAAGAATCACGGAATTCGCACTTCTATTTTTTTAGATCCAGATCCAAAATTAGTCCCGTATGCAGCTAGTACAGGGGCAGACAGGATAGAGTTATATACGGAAAACTTTGCTGTAGGATACGCTAATAAAAAATGGAATTGTATTGATCCTTATATTATTACTGCAAAAGAGGCTATCAATCATCATTTGTTAATTAACGCAGGACATGGTTTAAATTTAGAAAATATCTCTTTTTTAATTGAAAATATTCCTTCAATTGTAGAAGTCTCTATAGGACAGGCTTTAATTAGTGATTCTCTTTATATGGGATTAGAAAATACTATTCAAACTTACTTAAAACGCATTTATAAAGCAAATCATCAAATATGATATTACATTCTAGAATTTTTGGAAAAGGAAAGCCTATTTTAGTTTTTCATGGTTTATTTGGAAGTGGAGAAAATTGGATTTCTTTTGCAGAAAAATTTTCTCAAACATATCAAGTACATTTGTTAGATATTAGAAACCACGGAAAAAGCTTTTTTTCTGAAAAAATGAATTATGATCTTATCTCAGAAGATTTATTAGAATATATTAATCATTATAATTTAATTCATCCTATATTGATAGGTCATTCCATGGGAGGAAGAGCTGTTATGAAATTTTCTATAAATTGTCCGTCAATTCCTAAAAAAATCATCATTGTAGATATAGGTCCTAGGTCCTATTCTTCCACTTATCATAAAAAAATTATTCAAGTCTTGAAGAATGTGGACTTTGATATTATTAAAACTAGAAAAGATCTTGATCTTTTTCTAAAACCTTTTATTTCTTCTGCAGAGATTCGGTCCTTTTTTTCTAAATGTACTTATAGAAAAAAAGATGGAAAATTAGCGTTTCGTTTTTTCTTGCTAGGAATTGAAAATAATTATTCCTATTTGATTCAAGAGGAGATCCAAGGGGGAATTTTTGATAATCCTGCTCTTTTTTTACGCGGAGAATATTCGGATTATCTTATCCATCAAGATCTTTTTCGCATACAAAAACTTTTTCCAAAAGCAAAAATTGTTCTTGTAAAAAAAGCAAATCATTGGATTCATGTAGATAATCCTATAGATTTTTACAGAGAAATATCTGATTTTCTATCCGAAACATAGTTGAACGGTTTGTGGTTAATTATTCTTTAAATTTTCTTCGTAACAGAAATCGTAATGTATAAAAAAAGTAACGTATGAAAGTATTCAAGATTTTCCTCTTAAAAATTGTTCAATTTTATCAAATTGGAATATCCCCATGGATAGGAAAACATTGTAGATACATTCCTAGCTGTTCAGATTATATGATTCAATCTTTAACTACATATAGTCTCTATAGAGCTATTTTAATAATTTTTAAAAGAATTATTCGGTGTCATCCATGGGGAAAATCAGGATATGATCCTATTAAATAAAAAATAAAATTAAATTCACAATTATGTTAGAATATATTAATTGGGATCCCATTACGAAATTTGTTTTATGGAATGGAATATCTATTCATATTTATAGTTTAATGTTTGTTGTTTCTTTCTTAGTAGGATGGTATGTCATGAAATATATTTATAGAATTGATAATATTCATCATAAATATTTAGATCCTCTATTGATTTATACGGTTTTAGGAACTATTTTAGGAGCTAGATTAGGACAAGTATTTTTTTATGATTTCTCATATTTTTCCGATCATTGGATAGAAGCTTTACTTCCTGTAAGAGAAAATTCTTCCAGTCTTTTATTAGGAATGATCAAAGGTTATGAATTTATTGGTTATAGAGGTTTATCTAGTCATGGAGCTACTATAGGAATTATTTTATCTAGTTTTTTTTATCATAAAAAAATATTGAGAAATAAAAATAAATCATTTTTTTGGATATGTGATAGATTATGTATTGTAGCTTCATTAGCTGCTTTTTTCATACGAATAGGAAATTTTTTCAATTCTGAAATTGTGGGAAAGCCTTGTGATTTTCCTTGGTCTGTTAAATTTGTACAAATGGATACTGCATATGGAGATCTAGTTCCTAGACATCCTGCTCAGATCTATGAAGCTATTAGTTATTTACTTATTTTTTTATTTTTATGGTTTTTATACCGGAAAAAAAATATAAGAGATCTTGTTGGATATATATCTGGAATTTTTTTTACTTTTCTTTGGTCTGTTCGTTTTTTGTTAGAATTTATAAAAGAACCACAAGGAAATGAGATCATCAATTTATTTTTTTTAAACACTGGACAATGGTTAAGTATTCCATGTGTGATTTTTGGAATAATTATTCTTAGTTTTTCAAGGAAAAGAAAATATTTTTTTTCATGAAGAAAGTGAAGATTTTATTTTCTCTAATAGTTTTTTTCTTTTTTTTATCTTCTGAAAAAAGTGAAAAGGAGGATGAATTATTCCGAGATATAGGAGATCAATTAGAAATTCAATTTTTGAAACATGGAGAATTATACATGAAAAATAAAAATTTTTTTTTAAAAAAAATTGAAATAGAATTAGCTAATAAAGAAATAGAAAAAAAAAACGGATTAATGTATCGATCTTTTATGAAAGAGGATAGAGGAATGTTATTTATTTTAGATAAAAAAGAAGAAATTCAAAAAATGAATATGAAAAATATGCGAATTCCTTTAGATATTGTTTATATTGATCATTTTTACACAGTTATTTTTGTTAATAAATATGTTTCCCCTATGAGAAATATAGAAGTTCTTAATAATCCTTCGGTTAAATATATTTTGGAAATTAATGCAGGAATGTCAGATAAATGGGGCATTAAAAATGGAATTACAAAGGTTTTTTTTAAAAAAACATAGATAATAAAAAAATTTAAATATTATGGTTTTTATATCAGATCAAGCTAAAAGTAAATTGAATTCTATTATGAAAGAAGAAGGAATTTCTAATGAAATTTCTTTCATTAGATTTGGGGTTAAAAAAGGAGGATGTTCTAGTTTCTCCTATGAGCTGACTTTTGATCAAAAACAAAAAAAAGAAGATAAACTTTTTCAATATGGAGATATGAAAATATTAGTAGATAAAAATAGTTTTCCTTATTTAGCAGGAACGACGTTAGAGTATTCAGGTGGATTAAATGGAAAAGGCTTTTATTTTAAAAATCCTAATGCTAAACATACTTGTGGATGCGGAAAAAGTTTTTCATCATAGTGAGTGTATGAAAGAAAATAATAAAATCTTAGAAAGTTTTACTAGTTCTGAATATAAGTATGGTTTTTATACTCCAATAGAATCGGATAAAATTCCAGTAGGATTAAGTGAAAATGTCATTCAAAAGATCTCGGAAAAAAAAGAGGAACCAACATGGATGTTAGATTGGAGATTAGAAGCCTATTCTATATGGAAAAAAATGAAAGAACCAACTTGGGCAAATATAAAATATGATCAACCAAATTATCAGGAAATCAGTTACTATTCTGCTCCAAAAAAGAAAATAAATCTGAATGATTTAGATCAAGTGGATCCAGAATTATTAGATACATTTAATAAATTAGGAATTCCTCTGAAAGAAAAAAAACACGTTTCTGAGATTGCAACAGATATAGTTTTAGATTCTGTTTCTTTAGCTACTACGTTTCAAGAAAAACTAAAAGGTCAGGGAATTTTATTTTGCTCCATCAGTGATGCTTTGAAGAAATATCCAGACATTGTTAAAAAATATTTAGGTTCGGTAGTTTCAAGGAAAGACAATTTTTATGCAGCTCTTAATTCAGCTGTTTTTTCAGATGGTTCTTTTTGTTATATTCCAAAAGGAATTCGCTGTCCTATGGAATTGTCTACCTATTTTCGTATTAATGAAAATAAAACTGGTCAATTTGAAAGAACTTTAATTATTGCAGATAAAGGATCTTTTGTTAGTTACTTAGAAGGATGTACTGCTCCACAAAGAAGTGAGAATCAATTACATGCTGCAGTGGTAGAAATAGTTGCTTTGGAAAAATCTGAAATTAAATACTCTACCGTTCAGAATTGGTTTCCTGGTGATAAAAAAGGACAAGGAGGTGTTTTCAATTTTGTTACAAAACGTGGATTATGTGAAGAAAGAGCTAAAATATCTTGGATACAAGTAGAAACTGGGTCTTCTATTACTTGGAAATATCCATCTTGTGTTCTGAAAGGAGATTTTTCTATTGGAGAATTTTACTCTTTAGCTTTAACTAAAGATTTTCAACAAGCAGATACGGGAACTAAAATGATTCATCTGGGAAAGAAAACAAAAAGTGTTATTATTTCAAAGGGAATTTCTGCTGGAAAAGCTCAAAATAATTACAGAGGATTAGTGAAGATATCTCCTAAAGCCGTAAAATCACGTAATTTTTCCCAATGTGATTCTTTATTAATAGGAAACGAATGTGGAGCGCATACTTTTCCTTACATCAATGTATATAATTCTACCTCTCAAGTAGAACATGAAGCTACTACTTCAAAAATTGGAAAAGATCAACTCTTTTATTGTAATCAACGTGGAATTGATACAGAAAAAGCCATTTTTCTCATTGTTCATGGTTTTAGTAGTGAAATTTTAAAAAAACTGCCAATGGAATTTGCGGTAGAAGCTCAACAACTTTTAGAAGTTTCCTTGGAAGGATCTGTTGGATAGTGGATTTGGATTTATTAGGAAATAAATAATAATTTGAATATGTTGAGTATAAAGAATTTACATGTTTCTGTAGAGGGAAAGGAAGTTCTTAAAGGAATTAATTTTCAAGTTAATCCAGGAGAAATTCATGTAATTATGGGGCCTAACGGTTCTGGAAAAAGTACACTAGCTTCTGTTATCGCTGGAAAAAAAGAATATCATATAACTAAAGGAAATATTTCTTTTCAGAATAAGGATTTGATCTCTCTTTCTCCAGACAAACGTGCACACTTGGGAATTTTTCTTTCTTTTCAAAATCCGGTAGAAATCTCAGGGATTTCTGTAATTAATTTTATTAAGACAGCGATTAATGCATCTCGTAAAGCACGAGGTTTAGGTAAAATGTCTGCTAAAGAAATGCTTTTTAAAATGAAGGAAAGAGCGGATCTTTTAAATGTAGAAAAAGATTTTTTTTACCGTTCTTTAAATGAAGGATTTTCTGGAGGAGAAAAAAAAAGAAATGAAATATTTCAAATGGCCATGTTAGATCCTTTATTATCTATTTTAGATGAAGTAGATTCAGGTTTGGATATAGATTCTTTGAGGACTGTAGCGAGAGGAATTAATACGTTAAAAAACGAAAAAAATTCTATGATTATTATTACTCATTACAAAAGATTATTAGATTATTTATTTTCAAATTATATTGTACATATTTTGTATGATGGAAAAATAGTTCAATCAGGAAATAAGGATTTGTCTGAAAAATTAGAAAAAGAAGGATATGATTGGATTAAAAATCAAATAAAAGAAAATTAATTGATGGTCTCATGTTATTAAAAGATAGAATTTTTTCTTCACTTTCAAAGTTTCGAAAAAAAAACATTCATGAAGAATCTTCCTATATATCTAGTTTACGACATAAATCTATAGATCTTTTTCTAAAAAAAGGGTTTCCATCTGTTACAGATGAAGAATGGAAAAATACAAATGTTAATTCAATTCTTAATCAAGAATATAATCTTTTTTCTCAACTTTCTCAACAAAGAAAAGATTTAGAATATCAAAAGATCAAAGAATTGATTTATTTAGACGATTCTTTTCTTATAATTTTTATTGATGGGAAATACCAATCCATTTCTTCTCATACATCTAATAACATTAGATTATCTAATCTAGCTTCACAAGAAGAAAGAACAATTAAAGATTTTTATGGGAAATTATCTAATCTGGATGAGGCTTTTAACATTTTAAATACCATTTTTTCAAAAGATGGAGTATATATTTATATTCCTGATAATCTTTTTTTGAAAAGACCTATAGAAATATTGCACATCTATACGGGGAGAGAGTCGAAAATTATGTTAAATCCAAGAAATTTGATTATAGTGGGAAAATATTCTTTTGTTAAAATTATTGAACATCATAAATGTTTAAAAAAACATTTATTGTTTAATAATTCTGTTAGTGAAATCTATGCTTTTTCCAATAGTCAAATAGAATATTATAAAATTCAAGATAATTTTGATGAATTATCCATCATAGATAATACTTTTGTGAAGCAGGATTTACGTAGTAAATGTTCATTTTATACCTTTTCTTTTCAAGGAAAGTTTATTAGAAACAATTTGAATTTTTCTTCTCATGGAAAATTCACTTCTTCTTATCTATATGGAATTTCTCTATTATCAGGGGAGCAATTAGTAGATCATCATACATCAATGGAGCATTTATATTCAAATGCTCATAGTTTTCAATTATATAAAAATATTTTATGGAATAAATCGATGGGAATTTTTAATGGAAAAATACTCGTTGATAAGTGTATCAAAAACATTAAGGCCTTTCAGAAAAATAATAATATTCTTCTTTCTGACGAAGCTTGTATATATGCTAAACCTCAATTAGAAATTTTCTCTGATGAGGTGAAATGTTCACATGGTTGTACTGTTGGAAGTTTTCATGAACTTGATTTATTTTATTGTCAATCAAGAGGAATTTCGGAAAAAGAAAGTAAAGTTTTATTATTGCTTTCTTTTTTAGAAGAAATCTTAAAAACTATGAATATTTTAAAATTGAAAAATTTAGTTTATGAAAAGATGAAAAAAAAATTAGGGATATATTTATAATTATGTTTTCACAAAAAACAATTCAAGAAATACGAAGTCAATTCCCAATTCTAAAAAAAACAGTTTATTCCAATCCTTTAGTTTATATAGACAATGCGGCAACGACTCAAAAGCCTTTGCAGGTGATTCATGCTTCTGAAAATTATTATTCTACGATAAATTCTAACGTTCATAGAGGTCTACATTTTTTAAGTCAAAAAGCTACCTTTCATGTAGAAGATGTAAGAAAAAAAATACAAAATTTTATTCATGCGAAACATTCTTCAGAAATTATTTTTACAAAAGGGACTACTGAATCTATTAATTTGGTAGCATCTAGTATTAATATTAAAAAAGGAGATGAAATAATTATTTCTTATCTTGAACATCATTCCAATATTGTCCCATGGCAAATTCTTTGTAAAAAAAAAGGTGCTTTATTGAAAATTATTCCAATTGACAAAGATGGAATTTTGCAATTAGAAGATTTCGAATTATTAATTTCAGAAAAAACTAAACTAGTAGCAATAACACATGTATCTAATGTTTTGGGAATTGTGAATCCCGTTAAAAACATTATTGATAAATCTCATGAATATGGGGCACTAGTTTTGATTGATGGAGCTCAAGTCCCTTCTAATTTAAGCTTAAATGTACAAGATTTAAATCCAGATTTTTATGTATTTTCTGCGCATAAAATGTATGGACCTACTGGAATTGGAGTTTTATATGGAAAGGAAAAAATATTAGATGCTCTTTCTCCTTATCAAGCAGGTGGTGAAATGATTAAAAATGTAAGTTTTGAAAAAACAACTTATTCCGATTTACCATTTAAGTTTGAAGCTGGAACACCTAATATAGAGGGAATTATTGTTTGGGGATCTGCTATAGATTTTGTAGAAAAAATAGGCGTAGAAAATATACAATCTTATAAAGAAAAACTTTTAAATTATGCTATACAGCGTTTAAGTACTATTGATGGAATCCAATTATATGGAGGAGTAGATTCTAAAAAAAAATTGAGTATTATATCTTTTAATTTGAGCAAATTGCATTGTTTTGATATAGGGAGTATTTTAGATCGTCTAGGAATTGCCGTTCGTACGGGTCATTTATGTGCTCAGCCTTTGATGAATTTCTTCAATGTGGCAGGAATGGTTCGTGTTAGTTTTTCTATTTATAACACTTTTAAAGAAATAGATTATTTATTGGAAGGACTTTTGAAAGCGAGAAAGTTTTTACTAAAGTAAAAAGGATATTATATATGATATACGCAATTGTGGATATTCAAGGAATACAATTTAAACTTATTGAAAATAAATACGTTTATGTTCCTCTTCTTTCTTCTATGAGTTTAGGAGAAAAGATATTGTTGGATAGAATTTTTTTCTTTTATAAAAATGGTTTTCCTAAAATAGGTTCTCCTTTTTTAGAAAATATAAAGGTGGAAGTAGAAATTCTACAACATTTAAAAGGAGATAAAGTAATTATATTCAAAAAAAAGAGAAGAAAAGGATATAAGGTGAAAAATGGATTTAGACCATTTTTTACAAAAATTAAAGTAATTTCCTTTTTAGAAAAAGAATCTAAAAAAATTAAAAATGGCTCATAAAAAAGGTTCAGGAAGTTCTAGAAATGGACGGGATTCAGAAGGAAGAAGATTAGGAGTAAAAGTGTTTGGAAATCAGCATGTCAAGTGTGGGGGGATTATTGTTCGTCAGCGTGGAACAAAACACCATCCTGGAATCAATGTCGGAATGGGGAAAGATCACACTTTATATGCTCTGAAAAAAGGTTTTGTTTTTTTTAAAAAGGGAACTAAAAATAAATCCATTGTATCTGTTATTTCATCAAAAAAATGAAATAGACTGGGTAGTTCAATAGGACAGAGCAACAGTTTCCTAAACTGTAAGTTGTGGGTTCGAATCCCTCCCCGGTCACAAAAAAAATGGTCCCAGCTGGATTTGAACCAGCGACGCCCTGATTATGAGTCAGGTGCTCTAACCAACTGAGCTATGGGACCTAAAAATAAATACAATGTTACAACAATATTTTTCAGATTACAAATTTTCTGATGAAAAAGTTTTATTCTTCATTTTTTTTTAAATTAAAAAAAACATGATAGAAATGAATTCTATTAGAAATCAAAGATTATCTTCAATATTTTATATGGAAATAGCAGAGATTTTGATGAAAGATGAAACAAAAAAAGGTTTTCTAATTACTCTAATCAAGATTTGTATGACTCCTGATCTGAGTTTAATAAAAAGTTATATATCTATCTATCCTTTTTTAGATAAAGAAATTTTGGAAAGTATTCGTTCAAAATCTGGATTTTACAGAAAATTACTTTCTAAAAAACTTAGATATCGTGTAAAAAAGATTCCAGAATTGGATTTTTGTGTAGTAAATTCTCGTAATTGAATCATTTTTTTTGAGAACTTCTTTTTACATAACTATACGCTATTTTTTTTCAAAAAAAAAAACTAACATTGTTAACCTCATAATTTTTTTGTCTATCATATCACTCAGTATATCTACATTTTCTTTATCTACCATTTTATCTGTTTTTTCAGGATTAAAAGACTTAAATATTAAATTTTATCAAAATAACTACCCTGATATTATGATTTCTTCTTTTAATGGAAAAGAGATCTTCTTTCATGAAAATGTTTTAAATAAAAAAATGAGATCAATAAAAGGAATCATGTGTTTTTCTAAAACAATGGAAAAAAAAGTTTTTTTCCATTATAAAAATGAAAAATATTTTTTTCACTTAAAAGGAGTAGATTCAAAATATGAAGAAGTGATGAATCAATTTAAAAAAATAACCTTCCAAGATAAAAATGATAAAAATTTATCCCATAATAAATTGGATCTATATGTAGGTCTATCATCCATTTTTCCGTTTTTATTTATGGATAAAATAGAAACAGACTCTATGAGTATTAGTTTTTTTTCCTATAAAAAAAACTTTTTTTCCATTTTTAATGCAAAAAAAGTTAGAATAAAAGGTCTTTTTCATTTTAACCAAGAAATAGATCAAAAATATTTATTTTGTGATATTCAAAATTTGATTAAGAAAAATGCTTTTCATACTCTGGAAATAAAAATTCATCAAAAGAAAAATATAGATAAGATAAAAAAGATTTTAAAAAAAAAATTTGGTCCAAAATTTAGGATAAAAACACGTACAGAAGAAGAAAGAGCTTTTTACAAAGTAATTAATACAGAAAAAATATTCATTTATTTTTTATTTAGTTTAATAACTGTAATGACGGCGTTTAACTTAATTGGTGCTATTTTCATTTTACAGTTAGATAAGAGAGAGAATATTTTTCTCTTATGGAGTTTTGGCTATTCTTTGTATAGAATAAGAAGAATATTCTTTTATATAGGAGTCCTTATCAGTGTATTTGGATGGTCTATTGGAGTATTGGCAACTTCTATTCTATCTCTTTTGCAAGAGAGATATCATTTATTTAAAATTGGAAGAAAAATTCCATTTCCTATGAAATTTACCATAGAGGATTTTGTAATGATGACATGTATTATTTTAACAGTTGGTCTCTTTATCTCTTTCATTTCCTCTAAAAAAATAGAGATGAATTATTCATCTAGGTAGTATGTTTTTAATGGTTCAGAAGCTTCTACATTATCAAATATTTCTTTTGCTTCTTTTTCAAATGCTTTGAGATTAGGAAATCTATTCGAATAATGGCCCAATAATAATTTTTTTACTTGAGCTTTTTTAGCTATACAAGCAGCTTGGTTAGCCGTAGAGTGTCCTGTCTTGATAGCTCTATCTTCTTCTTTTTTCAAAAAAGTAGACTCGTGATATAATAAATCTACATATTTTATTTGTTCAATAATAGGCAAATAATAGGAAGTATCTGAACAAAAAGCGTAAGATAAGATTTTTGGAGGATCATATGTGAGTTGATAATTCGGAATGATTATCCCTTCTTTGGTTCTAAAATCTTTTCCAAGTTGTAAACTCTTATAATCTTCTATTTTGATAGAAGAAATTTTTTTTATCTCCTCTATATTTAATTTTCTATGACAAGGTTTTTCTTTGAAAAGAAAACCATTAGTGTAAATTCTATGTTTTAATGGAATGGTATAAACTTCTACTTTTTCAGTTTCCATAATTTTTTCCAATTTTTTAGAAGATAATTCAATATGATCAATACAGAATTTTAATCGTGTATATGACCATTTAAAATGAACATCTATAATTTCTTTTAACCCTTTTGGGGCGTAAATATATACTGATTTTTCTCTTCCTAGTAAATGAAAAGTAGAAAGCAATCCAATTAATCCAAAAAAATGATCTCCATGTAAATGAGATATGAATATGTGTACTATTTTGTTAAATTTTATTTTCGCTTTTCTTAATTGAACTTGTGTCCCTTCTCCACAATCAATAAGAAAAAAAGCTCCTTTCATCTCTAATATTTGAGCTGTAGGATAAAATTTTTCCGTTGGAATTGAGGAATGACACCCCAAAATTGTTAATGAAGTTTTATCCATTATAGGTGATGATTCATGAATTTCATGAGTTTTTTAAAAGCTCTTATTCTATGACTGATCTTGTTTTTTTGATGAATGTTTATTTGAGATAAAGTATTTTTATGTTTATCTGGAATAAATATAGGATCATATCCAAAACCTTTTTTTCCCATAATTTTTTCCGAGATGTGTCCGGTTAATTTTCCTTCAAAAAAATAATTTTTTTCTTCATTTTTTTTTAAACAAAAAACACAAAAAAGTTCTGCTTTTCTGGATGAATTTTTTTTTATACTAAGAAGTAATTTTTCTAGACTGTTTTCTTTTTGAAGATATCTAGAAGAATAGATACCTGGAGCTCCATTTAAACATTCTATTTTCAATCCAGAATCTTCGGAAAAGCAAGGAATATGTGTTTTTTGAAAAAAGAATTCTGCTTTAATTAAAGCGTTTTCTTGAAAAGAATTTCCATTTTCTTTAATGGAATATGGAAATAGAATATCTTTTAAGGATAAAATATTCAATTGATCAGCATTAGGATAAAGAAAAGATTTTATTTCTCTTTCTTTAAAAAAATTTCTTGTAACAAAAACAATTTTTTTCATTCTTTTCTTCTTTTTTTAAAAAGAAAAACGCAACCCATAATTATGGTAAAACTAATTATCAAAATTAACCAAAAATTCAAATTTTTTTGTTTTGAAAGGAATTCTTCATTTTTCATGAAAAAAAACATAGTAAATATGGCAAAAGCATTGTTGAAAACATGTAATAATATGCAGTCTATTATAGAAGAGGTAGTGAAATAAATAAAACCGATGAAACTTCCAATAAGAATCCCTCCTAAAAATTGCCAAGGATTCATATGAGTTATTCCAAATAAAAAAGAAGAAAAGAGGATAGCTTTGATTGGATGTATTTTATTTTTTAACATTCCATTTAAAATAATTCCTCTAAAAAGAACTTCTTCACATATAGGAGCTAACAAAACTGTAGTGGAAAAAAATGGAATTGGATTTTTAGCTTCTTCTTTTAAAAAATCCTCAATCTCTTTATACATATTTCCTAACAATGGGCCATCTTTTGGAACTAAAGAAGTCACGTAGTCGTTAAGTATAATCAAACAAAGCATCATACAAAAAAAAACAAGATAAATATACCATGGAGAAACTTTAAATGATAATTCTATGATTAGGTTTTTTTTTTGAGCTTGGTGAGAAATAAAAATAAATAAAAAAATGAAGGGGATTGTATATGATATAGAAAATATCATACTATCAGGTAGATGTATAGCAATCAATAATTTTCTAAAAATTATGTTAAAAAAGTTCAAACCCGTAAATGCTAAAATTAATAGAACTGATTCCGTGTAGTTTATTTTAAAATATTTCTTCATAATTAAGTAAAAATTCGTTTATTCCCTAATGAAAGGATCTATAGAATAGCTTTTTTCACAGACGCATAATTTCTTTTTTAGTAATTTCCATTTTTATATTTTTTTTCCTATGTGTTTTTGCGAAAATATAAAACTTTTAATAAAATTGTTTAACTCTTTCTTAGATTAAGAAAAGAAAAAAGAAAATCATTCATGATTATGTTAGATTTGGATATACATTTTTTATTTAAAAATTATAATCTTTTTAAAGAGAAAAGTTTTAATTCTTCTAAAATTTTTAAATACTCTGAATTATTAAAAATGATAAAAACATATGAAAATATATGTTCTATTGTTCCTGTAGGAACTTCTATAGAAAATAGAAAAATTTTTAAAATTCAATGGGGGTCTGGAACTTGTAAAGTTTTTATATGGTCTCAAATGCATGGAAATGAAACAACGGGAACAAAAGCCATGTTTGATATTCTTCACTTTTTTCTAAAAGAGAAAAACCATGATTTAGTTAAATTTATAAGAAAAAATTTGACTATTTTATTTATTCCTATGTTAAATCCCGATGGTTCTGAAAAATATCAAAGAAGAAATGCTGTAAATATTGATTTAAATAGAGATGCTATTCGTTTACAATCTCCAGAAATTCAGATACTATTTCATGAAATTCAATATAGTAATCCAAATATTTTATTTAATTTGCATGATCAAAGAAGTATTTATAATGTTGGAAATAAAAATTTTAATCCAGCTATTTTATCCTTTTTATGCCCTTCGGTAAAAGAGGAAAAAAACACAAAGATTTCTCCTGAAAGAAAAAAGGCTATGGGATTGATAGCTTTTATTGAAAAAAAAATAAGATCCATTTTGCCAAATATAGGTTCAATAGGAAGGTTTTCAGATGAATTCTATCCTACAGCTACTGGAGATAATTTACAAAAAAAGGGTTATCCTTGTATTCTTTTTGAAGCAGGAAATTATCCAAAAGATCCTAAAAAAGATATAATTAGAAAATATAATGCTTTATCTATCCTAATAGGATTCTATTTTCTTTCTTTTCAAAAAATAGATTTTGAAAAAGAATATTCTTCTTATTTCACTATACCTGAAAATAAAAAAAAACTATTAGACAAAATTTATAGAGGAGTAGAAATTCAAAGAGGAAAATATCAATTTTTAGTTGATATAGGGATAAGAAATATAGAAAAATTTAATTTTGTTAAAAACGATATTGATTTAATATCAAAGATAGTTGATATAGGAGATTTATCTAATTTTTTTGCCTATGAAGATTTCAGAGGAAAAAAATTTCATCTAAAAGGAATAAATGATCCTATAATTGGGGACATAGAATTATTTGATATTTTATGATTTTATTTTTTAAAATTAGAAACTGTTAATTTTTTTCTCCCTTTTTTTCTTTTTCTAGATAGAATTTTACGACCTGTTTTTGTGGACATACGTTTTAAAAATCCATGAACATTTACTCTTTTCCTATTAGAAGGTTGATAAGTTCTTTTCATATTATTTTATATTTTTCTAAAAAAAAATAATTTTATTTATATATATAACATCTAAATTTTCTTCTATAACAAAGATTATTTTCCTATTTTTATCTTTTATCTCAATATGAGAAATCAGAGGATATAGTTTTGTTTTTAACAATCTTTTTTTTAAAATGATTTTTCCTTTCTTTAAAAGTTCTGACTTGATGAAAACAGGGTTCATATATTTTTTTTTACAATTCCTAATTGTATCTTCATCTATTTCAAATATTATTTTCTTCCTTTTTATATTATTATCTAATATTTTTTGATGATAAGAATAAGAGATAGGAGGTGAGCAGTATAATAAAATCATAAAACCAATAATAAAACCTGTTAAGAAACAAATAAAACGCCTAAAAAAATTCATGAAAAGAACACTTGTAACTCCCTAAATTACATAAAGTTTTTTATTTTTCTTTACTTTCATTAAAGCATTAAAGAAAAAATTCATATTGGATATATTTAAAAATATGAAAAATAAAATTCATTCTTTATAAAAATGAAGTAAATAATTTTTTTAGAAAGATAGAATCATCAAATTATGTTTGATAAGCAAAAAACCATTGCAAAAAAAATATCCTTACAAGGAGTAGGATTATATACGGAAAAAAACGTAACCATAACTTTTAAACCAGCTCCTGAAAACTCAGGATTTCTTTTTGTAAGAACGGATATAGAAGAAAAACCTAGTATAAAAGCACATCTTTCATTGTTGTTCAATGAAACAACGGATCGGGGGATTATTTTAGAAAAAAATGGATTGAAAATTTGTACTAGTGAACAGGTCTTGGCTGCTCTTATGGGAATGGATTTAGATAATGTGATTATAGAATTGGATAACATGGAATTTCCTATAATGGATGGCTCTTCCAAATATTTTGTAGAGGCTATTGAAAAAGCAGGAGTGATAGAACAAAATGCAGAAAGAGGATATTATTCGATCAAAGAAATTATATCTCACGTGGATTCAAAAACCGGAGGAGAGATTATTGCTTCCCCCTCTAAAAAATTAGAAATAGTAACCCTGGTTGATTTTGATTCTAAATTTATAAATATACAAAATGCTGTACTAAAATATCCAGATCAATTTAAAAAAATAGCGAGTTCAAGGACTTTCTGTTTTCTTTATGAAAAAGAAAATTTAAAAAAAAACGGAAATATCTCCCGTTATTCCTCTTCTTCTAACGAAATAGCAAAACATAATCTTTTGGAGATTATGGGATACTTAACTTTAATAGGAGTTAAATTAAAAGGAAAAATAATTGCTTACAACACAGATTCACATATAAATACACAGTTTGCAAGGAAATTAATTCAAAATATCCAAACACACAAAGATGTTCCAAAATTTGATTTAACAAAAAAACCTATTTTGGATATTAGAAACATTATGAAAATTTTGCCTCATAAACCTCCATTCCTCTTAGTAGATAAAATTATGGAATTAACCGAAGATTGTGTAATAGGGGTTAAGAATGTAACGATGAATGAATCTTTTTTTATGGGACATTTTCCTAAAGAGCCAATCATGCCTGGAGTATTGCAAATAGAAGCTATTGCACAAGTAGGTGGAATTCTTGTATTAAACCAAGTAAAAAATCCAGAATATTATTCTACATATTTTTTAAAAATAGATAAAGTAAAATTTAAAAAAAAAGTAATTCCTGGAGACTTGTTAGTTTTTCAAGTAGATTTGTTAGAACCAATAAGAAGGGGAATCGTCCATATGCAAGGAAAGGGATATGTCAATAATCAACTTGTAGTTGAAGCAGAAGTTATGGCAAAAATAGTAAAAATTCAGGAATCCTAAAACTATTAGAATAAAAAAAACTAGATAAAATGCATACGAATATTAGAAAGGGGTTACATATACAACATAATAAGGAAGTATATAAAATAATTGATTTTCTTCACGTTAAACCTGGAAAGGGATATGCTTTTGTAAGAACTAAGTTAAAGAATTTGATTACAGGTCATATTTTGGAAAATAATTTTTCAGCAAAACATAGAGTAAAAGAAGCAAAAATAGTATCTGATTTATACCAATATTTGTATAGGGATGGAGAGATTTTTTATTTTATGAATACGATCAACTACAATCAAATCCAAATTGATAAAAAACTGATAAAAAATCATACTGATTTTTTAAAAGAAGGAATAAAATTAACTATTTTTTTTCATGTAAAAAGTGATAATAATCAAATAGCTTTATTTTTAAAAATGCCTCCTACTGTTATTTTAAAAGTAAAATATACGGAAAAAGTGAGAAAAATAGATACCATTAATACTTCCAGTAAAATTGCTATTTTAGAAACAGGAGCCAAGTTATTGGTTCCTTTATTCATAAATACTGGAGAATATATTAAGATCAATACGGATAGAACATCTTATATAGAAAGAATTAGAAAATAATTGTGTAATTAATATCAATTTTATTTATTTAGAAAAAGATTATTATGAGTATTTTGATAGATAAACACATTCGTGTCATTGTACAAGGTTTAACGGGAAAAGAAGGTCTATTTCATACTGAGCAAATGATTAATTATGGAACCTGTATAGTTGGAGGAGTGACTCCAGGAAAAGGAGGAAGGAAATATTTAGGGGTTCCTATTTTTAATACTATGTATGAAGCGGTCTCCTATACAGGAGGAGATGTCAGTGTGATTTTTGTTCCTTCTTTTTTCGCATCAGATGCTATTCTAGAATCGATTAGCATGAATATGAGAGTCATTGTGTGCATCACTGAAGGGATTCCCGTTTCGAATATGATTCAAATCAAAAATTTTTTAAAAGGAAAAAAACCACGCTTGATTGGACCGAATTGTCCTGGAATTATTTCTCCAGAAGAATCTAAAGTGGGGATTATGCCAAATTTGGTTTTCAATAAAAAAGGAAAAGTCGGTATAGTTTCTAGATCTGGAACGCTTACTTATGAAGCAGCAGATCAAATAGTCCAATACGGTTATGGGATTTCTACGGCTATTGGAATAGGAGGAGATTCTATTATTGGAATGACTATCACGGATATTTTGGATTTATTCTTGAAAGATACAGAAACAAAATGTATTGTAATGATTGGAGAAATAGGAGGAAAATTAGAAATTGATGCAGCTGAGTGGTGGATTAAAAATTCAGAAAATAAAAAACCTATTATAGGTTTTATTGCAGGTCAAACAGCTCCTAAAGGGCGGACAATGGGACATGCTGGAGCTGTTATAGGGAACAAATCAGAAACAGCACAAGTAAAAATGGATATTTTGAAAAAGAACGGAATTCATGTAGTTATATCTCCAGCAGATATAGGAATGAAAGTCCACGAAGTCCTCCAAAAGAAGGATCAATGATTTTTTTCAAAAAAATGAAAAAATTTTTAATAACTGGATTAGGAAATCCAGGATTTCTATATCAAAAAACCAGACATAATTTAGGTTTTTTGATTTTAGATAAAATTTCTGAAAAATATTTTCTATCTTTTTCGATAAAAAAATTAGGTTTTATTTCAAAATTGATTTATAAAGAAAAATTACTTTTTTTCTTAAAACCATCTACTTATGTCAATGAAAGTGGAAAATCTGTAAAATATTGGATGAATAAAAAAAAAATAGCCTTGGAAAATATTCTTGTAATATCTGACGATATTTATCTTAATTTTGGGAATATTCGTTTGAGAGGAAAAGGAGGAGATGGAGGACATAATGGATTAAAAAGTATTGAAAAAGAATTAGGAACATCTCATTATGCGCGTATGCGTTTTGGGATTAAAAATCATTTTTATCAGGATAATAAAATAGATTATGTATTAGGGAATTGGAAGGAAGAGGAATTAAAAAATCTATTTAATAGATTGGAAATAAGCGTAGAAATAATATTTTCATTTGTTTTAAATGGGTTACAAAAAACGATGGATTTCTTCAACAATAGAAATTTTAAAATTTAAGACCTTGTAGTTTAATCGGATAGAATATAGGATTCCGGTTCCTATGGAATGGGTTCGAATCCCTTCAAGGTCGTTCATAATAAAAATCGAAAAACGATGATAATAGATTATATTCGTAATTTTTGTATCATTGCACACATAGATCATGGAAAGAGTACTCTAGCAGATCGTTTGTTAGAATTTACAAAAACAGTTTCAGAAGGGAACCAACATCAGTTACTTGATGATATGGATTTAGAAAGGGAACGCGGGATTACTATTAAAAGTCATGCTGTACAAATGGAATATAGATATAAAAATAAAGTCTACATACTTAATTTAATAGATACTCCTGGACATGTAGATTTTTCTAATGAAGTCTCACGTTCCATTGCAGCTTGTGAGGGGGCACTCCTTGTTGTAGATTGCACTAAGAGTGTACAAGCTCAAACGATATCTAATCTTTATTTAGCCTTGAAAAAAAATCTTGTGATTATCCCTATTTTAAATAAAATAGACTTACCTCATTCAAAGTCTGAATGTGTAGAAGAAATTATAGAACTAGTAAAATGCCAATCAGAAGATATTATTTCTGTTAGTGCTAAAAATGGATTAGGTATTAAGGAAGTTTTAGATCAAATAGTCAAACGGATTCCTCCTCCACAAGGGGATCCAAAAGCCCCTCTACAAGCAATGATTTTTGATTCTTTATACAATCCTTTTACTGGAGTATTGTCCTATTTTAGAGTAAAAAATGGATGTATGCAAAAAGGACAAAAATTACGTTTTATGTCTACAGGAAAAATTTATTGTGCTTATGAAATAGGAACTCTGAAATTAAAACGTATTTCTAAAAATAGAATTGAAACAGGAGATGTTGGATATATAGTTTCTGGAATAAAAAATCCCTATGAAGTAAAAGTAGGAGACACTATTACAGATGCTAAATATCCGGCTTCAAAAGCCATAAGTGGATTTGAAGAAGTAAAACCTATGGTTTTTTCCAGTGTTTATCCGGTAAATTCTGATAAATACGAAGAATTACGTTCTTCTATGGAAAAATTGCAATTAAATGATGCGGCTCTCACTTTTAGTCCGGAATCTTCCCCGGCTTTAGGATTTGGATTTCATTGCGGTTTTTTAGGTCTACTTCATATGGAAATTGTTAGAGATCGTCTAAAAAGAGAGTATGGAATTTCAGTTATTATTACCATTCCCAATGTTTCTTATAGAATTTTTATAAAAAAAAAGATGATTATAGTGAACCATCCTTCAGATTTTCCAGAAGTAGAAAAAATACAACGAGTCGAAGAACCTTATGTATTAGTTTCTATTATCACTAAAGAAAATTTTATAGGAAGTATCATATCTCTATGTCTTGTAAAAAGAGGAAAAATGATTGGAAATCAAGATTATTTGACCTCTGAAAGGGTTCAGATAACATTCGAAATGCCTTTATCTGAAATAATATTTGATTTTTATGATAAATTAAAAACAATTTCTAGGGGCTATGCTTCTTTTGATTATACCTTTTTAGGTTATAGAAATTCTGATTTAAAAAAGATTACTGTATTAATTAATCATCAAAAAATAGAATCACTATCACTTTTGGTTCATAAAAATGAAGCCTTTTTTATGGCAAAAAAAATATGTCAAGAATTATCCGTTTTGATCCCAAAACATCAATTTAGCATTCCTATTCAAGTTTCTATTTCTGGAAAAATTATAGCCAGAGAAACTATTAAAGCTTTAAGAAAAAATGTAACAGATAAATGTTATGGAGGAGATGTTTCTAGAAAACGAAAACTTTTGGAAAAACAGAAAAAAGGAAAGAGGAAAATGCGTAAAATAGGAAAAGTAGAGATCCCTTCATCTGCTTTTATGACTTTTTTAAAAGTTAAAAATTTATAAAAGAATTATAAAAAATTTATTAAATATGTCCGAAATTAAAATAGGAATCAATGGTCTTGGAAGGATAGGGAAACTTGTTTTAATGTCTGCTTTAAATAGAGAAAATATCCAAGTCATATCTGTCAATGATTTAGTTTCCATAGAATATTTAACATATATGTTAAAATATGATTCTGTTCATGGTCCTTTTAAGGGTGAAATCCGCATAGAAGATGAAAATTATTTAATTTTAAATGGAAATAAAATAAAAGTGACTAATGAAAAAGATCCTCATAATTTAGAATGGGGAAATTTAAATGTCCATTATGTAGTGGAATCTACGGGGATTTTTTTAACCAGGAATTTAGCGGGTTTACATTTACAATCAGGAGCAGAAAAAGTCATATTATCTGCTCCTCCAAAAGAAGAAAATATTCCCATGTATGTGATGGGGGTCAACCATGAAACTATAAAAAAGGATCAAAGAATAGTATCTAATGCTTCTTGTACTACGAATTGTTTAGCTCCTATCATTAAAGTTTTGAATGATAATTTTGGAGTTTTGGAAGGATTAATGACTACTATACATGCTTCTACTTCCACTCAAAAAATAGTTGATTCTATCTCTACTAGAGACTGGAGAGCCGGTAGGTCTTCTTTAACTAATATTATTCCAGCATCTACAGGGGCCGCCAATGCAGTTGGAAAAGTCATTCCAAGTTTAGATGGAAAATTAACTGGAATGGCTTTCAGAGTTCCCATTTCTGATGTTTCTGTATTAGATCTTACTATTCGTTTGAAGAATGGCGTTAATTATGAGGATATAAAGTCTTGTATGAAGGAAGCATCTGAAACTTCATTAAAAGGAATATTAGGATATACAGAAGAAGCTGTTGTTTCCTCTGATTTCTTAGGAGATCCTAGAACTTCTATTTTCGATGCAAGTTCAAGTATCATGTTGAGTCCTACTTTTATCAAGATAGTGTCCTGGTATGATAATGAAGTAGGTTATTCTACTAAATTAGTAGATCTAATTGATTATATGTCTTCTATTTAATAGGAAGATCATTCAAAAATGAGAACTTTTTATTATATTCGTCTGTTTGGAAAACGAAATTTTTTATTCCGTTGCTAACCATTAAATAGGGAGCCTTTATCTTTTTATTATATCTAGAAATTTGATCGAAAGTTTTTTGTGTTAATAAAATATTCGGAGCTTTGCATTCAATGAGGATATAGGGTTTTTTTTTCAAAAGAACTAGAATGTCTAACCTTTTGTTTAATTGATTGATTTGAAAAGGGACTTCTACTAGAATATTAGAACTTTTGTATTTTTTTACTTTTTTTAGAAAAAAAATTATATATTGACGGATTCCTTCTTCTTTTGTAAAGGGATACCATTTTTTTCGAATCATGCAAAATACATAAGTTTTGTTTTGAATTTTTTTTAAATGTAAATGATTGATAAAAAAGAAAAAAACGGACATATCTAATAATTTTTTAAATAAAAATTCTAAAGTTTAGAATCAGAATAAGTAAAATCCAAAGTAAACATTCTTTATGTTAAAGAAAAATAAAATAATGGATTGTGTAATCCTTGGATCTGGTCCAGCCGGATATACTGCGGCTATATATGCGGCAAGAGCAGACCTTCACCCTATTCTATTTGTCGGAATGCAACCGGGAGGACAATTAACATCTACAACAAAGGTTGATAATTATCCAGGTTTTCCTGTAGGAATTAGTGGAAATGAACTTATGGAAAATTGTAAAAAACAAGCAGAGCGTTTTAATACTATTATTATTCATAAAACCATTACAAAAGTAGATTTTTCTGATAAAAAAGGAGGGATACATCGTGTTTATATGGTGGAAAATGAAGAAAATATAATAGAAAGTAAAGGGATTATCATAGCTACAGGTTCTAGTCCTAAATTTTTAGGAATGGATAAAGAAAAAAAATTTTTGGGATTAGGAGTTTCTTTTTGTGCTACTTGTGATGGTTTTTTTCATAAAGGAAAAGATGTAGCTGTTATAGGAGGAGGAGATACCGCTTTGGAAGAAGCTAGTTATTTGTCAAAAATTTGCAGAAATGTATATTTGGTAGTTAGAAAAAATTATTTCAGAGCTTCTAAAGCTTTACAATATCGAATCTCAAAAATAAATAATGTGAATATATTTTTTTGTTCTCAGATTACAAAAATTATGGGAAATGATTTTTTAGAAGGAATTCAGATATTTAACACTAAAAAAAAAATTAGTAGAACTATTTTAATAAGCGGTTTGTTTATTGCTATAGGTCATTCTCCTAATACAAAATTGTTTAAAAATCAATTAAACTTAGATGAAAGAGGATATATCATTGTAGAAAAAGGAAGTACTAGTACTAATAAACCAGGAGTATTTGCTGCAGGAGATGTTCAAGATTCTACATATCGCCAAGCTGTCACTTCTGCTGGAACAGGGTGTATGGCGGCATTAGATTTGGAAAAATATTTATGTTTATGTTGATTTTTCTTTAATTAAGATGAAGCAGAACGATCATTTTTTCCATTTTTTGGCATCTCATGCTAAAAATTACGGTTTTGTCTTTCCTTCCAGTGAAATTTATGGAGGATTGAATGCAGTATATGATTATGGACCACATGGAATAGAATTGAAAAATAATATCAAAAAATATTGGTGGAAATCAATGACTCAACTTCATGAAAATATAGTAGGATTGGATTCGTCTATACTTATGCATTCTGAGATTTGGAGAGCATCTGGACATATTGAGAAATTTAATGAATTGTTAATTGATAACAAAGATTCTAAGAAAAGATATAGTCCTGAGGTGTTAATTAGAGAGCACATAAATTTTATGCAAAAAGCACCAAAAACTTCTAAATTCATAAAGAATCGCAAAAATGAAATATTATCTCGTTTAGAGAAATCTATAAAAAAAAAGGATTTATTAGATATTCGTGTTTTAATTGACGAATTAAATATTTCTGATCCTCTATGTGGTTCTAATAATTGGACAAATATTCGTTCATTTAATATGATGTTTAAGATTAAAGAAGAAAAAGGAGATTTATTTCTTCGTCCAGAAACAGCTCAAGGTATATTTTCTAATTTTTTTTCTGTAAAAAAATCTAGTAGAAAAAAAATTCCATTTGGAATTGCTCAAATAGGAAAATCATTTAGAAATGAAATTATGGCAAGACAATTTCTTTTCAGAATGCGTGAATTTGAACAAATGGAAATGCAGTTTTTTATTCTTCCAGAAGAAGAAATGAAATGGTATGAATATTGGAAGAAAATTAGATTAAAATGGCATTTAGAATTAAATTTAGGAGATAAAAAATATCAGTTGCGTAATCATGATCATCTAGCTCATTATGCTAGTGCAGGAGCGGATATAGAATTTCATTTTCCTTTTGGATTTAAAGAGATTGAAGGAATCCATTCTCGTAGAGATTTCGACTTGAAAAGACATGAATTTTTTTCCAAAAAAAAACTAAGAGTTTTTAGAGATAATCTAGAAAACTATATTCCTTATGTAATAGAAACTTCACTAGGTTTAGACCGTTTTTTTCTTGCTATATATTCTTCTTCTCTTAAGAAAGAAAAATTGGATAATGGAAAAGAACGAGTCGTTCTGAAAATTCCACCCTGTTTATCACCTGTAAAAGCAGCTATATTTCCGTTAGTTTTAAAAGACGGATTACCAGAAATTGCAAAGAAAATATTTCAGAATCTGAAAATAGATTATAGATTGGTTTATGATCAAAAAGAATCTATTGGGAAACTATATCGTAGACAAGACGCTATTGGAACTCCTATTTGTTTCACCATAGATTATGATACCATAAATGACGATACAGTAACCATGAGATATAGAGATTCTATGTTACAAAAAAGAGTTCCTATAAAAGAGATTTCAAAAATTATAGAAAAAGAAACCGGAATGAGAAAAATTTTAAGAAATTTATCTCAGTTTATCTAGAATTTCTTTTTATTGAGATATTCCTCTAATTTTTGCTCCTAACTCGTTTTTTAAAAATTTCTCTATTTTTTTCATGACTTCATCCATCATCAAATCGGTTAACGTTCCTTCTTGACTTTCAAAAAAGAAACTTATTGTATAGGATTTTTTTTCTTTTGGTAAATCTTTTCCTTCATATAAATCATATATCTTAATTTTTTTGATCAAATTTTTTTCTTTTTCTTTTATTAACTGATAAATTTTTTCAAAGGAAATGGTTTTATCCACTAAGAATGATAAGTCTCTTTTTGAAGTAGGATATTTAGAAAAGGGAATAAATATTACTTTTTTTTTTTGAATTATAGAAATCAAATATTCCCAATTTATTTCCGCATAAAAAACTTCCTGTTTTTTGAATAAATTTTCTTTTAATTTTCCTAATTCTACTAGATTTTTATTTTTATATTTGATGAATATACTTTCTCTTAAAAAAGGATGAATAGAGTTTATTTGAGTATAATGGAAAATCCCAATTCTCTGAAAAATTTGTTCTATAATTCCTTTCAAATCAAAAAACAAAGAACTTTTTGGTTCGATAATTTTGTTTTGATCTTTTTCCGATAAAGCAATGCTCAAACAGGTTTTTTCTAAAAATTGATTATTACTCTTATAATAAATTTTCCCTATTTCAAAGAATTTAATTTTTTGATTTCCTCTATTATAATTATGTTTTATGCTATTTATCATTCCAAATAATAAACTGGAACGCATGGAATTATAGGATTTATTTACAGGATTTAAAATCCTGATTTCTTCCCTTTTGAAAAAAGAATTCAATAATAAAGAATCTTTATTTTTATTTATGATGGGAGGATTTATAATTTCTTGAAAACCATAATTCACTAATTGATTGAAAATAGTTTTTTGGATTTTTTCTTTTGTTTTATAAAAAAAATTTGGAAGTGGAGAAATTTGTATTTTCTTAGAAATTTTTATTTGAGTTAATCCATAAATACGCAATATTTCTTCTATTAAATCTACTTCTCGTTGTACATCTATTCTATAAGGAGGGACAAGAACTAGCAGAGATTTTTTATTTTCATCAAGAATGACTATTTCAAGTAGTAATAAAATTTTTTTGATGTTTTTTTCGGAAATTTTTTTTCCGATAAGATCATGTATTTTTTGATAACGAAGTTTTATTGTCGAAGGATCTATTGGATTAGGATAAATATCCATTATATCAGAACTAATGTTACATTTTGTAACTTCTTTTATGAGAAGAGCGGTTCTTTGTAAAGCATATACTGTTAGATTAGGATCTACTCCTCTTTCAAATCGAAATCTAGCATCCGTTTTTATCATGTGTCTGATTCCAATAGAGCGAATATCTACAGGATTAAAATAGGCGCACCCTAAGAAAATATTTTTAGTTTTTATATTAACATTTAAGTTAGTTTCATTTATAATTCCAGCTATTGATAAAGGTTTTATTTTATCAGAAATGATAAAATCTTTTTCATTTAGTATTCTTTTTCGATTATCTTCTGAATTGAAATAAATCTTATTTTTTACGTTTTTTATTATAAGACTTTTTCCTTCTATTTGGTCCATATCAAAAACCTGTATAGGTTGTCCTAATTCATTCATCACAAAATTTGTGATATCTATTATATTATTTATGGGTTTTATTCCAATAGATTCTAATTGGTTATTTAACCAATTCGGAGATGAATTTATTTCTATTTTAGAAAGAATTAGTCCAGAAAATCTTCTGCATTTATTTTTTTCTTCAATAGAAATTTGAAAACGATATTTATTAATGTCTTTTTGATAATTACTTATTATTGGTTTTGATAAATGGGTTCTGTAACCGCGAAATGTTAAAACAGCATATAAGTCACGAGCTATTCCGTAATGACTCATTGCATCAGAACGATTAGGGGTAATTTCTACATCCAAAATAGAATCTTCTGTTTCTCCTGTTTTTTTTTTATTACATTTTTTACTGATAAACCTATTTCCGTTAAGATGTCTGATATTTTTTTTGCGCTAAGATCAATAGAAATATATTTTCTAAGCCAATTATATGAAATTCTCATACTATTATAGACATAATCAATATTAAAGTTGATTCTTCTTTTTTTGAAGAAGAAAATGGTTTGAAAATCCCCATTCTATTTGAACTATAGAGTTCAAAACTAACAAAATCTTCCTTAAAAGAGGATAGGATTTCTATTAAAAATTTGGAATTAAAACCCATTTTTATTATAGATTCATCTCGAAAATATTCAGCGATATATTTACATCTAATTTTTGAAAAAATAGAAATTCTTGTATTTTCTTCATAAATTCTTAATGTATTGTCACTTAAATTAAATCGAATAAAATTTGTCTCTTCTTTAGAAAAAAGAGATATTCTTTTAATAGAATTTAAAAAAAAAAGACGATTAATAATAAATGAGATATCTTTCTTTTTAGGAAAAACAGAATTATAATCTGGATATTTTTCGTTTATTAGTTCACATAGAAAAGTTTTAGTTTCAAAACTGAATTTGAGTATTCCCGTTTTTTTGTATTCAATAGTCACACTTTTTTTTTCATTAAATAAAATATTTTTAAGTATCCTAAGGGATTTTCTCGAAATGATAAACTCTATGTATTGATTAGATTTAATATTTTTTAAGGTATATTTGACTAATTTATAAGTATCTGTGGCTACAAAAGTTGCTCCTTTTGGAGAAAATCGAAAAAAGACTCCATTCATAACAGGTTTTATTTCCTCATTTCCTGTAGCAAATAAAGTTTTATTCAAAATTTTTAAAAGGATTTTGGAAAATAAAGTAATTTTCAAAATCTTTCCTTTTTCAAAATTTTCCATACTGGAAAAAATGGTGAGATGATGTCTATTTTTATTTTCATGACAGATAATAGGAATAGGGTAGTCTCCCTGTTCAGAATAAATGTTAAGTGTATTTTTTTCTTTTTTGATAAAAATAGTTTCATTCGGAAAAGTTTTTAAAATTTCTATCATCAATTTTGGATGAATAGCTATTTTTTCTTCGGAAGTTTTTTTTACATATACTTGTATCTCTGCAGTAACCAAATGATTTTCTGAATCAGAAACCATGATCACCAATTTTTTTCCGAAAATTTTGAATTTAAAAAGAGAATATTTAGTATTTATAATTTTATGTAAAAAATATAATTCTTGTAAAAGAGAAAAGCTAGAAACGGAAAAGTGCATGTTATACTTTTTAACTTTACACAATAGATAGCGTGAGGGGGAATTGAACCCCCGACCTCTGGGTTATGAATCCAACGCTCTAACCAACTGAGCTATCACGCCTCATATCAATAATAATGAAACAGGTATAAAGAACTTACTTGTGTAATAAAGTTAATATATTTTTATTTGATATATAATCATTCAACATTTTTTACATAAAATATTATGACTTTTGATTTAAGTAATTATAGAAAAATTTATAAAAAAAATTCTTTGACAGAAACAGAGGTTCCCTTAGATCCTTTCAAATTATTTCATAAATGGTTTCAAGAAGAAAAAAATATTCATAAAGTCAACGAAGAATGCAATGCTATGTCTATTTCAACTATAGGAGAAGATGGAGTTCCTGAAACAAGGATTGTTTTGCTAAAAATGTATTCTGAAGAGGGATTTATTTTTTATACAAATTATCGGAGCCTTAAAGGTAGATCCATTCAAAAAAAACCAAAAGTATGTATATCTTTCTATTGGCCAAATACAGAAAGGCAAATTCTCATTAAAGGAAATGTAATGAGATTATCAAAAAATCAATCAGATGAATATTTTTCTAGAAGACCTATAGAAAATAAAGTAGGATGTTGGGCTTCTAAACAAAGTACCGTTATTCCGTCTAAACAACACTTATTGATTCAATATCGAAAGTGGAGTTCTTTTTTTAAAAAAAATATCATAAAACGTCCTTTTGATTGGGGAGGTTATATCGTAAAACCCTATAAAATGGAGTTTTGGCAAGGACAACCGAATCGACTTCATGATAGATTGGTTTACAGTTTAACTAAAACTAATAAATGGAATTTGTATAGATTATCTCCATGACTAAAGATTAATAAAAAATAGAAGATAAAAGTACTACACGACTTTATCTTCTATTGAAAAAAATAAAATTACAAATTTGTTAATTCTGCACCTATTTTGAATTTAGCTACTTTTTTTCCTGGAATGTGAATTTTTTTTCCTGTTCTAGGATTAATTCCATTTCTTGGATTCCTTTCTACAACAGAAAAGGTACCAAATCCAACTAAGGTAACTTTATTTCCTTTTTTTAGGGATTCAATAACCGTTTCAATAAATGCATCCGTAACGTTTTTTGCTTTTATTTTCGTAATACCTGTTTTTTCAGCTATTGAATTCACCAATTCTGTTTTGTTCATGAAATATATATTGAATTAACTATAAAACATTTATTTACTTCAGATAACAAATATAAAAGATTTATCATGGATAAAAGGGCTTGTGCAGTAAAAAAAATACTTTTTTATCGAACAAAAAGATTTTTTCTTATTTTTATTCCGTTAATTAAATTTTTTATACTCATTTTTTTTTTCCCTTCTATTTGTCCTTCAAGAACAGATATAAATCCTTCTTTTACAGAAATTTTCATTTCCCAGGAAGAAAGAATTACTAATCCAATTGGAAAATTGTGTGCTTTTCGCATTTTTTTGACAAAGAAGATTTTGAATCTTACAAATCTATTTTCCTTAAAAAATAAGGTCGTCCATGCTGATGGATAAGGACTAAGTCCTCTTATCTTATTATAAATAACATCTATAGAAGTTTCTTCCCAATGAATTTTACAATCTATAGGAGATATTTTTGGGGCATATCTTAATAATGAAGAACTTATGATTTTTTGCGGAATAGGTTTGATTTTTTTTTGTAAAATTCCTTCTAATGTTTTTAGAACTAAAGATCCACTAATCTTTTTGATTTTATTTTCAAGTTCTCCAGCAGTTTCATCTCTTTTAACCTCTACTTCTTTTTGCAAAAGAATATTTCCAGAATCTACTTGATTAGAAATAAAAAAAGTAGTTAATCCAGTTTTTTTTTCTCCATTGATAATAGCCCAATTTATAGGTGCGGCTCCTTTGTATTGAGGAAGAAGTGAGGCATGTAAATTAAAAGTTCCCATTTTTGGATAAGACCAAATTTCTCTAGGTAAAATTCGAAAAGAAACAACAATTTGTATATCCGCTTTCCACATCGTAAAATTTCTCAAGAAAGAAGAATCCAAAAGATTTTTTGGTTGTAAAAGAGGAATATGATTTTCTAAAGCATATTCTTTGACAGGAAAAAAGTTTTTTTTTCTTCTAAAAAATGGAGGATCAGGAGTAGTTATTATTCCTACAATATTATATTTTCGAGTATATAATTCTTTCAAAGAGAAAAAAGAAAAAGGAGTAGAACCTATAAATACAATTCTAGGAAACTTTTTCATCTTATATATGTTTAAAATAATATCAAATTATTTGTAATTTAAATACACTAATTTTATCTTGTATATGAAAAAGTTTATTGATTTTTGAAAATCAAACAAATATCATTTCTTTGCAAAAAATTTTAGGGATTTTTTTATTATAAAATAATTCATATATGTATTGGACTTTAGAATTAGCTTCTCATTTAGAAGATGCCCCTTGGCCAGCAACAAAAGAGGAATTAATTGATTTTGCTATTCGCACTGGCGCTCCATTAGAAGTCGTGGAAAATCTTCAGCAATTAGAAAATGGAGAAGGAGAAGTTTTTGAATCCATAGAAGATATATGGGCTGATTATCCACGTGATGACGAAGATTTTTATTGGAATAGAGATGAATATGAACTTTAATTATTTGACTCAGATTTATATTTTAATCATTGCATTTAATGAGTTTTTTTAAAAAAATATTAAAAAATTTATTAGGAAATAAAAATGAAAGAGATCTTCAAGAAGTGAAAAAATTAATCATTCATATAAAAGAAGAAGAAAAAAAAATATCGTTTTTATCAGATGATGAATTAAGGAATAGTACTCAAGAATTTAAAGAAATCATAAAAGAATCTACAAAAAAATTTTATGAAAAGAAAAAATATTTCCTTAAAAAAATAAAGGAAAAATCTTATTCTATAAGTACTTTAGAGGAAATTTACTTGAAAATAGAAAAACTGCAAGAAGAATGTTATAGAATCGAACAAAAAGTCTTAATGAATCTTTTATCCAAAGCTTTTGCAGTTATTAAGGAAACAGCTAAACGCTTTAAAGAAAAAAAACAGCTTATAGTAAAGTCTACTCCTTTTGACGAGGAATTGTCAAACAAAAAATCTTATGTTTTATTGCAAAATAATAAAGCTATTTGGAAGAATAAATGGGATGCATATGGAAAATCTATTATATGGGATATGGTTCATTATGATGTTCAATTAATGGGAGGAATAGTTTTACATCAAGGAAAAATAGCGGAAATGGCAACTGGAGAAGGAAAAACATTTGTGGCTACTTTATCTGCTTATTTAAATGCTCTATCTGGAAGGGGAGTACACATTGTTACCGTAAACAATTATCTATCTAAAAGAGATGCCAATTGGATGGCTCCTTTAATGGAATTTCATGGATTAAGAGTTGATTGTATTGATAATTATCCATCTTCTAATGGATATATGCGTAAAAAAGCTTACCAAGCGGATATCACTTATGGAACTAATAATGAATTTGGTTTTGATTATTTACGTGATAATATGGCCTGTTCTAAAGAAGAATTAGTTCAAAGGGATTTGAATTATGCTATTATAGATGAAATTGATTCTGTTTTAATAGATGAAGCACGCACTCCTTTAGTGATATCAGGACCAGTTCACCCTCATAAAGATAATAAAGAGGAGTTTAAATTATTAAAAGATGAGATAGAAAATATTGTTAACCAACAAAATATAGAAGTTACAAAATTTTTTCAAGAATCTAAAAATTTAATTAAATCTGGAGAAAAAAAATTAGGTGGTTTTAAACTTCTTCAGGCTTACCGTGGTTTACCAAAAAAAAAATCCTTGATTAAATTCTTAAGTGAAGAGAAAATACGTTTGCTTTTACAAAAAGTGGAAAGTCAATATTTACAAGATAATGGTAGAGAAATGCATAAAGTAGATAAAGATCTTTATTTTGTTATTGATGAAAAAAATAATACTGTAGAATTAACAGATAAAGGAATTGAATTCCTATCTAAAAATGTAGAAGATGTAGGTTTTTTTGTTTTACCTGACATTAACGTGGAAATTACTGAATTAGAGAAAGAAAATTACTCAAAAGAGAAAGAAACAAAAGAAAAAGAAAAGCTTTTAAAAAATTTTACTGTAAAATTACAACGTATACATACTATTAATCAGCTTCTTAAAGCTTATACTTTATTTGAAAGAGATATAGATTATGTAGTTATGGATGGAAAAGTGAAAATAGTGGATGAACAAACTGGTCGTATTATGGAAGGAAGACGTTATTCAGATGGTCTTCACCAAGCTATTGAAGCTAAAGAAAAAGTGAAAATAGAATCTTCTAGTCAAACTTTTGCTACCATAACTTTACAAAATTATTTTAGGATGTATAAAAAGATTTCTGGAATGACTGGAACTGCGGAAACAGAATCTGGAGAATTTTGGCATATCTATAAATTAGACGTAGTAGTCATCCCTACACATAAAACTATGCAAAGACAGGATTTGCAAGATCTAGTTTTTAAAACACAACGTGAAAAATATAACGCTATTATAGAAAAAATTATTCATTTATCTAAATATGAAAAACGTCCTGTTCTTGTTGGAACAACTTCTGTTGAAGTTTCTGAATTTCTTAGCAGAGCTTTAAAATTTAGAAAAATAGCACATAATGTTTTAAATGCTAAATTACATGATAAAGAAGCGGAAATTATAGAGAAAGCAGGACTACCTGGATCCGTAACTATAGCAACCAATATGGCAGGTAGAGGGACGGATATAAAGCTTTCGAAAGAAGTTGTAAAAAATGGAGGGTTAGCCGTTTTAGGTACGGAAAGACATGATTCTAGAAGGGTAGATAATCAATTAAGAGGACGTTCTGGGCGTCAAGGGGATCCAGGAAGTTCTCAGTTTTATGTATCGCTAGAAGATAATTTAATTCGTTTATTTCTTGATTCAGAAAGACTTTCTAAATTAATGGATCGTTTTGGACATAAAGAAGGAGATATTATTCAACATCCTTTATTAACAAAATCTATAGAAAGAGCACAAAAAAAAATAGAAGATAATAACTTTAGTATACGTAAACGTTTGCTAGATTATGATGATGTTATTAATAAACAACGAGAATTTATTTATAAAAAACGTAGAAATGCTTTATGTGGAGAAGAATTAAGTTTAGATATTTCCAATATGATCTATGTTTTATTAGATAATATGATATTGGTGAACAAATCTTTGAATGATTTTAAAAATTTGGAATATGAATTCATCCAAATTTTTGGACTGGAGTTTCCTATAAAAGAGAATGAATTTTTTTCTTATAAAGAACGTGATTGTATCAATTATCTTCATGATCTCATTATGGATTTTTATGAGAAAAAAAAAGAAAGAATGGTTTTTGAAGAAATTACTCCTGTTATATCTAATATAATAGGGAAAGGAAAGGATCAAACTGATTATCAAATTCAGGTTATGTTTACGGATGGCGTTAACAATATTAGTTCTGTATCCGACTTAAAAGAAATTTATGATAGTCGTGGATTATCGTTATTATCTATATTTGAAAAAAAAACTATATTGTGTTTTTTAGATGAGAAATGGAAAGAACATTTACGAGAAATGGATAGTTTGCGATATTCAGTGCAAAATGCCGTTTTTGAACAAAAAGACCCTCTGATTGTTTATAAGCAAAATGCTTTTAATTTATTTCAAGAAAGAGTCTATGAAATTAACAAACAGGTAATTTCTTTTTTGCTAAAGTCTATTATAATGAAAAGTGATATTTTATGTATTCCAAATCATTATAAAATGATAGATCCTTTTTTGAAAGGAAAAAAATGGAAAAAATTAGGAAGAAATAATAGAATTAACATCCGTCATCTAATTACAGGAGAAACTAAAAACAT
Organism: Blattabacterium sp. (Periplaneta americana) str. BPLAN; assembly: GCF_000093165.1. Classification (NCBI taxonomy): domain Bacteria; kingdom Pseudomonadati; phylum Bacteroidota; class Flavobacteriia; order Flavobacteriales; family Blattabacteriaceae; genus Blattabacterium; species Blattabacterium sp. (Periplaneta americana). The sequence continues at coordinate 602,085 of NC_013418.2, read as the reverse complement.
AAAATTTAAACAAGTGGATTTTTTTTTAGAAAAGGGAGAATGGATCATAGAAGACGATCTTTTTTAGAATACGATTGTGTTAACTAAAAATAAAACGTATATTCTTTATTATAGTTTTTATCATAGTTATTTGTTATCTCGGAATTAGTTTGTGGGCTATAAGAAAAAGCTATGATAATATTGAAAAAATTCCATATAATACATTTGGAGTCGTTTTAGGGACTTCTAAGTATTTACATGGTGGGGGGTTAAACGCTTATTTTAAATATAGGATAGATGCTGCTTGTTTTTTGTTTTATCAGAAAAAAATTCGTTATATTATCGTGAGTGGAGATAATAGAGAAAAGAATTATAATGAACCAAAAATGATGAAAAAAGAATTAATAAGTAAGGGGATCCCCGCTTATTTTATATATGAAGATTTTTCTGGAATCAGCACTATACATTCTGTATTAAGAGTCTACAAAGTTTTTAATCAAAAAAAGTTTACTATAATTTCTCAAAGATTTCATAATGAAAGAGCCATATTCATTGGAAATTGTTTAGGTTTAGATGTCATAGGTTTTAACGCTCAAAGTCTCTCTTTTGATTGCAAAACACAGTTTAGAGAAATTTTAGCTAGAATAAAAGCTATATGGGATATTTTTTTATCTTTAAAATCAAGAAAGATAGGATAAATATTTTTTCAATATTTTTGCATTGTTAGATTTTTGAGTGTCTATTTCTAATAGACAAGGAACATCCGACTTATTCCAAAAAATATCTAAACTCTTTTTCAAAGAAAATTTATTTGATACTCTTTCATATTTCCAATTATGCATTTCACAAATTTTTTCTGCAGTAAAAAGATGTTTTGTTTCAAAAAAATTGAATATCCTTTCAGGAATTTTATATTCTGAAATAGATCTAAAAATATTACCCCCTCCATTGTTAATAAGTATAAGGCGAAAATTATTTGGAATATAATTATTCCATAAGGCATTACTATCGTAAAAAAAACTTATGTCTCCAATGATTAAGGTTACCTTTTTTTTGCTACTGACAGCATAACCTATAGCAGTAGAAACACTTCCTTCTATTCCAGAAGTTCCTCTATTACAATAAGATTTTACGAAATGTTTTTTTTCATCAAAAAGTTGATAATATCTTATTATAGTGCTATTTCCTAATTGCAAAACTGAATGATTAGGAATAGATTTGAATATGCAAAATAAAACTTTAAGATCTGAAAAACTTTTCTCCTTTTTTAAAAACCAGTCATTTCTTTTTCTTCTATATTTTCTCAATTTTTCCCATTTATATCGATAATCCGATGATTTTAAACTTTCTAAACTGGAGAAACAAAATATTTTGAAAAAAAATTCTGGTTCTATAGGCCAATAGGTGTTTAATCGATAATAGATATCTGGGTAATTTTTTCTATTATTTTCTCCTAGGTGCCAATGATACTTAGGAGGATTTTTTCTTAAAAAATGCTTTATTTTTTTGGATATAATATTTCCACCAATAGTTAATAAGATATGAGGTTTTAATTTTATCCATTCAGTATCTTTCATACTGAAAAGTAGTTGATCTATACAGGAGAAAAAAAATTTTCCGTATACATGAGATGTGGTTTCCGTGAAAATAACTATGGTAGGGTCTCTACTTAATTTATTTAAAATTTTTTCTAATTCTTTTCCTGTATTATATAAACCTAGCAAAATCATTTTTTTTTTAGATTTTTTCCATATATATTTTTCTTTTCGATAATATTTAGTTTTTTCAATACAATTTTTTACAGGAAAAGTATTGATAATTTTAGGTTTTACGTGTAAAAATTCAGTGGTTTCATAAAGAGGTTCTGAAAAAGGGATATTAATATGTATAGGTTTTTTTTTTTCAATACATTTATTAATAGATTCATTGATTAATCTTTCATTATACCATAATCCTAATTTGGTTTCATCTTCTGTTAATTGAATAGATGATTCCACATGGTTTTGAAAAATATTTTCTTGATGAATGGTTTGTCCTTCTAGAATATTTATAATTTCTTTAGGACGATCTGCTGTAAGAAAAATAAGTGGAATATTTTGATAAAAAGCTTCTGTCACTGAAGGATAATAGTTAACGACAGCAGATCCAGAAGTACAACTAAGAATTACAGGCTTTTTTATTTCTTGAGCTATTCCTAAAGCAAAAAAACCTGCACAACGTTCATCTACAATACTATAAGTTTTAAAATCTTTATGCTGTGTGAAGTGAATAATTATTGGAGCGTTTCTAGAACCTGGAGAGATGACTATATGAAATATGGATTTAGCTTTTAGTATTTCTCCTAAACTTTGTACAATCTTTTTATTTGAATACATTTAAATTAAATTAATCCCCCGTTAACATTTAAAACAGATCCAGTTATGTAATTGGATAAATCCGATGCTAGAAATAGAGTACAGTTGGCAATATCTTGAGGAATTCCCGGTCTTTTTAATGGAATATTCTTTATCCAATTTTCTTTTGTTTTGGGAGAAAAATAAGAATTCATTTTCGTAGAAATATATCCAGGAGCGATGGCATTACAACGTATGTTTTTTCTTCCTAATTCCTTAGCTATAGATTTAGTAAAGCCAATAATTCCAGCTTTAGATGTCGCATAATTAGCTTGTCCAGAATTTCCTGTTATTCCTATAACGGAACTCATATTAATGATGCTTCCATTTTTTTGTTTGATCATAGGAAATATGACATATTTAGTCAGATTAAAAACAGAATAAATATTAGTACGAATAACTGTATCCCAATTTTTTTCAGACATTCTAAATAAAAAATTATCTCTTATAATTCCAGCATTATTGACTAATATATCTATACTTCCAAATTTTTCTATAACTTTTTGAACAAAAGTTTTAGAAGAATTTAAATCTTTTAGGTCTATTTCGTAAGCTTCTACAGAATTTCCTAATTCTTTCACTAATTTTTTAGCGTTTTTTTTTGATGAAAAATATGTAAAAATCACATAGGCACCATGTTTTACAAATGTTTTCACTATAGATTTTCCGATATCTCCTGAACCACCTGTAACTATGGCTAGTTTTCCATTTAGAAGTTTCATATCTTATTTTTTTTTCTAATCTTATCTATCAATTGAAGTACAAGATCTAACTGTTTTTCAACATTAAGAAATGTATTATCTATTTCTACGGAATCTATAGGTTTTTGAAGTGGAGAAATTTTACGAGAAATATCCATCATATCTCTATGGAAAATGTTTCTTCGCATTTCTTCATAAGAAACTTTTTTTCCTTTTTTTTGAAAATCTTGATATCTTCTATGAGCACGAATATCTAGAGATCCCTTCATAAAGATTTTTAATTCTGAATGAGGAAAAATTCTATGCCCGATATCTCTTCCTTCCATAATAACCCCTTTTTGATTTCCAAATTTTTTTTGTATCGCTGCTAATTTTTCCCGAATTTCTGGGATTCTTGCTATAAAACTGACTTTATCTGTCACTTCTATCGACTTAATTTCAGATTGAACGTTTTCTTTATTTAAAAAAATTTCTGTCTGATTCAATTTTTTATTCCATTTAAATTGGAAATTTATATTATTTAAAACAGGCATAAAATTTTTTACATTCCATAAATCACTGTTGAAAATTTTTTTTCTAATAGCTAACAAAGCTATACTTCTATACATAGCTCCAGTATCTATATGGGAGTATGCTAATCTCTTAGAAAGCGCTTGAGCTAAAGTACTTTTTCCAGAAGAAGAATATCCATCTATAGTTATGATCATTTTTGGATTCATGATTGATAAGTTATTAATTCATATTTATATGACAAGAGTTTATAATAAAGTTTAACGACTAAAAAATCTGTAGAAGATTCTCGTTCATTTGGCAAAAGTTCCACAATATCAAAACCTATAATTTTTTTCTTTTGAAAAACCATTTTTAAAAATTTTAAAGTTTTGTACCAAGATAAACCTCCTGGTTCTGGAGTTCCTGTAGAAGGCGCTATGCTTGGATCAAAAACATCGATATCTATGCTTAAAAATACATTTTCAGATAGTCTTTGAATCGCTTTTTTCATCCATAAATCATTTTGATAAATTTCATGAAAGTAAAAAATGTTTCCATTTTGGATGTACGATTTTTCTGAAATATCCATACTTCGAATTCCTATCTGGATTACAGGATATTTTTTAGAGGCTTCATGCATAGAACATGCGTGATTATAAGGATCTCCATTATAGATAGGACGCAAGTCTGCATGTGCATCCATATGAAGAATACTCATATTCGTATATTTTTCTCCAAAAGCTCTGATACTTCCTATGGAAATGGAATGTTCTCCACCAATGAGAGTAACAAATTTTTCTTTTAAAAGATATTTTTTAGTAATATCGTAAACTATTTTTACCATTCTTCTGGAAGAAATTGAAGAATTTACAACAGGTTTAACAAGAAAAATTCCTCTTTTGTATACTTCAGAATTAGTTTCTATATCATATAATTCCATATGTTCTGATGCAGATAAAAAAGCTTTAGGTCCTTTTTTAGATCCTTTTTTCCATGTCCCTGTATAATCGTATGGAACAGGAATAAGTACTATTTGAGATTTTTCAAGAGTTGCATATTTTAGAGGAATTTTTGCAAATGTTTTTTTTTTCATAATATTTTTTTTAATCACCTTAATAACCTAATATTTTCAATATTTCTTTAGGATTTTGAGAATGACGAAATATTTTATATACTAATTTTTTTTGATCATCATGATCAATTAAAATATGAATAGGTTGTGGGATTAAACAGTGATGGACTCCTCCATATCCACTGATGGTATCTTGATAAGCTCCAGTATTAAAAAAACCAATATAAAGTGGAGGATTTTCTCGAAAACGAGGAAGATATATGGCATTCATATGCTGTTCAGAATTATAATAATCGTCACTATCACACGTTAAACCTCCTAAAAAAACTCTTTCATAAGAATCATTCCAACGGTTTATAGCCATCATAATAAATCTACGACTAATAGCCCAAGTATCAGGAAGAGTAGTCATAAAAGAACTATCTATCATATTCCATTTTTCTCTATCATTTTGTCTTTTTTGACTAAGTATTCTGTAGATAATTCCTCCACTTTCTCCAACTGTATAAGCTCCAAATTCTGTGTATATGTGAGGTTCTGAAATATTTTCTTCTTGACAAAATTTTTTTATTTGATAAACAATTTCATTAGTCATGTATTCATAATCATACTTGAAAGACATAGAGGTTTTAATAGGAAACCCCCCCCCTATATTTAAAATATCTAACTCTGGAGCAATTTTTTTTAATTTAGCGTAAATGTGTAAACATTTGAAAAGTTCATTCCAGTAATAAGCCGTATCTTTAATTCCCGTATTTATAAAAAAATGGAGCATTTTTAGTTCAACTTTTGGATTGTTTTTTATTTTATTCAAGTAAAAAACGATGATGTCTTTATATCCTATTCCTAAACGGGAGGTATAGAATTCAAATTTAGGTTCTTCCTCAGAGGCGATTCGGATTCCTAATTTAAATGGATAATGGATAAAAAAACTTAATTTTTCCAATTCATCGGAATTATCCAATATAGGAATAGTATTATAAAAACCATTATTAATCAAATAGGATATATTTTCTATGTAATTATGAGTTTTAAAACCATTGCAAATAACTTCAATATCTTTATTTGTTTTTCCTTTTTGATAAAGATTTTTCACAATTTCTATATCATAAGCATATGAAGTTTCAATACTAATATTGTTTTTTAAGGCTTCTTCTAATACAAAAGAGAAATGAGAACTTTTTGTGCAATAACAATAAGTATATTTATTATTATACTTATTAGAATGAATGGCCTTTTCAAACCATTTTCTAGCCTTTTGTATGTTTTTAGATATTTTTGGCAAATAAGTAAACTTCAGTGGAGTTCCATATTTTTGAATAATATTCATTAATGGAATTCCATGAAATTCTAGAAGATCATTCTTGAGAGAAAATTCCTCGGTAGGAAAATCAAAAGTTTGATCGATAAGATCTGCATAGCGAATTTTCATTAAAGAAAAATTAATTTTATGGTTAAATAAAAATAAGGTTTAAAAATTTTTAATTTTTTCATTCTTTTTCCTTTTCTTCTATTTTTTTATTGTATACCAAAAATTTTTTCAAGAAAATATCTATTTCTCCATTCATTACAGAATGGATTTGTGTAGTTTCATAACCGGTTCGTAAGTCTTTTACCAATTTATAAGGATGCATTATATAATTTCGAATCTGGGATCCCCATTCAATTTTTTTTTTACTGGATTCTATTTTGTTTTTTTTTTCATTTTTTTTTGAAATTTCTATTTCAAACAATCTAGACTTTAAGAGATGCAAGGCTTTTTGTCTATTTTGCATTTGCGAACGAGTCTCTGTATTTTCAATAATAATTCCCGTAGGATGATGACGTAATCTGACCCCAGATTCCACTTTATTAACGTTTTGTCCTCCAGATCCACTAGAACGAAATGTATTCCATTGTATATCAGACATATTAATGTTTATATCTATGTCTTTATCTACTAAAGGATATACATAAACCGAAGAAAAAGAAGTATGACGTTTTGAATTATTATCAAATGGAGATAAACGTATTAATCTATGAACTCCATTTTCTCCTTTTAAATATCCGAAAGCATATAATCCATCTAATTCTAAAGTAACAGATTTGATTCCTGTAATATCTCCAGGAATATGATGAATGTTTTTTACAGAAAATTTATTTTTTTCAGCCCACATAATATACATTCTCATTAACATAGAAGTCCAATCACAACTTTCAGTTCCTCCTGCCCCAGAGGAAATTTGTAATACAGCGTTAAAAATATCTTCTTCTTCCGAAAGAAGATTTTTAAATTCTATATTTGACAGAAGGTTTTTCGTTTTATTTAATTGAATTTTAACCTCTTTTTCTAGATCTTCTTCTTTAGATAAAGAGAATAGAATTTCTAATTCTTCTAGAGCGTTTTTTAATTCAAAAAAATTTTTTATGCATGTCTTCATAGCATGCAAACGTTTTGTAAAATTTTTAGCTTTTTTACAATTTTTCCAAAAATTTTGATTTGAAATTTTTTTTTCTTCTTTCTCAATAGATTCTTTAATTTGATCTATGTTTAGAACTTCTTGAAGTTTATTAATTTTTTCTGAAATAGATTGAATGTCTTCATTTTTTATCATAATATGAAAATAAATTTTTTCGTAAAAAAAATAGGGACATCTAAGTTATAACACTTATTTTCTATTAATTCTTGAATTTTTTGTAAATTCTGATTAGAAAAGAAAAACTTAATTCATCCAGAAATATATGGAACTAATATTCTATTAATAATTCCACTTTTATTATGAATTTCAATAATAAATTTACTATAAAAACTCAAGAAATAATACAAGAAGCACAACGTATTGCTTTAAAAAATAATCAACCTGCAATTGAGAATGCACATATTTTAAAATCTCTTTTGGAAAAAGAGGAAAATGTCATTCCTTTTCTTATAAAAAAATTAAATGTAAACCATCAAAAAATTATGATCGGTTTGGATCGAATTATATCTTCTTATCCTAGAGTAGGAAGTGGAATAGTTACTCAACAACATTTAAGCCATTCAGTTACACAAATGTTCAATATAGCGGAAAATTATGCTAAAACATTAAAAGATGAATTTATTTCTATTGAACATATTTTCTATGGAATTTTTATGACTTCGGATGTTACTTCTAAACTCTTGAAAGATCAAGGAATTACAGAATTCAAAATAAAAATTTTGATTGAAGATATTAGAAAAAAAAGCGGAAATGTTATTTCTCAAACAGCAGAAAATACTTATAATGCTTTAGAGAAATATGCAAAAAATCTTAATGAATGGGCATCTAAAGGAAAATTAGATCCTGTTATTGGACGTGATGAAGAAATTCGTCGAGTTTTACAAATCTTGTCCAGAAGAACGAAAAATAATCCTATTTTAATTGGAGAACCAGGAGTAGGAAAAACAGCCATAGCTGAAGGATTAGCTCATCGGATTATTAATGGAGATATTCCAGATAATTTAAAAGATAAAAGAGTTTTTTCATTGGATATGGCTTCTCTCATTGCAGGAGCTAAATATAAAGGAGAATTTGAAGAACGTCTTAAATCTGTTGTAAAAGAAGTGACTTCTTCAGATGGAGAAATTATTTTATTTATTGATGAAATACATACTTTGGTAGGTGCAGGAGGTGGAGAAGGAGCTATGGATGCTGCAAATATTCTAAAACCTGCATTGGCGAGAGGAGAACTTCGTGCTATAGGAGCAACAACTTTAAATGAATACCAAAAATATTTTAGAATAGATAAAGCTTTAGAAAGAAGATTCCAACAAGTATATGTAGATGAGCCTTCAGTCACTGATGCCATATCCATATTGCGTGGAATTAAAGAAAAATATGAAAGTCATCATAAAGTAAGAATTAAAGATGAGTCTATTATTGCAGCCGTAGAATTATCTCAGCGTTATATTAATGAACGTTTTTTACCGGATAAAGCTATTGATCTTATTGATGAAGCAGCTTCAAAACTTAGAATGGAGATTAATTCTAAACCAGAAGAATTGGATGTATTGCATAGGAAAATTATGCAAATGGAAATACAGATAGAAGCCATCAAAAGAGAAAAAGATGAAAAACAATTGGTCCTTTTAAGAAAAAAATTAGAAAAATTGAATGAAGAAAAAATGCAATTACAATTTCAATGGCAAAAGGAAAAGGATTTAGTTGAAGGAATCCAAAAGGCTAAGGAAAGAATAGAAAATTTCAAATTTGAAGCAGAACAAGCAGAAAGATCCGGAGACTATGGAAAGGTTGCGGAATTAAGGTATGGAAAGATTAAAGAAGAAGAAAATAAAGTCAAATCGTTTGAAATAGAATTAAAAAAACAGGAAGATAAGGGAAAAAAAATGATCCAAGAAGAAGTTTCTAAAGAAGATATAGCTCAGGTGGTCTCTAAGTGGACAGGAATTCCGGTTACTAAAATGTTGCAAAGTGAAAGGAAAAAATTACTTTTTTTAGAAAAAGAGTTACACAAAAGGGTTATAGGTCAAAATGATGCCATTCAATCTGTTGCAGATGCAATAAGGCGTTCTAGGGCAGGACTTCAAGATGAAAAAAAACCCATAGGTTCCTTTCTTTTTATGGGAAGTACAGGAGTTGGAAAAACGGAATTAGCCAAAACACTAGCCGAATATTTATTTGATAACGAAAACAACATGGTCCGTATAGATATGAGTGAGTATATGGAACGTCATTCTGTAAGCAGACTTATTGGAGCCCCTCCTGGATATATTGGATACGAAGAAAGCGGACAATTAACAGAAGCCATACGTAGACGTCCTTATAGCGTTATTCTCTTAGATGAAATAGAAAAAGCTCATTCAGATATATTTAATATCCTTTTACAAGTTTTAGATGATGGAAGATTAACAGATAATAAAGGTCGTACTGTCAATTTTACCAATACTATTATTATCATGACTTCCAATATAGGAGCAGATATTATTCAGGAAAATTTAGACACGGAAATGTCTATCAACAGAATGGAAACAACAAAAAAGACTTTGATCGACTTGTTAAAAAATATAGTGAGACCAGAATTTATTAATAGAATTGATGAAATCATTTTATTTAAACCTATTTCCAGAAAAGAGATTAAAGAAATCGTCAAATTACAAATGAAAAAATTTGCTAATTTATTATCTCATAAAAATATTCATATAGAAGCAACTAATGAAGCTATAGATTATTTATCAGAAAAAGGTTATGATCCACATTTTGGAGCAAGACCCTTAAAAAGGGTCATTCAACACGAGATCCTCAACAATCTTTCTAAAGAAATATTAAAAGGAAAAATACATGATAACAATAGAATATTAGTGGATTTTTTTAAAGAACAAGGAATTGTATTTAGACAATCTGATCCTGTTAATGTGCAAGGAAAAATTAATACATAAATCTGGTTTTGTAAATATTATAGGATTTCCTAATGTAGGAAAATCTACATTAATGAATTCTCTTGTAGGAGAGGATCTTTCTATCATCACACATAAACCACAAACAACTCGTCATAGAATACTAGGAATAGTGGATAAATATAATGCCCAAATTATTTTTTCTGATACTCCTGGTTTTATGATAAAAACAGCATTCTTTATGCAAAGAATTATGATGAAATATATAGAAAGATCATTAGAAGACGCTGATATTGTTTTATTTACGACGGAAATAGGAAAATTTTCTATTTCCGATAAATATTTTTCTATTTTGAATTCTCTTAAAAATATTAAAAATAATAAACCTTTTCTTATCTTAATTAATAAAATTGATAAAATTGGAATAGAATGTGATGAAAAAATATTATATGAGACAATCAATTATTGGCATAGAATTTTTCCTCATTCAGAAATATTACCAATATCTGCATTGAAAAACATAAATCAAGATTTATTAATGGATAAGATTTTAGGTTTATTATCGGAACATCCTCCTTATTATCCTAAGGGGTTCTTGAGTGACAAATCAAAACGATTTTTTGTGAATGAAATAATTAGGGAAAAAATCTTTCTTCTTTATAAAAAAGAAATTCCTTATTCTGTAGAAATTTTCACAGAAACATTTAAGGAAAATGAAATGTTTCTACATATATTTTCTTCTATATATGTAGAAAGGAATTCTCAAAAAGGTATTCTAATTGGAAAAAAAGGGAATTATATAAATAAGTTAGGAGCTTTATCTATAAAAGGAATAGAAAAATTTTTTAAGAAAAAGGTCTGGCTAAAATTAAATGTGAAAATATGCAAAAATTGGCGTTCAGATTACAAGATCTTAAAAAAATTTGGATATTAAATTCATTCAACTTTTGTAATAAAAAAGTTTTTTTTTCCAAATTGAAATAAAATATATTTTTTTCCTATTAAGTTTTCTTTATGAAGAAGAATATTTTTTTTGATGAGTTTTTTGTTGATAGAAATGGAATTTAAATTCAAAGCACGATTTGCTTCACTTTTTGAAGCAAAAAGACTACTTTTTTTCAAAACGTCTAATAAAAAAACTCCTTTTTCAAATTCTTTATAAGGGAGTTTCATATGTGGAATATTTTCATATATAGAAAACAATATTTTTTCATCTAAAGAAAGTAATAGTTCGTTGATATATTTTTTTCCAAATAAAACATGCGATATTTTAACTACTTCTTCATAAGCCATTTTTCCATGAACCCATTGAGTGATTTCTTCCGCTACTCTTTTTTGTAAAAATCTTTTTTCAGGATTTTTTCTATGTTTTAAAATCAAAGATTCTATTTTTTCTTTTGAAAAAAAAGTATAAATCTTAATAAATTTTTCAATTTCTTTATCTGAAACATTCATCCAAAATTGATAAAATTTGTATGGAGTAGTACGTTTTCTATCTAACCAGATATTTTCTCCTTTTTCACTTTTTCCAAACTTTATTCCATCAGATTTTGTAACTAAAGGAAATGTTATTCCATATGCTTTTTTTCCTGTCTTTTTTCTAATGAGTTCTATTCCAGTAGTTATATTTCCCCATTGATCGGATCCACCTATTTGCAATAGACAGTTTTTTTCTTTGTTTAAATAAAGAAAATCATATCCTTGTATAAGAGAATAAGAAAATTCCGTAAAAGACATTCCATTATTCTTATTATTATCAATCCTCTTTTTTACAGAATCTTTAGACATCATGTAATTTATAGGAAAGTGTTTTCCGACATTCCGTAGAAAATCTAAAAGGGATATTTTTTTTATCCAACTAAAATTGTTTAATAATTCTGTCTTTTCTGAATAAAAATTTAGCAATTTATATAATTGTTTTTTTATAGATTCTGCATTTTTTTGTAAAGTTTCCAGACTAAAAAAAATTCTTTGATCTTTTTTTTCGGACGGATCTCCTATAAGACCTGTAGCTCCTCCAATTAACACTATGGATTTATGTCCAAGTTTTTGAAAATGTATCAATATAATAATTGGAAGTAAGCTACCTAAGTGTAAAGAATCCGAGGTAGGATCAAAACCTATATATATAGTAGTACGCTTTTTTAATTGTTTTTCTACACCAGGAACCTTATTTTGTATTAATCCTCTCCAGGAGAGTTCATCAATAATGTTTTTCATGTGAAAAATTAATAAATAACATTATTTTATTTAGGTTTTATACAGTTCAACGAATTTTTCCATGATGATTAAAAAAATTATACTTTATAATCTTTTAACTGTTTTTTTTGCTTGCATTCATATAGTTAGTAATTTTCTTTTTTTTGAAAAAAATTTATCTTTGTTAAAAATATATATTTTTTTATTGCCTTTCAGTAGTTTTTTTTTCTTTTTTTCGTTGTTCACAATAACTAAAAAACCCAATATAGCTGTATTTATTTATATTATAGGTGGAATTATAAAGTTTTTTTTTAGTATTTGTGTATTTTTTTATTTCATCCTGGAATATTTGAATATCTTTAAGACCCTTTTGGATTTCGTTTTTTCATATTTTATGATTCTTTTTTTTAGAACTTTTTTCTTAATGAAGGAAATAAACTAACAATGGTTTTTTAGAAATTTTTCTTTTATAATCATCTCCACAGATTTATTTTCTATTTTAGAAGTTAACCAAGAAATAATATCTAAATACAAAAAAGTCCTTTTTTCATAAGGATGATCAGAATATTTCAGGAGTCTTTCTCTCAATTTTTTGAATTGTCCTTTAATTTGATGTGGATACACATTGCCTAAATTTTTAAAAAAATGGATAATTTTTTTTTGTACAATGTACCAATCATCCATTTGAATAAAAAATTTATATGCGGATTGAATTTTTTTATCCATATTTTCATCTAATCCACTTTCGTAACAAGCGATTATATGTAAAAGTCTGGCAAAACATTGTAAATCTTGTCGTATATTTTTTTCTTGATTTTCCATAATTTTTAATAAATATAAAATAGTATTTTGATTATCTCCACTTCCAAAATATAAACAAGCAATTTTATAATAAAGGACCATGATATAATGAGAATCCAAACGATTAGAAATTTTATTAAAATCTTTTAATAATGGAGGAATTACTTTTTTCACTCCTTCTGAAAAGGTTCCTTCCATATAATGTTTATTAATACGATTAGCATATTTATACATGAAAATTAATATTCTAGTATTTCCATTTAAAATTATTTTCTCATTTTGAACTTCCTTTTCAAACTGTTCTAAAACTTTAGTGAATTTAGAATAGTGATTTAAATAAAATAAAGTATCTAACAAATAATGATATCCTTTCAGATAGCTTACAGGAGCTATTTTTTTTGCTTTTGTATGATTTTGAAATAATTCTACCCATTTACAAGATGATCTATAACACATGATAAAATCCTGTCTAATATAATGATACCAAACTTGAGCTTGATATAAAAATAATTTTTCATAAAAACTAAGTTTTTCGATATCAAATTTTGGAAGGTTAGTACGAAAGTAGGTTTCTATAAATATTTTATCTTTCTCATTTCTCACGTATCCAACTTTTAAATATAATCCGTATAATTCCAAGGAAAGACTGGATAGAGCGTCATGACATTGAACTCGTTCAATTAGTTCTTTGGATTCCACAGATAATTCTCCAGATCTAGAATAAAGACTTCTAGTTATGTGTTGAGATTCTATCATTTTTTCAAATTCAACTAATTCTAAAAGAATGGTATTAGATTCATAACATCTAGCAATGATTTTTGCTTTTTCTAAAAATTTTAAACTTTGTATATACAATCCTTTGTTGTATAAAATTTTAGCAAAATCTAAATATTCACGTATTTGTAGATCGTAGTTTTCTTCAGTATGTTGTAATCGGAGACTAACTAAAATTTGCTTGTATAAATGAGCTTTCATATTGGATAATTGTATTTTACTTATAGGGGTGTTTTCCAAAATCTTTTTTTCATTATAACAATGTATTTTACTCATAATTTCAAATAGTTTTATAAATTTTGCATTTTTATTTCGTTTTATACGACCTGCATAAAGTTTAAAATTTATTTTTTCAGATTTTGATAAAGACTGAATCAATAGAAAAAGATGATCTAATTTATTATAATTTGACATTGTAATTATATTTTTTTATTTGATTTGATTGACAATAAAATATAAAATAGTTTTATCAATTAGGTATTGTAAATATGTAAATTATTTGATATGATTTTCTTTTTGGAAAAAATAGTTTTGGAATTATCAAATAATCCAATGAGTATGGAAAAGAAAAGAATACAAATTTTTGACACAACATTGCGTGATGGAGAACAAGTTCCAGGATGTAAATTAAATACTAAAGAAAAAGTAAGGATAGCTAAGCAATTAGAAGCTTTGGGTGTTGATGTTATTGAAGCTGGATTTCCCACTTCTAGTCCAGGAGATTATAAATCTGTACAAGAGATTTGTAAATCTATTTCAAAACCTATTATTTGTGCATTGTCTAGAGCCATAGAAAAAGATATAGAAATAGCTGGAACCGCTTTAAAAAATGCGAAAAGGGCTAGAATACATACTGGAATAGGAACTTCTGATTGTCATATTCGTTATAAATTTAATAGTACTCCAGAAAAAATTATAGAAAAAGCAAAACTTTCGGTTCAATACGCAAAAAAATTCGTGGAAGATGTAGAATTTTATGCAGAAGATGCAGGACGTACCAATAATGAATTTTTGGCAAAAGTTTGTGAAACAGTTATAAAATATGGTGCGACGGTAATTAATATTCCAGACACTACAGGTTATTGTTTACCGGAAGAATATGGAAGAAAAATTCGTTTTTTGAAAGAAAATGTTAAAGGAATTCATAAAATTATATTGTCTACTCATTGTCATAATGATCTGGGATTGGCTACAGCTAATTCCTTATCTGGAATTATGAATGGGGCTCAACAAGTAGAATGCACCATTAATGGGATTGGGGAAAGAGCTGGAAATACCTCATTAGAAGAAATAGTAATGATCATTAGACAAAATTCTCATTTGAATTTATTTACAAATATAAGAACAAAGCTTATTTCTGAAACCAGTTATTTAGTGTCTGAATGTACGGGAATGAAAGTTCAGGCTAATAAAGCGATTGTAGGAGTCAATGCTTTTTCTCATTCATCAGGAATTCATCAAGATGGTATAATAAAAAAGAGAGAAACTTATGAAATTATCAATCCAGAAGATGTTGGAATTGATCAATCTTCAATTATTTTAACAGCTAGGAGTGGAAGGGCTGCTTTAGCTTATCGTTATAAAAAATTGGGATATTTTTTAAATAAAAATTCTTTGGATTTAGTTTATTCTATTTTTCTGAGTTATGCAGATAAAAAAAAAGAAATTGCAGATAAAGAATTAAAGATTATTTTAGAAAAAGCGAATATTAAGAAAAAACGCATGTTACATAATAGTGGAAGAATAAATGTTGTTTAGTCATGTCAAAATCATTGTTTGATAAAATTTGGGAAACACATACAGTAAAAAAATTAGAAAATGGAGTGGATGTTCTGTATATCGATAGACATTATATACATGAAGTAACTAGCCCTCAAGCTTTTTTAGAAATAGAAACAAGAGGGCTTCCTGTTTTTAGACCAGAAAAAATTATAGCGACGGCGGATCATAATGTTCCTACTATTAATCAACATTTACCCATTTCAGATCCTCTTTCTAAAAAACAAATAGATTTATTAATCAAAAATTGTAAAAAATTTGGAATAACGTTGTATGGATTAGGACATGAGAATCATGGAATCGTTCATGTTCTTGGTCCAGAATTAGGTTTAACATTACCTGGAATGACCATAGTTTGTGGAGATAGTCATACTTCTACTCATGGAGCTTTTGGAAGTATTGCTTTTGGAATTGGAACTAGTCAAGTAGCCATGGTTATGGCTAGTCAATGTTTATTAGTATCTAAACCGAAACAGATGAGAATTCAATTAAAAGGAAAATCTTTAAAAAAAAGGGTGACTCCAAAAGATGTTATTTTATACATGATATCCAAGCTTGGTGTAGATATAGGGACTGGGCATTTTATAGAATATACGGGACCTATCATTAAAAATATGAGTATGGAAGGTCGAATGACTATTTGTAATATGAGTATTGAAATGGGAGCAAAAGGGGGATTAATAGCTCCAGATGAAATAACTTTTGATTATCTTAAAAATCATACTTATTTAAAAAGAAAATATCATAAAAAACATCTAGAGCATTGGACCACATTAAAAACAGATGATCACGCAGTTTTTGATAAAGAATATGTCCTAGATGCTGAAGATATTGAACCTATGATTACCTATGGAACAAACCCGGGAATGGGAATGAAAATTTCTGATCGTATCCCGAAATCAACTGAATCTCAACACAAAAAATCTTTGTATTATATGGGATTCAAATCCGGAGAATCCCTAATTGGGAAACCGATTAATTATATTTTTATAGGAAGTTGTACAAATTCTAGAATAGAAGATCTACGATTAGTGGCTTCTGTAGTAAAAGGAAAGAAAAAAGCTAATCATGTAACAGTTATGGTAGTTCCTGGATCGCAAAGAGTTATTCAACAGGCTAAAAAGGAAAGATTAGATCAAATTTTTAAAAATGCTGGATTTGAATTTCGTCAACCAGGATGTTCTGCTTGTTTAGGAATGAATGAGGATAAAATTCCTTCTGGAGAATATTGTGTTTCTACATCTAATAGAAATTTTGAAGGAAGACAAGGACCAGGAGTTCGCACCCTATTAGTAAGTCCTTTGACAGCTTCTATTATAGCAATTGAAGGAAAAATTGTAGACATTAAAAAATATATAATATGAAAAAATTTACTGTAATAACAAGCAAAGCTGTTCCCTTACCTGTAGAGGATATAGATACAGATCAAATTATTCCCGCTCGTTTTTTGAAAGAAGCTAAACGCGAGGAATATGGAAAGAATCTTTTTAGAGATTGGCGGTATTCTAATGATGGATCTTTGAAAAAAGATTTTATTTTAAATAATCCACTTTTTTCTGGAAAAATCCTTTTGTCAGGAAGAAATTTTGGTTGTGGTTCTAGTCGTGAACATGCTGCTTGGGCTCTTTTTGATTATGGGTTTCAAGTAGTTATATCTAGTTTTTTTGCTGATATTTTTAAGGAGAATGCATTAAATAATGGGTTACTTACTGTAGAAATATCCGAAAAATTTTTGAAAAATTTATTTGATCTAGTTAATAAAAAACCGGATACTAATATTAAAGTTGATTTAATAGAACAACTTATTACAATAATGGAAACAGGAATTTCTGAAAAATTTTATATCCATCCATATAAAAAAAATTGTTTTATAAATGGTTATGACGACATAGATTTTTTGGTTTCCATTAAAAAAGACATAGAGAATTTTGAAAAAAAAACAAATTCCTTTAAAATATGAAAAAGAATATTGTTGTAATCGAAGGAGATGGGATAGGACCAGAGGTTATAAAACAAGCCATAAAAGCTTTGAATTCTATTGGAAATAGATTTCACCATGAGTTTTCTTATCAAAATGTTTTAGCAGGAGCTAAAGCCATAGAAACGTTTGGGGATCCTATGCCAAAAGAAACTATAGATAGTTGTTTAAAATCAGATGCTGTTTTATTCGGATCTATAGGAGATCCAAAATACGATTCTTATCCAAGAGGGATGAGACCGGAAGACGGGTTATTAAAACTTAGAAAAGAAATGGACTTATATTGTAACATTCGTCCTATAGTTACTTATCCAGGAATTAATAAATCCCCTATAAAAGAAAGAAAATTAGAAGGAGTTAATTTTGTTATATATCGAGAATTAACAGGAGGAATTTACTTTGGAAAAAAAGGTCGTTCTAAAAATGGAAAAGAAGCATATGATTATTGTGTGTATTCAGAAAAAGAAATTGAACGTATTGGCGAAATGTCTTTTAAAGCAGCACGTTCTCGTAATAGAAAAATGACTTTGGTAGATAAAGCTAATGTCCTAGAGACATCTAGGTTATGGCGGGAAGTTATTCAAAAAATGGCTTTAGATTATTCTGATGTGGATTTAGAATTCTTATATATAGATAATGCAGCTATGCAAATTCTTATTAATCCTAGAAAATTTGATGTAATTTTAACGGATAATATGTTTGGAGATATTCTATCAGATGAAGCCAGTATATTAACTAGTTCTTTAGGATTACTTCCATCTGCTTCTATTGGGAGTAAAAAATCGTTGTTTGAGCCTATACATGGATCTTATCCTCAAGCAAAAGGAAAAAATATCGCAAATCCATTAGGTTGTATACTTTCCGTATCTATGATGCTAGAATACTTTGAAATGCCTCAAGAAAAAAATCTTTTAGAAGAAGCTGTGAAAAGCTCTATCCAAGAAAAAATATGCACTCCAGATATTATTCTAGATGATAGAAATTCTTCTTCTACTGAAGAAGTGGGAGATTATATAGAAAAATACATTAAAAATCATTAAATTTTTTTTCTTCTATTGGAATTTTTGGATCCAAAATTTCGTAAATTCTATTCATCAAATATGGTAAAAATTCTTTTATATAATTTTCATATGTAATTTGATGAAAAAAATTTATAGGAATGGTTTGTATAGAATTTATTTTATTTTTTTCAGGTGAAACAAAAGCTATAACTGGAGGATTTTTTTTATGAAATGATTTAAACCATAAATACATGTAAATAAGTAATTGCATAATATTTCCATAATGAGGATCTTGAAAGATTTTTTCTATTTTATTTAAAGAAATATGGATTTTATTTATTTTTGATATTCCTATTTTATAGTCAAGAATCCGTGTAGTTCCGTCACATTCATCTATACGATCTATGATTCCGTATAAATTAACTTTTTTATTAGATCCAATATCTAATAGAGTTGATACTTTGCATTCTAATTCTTTGATAAAAATTTTATGTCCTTTATGAAAAATTTTTTCCTCCCAAGAAATAAAATTTTTTATGTAATTATTTACTATTGAATTAATTAACAGACTTTTTCCTTCTGGATTTTTTTTGTTTTCTGATATTATCTTTTTTATAATAGATTCATAATTTTTTTTCATTGTATCAATTCCATCTATAGTAATAAAATTTCCCTTAATAGGATGATATAATACTTCCAAGATTTTGTGTATAATTTTTCCTATTTCTTGTTTAAGAGATATTTTTTCTATGTTTAATCCAAGTACTTTTTTGTAGTAAAAAATAAGAGGATTATAATTGTACAAATGGATGGAGGAAGGAGATAAACCATGAGTAGCTAGTTCATACAAACGTTGAATCATGGAATTTGATTTTTTTATCACAATAGGAGAGATGGGGGAAATTTTAGTACTTAGAATAAGTGGATGATTTTTTCTCTCTTTGATGGAAAAATTTGAAATCATTTCTATTTGATGAATGAAACGGCTTTTTTCTCCAGAATTTAGCTCATCAGGTTTGTTTTTATATATCAAATAAATATTTTTTGAATTTTCCAAAAGATTTCTAAAATGATGAGAATAAAAATTCTCATTTTTTTGAGAACTAGATAAGTGAAATTTTTTACGAATGTCGTTAGGGATCAGTGTTTTATAATAGTTTTCTTCTGTATTTGGGGGAATAATGCCTTCATTAACGGAAGTCATAATTGTGGTTTCAACACTTTCAAAATAAGAACCTAAAAATCCTATTAAATGGATTCCTTTTGAATTTCTCTGTATATAAGAAATTTTTTCTGTTTTTATAAATTGTTGATAAATATTAAATAAGTCTTTTATTCCAAAAAAAGAACATTCTGTTTTTCTGATTAGAATTTTTATTCTTTGCATATAATTTTCTAATTCCGATAGAAATTTTAATTCTAAAAGATGTTTTTTTGTATTTAGAAAAAATAAATTTTTTAATTTTCTAATAAAACTCATAATACCAAGAAAAGCTTTCTTGGCATTATGAGTTGGGATTTGAAAAATGATATTTAGATTATTCTTGAATAAATATTTGTTTATATTTTCTTCTGAAATAAGATTAGAATTTTCTATTTCTAATTTCTCTATAAAAGAAAGATCTTTTTTAAGAAATAATTTTTGGATGTATCCATCTAATAAAACTCTTAGTATATCTTTTTTAGAAAAATTTTTTAATTTTTCTTTTTTTAATAATAGCTGAAAAATTGAATCTAAAGTATAATGAATCGGAAGATTTTTTAGGGGATAATCTATGGATATAGATGGATAGATTCCTGAAATTTTTTTTAGAGAATGTAATAAAGGAAAAGTCAAATAGGAATCTCCTAAGACAAGAACTATCTTAGATAGTTCTTGTCTGTTTTTAATAAGTTTATCAACTAATTTTTCTATTATTTTCACTTGTTCGATTTCGTTAGAAACGCTGATGATTTTTAGATTATTTAATTGATTATTAATCAGTATTGGTTTATCCTGGAGATTGATATAAAAATCCTGAGATTTTTTGAGCTGTATATCGCATATACTATGTAATTGAATAGACTCTTGATTTATTTGAATAATTTTTTTTATAAAAAGTTTTTCATATTCAGAAAGTAGATTGAATTTGTAAATCAATAAGATTATTTTTATATCCGTTTTTTTGGAGAAAAATTTTTTTAGACGAGAAATAGCTATTCGGAATAGTAACCCCTTATAACCTATTCCTTTTTTCAATAGTTTCTCTTGAAAAAGGTTGTAATATTTATAAATTTCCTCCCAAAATAGGAATTTTTTTTTTCTTTCTATATCCACTTTTTCCAAAGGATTGATATGCCATTTTTTTATTTTTTCAGTGGAAATAATGTAAGAAAAAAAATACTCAATATTTATCAGATGAATATCTAAATCTTGAAAATCATTTAGAATATTAGGAGCCCAATTCAAAAAATCGTTCAAGTTTTTCGATAAAACACTATTTTTCTTTCTCAAGAGACAAAAAAAATAAAAAAAAATTTGATTTACAGAACATGGAGATAAACCGGAGATTTTCTCAATAAGTTTATCCATTGTATAAGTTTCAGGAAAATAACTAAAATTCGTATAGTACTTTTTTCTAAAATATTCTATAATAAAGTTATCCGATGAAACTAATAGAAATTTTTTTTTCATGCTTTTTTCTTGAAGCAACAAATGTTGAATAATTCTATCTATTTTTTTTCTCACAATAAATAATTTGGTTAAAAAAATTTTTTATTTTCATTTTGTCTTGACTTATTTGTCTTTTTAAATCATGAAGTGTTTGAAATTTCATTTCATCACGAAAAATTTGAACGATTAAAACATCAATTTTTTTACCATATATATTTTGATGGAAATCAAAAATATGTACTTCTATTTTTATCTCCTTATTAAATAAATGAATAGTAGGACATATCCCAATGTTCATCATTCCTTGATAAATTTGATTCAAGTAATTAATTTTTACAGCATACACCCCTTTTTTTGGAATTAGTTTTTTTTTATCCACTTGAACATTGGCAGTTGGAAAATTTAAGGTTCTTCCTATCCCTCTTCCTTTTATGACATATCCAGAAAGGGTATATAAATATCCTAAAGCTTTATTGGCCCATTCTATGTTTCCTTTTAGAAGAGATTTTCGTATATAAGTGGAGCTTATGATCTTTTTTTTTAGTTTATGAGGACTTACTTGATAAAGCTTGAATCCATAAATTTGAGAAAATTTTTTTAGTTGATGGGAAGATCCGTCTCTATCTTTTCCAAGATGAGAATCATATCCCGTAAT
This sequence comes from Blattabacterium sp. (Periplaneta americana) str. BPLAN, assembly GCF_000093165.1. NCBI lineage: Bacteria > Pseudomonadati > Bacteroidota > Flavobacteriia > Flavobacteriales > Blattabacteriaceae > Blattabacterium > Blattabacterium sp. (Periplaneta americana). The sequence goes on along the minus strand of NC_013418.2, from coordinate 580,255 downwards.
AATTTGCTTAATCTTTAGTTTGGAAAACAAAATTTTTTGTAAAAAATCTTTTGCACTTAATTTTGAAAAATTTATAGTGAAAGGATGAATAATTAAATGTTCTACTCCTGTTTTTCGTAAATGATATATTCTTTCAGAAAGAGTATTTAAATAAAGTATTTTTTTTCCTGGATTTAGAACTTCTTTGGGATGTGGATTAAAAGTAAGCAAAACAGAGCAATATTCTTCTTTTTTTTTTGCTCGAAAAATTAAATTTTGAATAACTCTTTGATGTCCTCTATGAACTCCATCAAAAAAACCAAGTGTAAATACACATGGAGAAAAGGATGAAAATTCATCAATAAATGAATAAATTTTCAAAATTTTTTATCTTTTTCTCTTACCTTTACAAAGATAAAGGATTCATAATATCTGGAAATCTTTTTTTTGAAAAAAAATTACATGGATAAAAAAAAGTTAAAAGGAAAAATCACTAAAATTGTAGGACCAGTTATTGATGTTTCATTTGAAGAGAGATCTTTTCTTCCTAAAATTTACGATGCATTAACCGTAAATTTATCCAAAAAAAACAAAATAGTATTAGAAGTTCAACAACATATTGGAGAATATAGTGTTCGTTGTATATCTATGGAGGTGACGGATCAAATCTCAAGAGGTCAAGAAGTAGAATTTTTAGGAGGACCGATTAGCATGCCTATAGGAGAAAGTATTAACGGACGTGTTTTTAATGTTTTAGGAGAACCTATAGATGGATTAGGAAATTTAGACAGGTCTAAAGTGAGACCTATCCATAACCATGCTCCAGAATTTAAGGATTTATCTACAGATACAGAAATATTATATACAGGAATTAAAGTAATTGATTTGATAGAACCTTATCCAAAAGGAGGGAAAATTGGGTTATTTGGAGGAGCAGGAGTTGGAAAAACAGTGTTAATACAAGAATTAATTAATAATGTTGCTAAAGGACATGGAGGACGTTCTGTATTTGCTGGAGTAGGAGAAAGAACTAGAGAAGGAAATGATTTATTACGAGAAATGTTGGAATCCGGAATTATAAAATATGGGGATTCTTTTATGGAATCTATGAAAAAAGGAGGATGGGATATTTCTAAAGTAGATAAAGAAGCTTTAAAGGAATCCAAAGCAGCTTTTGTTTTTGGACAAATGAATGAACCTCCTGGAGCAAGGGCTAGAGTAGCATTATCTGGATTAACTTTAGCAGAATACTATAGAGATCAGAATATTAAAGGAAAAAAAGGGCAAGACGTTTTATTTTTTATAGATAATATATTTAGGTTTACTCAAGCTGGATCAGAGGTTTCAGCTTTGTTAGGGAGAATTCCTTCATCTGTTGGTTATCAACCGACTTTGTCATCTGAAATGGGAGCGATGCAAGAGAGAATTACCTCTACTAAAAATGGTTCTATTACTTCTGTACAAGCTGTTTATGTTCCTGCAGATGATTTAACGGATCCAGCACCTTCCATTACCTTTTCACACTTAGATGCCACAACTGTTCTTTCAAGGAAAATAGCTTCTTTAGGAATTTATCCAGCTATAGACCCATTAGATTCTACTTCTAGAATTTTATCTCCGGATGTCATAAATAGAAATCATTATGATTGTGCTTTACGTGTGAAAGAAATTTTACAGAAATACAATTCTTTACAAGATATTATTGCGATTTTAGGAATAGAGGAACTTAGTGAAGAAGACAAATTAATAGTTTCTCGCGCTAGACGTGTTCAACGTTTTTTATCCCAACCATTTCATGTAGCAAAACAGTTTACAGGTATTGAAGGAGAATTTGTAAAATTAGAAGATACAATTAAAGGTTTTAATATGATCATGAATGGAGAATTGGATAATTTTCCGGAAATGGCTTTTAATTTAAAAGGAACCATTGAACAAGTTATAGAAACTGGAAAAAAAATGTTATCCTCATAAATCTTTGTTTCCATGCAAGTAACAATTATCAATTTTGAAAAAATCTTTTATCAAGATAAAGTGGTATCTATTGTAGCTCCTGGATTAAATGGTTATTTTCAAATATTAGAAAATCACGCTCCATTTATTTCTATATTAAAAGACGGAATATTAAAATTGAAACCCTTCTATGTCTATGATAGAAAAAATTTTGAAATACAAATAGAAGGTGGAATCTTACAAGTAAAAAAGAATATGGTTTCTATTATTTTATAAATCATATTCCATTTTCATTCATATATTCCTTTCTATTTTTGAATATTTTTATAGCACTAAAAATAGCTTCTTCAAAAGAGTTTTCATTAGCAATACCTTTTTTTGCTATATCATATGCCACTCCATGATCTGGAGATGTACGTATGTGAGAAAGACCTGCAGTGAAATTAACCCCTTCATTAAAAGTTAGTGTTTTAAAAGGAATCAAACCTTGATCGTGATACATAGCTAAAACAGCATCAAAATTTCGATAATGTTGATTTCCAAAAAAACCATCTGGAGAATAGGGCCCAAAAACTAAGAATCCTTGTTTTTGAAATAAACTATCAATAGCTGGTTTTATCTTCGTTTTTTCTTCGTCTCCTATTAATCCATTTTCTCCTGAATGAGGGTTGCATCCTAAAACTGCAATTTTAGGTTTTTCTATAGAAAAATCCATTATTAAAGATTTATGCAAAATTTTGATAGATTTTATAATTTTTTTTGTAGTAATTTCATGAGTTACATTTTTTAATGGTAAATGATTAGTAACTAAGGCAATTTTTAAAGTATCATGAATCATGAGCATTAATGATTCCCCCTCTAAAATATTTTGCAAATATTCAGTATGACCAAAAAAAGAAAATTCTTTGTGATTCATCCAATTTTTATTAACTGGGGCTGTAACAAGAACATCTATTTTTCCTTCTTTCAAAGCTTTTGTTGCTTTTTTTAAAGATAAAATAGGATATTTTCCTGAATCTTGGTTAATTTTTATCAAATCAAATTTGATATCTTCTTTCCAAATGTTTAGAACATTTATTTTATAATCTACAATATCTTTTAAATTTTTTATTTCTCGCATATTATTTACTTCAATATTTAGAATTTTTTTGTAATAGGAGCATAATTTGATAGATCCAAATAATATAGGAGTAAAAAAATCCAAAAGTTTTTTTTTACGACATACTTTTAAAAAAATTTCTATTCCTATCCCATTGATGTCTCCTGTGGAAACACCTACTTTAATTTTCTTTTTTCTATAATTCATCATATGAATAATATAAATATGAAATAAATATTTTAATTTAAAAAAATTATGAATAATTTTCAATCATGTTTACTGGAATTATAGAATGTACTACTCAAGTACATGGATTAGATTATGAAAAGAAGAATCTTTGTATTACTTTTAAAAATCCATTTTCAGATGGAATAAAAATTAATCAAAGTATATCTCATAACGGAGTTTGTTTCACAATTATAGATGTGAAAAAGAAAACTTATTCCGTAATTGTTTCAGAAGAAACTTTACGTTGTACTAATTTAAATGTTTTAAAAATGAAAGATGAAGTTAATTTAGAACGTAGTATGAAAATTAATGAAAGATTTAATGGACATATAGTACAAGGACATGTAGATACAACAGCAAAAGTTTTGGATATAGAAAGAAAAAATGGAAGTTGGTTATTTTCTTTTAAGTCTAAAAAAAATTTATCTGGATTAGCTGTCGAAAAAGGCTCCATTGCTGTAAATGGGATTAGTCTGACTATAATAAAATGTACCCAACACATATTTAATGTTTCTATAATCCCTTACACATATGAAAAAACTAATCTCCAATTTATAAAAATTGGAGATTTTGTTAACATAGAATATGATATACTTGGAAAGTATGTCAGGGACTATATGAATTCAAATAGTAAACTATATACTATATAACTAATTATAATTTAGTGTTCTATTTTTGGTTCTTCATAGGAAATATTTTTATCCGCATATTTTCTATATGTATCAAAATTTTTTATGAATTTATTGACAAGTTTTTCTACTTGATTTTGATATAGTTTCTTATTTTTCCAAGTTTTTTTTGGATTTAAGATATCAGAAGAAATACCTGGACAATATTTAGGAATTTGAAAATTGAAAATCGGATACCTTTCATAATGAACCTTAGATAAACATCCATCTAAAGCACATTGTACAAGTTTTCGTGTATCTTTTAATTTAATACGAAAACCTAAAGTTTCTCCCCCAGATATTAATCCCGTATTTACCATCCATACGTTTATTTTTGGATTTTTTAATTTTTCTATTAGCATTTTTGTGTATGCAACTGGATGTAATGGCATAAATGGAGCTCCAAAACAAGAAGAAAAAGTAGCCTGTGGTTTTTTTATATTTAATTCTGTTCCAGCAACTTTAGAAGTATATCCCAATAAAAAATAATAGGAAGATTGTTCTTTATTTAGTTTAGCTATAGGAGGCAACACTCCAAAAGCATCATAGGTTAGAAAAAAAATATTCCTTATATTGGAGGATAATAATTTTTTTTCAATATTCTTTATGAAATAAATAGGATAACTTATTCGCATGTTTTGTGTGATAGAATCATTGAAAAAATCTACTTCTTTAGTTCCTTTTTTAAAAACAACGTTTTCCAACATAGCCCCCTTTTTTATGGCATGATAGATCATTGGCTCTCTTTCTTTGGAAATACCCAGTATTTTTGCATAACAACCTCCTTCAAAATTGAAAATAATATCATCATATGTCCATCCATGTTCATCGTCTCCTATCAATTTCCTATTAGAATCGTTGGAAATAGTTGTTTTTCCGGTTCCGGACAATCCAAAAAAAAGAGCGGTGTCTTTTGTTTGCTTCCCAATATTTGCTGCACAATGCATAGGAAATACGTTTTTATACGTAGGAAGCATAAAATTTAAAACAGAAAAAATGGATTTTTTTATTTCTCCCGTATATCCTGATCCACCAATCAGGATAATTTTTCTTTGAAAATTTAATATGGTAAAATTTTTTTCCCGTGTTCCATCCGTTTTTGGATGAGCTTGAAATCCTGGAGCGCATAATAATAACCAATCTGGTAAAATTTTTTCTATTTTGGAAATCCTAAAAAAAAGATTGTGGACAAAAAGATCTGACCATGGATATTCACTAATGGAACGAATGTTTAGTTGATAACGTTTATCTGAACAAAGATATCCATCTCTTACATAGAGTTCTTTTCCAGATAAGTATCGGACTATTTTTTCATATAAATTATCAAATTTTTTTGGATCAAAAGGTTGATTGAATTTTTCATCCCACCAAACTTTTTTTTCTGTAATATGATCCTTCACAATAAATCGATCTTTAGGGGATCTCCCCGTGAAAAATCCGGTATTAACAGCTAAAACTCCTGATTCGTTTTCTTGACCCATTCCATTTTGGATGATTATATTTTGTAATTCTTCCGGAGATAATTGCCAATTGTTTGAAGAATTAGAAATTCCATAATTTTCTAAAGAAAGAGAACTCATATTCTATTGTATTACTACTACTAACTACTATTGCTTACCAAGACAAATTTATATATGATTTACAAAAGTTTACTAATTTTGTACCAGAAAAAACAAAAATTATGATTCTATGTCGGATATTGCATCAAGAGTCAAAGCCCTTATCGTAGAAAAATTAAATGTAGAAGAAAGTGAAATTCTTCCTACTGCTAGTTTTACTAATGATTTAGGTGCAGATTCCTTAGATATAGTGGAACTTATTATGGAATTTGAAAAAGAGTTTAATATTAGTATTTCTGATGAAAAAGCAGAGAAGATAACTACTGTAGGTGAAGCTATACAGGCTATAGAAGATCTCTTAAATAACCAAAATAAAATGGAAAAAAAGGATAAACCTTCTGATTAGATAACCCCTGATTATTTCTTTATTTATGATGAAGAAATTAAAGAGAGTAGTAGTTACTGGTTTGGGCTCTATTACCCCAATAGGAAATAATGTAGAAGAATACTGGATATCTCTTATTAGTGGAAAAAACGGATCCGCACCTATTACCTATTTTGATACTAAAAAATATAAAACGAAATTTGCTTGTGAGTTAAAAAATTATGATCCAGATATTTTTTTCAGTAAAAAAGAACAAAGAAAACTGGATCCTTGTGCACAATATGGTATTGTAGCCTCATCTGAAGCCATAAAAAATAGTGAAATAAATTTTTCTAAAGAAAAAAAAGAACGTATTGGTGTAATTTGGGCGTCTGGAATAGGCGGTCTTTTGAATTTAGAAGAGTCTATTTCGGATTATGTAAATGGAGGAAAAAATCCTAGATTCAGTCCTTTTTTTATTCCGAAAATGCTTATAGATATTACGGCTGGTTTTATTTCCATGAATTATGGACTTCACGGTCCTAATTACGCAACTGTTTCAGCTTGTGCCTCATCTTCTAATGCAATTGTGGATGCTTATCATTTAATATGTTTGGGAAAAGCTGATATTATGGTAACTGGTGGATCTGAAGCAGCTATAACACAAAGTGGAGTAGGAGGTTTTAATGCTCTACACGCTTTATCCACTAGAAATGAGGATTATAAAACTGCATCACGTCCTTTTGATAGGGATAGAGACGGGTTTGTCTTGGGAGAAGGGGCTGGATGTCTTATTCTGGAAGAATACAAACATGCTAAAAGAAGAGGGGCAAATATCTATGCGGAAATAGGAGGAGTTGGGATGTCTGGAGATGCCTATCATATTACAGCCCCCCATCCAGAAGGAAAAGGAATAGTTCTAGCTATGAAAACTGCTATAGAAGATTCCGGGATTGGGTATGAGGAAGTGGATCATATCAATGCACATGGGACTTCTACTATTTTAGGAGATAGAGCAGAGGTTAAAGCTATTCAAGAAGTTTTTCATGAAAATGTCTATAATATTGATATCAATTCTACTAAATCTATGACAGGTCATTTATTAGGTGCCGCAGGAGCTATAGAAGCTATAGCGGCTATACTCCCTTTAAGTAAAAAAATCATACCTCCAACTATTAACTTATTTCATATAGACAAAAAAATAGATCCAAAAATTAGTTTCACTCCAAATAAAGCAATAAATAGAGAAGTGAAAATTAGCATATGTAATACTTTTGGTTTTGGAGGACATAATGTTTGTATTTTATTTAAGAAAATAGATGTTATCTGATGATATTACTTTTCAAAAAGAGGAAAAAAATTCTATTTTAGTTAGTAGATTAAAAAAAATATTAGGATTTTGTCCAAAAAATTTAAAACTTTTGAAAGATGTATTCATCTACAGTTTTTCGACAAAAAGAAAGACTTTGGATAAGAACTATTTTTTAGATTTTCAAAGATTAGAATTTTTGGGAGACGCGGTATTGAATTCTATTATTTCACATTTTTTATGTGAAAAACTTCCCGAGAAAAAAGAAGGAGAGTTAACTCAAGTTCGATCTAAAATTGTATGCAGAAAAAATTTAAATGAAATTTCTAAAAAATTGACCCTTGCAGAAGTTTTTTTTCAAAACAATCAACCCATTATATCTGAGAATATATTAGGGAATACTTTAGAAGCTTTAATAGGATTTATTTATTTAGAGATAGGATATCAAGGTTGTAAAAATTTTGTCTATAAAAAGATATTACATTATCATGTAAATATCACGCAATTACAAAATGAAATTTCTAGTTATAAAGTTTGGGTAATAGAATGGTCTCAAAAAAATAAATTCATTATAAATTTCAACACTTTTAGGGAAACAAAAGAAGAAATTGAAAATAAACATGTGATCACTTATTTTTCTGAATTTACTATATCTAGATGTGGAATTAAAACGGAAGGAAGAGGTCCTTCAAAAAAAAAATCGGAAGAAATGGCTGCAAAGGCTGCTTATTTTCTTATTCAAAAAAAATGTAAAGAAAATACTTAATATTTTGTATTTCTGATATATAATCTGTTATGTTTATTCTTAATAAAGAAAAAAAGTTTATAAAAGAGGGATCAGGTCATCCATTGGTCTTGCTTCATGGATTGATGGGCGGGTTAAGTAATTTTAATGCTCTTTTAGATTTTTTCCAAAAAAAAGGATATAAAGTAATTATTCCTAGACTCCCTCTTTATAACATGCCTCTATTTCTTACAAATATTTCTAACTTATCTAAATATGTGATTCAATTACTGATAGAAATAGGAATTGAAAAAGCTACATTAATAGGAAATTCTCTCGGAGGACATATAGCTTTAATTGTCGCCAAAAAAAGAATAGATTTAGTACATTCTGTAGTTCTTACAGGAAGTTCTGGTTTATTTGAAAAAGCTTTTGGAGATGCTGTTCCTAAAAGAGAAAATTATGAATATATTAGAAAAAAATCTCAAGAAGTTTTTTATGATCCTAAAATAGCTACAAAAGAATTAGTAGATGAAGTCTTTCACATTGTTAATGATAAAAAGAAAGGGATGAAAACTTTATATCTTGCAAAGAGTGCTATGAAATATAACATGTCTAAAGATTTATCTGTTATTCAACAGCCGATTTGTTTGATTTGGGGAAAACAAGATCATGTAACTCCACCAGAAATCGCGAAAGAATTTCATAGATTACTACCTCATTCAGAATTATATTGGATAGATAAATGTGGACATGTTCCTATGATGGAACATCCTCAAAAATTTATAAAAATATTAGAAAAATGGCTTTCTAAATTTAATTTAAATCATGAAAATTACTTCTGTAAAATTTGAAGGAAGTAAGATTCAATCAAATCAATTATTTCTTTCTAATTTTCCTGAATATGCTTTTATTGGACGTTCTAATGTAGGTAAATCAAGTTTAATTAATTGGATCACTAATCGAAGAAAATTAGCTAAAGTTTCTTCTACTCCAGGAAGAACAAAATTTGTAAATCCTTTTTTAATCAATCATAAATGGTATTTAATAGATTTGCCTGGATACGGATATTCTTCTATCTGTCAAAAGAAAAAAGAGAAAACACAAAAGTTAATGATGGATTATATTTTTTATAGAAAAAATTTAGTCAATCTATTTCTATTGATAGATAGCAGAATATTTCTGCAGAAATCGGATATACATTTTATAAAAAAATTGAAAATTTTTCAAATTCCTTTTTGCATTGTTTTTACAAAAACGGATAAAATCCATCCAAGGTTTCTTAATAAGAATATAGATTTTTGCAAAAAGGAAATTGAAAAAATTCTTTTTTCAATGCCTAAATACTTTAAAGTATCCATAAAAAATAGAAGTGGAAGAGAGAAAATTATCCAATATATTCAAAATATTAATGAAATTTTTCAGAAAAATTTTACGAGAAAAAACTAAATATTCCTAATTCATAAGATTTTAATCCAAAACCGAAAATAGTTCCCTGACAAACAGAAGACAAAAATGATTTTTTTCTGAAAGATTCCCTTGAATGAATATTGGAAATATGAATTTCTATAACGGGAGAAGGAATAGATTTGACAGCATCAGCAATTCCCAAAGAAGTATGAGTATAAGCTCCCGCATTGAGAACGATTCCATCTGATTGAAAACCTATAGCATGTAAAATATCTATAATTTTTCCTTCATGATTACTTTGATAATAAGTAATGTCCATCTCAGAAAAAATTTTTTTCTTTTTTAGTTTGTTTAAATAATCTACAAAATTTTCTGTTCCGTATAATTCTGGCTCTCTTTTTCCCAAAAGATTTAAATTAGGACCATTAATTATGCTTATTTTTTTCATGGAATAAATTTTTTACAGTATGATCTACTTCTTGTTTACTTAAAAAACACCAACTTCCTATTTTAAGATTTTTATTAGTAAATCCTCCAAAATGAATTCTTTCCAGTTTGATTACTTGATAGGTAAGTTTTTTAAAAATACGTCTAATTACTCTATTCCATCCTATATGTAATCCAATTTTTACTATATTTTTTGCATATTTATGAAGAAAATCTATTTTTACTCTTCCTTCATTCAGATATATTTTTCCTTGTCTGATTTTATCTAAATCTTGATAATGGATGGTTTTATTCAATACAACTAAATATATTTTTTGGATTTTATATTTTGGATGAGTTAATTTTTCAGTTATAAATCCATCATTAGTAAGAAGTAAAACTCCTGTAGTTAAACGATCTAATCTACCAACAGGATAAATTCTATAATTCTGGAAATTTGGGATCAAATTCATGACAGTTTTTCTGTTAAAAGGATCACGCGTAGAAGTAATATATCCCTTAGGTTTATTAAGAAGTATATATATTTTTTTCTTGTTTTTGATTCTACTTCCATGAAATTTGATGACATCATTTTTATGGACAACCGTGCCAAATTTTGTAACGATTTTTCCATTAACCTCTATGAGACCTGATTGAATTAATTTATCTGCTTCTCTTCTAGAAGTAATCCCAGCATTAGACAAGTAATGATTTAATCTGATAAACTTCTCTTCTTCTATCTTTTTTTGATTCATTTTCATTATCATTTATTAAAAACGAAAAAGAACTTCTGTTGCATATTGTTTTAATTTTTCTCTAGATATTTCATAATTTGGAGTAAAACCTAAGATAAACCCCCCTCCTCCAGATCCACATAATTTTAAATAATGAAGATTAGTAAAAAGACCTTCTTCCCATATTTTCCAGAAATTTTTTGGAATCATAGGACGAAAATGATGAAAAACCCAAGTAGAAAGTAATTTAACGTTTTTAAGTAGAATCTTGAAGTCTCCTTTTAGAAAAGCTTCAATGCATTTTTCATTGTATTTCATAAACTCTTCTTTTAGTATTTTTTTAAAACTATCGTGTTTTAATTTTACAAAAAAAAATTCTATCATGGAAGAGGTTTTCCTGGGAAAACCAGAATCGATTAAAAAAATCGCTCCTCCTCCTTTTCCTTGAAAATTATTCTTTTCAGGAATTCCTATGGAAGAAATATCTGTTTCTGAACGAATGAGTAGAGGAAGATTTAAGTAGCAAATTAAGGGGTCTATTCCAGAACTTTTTCCATGGAAAAAAGATTCCATTTGGCTAAATATTTTTTTGAGAATTATTATGTTTCTCTTTTCTAAATAGAGTTTATTTTTGGCATATTTATCATAAACGGCGGCAACTAATGCTCCTGAACTTCCTATTCCATATCCTTGAGGGATATTAGAATGAAAAGAAATTCCCTTTTGAATATCTTCATATAAGTTTTTAAGATCAATTTTTGCTAAGTTTTTTTTTTTGTCCAAAAACAACAAAAATTTGTAATATTTTTCCAATTGAGAATTAGAATACAAAAACTCTTTGTTAAAAGATAAATTAGAATGGAATTTCAAAGTTCCTTGATAAAAATTATGAGGAATGGAAAGTCCACTAGCATTTTCTATTATTCCGTATTCTCCAAATAAGAGAACTTTTGCAGGAAATAAAGATTGTTTCATTTTTTATTTTTCAGAGAAACAAATTTAATCAAAAATGAAGTAATCCTTTTTTTTTAGATCAACGTTGACCAATTTTTGTTACATATAAACTGATTAATTTTGTAGTTCTTCTTTATTGTATTTTTTGTAGAAAATTATTTTAAACTAATTATTTATAATGAAAATAGCCCTATATGGACAAAAATTTGGAAAAAAAAATATCCCATACATGAATCAGTTCATTGGCTATGTGTCCAGTCATTCTATAGAAATTTACATTGAAAAATCTTTTTTTAATATTTTATCTTCCTTTGAAGAGTTTAAAAATCTAAACTTCCCTGTTTTTTCTCATTATAAGGAATTAACTAAGGATTTTAGTTTAATGTTTACTTTTGGGGGAGATGGGACCATATTGTCGGCTATTACTTTTATTAGAGATTCTGGAATTCCTATTGTTGGAGTGAATACAGGAAAATTAGGGTTTTTAGCCACTTTTAACAAAGATGTTTTTATAAAAAAAATGGATAAAATTTTTCATAAAAAATTTCATTTAATTCCTCGCAGTTTGTTATGGTTAGAAACTTCTATCATGAATGATAATCAATTTTTTAATTTTGCATTAAATGAAATCGTTATTCTTCGTAAGGAAACAGTTTCTATGATCACTATAGATGCTTATATAGATAATGAATTTTTAACTTCTTATTGGGCTGATGGATTAATTATTTCTACTCCTACTGGTTCTACTGGATATTCTTTAAGTTGTGGAGGACCAATCATTACTCCTGGAAATAAAAATTTTGTTCTTACCCCTATATCTCCACATAATTTATTTTCCCGTCCATTGATTATTTCGGATCATCAAAAAGTGCATTTAAAAATACATAGTCGTGGGAAATATTATTCTTTATCTATGGATACTAGACTTACTTCTTTGAAAAAGGATAATGAGTTATACATTAAAAAAGCTCCATTTTACATATATCTTCTTCAAGAAGAAAAACATACATATTATAAAACTTTACGAGAAAAATTATTGTGGGGGATGGATCAAAGAAATTAAAAAAAAGGGAGAAAAAAATAAGAAGGCTATATTTTTTTACTTTTTATTTTCTTTTATATTTGTTTAAAATGATGGATTATGATTTTTTATGAAAAATTTATTAGAAAAATAGATTTAAATAATATTCCTCATCATGTAGCCATCATTATGGATGGAAATGGACGTTGGGCTGAGAAAAGAGGACAATTGAGAACTTTTGGACATCAGAATGCTATGCAATCTGTGAGAGATTCCATAAATGGATGTAAAGAATTAGGAATCCCTTATATGACTCTATACGTTTTTTCTTCAGAAAATTGGAATCGTCCTAAAAAAGAAATAGATGATTTAATGCATTTATTTCATTCTAGTTTAAAAAATCATTTAGAAGAAATACACGATAGTAATGTAAGAATTATTCCTATAGGAGAGGTAGAAAAATTTTCTGATGTAATTCAGGAAGAATTATTTTTTTTTCGAAAAAAAACAAAGCATAATACATCTGTAACATTAATTTTAGCATTAAGTTATGGAGCTAGAGAAGAAATTTTAAGAGCTACAAAAACTATAGCTAAAAAAGTTTGTATGGGGCACTTATCCTTGGGAGACATAGATAATTCCTCTTTTAAAAATCATTTATATACTAAAGAAATTCCAGATGTAGATCTTCTTATCAGAACCAGTGGAGAACAGAGAATTAGCAATTTTTTGCTTTGGCAATCTGCTTATGCAGAACTATATTTTACGAAGGTCTTATGGCCAGATTTTCGTAAAAAAGATTTTTTCAAAGCCATAATAAATTATCAAAAAAGACAACGCCGTTTTGGAAAAGTTGGATAAAAAATTAAAAAATTTATTCTTATTTTCGTTAATTTTTTTTCTTCTGCATATCCCCTCTTCTAAAACAGAAAATAGAACGGATAATTTGATGCGTTTCAACCAAGAAAATCATGAATTTTTTTTCAAGGTAAGAAATATTTATGTTATGGGAAAAACTAAATATAACAGTTCTTTTGTTTCAAGTTTATCCAAGATTTTTCCTGGAGAAGAAATTTCTATACCTGGAAATAAGATTGATGAAGCTATCATAAAATTATGGAAGAGTAATCTTTTTAAAAAGATATCCATCTATAAAAAGAATATCTCTAAAAATGAAATTGATCTATTTTTTGATTTAGAAGATTTAATAGAAATTCATAAAATAAATGTTGAAGGAATAGGAAATATGGTATTTCCTATTATACAAAAAATACATCCAGGAGATAAAATCCCGGAACATTTGATTCAAAATATTAAAAATGATATTAAAAACTATTATGTCAAACAAGGATATCCTGAAGTGTCTATAAAAAGTCAATTAATTATTCAAAATAACAAAAACATATTAAATATATATGTAAAAAAAGGAAAGAGAATTGGGATAGAATATATTTTATTTGATGGAAACCAATCACTTTCTAAAAATATTTTACTCAATCTAATGGAAAAAACTAGAAAGAAAATCCATATTCCTATCATAGAAAAATCCTCCTATTTTGTATACGAAAACATAAAAGAAGATTTAAAAAATATTCGATCTAAATATCAATCAATGGGATTTATAGATGTTCAAGTTATTTTAGATTCTATATGGAAAAATGAAACGGGAGATTACGGAGTAAAAATTAAGATAATTGAGGGAAAAAAATATTATTTAGGAAATATTGATTTTATAGGAAATACTATTGAAAAAACGGATTTTTTGAGAAAAATCCTGTCCTATAAAAAAGGAGATATTTATGACAAAAATGGAATTAATAATAAAATTTTAAATACAAACATTTCCAGCATCATTTCACATTATTTAGATTTAGGATATTTATTTGTAAAAATAGTCCCTGTAGAAAAAATGATCGAAAATAATAAAATTCATTTAGAAATAAAAATAGAAGAAAATCAACCAGTATATATAAATAAAGTACACATATCGGGCAATACGATTACCAAGGATCATGTTATTAGACGTGAATTAAACATTTATCCAGGTGATCTTTTTTCTCCTAAAAAAATAAAGTCTAGTTTATTTCGTTTAATAAATTTAAATTTATTTGACAACAGTAAAATATATCCCTATATCCAAACAAATAATAATAAAACCATAGATATAGAATGGCGTGTCACAGAAAAAAGCGCTAATCAAATTCAATTGTATGGAGGATATGGAAAGGAAAAACTGCTTGGAAATCTCCAATTAAACTTTGGAAATTTTTCTCTTAGTAATCTTTTTCAGTTAAAATCATGGAAAAAAATTCCTCAAGGAGATGGACAAAAACTTATATTGTCTTGTCAATTTGGAAAATATTTTCAATCTTATGGTTTTTCTTTTACAGAACCTTGGATAGAAAAAGATAAACCAACCTCCCTTTCTTTGAATATAAAGTATTCCAAAAAAAAGGTAAATCAAACTGAGGATATTTATTTTCTTCCTTTATTCAATGAAAAAATTCCTCATGATGGATTTTTAGAAAGAATAGGGACTTCCGTCAAGTTAAATAAACTTTTAACCTTTTTAGACCCCTACACTAAAATAGAATTATCCATGAATTATGATAAATTTTCCTATAAGAAAAATTTATTCAAATTAAATAATTTGAGTTATTTAATCTCTTTACAAAGATTTTCAGGTGAACCGGATTTTGTTTTTCCTTTAAGAGGATCAAAAATACAATTGAATAGTATATTTACCCTTCCTCATTCCATCTTATTTAAAGAAAGTAAATCAGAATGGATAGAGTTTTTTAAATTTAAAATCAATTCTTATTGGTATAAAAAAATTATAGACAAAATGATAATGAAAATAGGTGGAGAATTTGGTTTGTTAGGAAAATATCATACAAAAAATTTGTTTTCATTTCAAAAATTTTATATGGGAGGGATAAAAAATCCAACGGATTTCAAATTAGTAGAAAATATAGACTATATTCCATTAAGGGGTTATTCTTCTCATGTAAATGATCCAGATTATATTACACCAAAGAATGGTGGAGTTATTTATAATAAATTAATTTTAGAAATTCGTTATTTGATTAAGGATTTTTCTAATCTATCTAAATTATGGACAAATTTTTTTATAGAAGGAGGAAATGTTAGTGATTCTTATCAAGAATTCAATCCATTGAAAATGAAAAAATCTTTTGGATTTGGATTTCGTTTTTTCTGGTTACCAATGGGATTTTTTGGAATAGATGTAGGTTATCCAATAGATGGGAAAAATATTATATCCAAATGGAAACCCCATTTCATTATAGGTCAAGATTTATAATTATATTTAGAATATCATTCTATAACTCTATACAAAATAAATAATTATATATATGAAAAAAAACACGATTCTTTATTGTTTATTGTTTTTTTTGTTTTTTGGAATATTTGGAAAAGGAAGGTCTTTACATTCCAAAGAATGCAATCAGAAAATTGTTTGTCTTAATAGTTTGATTCTTGTGGAAAAAATGCCTGAATTTTATAAAGCTCAGAAAGAGCTAGATAAATTAAGTAAAAATCATGAGAATACATTGGAAAAATTAGCAAAAGAATTCCATAAAAAAGCGGAAAAATTTCAGAAAAATAAAAATCCAATTCTTAAAAAAGAACTGGAAATATTACAAGCTAGAGCTCACGCATATCAGAAAAACGCAGCAGACGATTTAGCTAAAAAACAAAATAATTTATTAAATCCTATCTATAAAAAAATAGAAAATGCTATTAACAGAGTTATGGATAAAGATCAAACGATTATACGAGTTGATGATTGTAGCCCTGGAAAAGGAGTATTGGTTAATAAAGGAATAGACATCACGGAAGAAGTTAAGAAAGAATTAGGCATTTGATTAAATGGTATCTCCCGGAATCGAACCGGGGACACAAGGATTTTCAGTCCTTTGCTCTACCTACTGAGCTAAGATACCAACCGAAGAACAAAAATACAATAATAATAAGTAAAAAACTAAAAAGTTTTATAAGTATATTTTTTTTGTTATTTTTTTCTCTTTTTTCTTGTTCTGAAACAAAAAAAGAAATTTTAAAGAAAAAGAATAGAAAGGAAATTCCTTATAGAGTTTTTATTCGTACTAGTATTTTATATAAAGAAAAAGGCCTTGTTCGGTTTTTTATTTATTCTCCAATTATGGAAGAATATCCTATTTATACTTTATTTCCAAATGGATTGCAATTATTTCTTTATGAAAAAGGAAAAGATAAGTATACTTATCTTAGTGCAAATTGGGTTAAATCAACTGAAAAATTCTTTTATCATCTTAAAGGAAAGATAATCATTATGAATCCTAATGGAGATTTTTTAAAAACTGAGGAAATATACTGGAACAAAAAACGTAAAAAAATATTTAATAACTTATCTACGGTTATCTATTGTTCTGATGGAACAATATTACATGCAATGAATGGATTGGAGGCATCTGAAGATTTCAAAAAAATTAGGCTAAAAAATATTAGTGGAATTTTTCCTATATGAAAGAAGTCCTATGATTTTCCATATTAGTATAGTTATTGTTACTATACTTCTATCTGCTTTTTTTTCTGGGATGGAAATGGCTCTAATTTCTTCTAGTTTGTTTCAAATAGAATTAGAAAAAAAGAAAGGATCTTTGCGTTCTAAACTTCTTTCTGAAAGTATTAAACAACCAAAGAAATTTATCACTACAATGCTAATTGGTAATACTATATCTTTGGTGATATATGGAATATATATGGAAAAATTATTTTTATATATTCTTTCTAAATGGTTTTTAATTCACGATAATTCTTTCTGCATTTTGTTGTTAGAAACAGTAGTATCCGCTACTATTATTCTTATAATTGGAGAATTTATTCCTAAAATGATATTTAGCCTGTATTCCAATGAATTGTTAAGCTGGTTTATTGTTCCAGTATATATTATATATAAGATTTTTTATCCTATCACAAATTCTATTATTTGTATTTCTAATATTTTTTTAAAAATTTTAGGAGAAAAAGAAGATGATAAAACAAAAATTTTTGATAAAGAGGATTTAAGTTATTTCGTTTCAGAAAACATAAAAAATAACATTCAAGGCATAGTAGAATCTGAAGTGGAAATATTTCATAAAGCTTTAGATTTTTCTGAAAAAAAGGCAAGAGAGTGTATGGTACCTAGAAAAGAAATGGTTTCTTCCAATATATACATTTCTTCTATTGAGAAGATTCGTCATATATTTACGGAAAAAGGACTTTCAAAAATTTTGATTCATAAAAACAATATAGACAATATTATAGGATATATTCATTATTTGGAAATTTTAAAGAAACCAAAAAATATAGAATCTATAATTAGACCTGTAGAACTAGTTCATGTAACTACTCCTGTTCGAGAGATCATGGATCTTCTTATTAAGAAAAAAAAAAGCATAGCTATTGTATTAGATGAGTATGGAGGAACAGCCGGGATGATAACTATAGAAGATATTTTAGAAGAATTTCTCGGAGATATAAAAGATGAACATGATGAAACTAAATTTGTGGAAAATAAATTCAATGATAATGCATTTTTATTTTCTGCTCGTTTAGAAATTGATTTTCTTAATGCTAAATATAGTTTAGGTCTTCCTAAATCAGAAGAATACGAAACTTTAGGAGGTCTAATTGTTTTTCATACAGGATATATTCCAAAAAATGGAGAAAAAATAATCATTAATGAGACTTGGGATATTGAAATAAAAAAAGTTTCTAAAAATAAAATAGAGGAAGTTTTTCTTCAAAAAAAGAATTTATAGATGAATTTTTTAGAAAAAATTAGAAAAAATCCATGGATTTTATTTTTCCTCATAGGAATAGTCATGTTGGCTTTTATATTAGATCCTCATGTCCTATTTAAATTTTTTGCTGAAAAATCCAGTATTTTTGGAAAAGTAAACGGAGAAAATATTTCTATAAAAGAATATGTTGATTGTTTTCAATTTTTAAAACAACTTCGTCAAGAAGAATCAGATTCCCATTTAAAAAAGGAAACTTGGAATTTATTGATTCATGAAAAATTGTTAAATCAACAAGCTATGAAACTAGGAATACAAAATACAAAAAAAGATTTTTGGGATGCTATATCTAGACAATCTATATATAGTTATATCCCAGAATTACAGGATAAATTCGGGAATTTAGATCTAAAAAAATTTCAATTATACCTAAAAAATTTAGAAAATGCATCTCATGTTTCCCATTCTCAAATGGAAATAGAAAAGAATGTTTGGTCTTATGAAAAAAATAGCATTTCCAAAAGAATTCTTGCAAAGAAATATGTAGAAATGTTAATGTATGGATTAAATACTTCTTTAATAGAAGGAGAATTAAATTATAAGGAAAAAAACTTTTTTTCTATCATTGATTATATTTTTATTCCTTATTCAGAAATAGAACATAAATATAACATATTTTTAATAGGAAAAAATGAAATTGAAAATTTTATTAAAAAACATAAGTTTCTTTATAAAAGAGAAAATTTAAGGAGTCTTAGTTTTGCAATTTGTAGATCAAAACCATCTTTGGAAGATGAAAAGAATATGAAAAATAAAATGGAAAAATTATTTCATAAATTTAAATCGACCAATAAAAATTATATGTTTGTTTTAACAAAGTCTGAGAAACCTTTTGATTCAAATTTTTATTTAAAAAATCATCTTCCTCCTATTTTGCAAAATTTTGTCGTGCAAAATAATAAAATTGGAAGTATGTTTGGTCCTATAAAAGAAGACAATACATATGTTATGGCAAAAATAATTGGAAAAAAGATGATTTCTGATTCTGTTTTATCTAGTCATATATTGATTTCTCATAAAGAGGCTATACGTTCTTCCAATAAGAGAACTAAAAAAGAAGCGGAAGAAATAGCTAATAAAGTCTATAAAATTCTTCAAAAAGATCCATCTAAATTTGAAGAATTAGTGAGAAAAAAATCTGATGATTTAATTAATGCAAAAAAAAATCAAGGAAGTTTAGGATGGTTAAAATATAATGAACAGAATTCTATTGGAAAATTTAATATTTTTGATTCGGAAAATAAAAAGAGAATGATAGGACTTACTGAAACTCAATTCGGTTATCATATTATTAGAATAGATGATAAAAGTGTCCCAAAACCTGCTTATCAATTTGCTGTAATTGTAAAAACCCTTATTCCATCCAAAAAAACAGAAGATCGACTTTATAGTCGTGTCAGAAAATTTTTTGGAAAAAATAAAAATCATAAATTAAATATATTTATTAATAATGCAAGAAAAGAGGGGTATGAAACTATATTTTTAAAATATGTTAGATCTGCTCAATGGGATATAGATGATTTGAAAACAGAAGTAGATAAAGAAATCATTGATTGGTCTTTTGATAAAAATAGAAAAGAAGGAGACTGTCATATTTTTTCTACTTCCAATAAAGACTATATTATAGTTTTTCTTTCCAAGATTCAAAAAGAAGGATTTTCTATGGAAGAAATCAAAAATAATTTGATTCCTTTTTTGAAAAAAGAAAAAATAAATAGGCTTTTATCCAATATGGAAAAAAGGAAATTTTTTACTAGAAATTTAGAAGAAATAGCATCTTATTTTTCCAAGAAAATCAGAAAAAATTGCAAAATAAATTTTTATGATTCTATGGTTAATGACCATAAAGAACCAAAAGTAGTTGGTTATGCCTCTTCTTTAAGATTATATGAAACATCTAAACCAATTTTAGGAGAAAAAGGAGTCTTTTTTGTAAGACCATCAAAACATATTTTTCCTTCTAAAAAACCTTCTTATTTTTCCCATGAAATAGAAATGTTAAATGCTCTTTTGAGAAAAAAAATGTTAGAAAATATAGGAAATGTATTAATCAAAAAATCAATAATAAAAGATTATAGGAAACATTTTCAATGACGTTTTATAGAAGAAGAATGTATTTTATTTTCTTTGTTGAGAATAGATCTTTTTTTTTCTACTATATTACTCCGTCTTATCTCATTTTGAATTTTATTTTTCGCATTTTTTAAATATCTTACTCCTTCTCCCATTCCACGAGCTATATCCGGTATTTTTTTTGGGCCAAATATAATAATAGCTATGAGAATAATGAAAAAACTTTCTTCGAAACTAATAAATAAAGGATTTATCATTTTTTTATTTTTTTTTAGAAAGATCATATACTATGGAGGAGGCGATAAATATAGAAGAATAAGTTCCAATACTTACTCCAAACAACAAAGCTAACATAAAACTACGAATAGTAGTTCCTCCAAAGAATAAAATAATACATATAGCCCATATGGTAATAAATGAGGTATTCATGGTTCTTGTTAAAGAACTATTAATCCCCTTATTTATAATTTCTTTTATAGAAAACGATTCAGTACCTGAAAATTTTCGAATCTTATCATACACAATTACTGTATCATTGATAGAATAACCTATTATGGTTAACAATGCGGCGATGAAAGATTGATCTATTTCTAAAACAGAAAACCGTTCATGAAATATGGAAAATAATCCAAGTACAATTATTGTATCATGTAGCAAAGATACCAAAGCTCCTAAACCAAATTTCCATTTTTTAAATCTGATAAAAATATAAAAAAATATTCCGAATAAGGACAAAAGTATTGAAATAAAAGCATTCTTAGTTATATATTTCGCCATAACAGGTTCTACTTTTTCTGATGACAATATTCCTAAAGATTTATCTTTATCTATAGTTTTAAAATCCTGGAAATCTATAGTATGAAAATACGGTTTTAATGCCAAAAACATTTTTTCCAAAATTTCTTGATCTATTTGGTTGTTTTCATTCCATATTTTGTATTTAGTTACTATTTTCATTTTATTTTTTTCTCCAAAAGGAAACACTTTTGGAGAAGAAGGTTTTCCATTTTCTATAAAATATTTGGATAAAAGAAAAGAAATGTGATCTGGTAAGACCTTACGATCAAAACGAATAATATAAGTACGACCTCCTACAAAGTCTATTCCAAGATTTAATCCTTTATAATAAAAGGAGATAAGACTTCCCAAAATGCAGATAAAGGAAATAGCATAAGAAAATTTTCTTTTAGATAAAAAATCCCATGAAACTTTATTAGAATTCCATATTCTAAAGAATATTTTTTTATACTTATTTAAGTGCCACTCTAAAAATAATTTTCCCAAATATATAGAAGAAAAAAAAGAGGTAAAAATTCCAATAATTAAGGTAGTAGAAAAACCTTTAATAGGTCCTATTCCAAAGAAAAATAAGATAATTCCGCATAATAAAGTAGTAACTTGTCCATCAATAATAGATGATAAAGCTCCTTGGAAAGTGTAACTATTATGTATAGCTGAACGAATAGATATTCCATTTCTCATATCTTCTTTAATTTTTTCATAAATTAGAACATACGAATCCATGGACATGGCTAATGTTAATATAATACCTGCAATTCCAGGAAAGGTTAATACAGAATTAATGGAAATAAGAAAACCAAGTATAAATACAAAATTAAAAATTAATGCTATGTTAGCATATAATCCTAGAATTATATAATAATAAAACATCCAAATAAATACAAAAATAATGGCTATAAAAAAAGAAAATATTCCTTTCTGTATAGCTTCCTTTCCCAAAGAAGGACCCACTACTTCTGATTGAATTATTTTAACTGAAGTAGGCAATCTACCTGTACTTAGTACATTTACTAAATCTTCGGATTCTTGTAAAGATAAATTTCCAGATATTTGAGATATTCCATTAGGAATGACTGATTTTACAAAAGGTGCTGTATAAACTAAATCATCAAGAACTATAGCTATGTTTCTTCCGATATTTTTTTCAGTAAATATTTTCCAATTTTTAGCTCCTTCCTGATTCATTTTTATATTGATGAATATTTCGTTGAAAGGGCCAAAAGATTTATATGCACTAATAATAATATCCCCATTCAAGGAATTATTTTCTTCTTTTACAGCAAATAACGGAACATATTTTTCCTGATTATATTGATAGGTTTTAGATCCCCATAAAAATTTTATATTTCGTAAAGCATATGGTAAATATTCTACTACGTCCATAGAGTTTAAAAAATCGGTAATCTTGTTCATTTCCTTCTTATGGACTAATCCTACAATAAGATTATTATCCATCTTGTTTATTTTGGAAATGTTTAACATTTTTATGAAAGACCTAGTTTTTCTTGCAGAGGATAAATTATTCGGTTCAAATCGTTCTAATTTTTCATTTTCTGAATAAATTTTATTTATTTTTTCAAAAAAAGGAAAAATTTCTCGAAAATTGTATATTTCGAAGAAGTGTAATTCTGCTCTTTTTTGTAAAATATTTTTTATCCTATCTATATTTTCTATTCCAGGTAATTCTATTAAAATCCGATTTGATTTCTTGATTCTTTGTACATTCGGTTGGACGACTCCAAATTTATCCATTCTAGATATAAGAATGTTATGAGTATCAGAAATAGATAATTCTATTTTTTTTCTAATAACCTTTTCAAGTTCTCTATCTGTATAGTTTATTTCATCTACATAAGATCTATTTACAAAAAAATCTGAAATAGAAAAATCCGTTTGGATTTTCTTTTTATTCCTATAAAAAAAGTTTAGAAAAGAAGAAAAATAATCTACATTAGGATTTTTTTCTTTTTCTTTATCTGCATGATTTAATGCTTTTAAAAAAACAGGATTTTTGGAATTATTAGAAAATTTTTTTAATAAATCTTTTTCAGATATTTCTAAAATCAAGCTGATTCCTCCTCTTAAATCTAAGCCTAGATTTAAAACTTTATTTCTTGCACTAAAATGATTATATTTTAAAAATCCTATTCTTTTTTTAGATTCAAGATATTTTTTTTCTATTTCTAAGTTTCCTTTAGAATACACATAAGCCTCCCTTTCTAATTTATAAACATAAAGGCTAAAAAGAATGTAGTATAAACAAATAAAAGTAAGTGAAGAAACGATAAAAATCGTAAAAAAATTTCTTATACGCATTCTATTTTCATGATTTTACGGTAAAAATATAAAAAATTAGAGATGAAATAAACTTTTAATATTGTTGCTATTCGTTCACTTATAAAATTTTATAATTATCTTTGGTTTAGTGGACTTAAAAAAATAATGCACTTGGAAAAATTTTAGCTTATTCAAAATCTTATAAATATCATTATATTTCATGTAATTTTTTACACTCTTTATTTTCAGTCATATCAATAATATCTATTTCTCCTGTGTTGAGTATTTTATTAGAAGTTTCTGATAAAAGGAATGGAGATTTAATTTAATGTACAGATCATCTAATGATGTAGTTGAAAAATCCTCCAATTATGGATGGTATGATATTGGATGGGACCAACTTCTTCTCTAGATACAGAATCCAAAATAAAGGAAAACACAAAATTTTAATTTCAAAAAAAGGGACTTAACAGAAATTTACTTTCTTTACAAAGTTTTTAATAGTCAAAATGAAGGACTTTTTCTTAAATTCCATTATAGATATAGTGGAGAATCCTCTCATCTCCATTTCCATTATAGGAAATTTATTTTTTATAGAAAGTATTTTATCAATAGATAATGCGGCTGTTCTAGCTTCTATGATTATGGATTTAAAGAAAGAAGATAGAAAAAAAGCTTTGAAATACGGAATTTTTGGAGCTTATTTTTTCAGAGGAATTGCGCTTTTATGCGCTTCTTTCTTAATTAAAATTTGGTGGTTAAAACCATTAGGGGGACTATATTTAATTTACCTTGGATTAAATTATTTTTTTTCATCAAAGAATTCTTCTTTGAAAAAAAACAAGGATAGAAAACTTAGAAATTCCTTTTGGATGGTTCTTCTTTCTATAGAAATAATGGATTTAGCTTTTTCTATTGACAATCTATTTGCTGCTGTAGCTTTATCAGAAAATTTTTTATTAATTTTTTTAGGGGTTTTTATAGGAATCTTAGCTATGAGATTTGCAGCTCAAGGATTTGTTAAATTACTGGAGTTCTATCCATTTTTAAAAAATTCAGCATTTTCCGTAATTTTGTTACTTGGAATAAAACTTTTATTATCCCCTTTTATACATTCCATTTTCTCGAATAAAAATTTTTCTTTGGAGGGTTTTTTTTCATTTTTTACCGTAGCCATATTTTTATTTCCAATGATTATTTCCTGGATATTTTCTACTACAAAAAATAAATTAAACTAATATGAGGATTGGATCTTCTAACAGGTTTTTTAAATGCTTAAGAAAATTACTTCCTGTAGATCCATCTATTATTCTGTGATCACAAGATAAAGTTACTTTCATGACATATCCGATTGAAATTTCGGAATTCTTTACAATAGGTTTTTCTGTAATGGTTCCTATAGAAAGAATAGAAGAATTAGGAATATTAATAATAGAAGTAAAAAATTCTATTCCGTACATTCCTAGATTTGAAACTGTAAACGTACTATTTTCTATCTCTTCAGGCTTTATTTTTCTAGACTTTGAACGTAAAGCTTTATCTTTGATTTCTTTGGATATTTGTAGTAATGATTTTTTATCCGCATTGTGGATCACTGGAACAATTAACCCTTCTTTTACTGCTACTGCCACTCCAATATTAATGAAAGAATGATAGATTATTTCTTTTTCTTTCCATGAAGTATTTACATTAGGATTCTTTTTCAAAGAAATTGCAACTGCTTTAATAATAATATCATTAAAAGAAATTTTTTCTTCGGTAGAGAGTTTTTCATTTAAATTTTTTCTTAATTGTATCATTTTTCCTACATCAATTTCAATAATGAGATAATAGTGAGGAGCTGTAAATTTAGAATGAGTTAAATGTTCAGCTATTTTTTTTCTCATAGAAGAAATAATGACCCGTTTATCATCCATTTGTTCACAGACTATTCTTCTATTATCATCTAATGTTTTTTCGTATGTTTCAATATCTCTTTTAATGATACGACCGTGATCTCCACTTCCTTTTATCTTTCTGATAGAAATCCCTACTTCTTTGGCCATCCTTTTTGCTAAAGGAGAGATAAATATCCTGTCTTTATTCTTTTTTCTATTCTCATTAGAAAGTATTTTTTCTACCTTTTTCTCCTTTATTTTTTCTTTTTTTTCTTTTGAATTTTTAATAAGATGGCTAATATCTTCTCCTTCTTCACCAATGATGGCTAATATATCATTGACTCGTGTTTTTTTCCCTTCTTCTACGCCAATAAAAAGAAGAATTCCACTAACATCAATTTCAAAATCTTGAGTAGCTTTATCCGTTTCAATTTCTGCTAAAATATCTCCTTCGGAAACTTTGTCTCCTACTTTTTTATTCCATTTAATTACAGTCCCCTCTTCCATTGTATCACTCAATTGGGGCATGGATATTATTTCCGCCATGATTTTTCAGATATTTATTAAAAAAAGTAACATAAAATCAGGAAGGTATCACTTTATCCAAAAAAGGATAATTTGATTCGTTATAAACAACATCATACATATGTTCTAAAGAAGGATCATCCGAATTTTCTGCAAATTCTACACAAGTATCTACTTCTTTTTTTATTTTATTTTCAATAGAATTTAACCATTCTATGGTTTCCCACTTATTTTGTATAATGATTTTTTTCAATTTCAAAATGGGATCCTTTTTTTTATAGGAATGAACTTCTTCTTTACTACGATATGATTCAGTGTCAGACATAGAATGGCCCCTATATCTGTAAGTTTTAATATCCAAAAAAGTCGATCCATTTCCACTTCTAGCTCTTTCAATGGCTATATAAGCAGCTTTAGCTATTTTTTCAGGATCCATTCCATCTACAGGAAAAGATGGCATTCCATACGAATGACCGATTTTATAAATTTCTTCTATATTTGTACTCCTTTTTACGGACGTTCCCATAGCATATTGATTATTTTCACATATAAAAACAACAGGAAGTTTCCATATCATAGCCATGTTAAAAGTTTCATGTAAAGCCCCTTGTCTAATAGCCCCGTCTCCCATAAGTGTAAGCGTTACTGCATCTCTATTGAAATATTTATCTGCGAAAGCAATTCCAGCTCCTAGGGGAATTTGTCCTCCTACAATTCCATGTCCACCATAAAAACGATGTTTTTTGCTAAAAATGTGCATAGACCCCCCCATCCCATGAGATGTCCCTGTCACCTTTCCTAGGAGTTCTGCCATAACTTTTTTTGGATTCACTCCCATAGAAATAGGTAAAATATGACATCTGTAAGCGGTAATTATTTTATCTTTAGACATATCCATAGCATAAGTCAAACCCGCAGGAAGTGCTTCTTGTCCATTATATAGATGTAAAAATCCTCTAATTTTTCGTTTTAAGTATAGGGAACGACATTTGTCCTCAAATTTTCTCCAAAAAGACATATCTTGAAACCACTTTAAGTAAGTTTCTGTGGTAATTTCTTTCATTAACTTTATGAAATTATCGTATACAAATTTAATCTTTAAGATATAAATCTACAAAAGAATTTAGATGAAATGAATCATACTTTCTAAGGAATTTTTTCTAGATCCTTTAATTAAGATATAATCTGCTTTTAGAGAATTGCTTTTTATCCATTGAATAAAAATATTTTTATGAGAAAATCTTCGGATTCTATTAGAGGAATTTCTATTTGTATTAGAAAATATTTCCCCAATTAAGAAAATTGCATTTATATTGCTCTTTTCTAAAAATGAAATGATTTTCGCATGTTCTTTCTTAGAAAAAGACCCCAATTCTAACATATCTCCTAATATAGCTATTTTATTTCCTTGAATTTTATTAAAAAAGGTAAGAGTTTCTATCATACTGCTAGGATTTGCATTATAACAATCTACTATGATTTTTACATTTTCTTTCTCTAAAATTTGAGAACGATAATTATTGGGAATATAGTCTTCTACAGCTTTTTTTATTTTTTTTAAAGGAACTTTAAAATAATTTCCAATAGTTATAGCAGAAGCTATATTATACAAATTATAAGAACCAACCAATGAAGAAACTATTTGCATGTCTTTAATACATAATACCGATTTTAAATCGGTTTTTTTCCAAAAATATTTAATAGGAACATCTACATCCGAATTAATTCTTTCCGAAAAAATATATCTGTCAATACCTAAACTATGAATTAATTGAATAGGATCATCTCCATTTACAAAAACTTTTTTTTTGTTTTTTTTTAAAAAATTGTACAATTCCAATTTTCCACGAATCACTCCTTTTATATTTTTAAATCCTTCCAGATGAGCTTTTCCGAAATTAGTTATATATCCATAGTTTGGATGAATAATAGAACACATTTTTTGTATTTCTTTTTCTTGATTTGCTCCAATTTCTACAACAGAAATCTGTGTATTTTTAGGCATAGATAACAAGGTTAATGGAATTCCTATATGATTATTGAAATTTTTTTCAGTAGAATGAACTACTTCATATTTTTTAGAGAGAATAGCTGTTGTTAATTCTTTAGTCGTCGTTTTTCCATTACTTCCTGTAATGGCAATAATAGGAACTCTATTAAGTTGTAATCTATGATAGAGAGCCAACTCTTGTAAAGAAGATAAAGCATTTTTTACAAAAAAAATGTTTTTATGAGAAAAAGAATATTTTATATTATCTACAATGGCTATCATGGCACCATTTGAAATTGCCTCATGAGCAAACTGATTCCCATCAAAATTGTTTCCTTTTAAAGCAAAAAAAATGGAACCATTTTTTACTTTTTTACTATTTATTTCTATCCCGGAAGAAATAGTATACAATCTATACAAATCTTGTATTTTCACAGATCTAATTTAGAAAAAATGAATTTATTTTTACAGAATATCCTTTTCCAGTTTCATTTTTAAATTATTAATGTTAGTAATCACTGTTCTTTTTTGATCTTTAATATAAGAAATATAACCTGTTTCTTCGGAAATAACTAGACAAATGGCGTCTGTTTTTTCGGATAACCCGATAGCAGCTCTGTGACGAAGACCTAAACGAGATGGAATTTCTTTATTGTAAGAAACGGGAAGGATTGCTCTTGTTCTTACTATTTTATCTCCTATAACAACTACAGCCCCATCATGTAATGGACTATTTTTATAAAAAATGCTTTCTAAAATAGGAATATTCACTTTCGCTTCCATTTCATCGCCATTCTGAATAAATTCTTTTATATCTTGATGCATTTGAATAACAATTAATACTCCTGTTTTATCTCCTGATAAAATAGCACAAGCCTTCACGATACTATCTATTGTTTCGGTTTTCACAGAAACACCGGATTTTCTAAAAAGAGAAATAATAAATTTTTTAAAAAAAATTCTGCTCCCAACTATGAGAAGAAATTTTCTAATTTCTGGTTGAAATAGAATAATTAAAGCTAAAAAACCTCCTTTAAAAAAAGCACTCATTACTATACTCAGGTATTTCATTTCATATGCTTCGACTATTTTCCAGAAAACAAAAGTCGCAATAATTCCGTAAAAAATATTTAAAGCCGCTGTGTTATAGACAAGTCTATAGACTTGTAAGAAAATCATGGCTACTAGAAAAACATCTAAAATATCAATGAAAGAAATTTTCAAAAAATATAATAATGAAAAAACGGATTCATACAAAAATAATATACGTTTTTTAATGGTAGACTGATATTATATTCTATTCCTATAATACTGGACCAATTTTATACACTCTACAGCTTCTTTTACATCATGTACACGTAAAAAATTAACTTTCTTCAAGAGAGCTATAGTATGGATGATCGAAGTAGCATTTAAAGATTCTTCGGAAGAAATACTTAGAATTTTTTGAATCATAGACTTTCTAGAAATACCTACTAAAATTAGATAATCTCCAAATCCTAGCAAAGATAAATGTTTTAATAATTGAAAATTTTGTTGTAATGTTTTTCCAAAACCAAAACCAGGATCTAGAATTATATCATTGATTCCATGTTTTTTCAACATGGAAATTTTTCGAGAAAAAAAGTTGTTTATTTCTATAATTGTATTCTGATAACATGGTTTTTTTTGCATATTAAGAGGAATCCCCTTCATATGACATAATATATATGGAATCCTAAATTTCGATAATAAGGAAAACATTTTTTTATCTAGATTTCCTCCAGAAACATCATTTATAATTAAAGCTCCTTCTTCTACAGCCATTTTTGCTACTTTACTACGAAAAGTGTCTATAGATATTTTAGCATTTGGAAATGTTTTTAGGATGGAACGAATAGACGGAATAACCCTCTTTATTTCTTCTTCTTCTGTAGGAAATTTAGACCATGGACGAGTGGAACAACCTCCAACATCGATAAAATCAGATCCTTCTTCTAATAGATTTTCTACATGTCGTAGTATATGAAGTTCTGATTTTAGCTTTCCTCCATCATAAAAAGAATCAGGAGTTAGATTAACTATCCCCATAATTTTTGGTTCTTTAAAACACAATAAGGTTCCTCCACAATTAATTGTCATTAAAAAATTATTTTTACACCCACATCCATATATAAAATTAAATAATATGAATCATATTTCTATTGATTTTCTCATGAGAAAATGTGAAGAATTATTTAAAGAAAAATTAAAAGTTTATGATCTTTCATGGAAAGAAATCAAAATATCTTCTATAATAGATCAAATTTTCATTAAAGTAATTCGAATTAAAAATATTCAGGAAAGAGGATTTCAAGAAGTAGAAGATGAGAAAGTTATAGATACATTTATAGATGTGATTAATTATATTGTAATTACATTAATAAAATTAAATATTGATTTTAAAAAAAAGATTTCTCATTCTGAAGTCATGAACATTTATATTCAAAAATTTGATAAACTCAAAGAATTATATGATGATAATAACCAAAAGGAAAGTATTTCAATAGAAAATCTATTAGAAGAAATTTTGTATTTGAAACAAAAAAAAACAAAAATTTTATACAAAAAATTAGAAAATATCTGTTTAAAAATGTTAAATATGACTATATTCTTATTAATGAAAAATATTCCTAAAAAAATAAATTAAAATTGAATAATTTTTCATATCCGTATTAAAATCTAGAATTAAGAATAGAAATGAAAAAAAAAATTGTAATTGCAAATTGGAAAATGAATCATGATTTCTATGAGACCACTTCTTTTCTCAGAAATTTATTAAAAATTTTTTTTGAAAAAAAAATCAATAACAAAAAGAAAGTAATTATTGCTCCATCTTTTCCTTTCTTGCATATTTCAAATCAAATATTACAGGGAAGTTCTTTGAGTCTTGCGGCACAAAATATTTGTCAAATGGAAAATGGATCTTATACGGGAGAAGTATCTGCTTCCATGCTAAGATCCATAGGAATTCATAAAGTGATATTAGGACACAGTGAGCGAAGAAAATATTTTTCTGAAACAAATGATATATTGCTAAAAAAAATTAAAATAGCATTAAAATATGGTTTTCATATTATTTTTTGTATCGGAGAAACTGCTTTGGAAAGAGAAAAAAACGAACAATTTTTGATAGTCAAAAAACAATTGGAAGAAACTGTATTTCATTGTTCTTCTTTAGAAGAAATTAGTTATTTTATCATAGCTTATGAGCCTATATGGGCCATTGGGACCGGAAAAACAGCAACTTCTGAAGAAGCTCAGACCATGCATAGATATATTAGATCCTTATTTATAGATAAATATGGAGAAAAAGTTTCCCAAAAAATGTCTATCTTATATGGAGGAAGTATAAACGATCTTAATGCAAGAAATCTTTTTTCTCAAGAAGATATAGATGGAGGCCTTGTAGGAAATTCTTCACTAGAAATAGAAAAATTTTTGAAAATTATTCAATCTTAATATCTTTGTGTGGGTTAGGCCTCGTAGCTTAATAGGATAGAGCATCTGACTACGGATCAGAAGGTTATGGGTTCGAATCCCTTCGAGGTCTCATATGATTATCCTAAATAAGGTTTGAGGATTTTGCTTCTAGAAGAATGTTTCAATCTTTTTAAAGCTATGCTCTCAATTTGTCTTACTCGTTCTCTGGTTAAATCGCAAGATTGTCCAACTTCTTCCAGGGTCATAGGTGGAGATCCATTCAATCCAAAATGTAATATAATAACACGACGTTCTCTTTCGCTTAAAGTTTCCAAAATTCTTTTTATATCTTTACGAAGAGATTCTCTTTCTAAATGCTCATCTGGACGAGGAGATTCATCGGATCTTACCAAATCATACAAATTAGAATCCTCTCCTTCTATTAAAGGAGCATCCATAGAAACATGTCTTCCTGAATTTTTGATAGATTCCTCCACATCTTTTTCATTCATATCTAAATGTTCTGCTATTTCTCTTGCAGAAGGCGTTCTTTGAAGTTCTTGTTCTAATTGAGCTAGAGTTTTTAGTATTTTGTTCAATAAAGCTAATTTGTTTGTAGGTTGACGAATCGAACGGGACTGTTCTGCTATAGCTTGTAAAATAGCTTGTCTGATCCACCAAACCACATAAGAAATACATTTAAATCCTCTAGTCTCATCAAAACGTAAAATTCCTTTTATTAAACCTAAATTTCCTTCATTAATTAAATCACATAAACTTAATCCTTGATTTTGATATTGTTTAGCCACAGAAACTACAAAACGTAAATTTGCATTAACAAGTTTTTCTATAGCAGAAGAATCTCCTTCTCTTGCTCTACGAGCGTATTCAACTTCTTCTTCCGGGGTCAATAGGGGAATTTTTCCTATTTCATGAAGGTATTTATCTAATGATTCAGATTCACGATTTGTTACTTGTTTAGTAATTTTAAGTTGTCTCATGTATTTTTATTATTTTTAATTCTTTGGACGAGGGAAAAGTACTTTTCTAGAAAGTTTCATTTTTTTATTTTTCTCATCAATTCCCATAAATTTTACTTCAATGATATCTCCAATGTTCAATTCCTCTTCTATATTATTTAATCTTTTCCATCCTATTTCAGAAATATGCAATAGACCTTCCACTCCTTTAGATATTTCTACAAAAGCTCCAAAATCTTTTATAGACTT
This sequence comes from Blattabacterium sp. (Periplaneta americana) str. BPLAN, assembly GCF_000093165.1. Taxonomy (NCBI): domain Bacteria; kingdom Pseudomonadati; phylum Bacteroidota; class Flavobacteriia; order Flavobacteriales; family Blattabacteriaceae; genus Blattabacterium; species Blattabacterium sp. (Periplaneta americana). Next base: position 547,771 of record NC_013418.2, on the reverse strand, counting down.
TACTTTTGCTTTATAAATTTTTCCAATTTCAGGAACAAAAGTAATTTCTTTAATTCTATTAATGGCTTGTTTCATTTTTTGATAATCCTTTCCTATAATTTCAATAGCTCCCATATCTCCTTTTTCTTCAATAAGGATACTGGTATCTGTACAAGATTGTATTTCTTGAATCACTTTCCCACCAGGACCAATAACCGCACCTATGAAATCTTTAGGAATATTGAAAGTATATATTTTAGGAGCGTTAGGTTTTTGTTTATTTCTATATTTTGGTAAAGTTTCCAGCATTTTTTTTAGAATAAATAGACGACCTTCTAAAGCTTGCATTAAAATCTGACTTAAAAGATCATTAGTCAATCCTTGTATTTTTTTTACATCCATTTGACATGCTGTTATTCCATTTTTTGTTCCTGTTATTTTAAAATCAAGTTCTCCAAATCCATCTTCCTCTCCCATTATATCAGATAGAATCACTTTTTTTTCTTTATCTGTAAATAATCCCATAGAAATACCGGAAACAGGATTTTCAATAGCTATACCTGCATCCATTAAGGCTAAACTAGCTGCGCAAACTGTTGCCATAGAAGAAGACCCATTAGATTCTAAAATATCCGAGACTACACGAATTGTATATGGATTATTATCAGGAATCACATTTTTTAAAGCACGTTGTGCTAAATTTCCATGGCCTATTTCACGCCTAGAGACTCCTCTAATTGGACGTATTTCTCCTGTAGAAAAAGGAGGAAAATTATAATGGAGATAAAATTTCTCCTGGTTTTCCATAATAACATTGTCAATCTTATTGGCATCCAAAGAGGAACCTAATGTGACAGTAGTTAATGATTGAGTTTCTCCTCTCGAGAATAAAGCGGAACCATGAACTTCAGGAAGATAATCCACAATACTCCATATAGGACGTATTTGTTGGCTTTTTCTCCCATCTAGTCTAATCCCTTCTTCCAAAATCATATGTCTGACTACTCTTTTTTTAATCTCTTCATAATATTGATCAATAAAAATTTCATTTTTTTCCCTCTCTTCTATGGATAATTTTTTTTTAAAATTGTTTAAAATAGTTTTTTCTTGAATAGACCTGGTTTTCTTATCCAAAAGATCTTTATACATTCCATAAATTTTTTCGTAAGAAAAAGAAAAAAGTTCTTTTTCTAAAAATTCCTTTTCTAAGGAAGGATTTTCCCTATTGTTCTCTTTAAAGTCAAAGAAACGATTTTTTTGAATTTTTTTTACCAATTTTTTTTGAGCCTCTATTTGAGGTTTTATGGCGTTATGAGCTATATTTATGGCTTTTAGAAATTCTTTTTCTGTAATTTCTTTCATTTCTCCTTCTATCATGATAATGGAATGCTCAGAAGCTCCTACTATTAAATCTATATCTGCTTTTTCTAATTGATCTAAACTTGGATTTATAATGAATTTTCCATTTACGCGGATAATCCGGATTTCTGAGATAGGTCCATTGAACGGGATTCCAGCTACGGATAAAGCTGTGGAAGCGGCTAATCCAGCTAATTCATCTGGTAAAACTGTTTTATCATATGATAAGAGGGAGATCATGATTTGTATTTCATTTCGAAACGATTCTGAAAAAGTAGGCCTTAAGACACGATCAACTAATCTCATAGTTAAAATTTCCTCATCAGAAGGTCTTCCTTCCCTTTTTATAAATCCACCAGGAATTTTACCACTTGCAGAATATTTTTCTCTGTAATCTACTGTTAATGGTAAAAAATTAATCTCATTTTTTATTTCTTTAGAAACTACTACAGTAGCTAACAGTATGGTGTTTTTCGCCCGAACAATGGCTGCCCCATCTGCTTGTCTAGCTATTTTTCCTGTTTCTATAACAATAGGAAAACAATCTTCTAAAGATATGATTTCTTTTAGTGTATCTGGCATATTTTATTCTTTATGGATTATTAATAAACAAAAAGAAATATTTATATTATTATTTGTTTGATGATATAATAGAAGAAATCACATGCATGCAATGATCATTTTCTTAATCCTAGGAGTTGAATAATTTTTTTATAACTATTTACATCCTTTTTTTCTATATATTTCAGTAATTTTTTTCTTTTTCCTACTAATCTTACTAGTGCTCTTTCTGTATTAAAATCCTTTTTGTTATTCTTAAGATGCTTACTTAAATGATTAATACGATAAGTAAATAAAGCTACTTGAGCTTTTGAAGAACCTGTGTCGAAAACAGAGGTTCCATAAGTTTTAAATATTTCTTTTTTTTTCTCTGCATTCAAATACATACATATAATCTTTATTTTCGGAGAATAAAGTTAAAAATATTTTGCTAATATGTCTTTCTGTCATTTCATGTTTAGCAGAGAATCTATATATTTTCTATCATTGGAGAGACGTGGAATTTTATTTTGACCACCTAGTTTTCTGTGTTTTTTTAACCAATCGTAAAATAATCCATTTCTAGCTACAAATATTACTGGAGGACGTAATATCATGTTTTTATATCTTTTAATTTCATAATCAGAATTTAAGGACTTTAATTCCTTATCTAAAGTATCCCTAAAATAACATAAATCTCTTGGTGGTTTTTTGAATTCTATAATCCATTCATGAGCTCCAGAATTTTTTTGATTCATATAAATAGGGCCAGCTGTATATTCATGAATGATAGAATCTGTTTTTCTGCAAGTTACATTTAAAGCTTTTTCTGCATTTTCTATGATTAATTCTTCTCCAAAAGTATTAATATAGTGGTTGGTTCTTCCAGAAATAGAAATTCTATACGGGGATAAACTGGTAAATTTAATAGTATCTCCAACTATATATCTCCAAAGTCCAGCATTGGTAGAAACCACTAAGGCGTAATTTTTTTTTAATTCCACTTTTTCAATGGGAATTATTTTTGGAGAAGGATTATGAATTTCTTCCATAGGAATAAATTCATAAAAAATTCCATGATCTAATAAAAGTAAAAGATCTTCTACGTTTTTTTGATCCTGTACCGCAAAAAATCCTTCTGAAGCACTATACACGTCATAGTAATTTACAGAAGGACTAAACAAATCATTATATTGTTCTCTATATGGTTTAAAACTTACGCCTCCATGAAAGATGACCTCTATGTGGGGCCAGATATCATTGATTTTTTTTTTGTCAAATTTTTTTAATAAATGATTTAAAAAAATTAGGAGCCAAGAACAAACTCCTAATAAAAGACGAACATCTTTTTTTTCCGTTTCTTTAACAAGAGTTTCTAATTTCTCTTCCCATTCACTCATAAGAGCTATTTTTTTTCTAGGAATACTAATATATTCTGCCCAAAAAGGTAGATTTTTGATTAAAATAGAAGACAAATCTCCATAAAATGTATTATAATTTCTATATAATTCGTGACTTCCTCCTAAACGCAAAGCTTTTCCAAAGAATATTTTTGTTTTTGGATGATTATGAATATATATAGACAACATGTCCTTTCCTGCTTTGTAGTGACATTCATGCATGGATAATTTTGTGACAGGAATATATTTACTTTTCGTACTTGTAGTTCCAGAAGATCTAGCGAACCATTTTACTTTTCCTGGCCATAATAAGTTCTTTTCTCCTTTACGAATTCTTTCAATTATAGATTGTAAATCGGGGTATTTGCATATAGGTATTCTTTCAGAGAATTGTTGATATTTTTTTATATCGCAGAATCCATATTTTTTTCCAAATTCCGTATTTTTAGCATAAGCAATCAGTTGATGAATTAATTTGTATTGTATTTCTATTGGATTACGAATGATAGACTCTATTCTTTTTATTCTTCTTTTAAGAAAAGCAGAAGTGAAATATCCAGACAAATACTTCATTATATTAGATTATTTTTTTGGATAAATAAATAGATACAATTCCAAATGTTAGTTTTTGTGAATGTATGGGATTAAATCCGGAATATTTTAAAAATTTTTTCATTTTATTTCCACAATAAGAAAAAGATTTAATAGATTCTTGTAAGTAATTGTAAGCAAAATTATTTTTGGATAAAAAATTTCCTATTCTAGGAAGAATAGAATGAGAATAAAAATGATAAATTTTTTTTATATAAGGATTCGATGGTTTAGAAAACTCTAATATTTCCAAAATTCCCATTGGTTTAAGAATTCTATATATTTCTTGAAAAGAAAGATGAAAATTCTGAAAATTTCTTACTCCAAAGGAGATGGTAACTACGTCAAAAGTAGCGTTCTCAAAAGGCATATTTTGTGAATATCCCTGAACAAATTGGATTCTTTTTTTCAAGAAATTATCTTTTATTTTATTTCTGGCTATTTTTAGCATTTCTTTAGAAGGATCCAACCCGATAACAGAAGTTTTGTGAAATTTTTTAGCTATCAAAAGAGCCAAATCTCCGGTTCCTGTAGCTATATCTAATACCTTTTGGATGTTTTTTGTACTAAATTTAGTTAGTAGTTCTATTACTTTTTTTCTCCATATGAAATCTATTCCAAAAGATAAAAGGTGATTAAGAAAATCATATTTGGATGAAATATTATCAAACATTTTTGTTAATTCTTCTTCTTTCGAAGAGAAAGGATATTTGTTCATAATATTATTTATATGTATAATTTACTTAAGAAAAACGATTCTTTGCAAAGAATTTTTTTTACTTTTTAGTTATTATTTACAAATAAAAAAATGATTCGATCAATCATTACAGGGACTGGGCATTATTTGCCAGAAAAGGTTATAAAAAGTAATCATTTTTTAAAACATACGTTTTACAATAAGAAGGGGTTAAAAATTGATAAATCAAATGAAGATATTATTAAAAAGTTTCAAAAAATTACAGAGATCAAAGAAAGAAGATATGTAAATAACACTTTATTTAATTCTGATATGGCCACTATAGCTGCAAAAAGAGCTTTAGTTAATTCAAAAATTTATAAAGAAAAAATAGATTACATTATATCTGCCCATAATTATGGAGATCTACATCCTATTTCTTTTCAATCTGATTTAGTGCCTTCTATAGCTGCTAGAGTAAAAAATAAACTTCAAATAAGAAATAAGAAATGTCGTCCCTATGATATGATTTTTGGTTGTCCAGGATGGATAGAAGGAATGATATTAGCTGATCAATTATTAAGATCTAAATACGCAAAAAATATACTGATTACTAGTTCTGAAACCTTATCTAAAGTAATAGACCCACATGATAGAAATGCTATGATTTTTTCAGATGGAGCAGGAGCCGCCGTTTTGTCCGCTATTGAAATAAAAGGAGGAAATCACGGAATTCTTTATTATGACTCTCAGTGCGATAATAATGAGGAATTACATTATTTGACTAATGGACCTTCTTTAAACCCTGACTATAAAAAATCTTTAGTAAATATTAGAATGAATGGAAGACGGATCTATGAATATGCATTAACAGAAGTTCCAAATATGCTAAAAAGTATATTAGATCGTGCAAATTTACATCTTAAGGATATAAAAAAAATTCTTATTCATCAAGCTAATGCAAAAATGGATTATGCCATCTTAAAAAGATTGTTGAAATTATATGATTATTCATCTTCTAACAAAGATTTTTGTAAAAATTTAATGCCTATGACTATTCAAAAATTAGGAAATTCTTCTGTAGCCACGGTCCCAACTTTGTTAGATTTGATTCTTCAAGGAAAAATGCCTCCTCATGAAATTAAACCTGGAGATACCATCATGATGGCTTCATTAGGGGCAGGAATGAATATAAATGGAATGATTTATCGTTTTCCTACAAAAAAATTATTATTATGAAAAAAAAAATACATCCTGAAAATTATCGACCTGTAGTCTTTAAAGATATTAATAATGAAAAAATGTTCATTTGTAGATCTACAGTGAAAACTAAAGAGACTATTCAAATAGATGGATCTAGCTATCCACTATATAAAATGGAAATCTCTAGCTATTCCCATCCTTTTTTTACTGGAGAAAAGAGATTTTTAGGAAGAACAGGACCAGCAGAAAGATTTAAGAAAAAATATGAAAAATATAAAAAAATTGGATAAATGGATTCTTTTATATTATATGATGGAAGTACAGAATGGAAAAATTTGCGTCCGATTACCTTGACCAGGCCTATATCAGAAATTCGTTTAGGAATCTTAACCATAAGAGAAAGATGGGAAAAATATATTAGAGGAAAAGCCCTTGTTCTTACTAAGCCATATCTTTCAAAAAAATATGGAATGGAAAAAAATATTACTACTGTTAAAGACGTCTTCAAAAATATGTTGCTAATCAATTCTTCATTTATTCCTAATGAAGAATTGATTCCAATAATCTATAAGTTGAAAGAGGATGAAGCTATATTTTTCAAGGAAAAAATGGTAGCAGTACGAAGATCTCACTATAGATATAGAATAGATCCTCCCTATCTGAAAAAGTATAAAAAAATATATCATATTAATCAAGTGGTTTATATCCAATATCCATGGGATATATTTATCAAAAATGAAATTGTATTGAGACAAGATTTTTCTTTTTTAACAAAAGGAAAAAATTCCTTTTCTTTGTTTGGAAAGAATAATCTCCTTTTCAAGGAAAAGATCTTTTTAGAAGAAGATATCATAGCAGAAAATATCGTATTAAATGCAAAATTAGGTCCAATATATCTTGAAAGAGGAGTTCAAATTATGGAAGGATCTATGATTAGAGGACCGGTAGCTATTTGTAAAAAATCTACATTAAATATGGGAACTAAAGTGTATGGATCTACAACTATTGGTCCATTTTGTAAAGTAGGGGGAGAAATAATCAATTCTGTAATATTTTCTTATTCTAATAAAGCTCATGATGGTTTTTTGGGAAATACTATTTTGGGAGAATGGTGTAATTTAGGTGCTGGAACTAATATCTCTAATTTGAGAAATGATTATTCTAAAGTGACAGTTTGGAATTATGAAAAAAAAGACTTTTTTCCTATTGATGTTCAATTTTTTGGTTTAATTATGGGAGATTATTCGAAATCTTCGATTAATACTCAATTTAATACAGCTACAATAGTAGGCATAAATGCTAATATTTTTGGATATGGATTTCCACCTAGATACATTCCTTCTTTCACTTTAGGTGGAATACAAGAAAGAAAAGTAATTTCTTTTAAAAAAGTATGTGAAACAGCTGAAAGGATGATGAAGAGGAGAAATGTTCCTTTTTCTCTTTCAGATAAGGAGATTTTAGAATATTTATATAATTCTATGTATGAATGAAATATATTTTTTATTTTTTTTTATATAAAGAATGGTTATATAAACCCTAATTTTTTTTTAGTTATTTAGTTTAGATTGTATAATAAATAAAATGATTTTATGCTGAAACATAATTTAGGTTATCCTCGCATAGGAATACGAAGGGAATTAAAAAGAGCTTGTGAAGCTTACTGGAATCATAAAATTACTCCTAATGAATTATTCCACATTGGTAAAAAAATCCGGGAAGAAAATTGGAAAATACAAGAAAAATCTGGTTTAGATTTGATTCCGTGTAATGATTTTAGTTTTTATGATCAGATATTGGATATGTCTCTATTATTGGGAGTAATCCCAGAATCCTATTCTTCAATTCCCATCATCCATGATGATATTGATCTTTATTTTTCTATGGCTAGAGGATTTCAAAAAAATGGATGGGATATCAAGGCGATGGAAATGACTAAATGGTTTAATACGAATTATCATTATATAGTTCCAGAATTTCAAAAAGATCAAAAATTTCATGTTTTCTCTAAAAAAATATTCGAAGAGTTTGAAGAAGCTAGAAAATTTTTAGAAAATGGAATTCCAAAACCAGTTTTGATTGGTCCTGTTTCTTTTCTTTTTTTGGGAAAGGAGAAGAATAAATCTTTTCATAGAATGGATTTAATAGAGAACATTCTTCCTACTTACATACAAATAATACAAAGATTGATAGATCAAGGAGCTGTTTGGATTCAAATAGATGAACCTATTTTAGTTTTAGATTTAACTAAAAAAGAAATAGAGACTTTTCAATATGCTTACCAAAAAATATCCAATATTTTTTCCGGAATTAATATTTTATTAACATCTTATTTCGATGGAATTTCTGAAAATCTATTTCTTCTTAGGGATATTTCTATAAATGCTTTACATATTGATTTGATAGAAAATCCAGAACAATTGGAAGATATATTGAATTTCTTAAGAAACAAAGATATGATGTTATCTTTAGGATTAATCGATGGAAGAAATATTTGGAAGAATAATTATATGAATTCCATTAAAAAAATAGAAAAAGCAATCAAAATTTTAGGAGAAAAAAAAGTGATGATTGCACCTAATTGTTCTCTTTTACATGTTCCTTTAGATATAGAAGAAGAGAGATCTATTCATCCAGATGTAAAAAACAGAATGTCTTTTGCAAAACAAAAAATTTATGAATTAAGTGATTTAGAAAATATCATAAAGGGAAATCAGAAGATCTTATTGAAAAATTTGGATTCTTTGGAAAAAGCAAAAGATTCTTCAATTATTCACAATAAAGAGGTAAAAAAAAGAGTTTTACAAGTAAAAAAAGAGGAGACAAAAAGGAAAAATTCTTTTAAAATACGTCAGAAAAAACAGCATAAGAAATTTCGTTTTCCTTTGTTTCCTACTACTACGATCGGCTCTTTTCCTCAAACAAAAGAAATTCGTACTTTAAGGAGTAAATTTCGGAGAAACGAATTAAGTCAAGAAGAATATGAAAAAAGAATTGAAGAATTTATTATAGATCTTATTCGAAAACAAGAAGAAATAAATCTAGATGTTTTGGTGCATGGAGAATTTGAGAGAAATGATATGGTAGAATTTTTTTCAGAAAAATTAAAAGGATTTCTTTCTACTGAAAATGGATGGGTTCAGAGTTATGGAAGTCGTTGTGTGAAGCCTCCTGTGATTTATGGAGATGTAAGCAGATCTAATGATATGACAGTTAAGTGGATTTGTTTTGCACAGTCTAAAACAAATAAGTTAATGAAAGGAATGTTAACCGGACCTGTGACTATCTTACAATGGTCTTTTGTCAGAGATGATCAACCCCTTTCTACTACTGCTTATCAGATTGCTTGGGCTATTAGAGATGAAGTAGAATCTTTAGAAAAATCTGGAATTCAAATAATTCAAATAGATGAACCAGCTCTTAGAGAAGGACTCCCCTTAAAAAGAAAGGATTGGAAAGGATATTTTGATTGGTCTATTAAAGCTTTTCGTATTTCTTCAAGCGGGGTAGAAGATGAAACACAAATTCACACACATATGTGTTATAGTGAATTTAATGATATATTAGAACATATAGCGGATTTGGATGCAGATGTCATTACTATGGAAACTTCAAGGTCTAAAATGGAATTGCTACAGGCCTTTTCAGAATTTTCTTATCCTAATGAAATTGGACCAGGAGTATATGATATTCATTCTCCAAGAATTCCTACTGTGGAAGAAATATTTGATTTAATTCAAAAAGCTTCTAATAAATTACCAATCAGAAATATTTGGATTAATCCAGATTGTGGATTAAAAACTAGAAAATGGGAAGAAGTTCTTCCTTCACTTAAAAATATGACAGAAGCAGCAAAAAGGGCAAGAGAAAAAATCAGATAGAAAAATATCTTATCAAAAAGGATATTTCTATATTTGTGTAAAATATTTGAAATGACGTTACAGGATAAAGAAGAAAGAATCAAAAAAGAATTTTCTTTTCTCAAAAATTGGGAAGAAAAATATGAATATCTTATAGATTTAGGAAGGAAATTACCAAAAAAATCTGATAAATTTAGATCTGAAGATAAATTGATTCATGGATGCCAATCTAAAGTGTGGTTAGATTCTAAATTAAGAGGAAAACTTGTTTTTTTTGATGCAGATAGTGATGCCTTATTACCTAAAGGAATGGCGGCTCTTATAATTTTTGTTTATTCTGGACATTCTCCTTTTGAAATTATTTCTTCGAAGGCGAATTTTATTTCTGAAATAGGATTTCAAACATTTTTATCTCCGATTCGAGCTAATGGGATACTCTTATTTTTAAAAAAAATAAAGTTTTATGCCATTGCTTTTAATGTAAAATTATCTGTTAGATTGAATGGTAAAATTTTGTAAAAATTTTACCATTCTTTTCTTTATTTTAGAAAATAAAAAGAAAATATGAGATTTCATACTATTAATCCTGTTGATAATAATATACTAAATACTTATTCTTTTATAGAGGATAAGGATATTATAGATAAGCTCTCTCTAGCTCAAAAAGCTTATGAAAAATGGAAAAATTTTTCCTATTCTTCTAGGATAGAATATATAATGAAATTATCTTCTTCCATGCAAGATCTCATAGACATTATAGCCTATTTAATAACTCAAGAAATGGGAAAACCTATAGCTCAATCACGTTTGGAAGTAGAAAAGTGTATCAAATTATGCGAGTATTATTCTAGTTTAGAAGAATCTATTTTTTTTCAGGATATATCTACTGAATATGAAAAATCTTATATTCGATTTGAATCTATAGGATCCATATTAGGAATTATGCCTTGGAATTATCCTATTTGGCAAACCATAAGATATGCCATTCCTAATATTTTATTAGGGAATGTAATAGTACTTAAACCTGCTACTAATACGGCTGGATGTTCTCTTCTTTTAGAAAAAATATTTATTGAATCTGGTTTTCCAAGAGGAATTTTTCAAGTTTTTTTAATAGATATACCTAAAATAGAATCTGTTATAGCTCATCCAATTATACAAGGTGTTTCTTTTACAGGAAGTCATTTAGTTGGAAGTCATATAGGATATTTATCTGGAAAACATATTAAAAAATCTGTTTTAGAATTAGGTGGAAATGATGCTTTTGTAGTTATGAGAGATGTAGAGAATCTAAAAAAAACGGCTAAATTAGCTACGGAATCTAGATTGAATAATACAGGACAAACATGTATTTCCGCTAAAAGATTTATAGTAGATAATTTTATTGTAGATGATTTTATAGATCTAGTTATTCAAGAAATGAAACAGTATCATAGGGGAGATGTACATGAAGAATCTACTAAAATAGGGTATATTTCTCGTGTAGACTTATCTGAAAAATTATATAAACAATATAAAGACATTATTTCAAATGGAGGAAAAGTCTGTTTACAAACTACAAGAGATGAAAATTTTTTTTCTCCTTGTTTATTGAAAATGGAAGATAAGAATTTTTCTTCCAATCAAGAGGAAATATTTGGACCAATAGGAATCGTTTATACATTTTCTAATGAGGAAGAAATACCTTCTATGGTAAATGCGACCTGTTATGGTCTAGGGGCTTCTCTTTGGACTAAAGACTTAAAAAAAGCGGAATTTTTATCCAAGAAAATAAATACAGGTATGGTTTTTGTCAATGAAATAGTAAAATCTGATCCTCGTTTTCCTTTTGGAGGAATAAAAAAATCTGGATACGGAAGAGAACTATCTGTTCTATCTATTAAAGAGTTTTCTAATTGTAAAACTATTATTATCAATAAATGATTCTCAAAGAATTTTTCTCATTCTTGCAACTGGAATTTGCATTTGGTCTCTATATTTAGCTACAGTCCTACGGGCCACCAAATAACCTTTTTTTTTGAGAATTTTCGATAATTTTTCGTCAGTTAGTGGTCTTCTTTTATTTTCTTTAGCAATAGATTCTCCCAATAACTTTTTTATTTCAATAGAAGAAATTTCTATCCCTTCTTCGTTTATCATTTTTTCAGAAAAAAAACTTTTAATCAAAAAAGTTCCATATGGTGTATTGACATATTTACTATTGGCAACACGAGATACAGTGGATATCCCTACACCTATTTTTTGAGATATATTTTTTAAAATCATCGGTTTTATTTTATATGGATCTCCAGTGAAAAAGTATTCTTTTTGATAATCCATAATGGCATTCATTGTTAACATTAATGTATTTTGACGCTGTTTTATAGCGTCTACAAACCATTTTGCTGAATCTATTTTTTGTTTTAAAAACAAAATCGTATTTTCATTTTTTTTCATGTTCCTTTCTTTTGAACTTTTATAAGATTTTAACATGTCTAAATATAAGGAGGATACTTTTATTTCTGGAGTATTTCTATGATTTAAAGATAATTCTAATTTTCCATCTGAAATACAAATAGTAAAATCTGGAATCAAATGATCTAAATTTCTAGGATTTCCAGAGTAAATTTTTCCTGGTTTTGGATTCAATTTTTCTATTTGATAGATAGCTTTTCGTAAATCATTCTTTGTTGTTCCTAATTTATTTTGCAGTTTTTTATAATTTTTTTTTGTAAAAAATTCGAAATTGTTTCTTATTATCCTTTTGGCTAAGTTTACATCGTGTGATTTTTTTTTATTTTCTAATTGGATAAAAAGACATTCTTGTAAATTTCTAGCTCCTATTCCTATGGGTTCTAGTTTTTGGATATAATTTACAAGTAGTTTTTCCACTTTTTCTGCAGTTACTGGAATCCCAAGTATCAAAAGAATATCATCTACGATGGCTGGAATTTTTCTTCTTATGTAGCCATCTTCGTCTATATTTCCTAATATAAAATCTGCAATTAACAAATCTTCTTGATTTAAACGAAAAGTATGTAACTGACTTTTTAAATATTCTTGAAAAGAAATTCCAGAAACTATGGGGATATATTTTTCTTCATTGTGATTATTTGGATTATTATTTTTGAAATCTAGAATTTCATCATCACTTAAATATTCATCTATATTTATTTCAGAAATATCTATGGATTTATCTTCTTGTTCTGGAAGATCAAAATCAATGACAGATGGATCTAACTCTTCTATAGAAGAAGTTTCTTCTTCTATTTCTTCTAATGCTGGATTTTCTTCCAATTCTTGTTTCACTCTTTGTTCAAAATCCAAAGTAGACAATTGCACTAATTTCATTAGTTTTATTTGTTGTGGGGAAAGTTTTTGTTGTCCTTTTTGTAAAAATTTCTGTTTTAACATTTTTTAGAATTCTGCCTTATGTGGAGTTCTTGGAAAAGGAATAACATCCCGAATATTTTTCATCCCTGTAATGAATTGAACTAAACGATCAAATCCTAGGCCAAATCCACTATGAGGAACAGAACCAAAACGACGTGTATCTAAATACCACCAAAGTTTCCTGTCATCTATGTTTTTATCTTTGATACGCTTTAATAAAATATCATAACGTTCTTCCCGTTGAGATCCTCCAATGATTTCTCCTATTTCTGGAAATAAAATATCCATAGCTCTAACTGTTTTTCCATCATTATTTATACGCATATAAAAGGCTTTAATACAAGAAGGATAATCAAAAACAATTACAGGATATTGAAAACATTTTTTTACTAGATATTGTTCATGTTCTGATTGTAAATCCATTCCCCAAATAACTGGATGAACAAATTTTACCATTTTTTTCTGGATGCTTTTTTCCAGAATATTTATTACTTCCGTGTAACTAATTCTTTGAAACGGAAATTTTAATAGAAGCTCTAATCTTTCTAAAAGTGTAGATTTCTGTTTTTGATTCCATTTTTCTATATGGTCCTTTAAAAAGGATAGATCTTCTATGCAATTTTCAATGATATATTGTATAACAAATTTTAAAAAATCCTCAGCTCTATCCATATTTTCTTCTAAATGACAAAAAGCCATTTCTGGTTCTATCATCCAAAATTCAGATAAATGTCGTGAAGTATTGGAATTTTCTGCACGAAAAGCAGGTCCAAATGTATATACTTTTCCTAAAGCTAAAGAAGCGGTTTCTGCTTCTAATTGTCCAGATACACTCAAATAGGTTTTGCACTGAAAAAAATCTTTTGTATAATCTACATTTTCTCTTATATGTGGAATATTTTTTAAATCCATAGTTGTTACCTGAAACATTTTTCCAGCTCCTTCAGCATTTGAAGTAGTAATAATTGGAGTATTGATATAAAAAAAACCATGTTCATGAAAATATTTATGTATAGAAAAAGCTACATGATGACGTACACGCATAATACTACTAAAAATATTTGTACGAAAGCGTAGATGTGCTTGTTTTCGTAAGGTTTCTAAACTATGTTTTTTCGGTTGTAAAATAGTTTTTTGAAAACTTTTTTGATCTACTTCTCCATAGATCCTTATCTCTAAAGATTTTAATTCTATAGATTGTTTTTTTCCTAAACTTTCTATGATTAGACCTATAACTTTAATGGAACTCCCAATGGTAATTTTTTTCAAAAACTCCTTTTCTAAATTTTTAGATAAAATAATTTGAAGATTCTTTATTGTCGATCCATCATTTAATGTGATGAAAATGTAATTTCGAAAAGAACGAATCCATCCCTCAACTAAAACTTTTTTATTTAAAAATTTTTTTCCTTTTTCCAATAATTCTTTAATTGAATATTTTTCTATCATGGATCAACGAATTATATACTTAATATTTCTTTTTCTTTGGAAAAAAAAAGAACATCTATTTTTTGAATAGATACCTTGGTAATTTTTTGTATACGATTTTCTCCTATTTTAGATAAATCTTCAGAGATTTTCAATCTTTTTATAGATTGGTTATACTTTTTTCGTGTAGTTCTCACGAATATTTTTGCTTTTTCTGTTTGTGTTTTAATTTTTTTCATTAAATTCTTTCTTCCTTCTTCCGTAAGAATAGGAAGACGAATGTGAATGGATTCTCCTTTATTGGTTGGCATAAAACCAAGATTTTCATCTATAATTGCTTTGTCTATATAGGAAATGATAGCACGATCCCAAGGATGAATCGTGATATTCATATTATCTACAATGGTAATTGTGGCCACTTCAATTAAAGGAAAAAAAGAAGCATAACACTTTATTTTTATTTTTTCTAAAAGGGGAACAACGGATTTGCTTCCCAATCGAATACGATGAATTTCTTCTTGAAGTTTTTTCAAAATTTTTTCCATATCTTTTTTGCAAGAAAAAAAAATTTCATTTAATTCATCCATAATTTTTTCTATTTTTCGTTAGAAACCAGAGTTCCTATTTCTTCTCCGGAAATTACTTTTTTAAAATTTTCTTTTCTATTTATATCAAAAATAATAATAGGTAAATTATTTTCATTTCCTAAAATAAAAGCTGTTTGATCCATCACCTTGATTCCCATTTGATAAGCCATATCAAAGGATATTTTCTTAAGTCTTTTAGCATATTTATCTTTTTCTGGATCCTTGGTATAGATTCCATCAACTCTGGTTCCTTTTAATAAAACATCTGCTTTAATTTCTATAGCACGTAATACGGCAGCTGTATCTGTGGTAAAATATGGATTTCCTAAACCTGCCACGAATATTACCACTCTTCCTTTTTCAAGATGATGAATAGCTTTATCTTTTACAAATGGTTCTGCTATTTGATCCATTCTAATAGCTGTTTGTATAGAAGTACATATTCCGACATTTTTTAAGTAAGATTGGAAAGCTATTCCGTTTATAACAGTAGCTAACATCCCCATATAATCTCCTCCTATCCGATCTATCGTATTTTCCTTTATTCTAGAAGAAAATCCTCTAAATATATTTCCTCCACCAATCACTATAGCTACCTGCGCCCCCATTTCTACTACTTTTTTTACTTCTTCAGCGTATTGTTGAAGACGAGTAGAATGAAGTCCGAATTCGTTATTTCCCATAAGAGCTTCTCCGCTTAATTTCAACAAGGATCTTTTGTACTTCATGAAAAAGATATTTAAAAAAAGATTAAAGATTATGGAAAAATACCTAATTTTTCATAAGAATCTATGATTTTGTTTATAGCAAGAACAAATGCTGCAGTACGCAGGTTTTCTATTTTTAAGGATTTTTTTAGATCACGAATCTTATGAAATCCATTGATCATTGTATCTTCTAGTCCACTACGTACTAGATCTATTTCTCTTGGTCCTCTTAAAATCATTTTTTTTTCTTCTATTGGAATTTTTTTTCTACAACTAGTTTCTATAACTTGCAGCAATTCTGTATTCATATTTTCACTAAAACGTTTTTCCATGCGTCCATAACGAACATGACTTAAATTTTTTAACCATTCAAAGTAAGAGACGGTGACTCCTCCAGCATTCAAATAAATATCTGGAACTATAAGAACTCCCTTTTTCCCTAATATATCATCAGCTTCAGGAGTCACTGGTCCATTAGCAGCTTCTCCAATAATTTTGGCCTTAATCCGATTGGCATTATGTTTATGAATCACATTTTCTAACGCAGCTGGAATAAGAATATCACATTCTAATTCTAAGGCTTTTTCTGTATCCTCTATATTTTTTGATTCTGGAAAATTCAATATAGATCCGGTTTTTTTCAAGTGAAGAATCACATTTGAGACATTCAAACCTTTTTTATTGTAAATAGCTCCTTCCCTTTCTGCTAAAGCTACAATAATAGCTCCTGCTTCATGAAAAAATGTTGCCGCATGATAACCTACATTTCCTAGACCTTGTATAATCACTTTTTTTCCATTTAATCCTACATCAAGACCTACAGATAACATCTCTTCTTTCATCTTACATAATTCTCTAATTCCATAAAATACTCCTAATCCTGTTGCTTCTTTTCTTCCTCTTACTCCACCTTGAGAAACAGGTTTTCCTGTAACACAGGCTAGAGCATCCACTTCTCCAGGACTAAGAGATAAAAATGTGTCAAAAATCCAACTCATTTCTCTTTCTCCGGTTCCATAATCAGGGGCTGGAACATCTATACCTGGACCTATAAAATTTTTTTTTATTAATTCAGAAGTGTAACGACGGGTTATTTTTTCTATGTTTTCTGCAGAGACAATTTGTGGATCAATTTTAATTCCCCCCTTAGCTCCACCAAAAGGAACATCTACTATAGCACATTTATATGTCATCAATGCCGCTAAAGTCATCACCTCATCTTGGTTTACTTTTATGCTATATCTAATGCCTCCTTTGCAGGGAAGTTTATGATGGGAATGTTGAACCCTATATGCTTCAATCACTTGAATTTCTTTTCCTATTTTTACAGGAAAATGCATGCGATACACAGCATTACAAGATTTAATTTGCTCTAAAAGACCTTTTTTAATAGAAAGGTACCGTGCAGCTTTATCAAAATTTTTTTCTATACAACTAAAAAAACTATACGCATCAGCTTTACTTTGGTTTTTTTTTGACATAAAAAAAGTTTTTACACATTTAATGAAAAAAATTTCAAAACGCCTGCCGAATGACCAGATACAAATCTACGTTTTATCACAATAAAATTTTCATCAAACATCGATTAATTTTAAATTATAAAATATGATTTAAATAAATAAAATATTTATTATTTTTTTTGGGATGATGATAATTTTTTGTAATATTTTTTCATCTAAAATGAACTTTATTTTAGGATGATTTAAAATTTTTTTTCGAATTTCCTCAATTGTTAGTTTGGATTCAAACGTTTCTTGGAATTTTAATTTTCCATTAAACATAATCGGATAAGTAATTTTTTCTTTCACAAGAAATTTTGGATCATAAACAGGAAAAGGATAAAAAATAATAGATTTTTCTTTTCCGAGTTTTCTCCAAAGTTCTTCAGCTATATGAGGAGAAAAAGGCGCTATTAATTTTACTAATGGTTCCAATATTTTTCTTTTATTGCATTTTAAAATATTTAATTGATTAACCATCATCATCAAATAACTAATGGATGTATTAAAAGAAAATGAATTAATTTTTTCCTGTAGTTTTTTGATGGTGTGATGTAAAATTTTTAGTTCTTGAAATGTCGGATCTAAGTCACTAACCTGAAATACTTTATTTATATGAAATAAACGCCAAAATTTATTTAAAAAATTTTTTATTCCATTGATTTTTTCCTCATTCCAAGGTTTTGATTCCATAACAGGACCCAAAAACATTTCATAAAGACGAAATATATCTGATCCATATTTTTCAGAAATCTGATCTGGAGTGATGACATTATATTTAGATTTTGACATTTTTTCTAATTGTCTTTGACAAAAAAAACGTCCTTTTTCTAAAAAAAATTTTGACTGATAAAATTCAGGTCTCCAATGTTGAAATTTATTGATATCTAATTCATTATTAGAATTTACTAGAGATATATCTACATATATTTTTTGTAAATTTTCTCCTTGATTATAAGAGTTTCTTAATCCATAGGAAATAAATATATTTTTTCCAATAATTTTTAGTATAGTAGCTGAATAATTCAGAATCATTCCTTGATTGAATATTTTCTTAAAGGGTTCTTCTGTACTAACCCATCCTCTATCTTTCAGAAATTTATGCCAAAATCTTGCATAAATCAAATGACCCGTAGAATGTTCAGCTCCTCCTATATATAAATCAATATTTTTCCAAATATGTTCTTTTTTTTTATCCAAAAAGAATTGATGGTTGTGAACATCCATATAGCGAAGAAAATACCAACTTGATCCAGCCCAACTTGGCATAGTGCTAGTTTCTATTGGAAAGACATATTTATTATCCACAAGAGTATTGGAAACTATTTTCATTTTTCTTTCGTCCCAAGCCCAATTTTTTACTCTAGTTAATGGAGATTTTCCATTTTTTGGATGATAATTATTTCTTTCTGGAAGAAGCAAAGGAAGTTTTTCAAGGGGAATGGTTTTTGGAATTTTATTTTTAAAATAAATAGGAATGGGTTCCCCCCAATATCTTTGTCTAGAAAAAATAGCATCACGTAATCGATAACTATTTTTTTTGAACCCAATATTTTTTTCTTCCAAGATTTGAATGATTTTTTTTTTAGCTTCTTGAACTTTTAACCCATTTAGAAAATCAGAATTAATGCATATTCCATTTTTTCCTTCATAAAGTTCATTATTAGTATTCTCTTCTTTTTTTTCAGGAGTTAGAACAGATAAAACTTCTAAATCCATATTTTTTGCAAATTTTTTGCAAATTTTTTCATGACCAGGGACCCCTATTATAGATAGGGTTTCATTATCTACAGAAAAATTATTACTAACATAAATAGGGATTTTCTTTCTTTTAAGAAAAGGATGGATCACATAATTTCCTGTAAAAACACCAGAAATATTTTTTTCTTCTACAAGATTTTTTTTACAGTATAGAGCAACTTCTTCTCTATGAGAGGAAATAGAAATTTTTTCTGCCATTGGATGATCTGTAGATAAAATAATGAATGTCATTCCAAATATAGTTTCTGGACGAGAGATGAAAAGTTCTATTCTTTTGAGATTCTCTTTTTGGAAAAAAAGTTCTAAAAAAATAGAAGATCCTAATGTTTTTCCTATCCAATTATATTGTAATTTTTTTAAAGATTTGGAACAATCAACAGATTCTAATCCTTTTAAAAGTCTTTCTATATAAGCGGTAATTCTTATATGCCATTGTAGCATTTTTTTTCTATAAATAGGATACCCACCTCTTTGACTTCTTCCATTTGTAATTTCATCATTGGCTAAAACTGTTCCTAATCCTGGACACCAATTTACTGTATTTTCACATAAAAAAGCCAAACGATAATTCAAAAGAATAGATTCCTTTTTAGAAGAATTGAATTCTTTCCACATTTTCGAATCAAATTTATAGTTTAAAGAATGACTAGCATTAACCAATAAATTTCCATTTTTATTAAATTCTTCTACTAAAAGATCTATCGATTTAGCTTTTTCACTAGTTTTATCATACCAAGAATTAAATATTTGGATAAACATCCATTGAGTCCAACGATAATAAGTAGGATCGCTAGTAGATAATTTTCGACTCCAATCAAAAGAAAGTCCTATTTTATCCATTTGACTTTGATATTTTTTTACATTCTGACGAGTAGTTTTAAAAGGATGTTGTCCAGTTTGAATAGCATATTGTTCTGCAGGAAGACCAAAAGAATCAAATCCTATAGGGAATAGAACGTTATGACCTGTTGTCCGTTTGTATCGTGCATAAATATCTGAAGCTATATATCCTAAACAATGTCCTATATGGAGTCCTGAACCAGAAGGATAAGGAAACATATTTAATATATAGTATTTGGAAGATTTATTTCCGTTATTTTCTTTTGTATGAAAAATATTATGTTTTTTCCAAAATATTTGCCAACGTTTTTCTATTTCACGAAAATTATATTCCATGTTTATTCTATTTTAAATTTTGTAAAATTACAATGATTTTATTACGTAATTTTAGTAATTTCTAACTGGATAAAATTTTTAATCTAAAAATTTGATGATAATGAGAAAAAAGTTTTTCTAAAAAAAGAAAAGAAATGTTTAATCACCATAAAGATTGTTTAGAAAATCATTTTGACGAAAATTTTTTAAATAATCAAACTATTAGTTTCCTAGTTAAATTGATTCAAGATCATCCGGATAAGGTTGTAGATATATTCATTTTGTTGAAAATAAATAGAGGAACTTCTGTTTTTAAAGTTTTAGATTTTCCTATAAAAAAAAAAATTATAGAAAGTCTTCCTTCAATTAAAATGATGGAATTATTGAACAAACTATCAGTAGACGATCGTGTTTCCTTCTTGGAAAATCTTCCAAAAAATTCTTTAAAAGATTTAATTAAATATTTAAATCCGGAAGAAAAACGTAATACCTTAGTTTCTTTAGGATATCCTGAGAACAGTGTAGGCCGTTTAATGATTCCATACTATCTTGCTGTTCAAGACACTTGGAGCGTACAAGAAGTATTAGATTATATACGTAAAGAAGGTAAAAATAGTGATGTGATTGAAATAGTTTATATAGTAAATCAAAAAGGAAAATTAGTGGACGACATAAAAATACAAGAATTTTTATTAGTAGATCCAGCTACCAAAGTAGTTGATTTGATGGATGGACGATACACAGCCGTTTTAAGTGTTACTGATACAGAAGAAGAAGCTACTAAGATATTTTCTATGAATAATCGAGTATCACTACCTGTTATAGATGATCAAAAAATTTTGCTTGGAATAGTTACTATAGATGATATTTTATGGGTTGTAAATGAAAATTATAGAGAAGATATCCAAAAAATAGGTGGGATGGAAGCTTTGAATCAATCTTATCTGAATGTTCCTTTATCCAAACTAATTAAGAAAAGAGCTGGATGGTTAACATTGTTATTTATAGGTGAGATGTTGACGACCACAGTAATGCAGTATTTTTCTAGTGCTATAGAAAAAGCAGTTGTTTTAGCCTTATTTATTCCTTTAGTTGTTTCTAGCGGTGGGAATAGCGGATCTCAAGCAGCTAGTCTAATTATTCAAGCAATGGCTTTAGGAGAAGTGAAAATGAAAGATTGGTGGATAGTAATGCGAAGAGAAATCATATGTGGTTTTTTTTTAGGAAGTATTTTGGGTTTAACGGGTTTTATACGTGTTTTGACATGGCATAATATAAATCTTTTTAATTATGGACCTCATTGGATATTGATTGGGATAACTATTTTTTTATCTTTAATTGGAGTTGTCCTATGGGGAACATTTAGTGGATCTATGTTACCTTTTATTATCAAAAAATTTAAGGGAGATCCAGCTAGTTCTTCTGCCCCATTCGTAGCTACATTGGTAGATGTTTTCGGTTTGATTATATATTTTTCAATCTCTTATATTCTTCTTCAGGGGACCTTGTTATAAAATATTGATTTCTTAATTTTTGGAGAACTTTTTTAAAATCTTCAGGAATTGAACAGGTAAAATGGCATTTTCTATTTTTTGGATGAATAAAAGAAAGGGATCCTGCATGTAAAGCTTGTCTTTTTAAAAGATTTAAAGAATCTTTGAAAAAATCTATCGATTTTTTCGATAAATATTTTTTCATAAATATTTTATCTCCACCATAAGTAGAATCATTGAACAAAGGATGTCCTAAATATTTAAAATGAACTCTTATTTGATGCGTTTTTCCTGTTTCTAAATTACAAGAAACATAGGTGAGATATTTAAATCTTTCCAAAACTTTATAATGAGTAACGGAATACCTACTTCTGTAAAAATTTCTTTGAAAAAGAGTCATTCTCTTTCTATTATTAGGATCTCTTCCTATAAACCCACTTATAGTTCCTTCTTGTTTTTGTATGTTTCCCCATACTAAGGCTAGATATTTTCTTTGAATAGTTTTAGAAATAAATTGTTGAAATAAATATTTTTGTGCATATTCATTTTTAGCTAAAACAAGTAAACCTGTAGTATCTTTATCTATTCTGTGTACTAAACCTAATCGATATAATTGATGATTATTTTTAAAATGATATTTAATTCCATGAATTAAGGTTCCTTTTTCGTTTCCAAAACCTGGATGTACTACCATTCCTGCAGCTTTGTTGATAACAAGAATATCTTCATCTTCATAAAGAATATTTAGAGGGATATTTTCTGCAATAATATTTTTATATTCTGAATCTAAAATGGGAGGATAATAAATCTCTGCTTCTACAAGATCAAAAGGTTTTATTTTATAATTTTTTTTTATAATACATTGATTTACTAAAATCTTTCCAGAATTAGTAGCCTTCTGAATTTGGTTTCTGCTGATATTTTGAATAGATTTCCTCAAAAATTTATCAATTCGAATAGTTTTTTGATATTTTTCTACAAAAAATTTAAATTTTTTTATAGACATTTTTTTTGTTTTTATTTTTCAAAAACAGAAGGTTTCGTTTTAGTCTTTTGTTCATCCATTTCTTCGTTTATTGGAATTTTTTCTTTTTTCATGTTTTTTTTTGAATCATCTTTGTTGGATTCAGATGTTTTTATTAACCTATCTAAAGGTTTGGTAGTTAACCATAGATAAATGGGTTTTTTTTTATCCTGGATCTTTCCAGGAGTAGGTTCCTGACGATATACTTTTGCTTTCGTAGCAGAAGCATCATCCAATGGATCCTCATAATAAAAATTAATGATGTTAAATAATTTTTCTTTCAAAGTATAGGTGGCATTAGATAAAGACATTCCAGTTACATTTGGAACCGGATAGGAATAATTCTTTTTTTCGTATCCTTTTCCTATTATTAATGTAATTCCATCTTGATGTGGAAGAATTGATCCAGAAGGAATGATTTTTCCTTTATAAACTACTTTTAAAACCGTATCCTTAGAAAAATCATTTACATATTTTATATCTTTCACCAGGATATGGTTAGCATGAAGTAATTTGATCGCTATACGTTTGTTTTTATTAATTATATTGGGGAGAACTGTGGTTTGAAAGTTTTTTGCATTAGCTTGTATGTATATATATCTTCCTACTTTCACAGGATCTCCTGCTTCTGGAAAAAAGGAAAGTACTTGATAAGGTTTAAAAGATGGATCATAATGTGATGTATCTACATCATATTTTAATCCTAATTTTTTTAAAATAGATATAGATTGGTTTAAAGTTAAATAGCGTAGGTTTGGGACAATTACGTAAGACCCGTGTTTTGTGTAAATATCGACCCATTTTAATGCTAGGCTAGTTATTTTATATAAAATAAATATAGAAATTAATAAATTTAGAAGTAAAATCAAACAATATTTTGAATACTTCATGTTAAGAATAAAATAAAATGTAACTGATTAATATAAAAAAAATAGAGAATAATGAAAAAAATAGCTATTGTTATGGGAGGTTATACAGAGGAATCTGTTATTTCGTTAAAAAGCGGAGAAGTAGTTTACAAAAATCTAAGTAAAGAAGAATTTGAAGTTTATAAAATCTATTTATTCATAGAAAAATGGATTTTAAAGGATAAAAATAATAAAGAGTATCCTGTGAATAAACAGGATTTTACCGTTCGTATTACAAATGATCAAATTTTGAAATTTGATTGTGTTTTTAATGCTATACATGGAACTCCAGGAGAAGACGGAGTTTTACAAGCTTATTTCCATTTACTGAAAATTCCCTATACAGGATGCCATTTTCATCATGCCAGTGTCACTTTTAATAAAAAATATTGTTTAACTTTCTTGAAAGAATTTGGAATTAAAACAGCTCCTTCCTTTTTTTTAAATAAAAACCAATCTTTTTGTGAAAAAAAAATTCTAAAAAAAGTAGGATTACCATGTTTTGTAAAACCTAACAGATCCGGATCTAGTTTAGGGATATCTAAAGTCTATCAAGAAAGAGAACTAGCCAAGGCTATAGAACATGCTTTTAGAAAAGATCAAGAAATTATTGTAGAATCATTTCTGAAAGGGACTGAAGTTTCAGTAGGAGTTATTTCCTGGAATCAGGATATTAAAGTTTTACCTATTACAGAAATTATCAGTAGAAATGATTTCTTCGATTTTGAATCGAAGTATTCTGGAAAATCTCAAGAAATCACACCTGCTAGATTATTACCAAGTCTTGAAAAAAAAATCAAAAAATTGGCAAAAAATGTCTATGAAATTTTAAATTTATCAGGAATATCTAGATCGGAATATATACTGGTAAACGGAGATCCTTTTTTTTTAGAAATTAATACAATTCCTGGACTTTCGGAGGAAAGTATACTTCCAAAGCAATTAAAAATAGCCGGAATATCTTTATCTGAATTATTTAAAAAAAACATATACGATTCTATTGAAATTTTCAAGAAAAAAAATTCATAATCTACAATTACATTTACATTTCTTTTTACAAAAACTACTAGTTTTAGTAGAGAAAAATTTCAAAAGATTTTTGAGAAAATGAAATATGGAATACAAAAAAAATAAACCAATAATAATATACTGCCACATTTTAGGTTTTTAATATTTGATAAATAAAAAAAGAAGAAATATAAGCGAATGTTGTCATAAAAAAGAATTGTATTATGGGCCATTTCCAAGACTTTGTTTCTTTTTTTACTATAGATAAGGTACTTAAACATTGCATAGAAAAAGCATAGAAAAAAAGCAAAGAAAATCCTGTAGCAAAATTGTAAACGGGTTTCCCAGTCTCACTGAATATTTCTTTTTTCATTTTTTCTTTTAAGAAAAAATTTTCATTTTTTTCAATACTATATACAGAAGCCATAGTACTAACAAATACTTCTCTTGCTATAAGAGAAGAGATTAATCCTATTCCTATTTTCCAATCATATCCTAATGGAAGAAGAATGGGTTCCATTTTTTTTCCTAGTAAACCTAAATAAGAATTGGGTAATTCTTTTTTTTCAAATATATTTTCAAAACTAATTGAATATTTACTGGATGGGGAAAAATCTTTTTTAGGACCAAAAGATCCTAACCCCCAAATTAATACACTTAATAATACAATTATTTTTCCAGCGTTATACATGAAAGATTTGATGTTTATCCATAGAGTAATCAATATATTTCCGAATAGGGGCCATTTATAAGTAGGCATTTCCATAATAAGATGACTTTGATAATCTTTTTTAAGAAATAGATGAAGAATCATGGATATACTTAAAGCAGAAAAAAAACCTAAAAGGTACATTCCCATAAGTACTAATCCTCTCAATTGAATGAAATACCATTTTTTATCCGGAATGATGAGAGAAATTATTAATGTGTAAACAGGTAATCTAGCAGAACAGGTTATAAAAGGAGTTACTAAAATGGTGATTAAACGATCTCTATAATTTTCAATATGTCTAGCAGACATTATTGCAGGGATGGCACAGGCTACACTAGAAATAAGAGGAACTACACTTTTTCCATTTAATCCAAATGGCCGCATAATTCTATCCATTAAAAATATCACTCTGCTTATATAACCACTTTCTTCCATAAGAAGAAGGAAAAATAATAAAAGAAAAATTTGGGGGATAAAAGTGATAATAGTACTAATTCCAGGTAAAAAACCTTGTACAAAGAAATTGTTTAGGGGACCTGGATAAATATTTTCTAGTTTTTTTTGAAGAATAGAAAAAAAAAATTCTAAAATTTTTTTAGGATTTTCTGCCCAAAAAAAGACACTTTGAAATATGATAAACAATAAAAAAAAGAAAATGAAATAACCCCAAAAAGGATGTAAGAATAAATAATTATCTATCTTTTTAGAAAAATCTAAAGAATTTTTTTTGGAATCCAAAAGAAACTCAGAAACTGTTTTAGAAAAAATTTTTCCTATTTCTTCATATCTATCTAATGTTTCTCTAATTTGTAGTTTTTTAGAAATGATATTGTGTTTTTTCTTAATCTTCTTCAAAAGTTCATCCTCTTTTAAGAATTTTTTATTATTTGCTAAATAATACCAAGCTCTATAAGTGTTGACCTGATAACCATTTTTTACATCTTGAATAGCAATGGAATGAGATAATCCTGGATTAAAGAAAAAGGAAAATTTCTTTTTCTGGTTCAGACTACTGATTTTCTGTTTTACCTTATCTATTCCTATTCCTTTTCTTGCATCGATTAAGACTATTTCAGTTAGAAGAAATTTCTTAAGTTTTTCTATATCAATAAAAACCCCCTTTTTTTTTGCTTCATCAAGCATATTCAAAATAAAGAGAACAGGAAAACCTAAATCTTGTATCTGTCTAAATAATAAAAGATTTTTTTTAATACTCGAGGAGTCAGCTACAACAAGGATTTTATCTGGATAATCAATATCATCTGTATTGTTTAGTAATTTACAAACTATTTCCTCATCTTCAGATGATGGATATATGCTATAGGTTCCTGGAAGATCTATTATCTGATAGTGGGTATTTTCATAAGAAAAAAATCCTATTTTTTTATCTACTGTGACTCCTAAATAATTTCCAACTTTTTGGTTGAGTCCAGTTAATTGATTAAACAAAGAAGTTTTTCCGACATTTGGATTTCCAATAAGAGCTAATTTAATTATTCTTTTCCGCATTTCTAAATAATAGGTTCTATGAGAATATTTTCCGCTTCTTTCTTACGTAAAGCTAAACAAGATTGATCATAAATAATACATAGTGGATCATAAAAAATAGAAACAAAAAGTATTTCAAACTTAACACCAGGTAAAACACCTAATTCTAACAATTTTATAGGAAAATCTTCATTTTTATATCCCTTTATAATCCCTTTTTCTCCTTTTTTAAGATTAGATAAGTTCAAATTTATATGTATTTAAAATTTTATTCTTCGTTAAATATACTTTCTTTATGCAAAGAATATTTTATGTTGTTTATAAAAAAATGAAATTACTTTTTGTCGATAGAAAAAATGAAATAAAGGTTTAAATTTATCTACAAATTATAACTTATGACGTCTATTTTTGTTAGATCCATACAGTTACTACTAAGTATATCTATATTAATTCTTATTCATGAATTAGGTCATTTTTTATTATCTAAAGCATTTCAAGTACGTGTAGAGAGATTTTTTTTGTTTTTTGATCCTTGGTTTTCTATTTTCAAAAAAAAAATAGGAGACACTATTTATGGAATAGGCTGGATCCCCTTAGGAGGATATGTTAAAATATCTGGAATGATGACAAATGAAGAGATAGATTCTTCAGAAAAAGAAAAAATAAATTGGGAATTTCGTTCAAAATCTGCAATAAAAAGACTATTGATTGTATCCGGAGGAATTCTTTCGAATGTGTTATTTTCTTTTATGATTTTTTCTTTTTTGCTATTTAAATATGGAGAAACTTATCTCCCTACAAAAAATGTTAAATATGGAATTGAGGTAGATTATTTAGGAAAAAAAATAGGTTTAAGAAATGGGGATAACATTCTACTTGTCAACGGAAAATATATCCCTTATTTTCATGAAATTCCTAAAGCAATTCTTTTAGGTAATTCCATTACTATAGATCGCATGGGAAAAATTATCCATTTATCATTAAATGATGATAAAAAAAGATTTTTTTTTGATAGAAAAGAATTCAGTTTTTTTATAATAAAACCTCGTGTTCCACCTATTATAAATTACGTAGTAAAAGATTCAGGAGCCTATAAATCTGGATTAAAAAATAATGATGAAATTTTAGCGATTAATTCAGAGTTTCTTTTATTTTCCGATCAACTAAAAGATATTTTATCAAAATATAAGAACCAAACCATTTTGATTTCTATCAATAGAAATGGGAGACTACTTCAAAAAGAAGTTTTTTTAGATCAAAAAGGGATTTTAGGAATTTCTCTCAAAAATTTTATGGAAATGGATAATATTTTTTTATTCGAAAAAAAGAATTATTCCATAATTGAAAGTTTTCCTTATGGAGTAAAAAGAACTTGGGAGGTTTTAAAAAATCAAATATTTTTTTTAAAAAACGTTTTTCATATAGAAACTAAAGCTTATAAACAGGTTGGTAGTTTTTTTTCTATGGCTAAAGAATTTCCTTCTCAATGGAATTGGGGGATTTTTTGGACTTTAACAGCCACTTTATCCATATGGTTAGCTTTCTTAAATTTATTTCCTGTTCCATCATTAGATGGTGGTTATATCTTATTTATTCTGATAGAAATGATCACTAAAAAAAGAATAAATGAAAGAATTTTTGAACGATGTACCATCATTGGATTTCTAATGATTAGTTTGATGATGATTATGGTTATTATTTGGGATATTTTTAAAGTTTTTTTCTATTAAAAAATTTTTAAGGAAAAAAACTTTATTTCTAGTAATTCCTATATCGATCATAAGATCATTTTTATGGATTGATGGAATACTATCTATTGGGTTAAAAAAACTCAATCCTATTTTTAGAACATTTTTTTTGCATAGTGTAAGAAATCTATCATAAAATCCTTTTCCATAACCAATACGATATCCTTTTAAATCAAAAACTAATAAAGGGACAAATATCACTTCAATAAAGGAAGGAGGAATAATATGTTTTTGTACAGGTTCAGGAATTCCATATTTGTTATTCTTTAAGGTAGTTTTTCTATCAAGAAGACAATTGTCTATGGATAAACTGTGAAAATTTGAATAAGGAACTGTGATATATTTCCCTTTTTGAAAAAGAAAGTTAGTAATGAGAAAAGTATTGATTTCGTTATATTTTTGTATAGGTAAAAAAATGTGATAATATGTTTTATCCCATATAAAGAAAAGTTTTTTGAATTGAATAAATATATCATAACTACTTTTCAATACTTCTTTTTTAGTAAGTGATTTTCTGTAAAAAAGATATTTTTTTCGTAATTTTTTTTTCATTCATTATCTATGAATCTTGATTTTTTATAGTTTCCATGAAACTTTCTAATACTTTTACTATTTTTTGAGGGTTTTCTATTGGCCCCATGTGACCAGTTGGAACATCAATAAAATAACTGTTATATCCGCTTTTTGCTTCTTCACGGAGTTTTTTTGCAGGAAGTATTAAATCATATATTCCGGCCATATATAATTTTGGAAATTTAGTTCTTTTTAATAAAAATCTTCTATCTTTACGAATAGACATTCCACGCAAAAAAGATATTACACTATGAATAGGAGTTGAAATAGCTATTCTTTTTAAAAATTTTAATTCTTTTTGGAAAGAACTTAATTGATTAGGATCAAATAATTTATTAATACTAGTAGATACAAATAATGGATAATGATCTATTGCGAATTTTATGGATCGAATGCGATTATTTTTTTTTTCTTTTGTATCTGATTCTGCGGTAGAATGAAGTAAACATAAACCTAAAAATATCTCTGGATATTCTTCTGCAAGCGCTAAAGCTATATATCCTCCCATAGAATGACCTATAAAAACAGCTTTTTCTATATTCTCTTTTTGTAAAAGAAATTTAATAGTATCAGCCACTTCTTCCATTGTGGTGGTGGAAGAATCTTTTTTTTCTAGAAAACTTTTTCCATGACCAGGTAAATCAATTGAAAGGACTTTGTATTTCTTGGAAAAAATATCATATATATAATTCCAAATTTCTAAACTTTCCATAAATCCATGTAAAAATACCATGGAGATTCCATTTCCTTTTGTTTTATAATAGATATTTTTTTTATTATGAAAATATATGAACATATTCTTATATTAAATAAAAAAATTAAATATAGTTATTATAGAAATTACGTTTTTCTTATTCAAAAATGAAGTTAATAATGTTGTTAACTATAAATATTGGGAATTCCAGTCTTCGTTTTGGACTATTTAATAATAATTATAATTTAAAATGTGAATGTGATTGTTCATGGATTATTAACAGTAATCCACATAGATCATTGGATGAATATATTTTATTATTTAGGAATATTTATCAACAATATGGAATCCTATCCAAATTAATACAAAATATTGTGATTGGATCCGTAGTCCCTCCTCTTACAAACATTGTAGAACAATCTTTATATGAAATTCATAAAATAAAACCGATGGTAGTAGATAGATATTCCGCTTCTCCAATAAAACATTATTCTCATCAATTAGGAACAGATTTATATGCTAATGCTATAGCTGCATATACATTATATCATAATAAAAAAAATACTCTAGTGGTAGATTTTGGAACGGCTTTAAGTTTAACCTGCATAGATAAATACGGAACTCTTCAAGGAGTTATTATTGCTCCAGGAGTCAATAGCTCTTTATCTGCATTGATAGGTAATACGGCTCAACTATCGCAAATAGAATTAAAAAAACCCCCTAGTATATTAGGACAGTATACTGAAACTTGTATTCAAAGTGGAATTATTTATGGATACATCAGTATGGTAGAAGGACTCATTAACCGAATTAATAAAGAATTAAAAACAAACTGTTTTGTTATAGCTACAGGAGGGCTTTCTCATATTTATACTCCTTTAACTAAAAAAATTCATCTTAAAGATAAGTTGCATACAATAAAAGGTTTAAAAATTTTATTTCATTGGAATAGATAGAAGATATTGATTTACAGATTAATAGATTTTTTAATTTTTTCTGATAAAATCTTGAAATGATTTGCAGATAAAGATATTCTTTTTTTAGAAAAATCCCCATCACTTTCTTGATCCATAGGGATTAAATGGATATGAACATGAGGGATTTCAAAACCCATCACAAATATTCCAACACGATTACAAGGAATTATTTTTTCAATGCCTATAGCTACTTTTCTAGTAAAAGACATGATAGATAAAAAATCTTTTTCTGGAAGAGAAAATATTTTTTCTGGATTCTTTTTTTTTGGAATCACTAAAGTATGACCAATTTTTATTGGATAAATATCTAAAAAAGCAAGATTTTCAGAATTTTCTGCGACTTTATAAGCAGGTACTTCGTTTTTTATTATATGTGTAAATATATTTTTCCGATTCATTTCATTCACTAAATGCTATTTCTAAAATTTCATAATCAAGTATCATTTTATTAGGTAACTTAATATGAGCAATTTGTCCTACTTGTTTTCCAAGTAATCCTGTAGATATAGGAGTGTTTATAGAAATTTTACCAGATTTTAAATCTGCTTCTCCTTCTGGAACTAAGGTATATATTTGTTCTCCTCCATATGTTAAATTTTTTACCCTAACTGTAGATAGAATAGAAACTCTGGTTCTATTGATTTGTGATCCATCAATAATTCTTGCATTGGATAGTTTTTTTTTTAATTTGGCTATGTTCATTTCTAAAAATTCCTGTGCTTCTTTTATAGCATCATATTCTGCATTTTCTGAAAGATCTCCTTTATCTCTGGCTTCTGCTATTTGCATTGATATTTTTGGTCTTTCAATGTTTTCTAATCTTTCTATTTCTTGTTGTAGTTTTTTTAATCCCTCTTTAGTGATATATTCGAATTTTTCTTTTTCCATAGTATTTTTTCATTTTTCGATCTTTTCATCCAATTATAAAGTTAGTTGATTTTGTGAATTATTATGTAAATTATTTTTTTCTTCTTGATTGAATTTATACATATTTTAAAAATATAGTGTTTATTGTTCAGTTTTTTCTTATTCTTTCATTGTCCATAGGATCCTCAATTACGGGAAAAGTGATCAAAATTTATGATGGAGATACTTTTAGAATTGAGACGAAAAAAATGGAAGAATATAAAATAAGAATTTCTGATATAGATTGTCCAGAAAAAAATCAATCTTATGGAATAGAAGCAAAAAATTTTTTAAAAAAAAAAATTCTAAATAAAACAGTTTTAATCAAGAATCTAAAAAGAGACAAATATAATCGTATTGTTGGGTTGGTTATTTATGATAAAAACAAAGATTTAGGAAAGGATATTCTAGAGTCCGGATTTGCTTGGGTTTGGAAATTTTCTAAAAATGTTCCATATAAAAGAATTGAATCTCAAGCGAAAAAAAATAAAATTGGACTATGGGGAAAAAAAAACCCTATAGATCCCTATAATTGGAGAAAAAAAAGATCATTTTATTCTTACAATATTTGCTCCTAAAAGACGTAATCTTTGATCAATATTTTCATATCCTCGGTCTATTTGTTCTATATTCTTTATCCTACTAGTTCCTTGAGCAGAAAGTGCAGCTATAAGAAGAGATATTCCAGCTCGGATATCTGGAGAGTTTAATAGAGAACCTCGTAAAGAAGATTGATGATTCAAACCAATAACGGTTGCTCTATGAGGATCACATAATATTATTTGTGCTCCCATTTCAATTAATTTGTCTACAAAAAATAATCTACTTTCGAACATTTTTTGATGGATTAAGACACTTCCTTTTGCTTGAGTAGCTACCACAGTTAAAATACTTAGTAAATCTGGAGTTAAACCTGGCCATGGAGCGTCAGAAATTGTTAATATAGCGTTATTTAATAATTTTTTTATCTGGTAGGATTTTTGAGATGGGATATAAATATCATCGTCTTTCTTTTCTAAGGATATTCCCATTTTTTGGAATATATTCGGGATGATTCCTAGGTTTTTCCAACTAACATTCCGAATTTTTATTTCAGAACTAGTAATAGCTGCTAATCCTATCCAACTTCCTATTTCTACCATATCAGGCAAAATAGTATGGAGACATCCTCCCAATTCTGTAACTCCAGTAACATGGATTAAATTAGAACCTATGCCTTTTATTTTTGCTCCCATTCTATTTAATAGCCTACATAATTGTTGAATATAAGGTTCACAAGCCGCATTATAAATAGTGGTTTTTCCTTTAGCTAAAGACGCCGCCATGATAATATTAGCTGTAGCTGTTATAGAAGCTTCTTCTAGAAGAATAAATTTTCCTTTTAAATATTTAGAGGTAAGATAGAAATACTGATTTTCTCTATTATAATCTATATGACTTCCTAAAGATTCAAAACCTCTTAGATGTGCATCTAAACGTCTACGACCAATTCTATCTCCTCCGGGGATAGGCATGCACCCTTTTCCAAATCTAGCTAGCAAAGGTCCCGCAATCATGACAGAGCCTCTAATACATTTTCCATCCTCACGAAATTTTTTCGTATTTAAATATTCTAGACAAATGTTTTTAGCTTGAAAAGTAAAATCTCCAATATCATTTTTTTTTACTACAACTCCTAAGTGTTGAAGTATTTGCATCAAACATTTTACATCTCCTATTTCTGGAATATTTTTTATTCTCAATTTCTCTGAGGTTAGCAAGACTGCACACAAAACTTGCAAAGCTTCATTTTTTGCTCCTTGTGGTTTTATTTCTCCTTTTAGAGGAGATCCTCCTTCTATCTTAAAAGAAGCCATAATTCATCCTATTTTCTTTTTTTTCATATAGTTTTTTTTTCTTTTTGGATTTAAAAGATAGGAGCATTGTAATAACGGATCGGTATTATTCATTAAACATATTTTTCCTTTTGAAAGCTCTTTTAAATCTTTAAAGATAATATCATCTTCTACAAGGTTTTTATTCCATCTCAAATAATTTTTCTTCATAGTATTTGCTATTGCATAAAATAACCCTTCTTTTTTTTGTCTATTTTTGCAATGTATTGCTACATGGATCATGTTTCTAATGATTTTTCCATAATACCGGAAATCAGTTAAATATTCGGGATATTCCACTTTCTTATAATAAAAAATTTTTATTTTTTCTGGATGAGGTTTTGGAAAAGGAGGATCAATATCTAATTGATATTTAGACATAATAAATAATTGATTCCATAGTTTATGTTGAAAATATGGGTTATTCAATCTAGGATTGGAATCCGTCATCAATTTAATGATACTCCAAGCACAACGATTACGTTTTTTCCTATTTTTTATTTGTATTGCATAAGCAATCATTTTATGGATATTTCTACCATATTCTGGGATAACCAATTTGAAACGATTAGTATTATATTCCATATTGATTTTTTATTTATAAAAATAAGATCTTTTCTGCTTCTAAGGTTTATTGTGAAAATAAGATCTTTTCTGCAAAAAATTTTTTCTTTCCTTACAGAAAGTATTGAAACAGGATATGCAATGATTATCTGTGCAAGCATCTACATGTACAGATAATTCTACTTTATGTCCAAATTTATCTTTTGTTAAATTTGTCAACTTTTGGACTTCTTTATTGGATTCTTTGACATTAAAAAACCATGGAACAGTTAAATGACAATCAACATGTAAAGCACTTCCATATTTAATAATTTTTAAATGATGAAGGTCAATCCAATGAATATCTCTTTTTGCATTTATATAAAAAGATAATTTTTTTAAAAGTTCTTTATCCGACTCATCCATAATACCAGCTGTAGCATATCTTAACAATTTTAATCCTGTATATAAAATTACAAAGGAAAAAATAACAGAAATAATAGGATCTATCCATATCCATTTTGTAATATTTAACAATATTAATCCTATCACTATTCCAAAAGTAGAATAAGTATCTGTTTGAAGATGTTTTCCGCTAGCTATTAACGTTAAAGCTCCATTTTTATTTCCTATTTTACAGGCTAAAAAACCTAACCCATAATTAACAATAGCGGTAAATGACATCATAGGAATTCCATAATCTAATTTTAATAGAATAGGATCATGATGTTTTACATGTATAAAAGTTTTTATACAAATAACCATTCCTACAAAAAAAATTAAGAATCCTTCTATAGCTGTTGATATAAATTCTATTTTCCCATGACCATATGGATGATTGTGATCTTTGGGTAAAGAGGATATATACAGGCTATACAAACCTATAAAACCACTAATAATATTGGTTATACTTTCCATTGCATCACTAAATATAGAAAGAGAAGAAGTGATATACCAAGTAATTAACTTGATGAAAAATAAAAGAATAGCTACAAAAAAAATTAATTTTTGTAGACTAAAATTTAGTTTCATCTTTTTATCTTCCATAACATAAAAAGAAATTTAATAATTAGGAATAAATAACAAGTTTAGCTATTTTTAGTAAAATTTTTTTTATTCCTAATTGTTGAAATTTAATTATAGCTATTTCATTTTGAATATCTAGTATCACTCCCATTCCAAAATTTTTGTGAAATACTTTAACTCCTTTTTTAAACATGGATAATGTTTTCTTTTCATCAGGATACAAATCTTTTGATATAGGATTTTCTTTATTGGAATTATTAATTCCATGTTCTCTGTCAATAAATTTTTCGCTTATTTCCTGAATAAAACGACTAGGAACAGTTCTGATTTTTTTTCCCCATAAAAAACGAGATTTTGCATATGTGAATATAGCTTTTTTTTGAGCTCTTGTTATAGCAACATAGAATAGACGGCGTTCTTCTTCAAGTTTCAATTCATTTTCTAAACTAGATTTTGATGGAAATAAGTTTTCTTCTAATCCTGCAATAAAAACCACGGAAAATTCTAAACCTTTAGATAAATGTATAGTCATTAAGGATACCTGATTTTCTTCATTTTCCTCATCGATTCCTTCTCTTAAAGAAAAATATCGCAAGAATCCAGATAAACTCATATCTCCATTTTTCTTTAAGATTTTTTGCTCTTTAAGATATATAGATATATTCTCTAATATATATTGAAAATCATCAGCATGATAAAAATTTTTTTTATCTTCTTCTAAGAAGAAATTTGCTATGTTTTTTGCTATTGTATAGGTATTTTTTTCGTTTAATTCCAAACGAAATTTTTCTATTGTTAAAATGAAATTTTCTAATTTTTCTTTTGTTTTTTTGTTGATTCTTAGGAAAGGATAATAATTTATCAGATTCTTTAAAAGATTATAAAAAGTTTTCTTCTCCTTTTTAGATAAATTTAATATTAATTTAATAGCTTTTTTATTTCCTATTTTTTTTTTTATTATACGTAATAGGGATTCTTCTTCGTTGGGATTAGTGATGATTTTTAAATAAGCTAAAAAATCTAGAATTCCTTTCCTTTTATAGAAGGATATGGATCCGTATATTTTGTATGGTATTTTTTTTTCTTTTAGAGCTTGTTCTAGGATATTTGATTGTGTATTGGTTCTATAGAGAATAGCAAAATCTTTATTTTGAAATTGGGTATTTCTTTTAGTGAAATAGATGGAAGAAGCAATGTATTGCGCTTCTTCCTTTTCAGAAGGAGCTCCATATATTTTTACCTTCTCTCCTTTTTCGTTATTTGTCCAAATTTTTTTAAAGATTTGATTTTTATTAAAAGAAATAATCTTATTAGAGACCTGCACTATGTGATTTGTAGAACGATAATTTTGTTCAAGACGAAAAATTTTTGCTTCATTGTAATCCATATGAAAATTTAAAATATTTGAGATGTTCGCACCACGAAAAGCATATATACTTTGAGCATCATCACCTACGGCAAAAATATTTCTATGTTTTGAAGATAAATTTTTAATGATCGTATTTTGAGAAAAATTGGTATCCTGATATTCATCGATTAATATGTATTGGAATTTTTCTTGGTATTTATGTAGTATTTTAGGAAAATGAAAAAATAAATAATTTGTATGAAGTAATATGTCATCAAAATCTAAAGCTTCTGATTTTAAACAACGTTTTACATAATATTCATATATTTTTTTTATATCATGATATGATTTTTCATTGTTTATGGTTTTCAAGTTATTTTTATATTCCGATATTTTTCTTCTGATTTTCGTAGGGCTGAGAGATGTTTTAAAATTGAAGTCATCTAATATTTTTTTTATCACATTTTCTGAGTCTCTTTGATCGTAAATAGTGTAATTTGATTTGTAACCAAGCCAATGAGATTCTTTTCGCAAAACCCATGAAAATATAGAATGAAAAGTCCCCAGGGAGATCTGATTCAAATCCGTTTGATTCAACATATTTGAAATGCGCATCTTCATTTCTTTAGCTGCTTTATTAGTAAAAGTTAAAGCTAATATTCTAGAGGGATCTATTCCTAGATTATTGATCATGTGAACTATACGATGTGTAATTACACGGGTTTTTCCTGATCCAGCTCCAGCAATTACTAGAACAGGCCCATGAATTGTTTCTATAATTTTTCGTTGGGAACTATTAAGTGATGATCTATAATCCATATTTTTTATTTTTAGCTTATTTTTCCCCAAAAAGACTTGTAGTATTTATAGAAATGATTTTTAGTGGTTTTATGATTTAATAGAAAATCAGGATTTTTGTTAAAAAATTTTTTAGCAATAGGAATGACTTCTTTTATTAATTTGTAATCTTTAAGAAGATTTGCAATTCGAAAATAAGCATTTCCGCTTTGTTTAGTTCCTATTAAATCTCCACTTCCTCTTAATTTAAGATCTTTTTTAGCTATTTCTAAACCATCTTTAGTTTCGCACATAATTTTCATTCTAAAATGGCTTTCTACACTAATCTTTTCATTAGTCATAAGAAGACAATAACTTGGATGTGGGCCTCTTCCCACCCTCCCTCTTAATTGATGTAATTGAGATAGACCAAAGCAATCTGCATTTTCTATTAAAATAACTGAAGCATTAGGAACATCTACTCCTACTTCTATAACAGTAGTAGAGACCATAATTAGAGTTTCTCCACGTAAAAATCGATTCATTTGAATATTTTTTTCTTGATAACTCATTCTACCATGTAGAATTCCAATTCGATCTTTTAACTTTGGGAAGTTTTCTTTTATCAATTGATAGCCTCTCATTAAATTCATTAAATTTTTCGATCCATTTTTTTTGAATTTCTCTATAGTAGGATGAACAATGTATATTTGTCTTCCTTTTTGAATCTGATTTTTTATAATTTCAAGGACTTTAGATCTATTTTTATTGCGAAAGTGAACAGTTTTAATAGGTTTTCTATTTATGGGAAATTCCCTTATAATGGATATCTTTAAGTCATTATAAAGAGTCATGGCTAAAGTTCTAGGAATGGGAGTTGCCGTCATGATTAATATGTGAGGGGGTCTTTCATTTTTTTCTAAAATCTTAGCTCTTTGTTCCACTCCAAAACGCTGTTGCTCATCAATTATAGCTAATCCAAGATTTTTAAAATGGACTGTATCTTGAATCAAAGTGTGTGTACCTATAAGAATGGAAATTTTTCCGATAAAAACATCATGATATATACATTTTCGCATTTGAATAGAGGTGGAACTAGTTAATAAAGCTAGTTGAATTCCAATTCCAGAAAACATTTTTTTTATAGAAGAATAATGTTGTATTGCTAAAACTTCAGTAGGAACCATTAAACAAGATTGAAACCCGTTATCTAAAGCAAGAAGCATGGAGAAAACAGCTATTATAGTTTTTCCACATCCTACATCTCCTTGTAATAATCTGTTCATTTGCATAGGTTTTTTTAAATCATTGCGTATTTCTCTGAATACTCTTTTTTGTTCCTCTGTTAAAGGAAATGGTAAACAATATTTGTAGAAATTATAAAAATTTTTTCCTAATCTTGAAAAGGGATAACTGTTAGATGAAGAACTTTTATTTCTGTTTTTTTTGGATAAAAGGAATAATTTTAAAAAAAATAATTCTTCGAATTTTAAACGATATTTTGCTTGAAATAATTTTTCTAAAGATTGTGGGAAATGTATTTGAATCAATGCTTCTTTCCTTTGCATTAATTCTTTTTTCATAATATCCTGAAGAAATATTTCTTCTATATCATTTTTTGATTCTTCTATTAGATTCTTCAAGATTTCTATCATAAAAGAATTATTTATTCCATTTTCCCTAAGTTTTTTAGGAATGGAATATATAGGATATATGGAGTAATTTTTTTCTGAAAATTGAAATTTTTGAATATCTGGATGAATGATTTGAATTTTTCCTTGAAAATGTTTTATCCTCCCGTGTACTGTTATCGTCATGTTTTTTTTGATGATTTTTCTAAAAAAATTGATGGTCTGAAACCAGACCAATTCAACATATCCTGTTTCATCCTCTAAATGTGCTACCAATATTTTTCTTTTTTTATTTTGATAGTTTATTTCTTCTAAATGGGTAATTTTTCCTGTTATTTGTATAAGGGTGTTTTCGGTAGGATTTTTTTTTATTAACTCTGATATATTATTTAATATAAAATAACGGACATATTTTGTAGGATAAAAAAAAAGTAGATCTTCATATGTATGAATTTGTAATTCTATATTAAATAAACGTGTTTTTTTTAAACTGAATCCCTTTAAATATTCTATAGATTTTTCTAATACATTATGTGACATTTTTTTTATCTCGCATTAAAATGATAATAATAATAAAAATATTTAATTTTGTCCTGCAAAAATGGACATTTAGCTCAGGTGGTTTAGAGCGCTACTTTGACAGAGTAGAGGTCGTCGGTTCAAATCCGATAGTGTCCACATTGTTTTTTTTACATTATTAGTATGGTATTAATTACAACAGTTAGAGAGGGAGAATCTATTGATAAAGCCTTGAAGAAATGCAAAAAGAAATTTGATAAAACGCGGATTTTAAAGGAATTTAGAGAAAAACAACAATATATAAAACCTTCTGAAGGTAGGAGAAATGAAATTTTACGAGCTATATATAGAGAACGTATGCGATTAAAGAAAGAGGAATAAAAAAAAATATAGATGCATCTTTAATCCTATGTATGTATAGCTTGTATAAAAACTATAAACGAATTTTTGGATTGATAGGAAGAGGAATCAGTTATTCTTTTTCAAGAGACTATTTCATGAAAAAATTTAAAAAAGAATCTATTTATGAAGTCACTTATGAAATATTCGATATTCCAAAAATAGAAGATGTTTTACGGATTTTTAAAAATCCATCCTTGAAAGGATGCAATATCACTATTCCATATAAAAAGAGCATTATTCCCTTTTTAAATAAACTTATGCCAGAAGCAAAATCTATTGGATCTGTTAATGTAGTAAAGATAAATGAAGAGAAACATCGGATTGGTTATAATACAGATGTTTTAGGTTTTGAGTTTTCTTTCAAAAAGGACATAAATAAATTATCATATAAAAATCCAAAGGCTTTGATTCTTGGAACAGGTGGGGTATCTAGATCAGTTTCCTTTATTCTAAAAAGAATGGGAATCCCATACAGATATGTTTCTAGAAGAAAAAATAAAAATTTTTTGGTTTATGAAGAAGTGAACCAATATCTTTTAGAAGATCATAAAATTATTATTAACTGCACTCCATTGGGGACTTTTCCAAATATCCATTTATGTCCACCTTTACCTTATAAATTCCTTTCTTCTAAACACTATCTCTATGATTTGGTTTATAATCCATCTAAAACTTTGTTTTTAAAAAAAGGAGAAGAAAAAGGGTCTACGATCAGAAATGGTTTAGAAATGTTACGTATTCAAGCAGAAGAATCTTGGAAAATATGGAATTCATTAAAATAGGTTTATGAAAAATGAACCATAAAAAAATCTTTATGTATAGGGCTATTCAACTGGCAAAGAATGGATTAGGATTAACTTCTCCTAATCCTATGGTAGGATGTTTAATAGAAAGAAATGGTTTGATTTTATCAGAAGGATGGCATTATAAAGTAGGAATGGATCATGCAGAGGTAAATGCTATCAATAGGGTTGAAAATACATCTTTATTAACTGATTCGACCCTTTATGTCACATTAGAACCATGCGTCCATTTTGGAAAAACCCCTCCTTGTGTTGATTTAATCATTAAAAGTAAGATCCCTAGAGTGGTAATAGGAATACAAGATCCTTGTCATAAGGTAAACGGTTTGGGGATACAAAAATTGAGAGAAAATGGAATAGAAGTGATAGAAAATGTTTTAAGGGATCAGTGTCGCATTTTAAATAAACGTTTTTTTACTTTTTATGAAAAAAAGAGACCTTATATTATATTGAAATGGGCGCAAAGTGATGATGGTTTTATGGATTCCTTGAAAAGAAATGAGAAAAAAAAACCTTCATGGATTAGTGGAATTTATTCTAGACAATTGAGTCATAAATGGAGATCTGAAGAGGATAGTATTTTAGTAGGAAGAAAAACCGTGTTTAATGATAATCCAAAATTAGATGTTAGAGAATGGTTCGGATCAGATCCAATTAGAATTTTTATGGACAGAAAATTGAGTATATCTGCTTCTTATTTTATTTTGGATGGAACGAAAAAAACAATTGTTTTTACCGAAAAGAAAAAAGAAAATCAGAAAAATACAGAATTTGTTCAGATTTCTTTTGATAAAGAGATTATAAAAAATATCTTCAATTATCTATATCAGAAAAACATTTTATCTCTAATTGTAGAAGGAGGGAGAATGACCTTAGAGAGTTTTATCAAAGCAAATATTTGGGATGAATCTAGAATATTCATCTGTAATATCTTTTTGAAAGATGGATTAAAGGCTCCTGTAATAGATGGAAGAGTTATAAAAAATATGTATATAGGAGAAAGGGATAAACTTATTATTAAAATTCCATCTTAATTTTTTTCTGTAAGGAACTTAATTGTATCAATATTGTCTGAATAATCCCACAATTTAGGAAATTGAGTTTTTCCAAAATCAATTTCGTTTTTACAAATATTTCTTGAGACTAAGCATTGTAAATGTTTTCTATTTTTGTGTATCAATTTTTTTAATTGGTTTAAATTGGAATAAAATTCATAATATACCACTGAGATTGGACTATGGTAATCTTTGCTTTCTATTAAAATCATCATAGGATTTCTTTTAATGACTATGTTATTTAGAGTATATATGGAAAGATAATAATTGTAGTTATCAATATACTTATAATTTTTCATTACATAGGATAATAAATTTTGATCCAAGATGAGATGAAGATCATAATTGTTAGGAATGAATATCTTTCCCACATTTCTACATCCTCTTCCAGAATAAGTTAAAATGTCTTTATTTAAAGAGATTAAATCTTTTTTACTTTCATTTCCTTGTAGAATAGCTATAGAAGTTCGTCTTTTTCTAAGTATCATAGGATATTTTCTAAAGTAGTATTCAAAATAACGAGCTGTATTATTACTGCAACTTGCTATAACAGAATCATATTTTTCTTTAAAAAAGTTTTTAGAAAATTTTATTTTTTTTTCTAATAAAGGATTTATATGAGTAATTATTTTGCCTAAAAAAGGAAGTAACAAATTATCTTCTTCGGACAATTTTATTAAAATTCGATGTCCTGATAAAAGGACACATAAAAAATCATGAAATCCTACTATGGGAATATTTCCCGGCATAATAACTAAAATAGTTTTTATTTGATTCTTTTTCTTGATAAAAGAATATTCATTCAACCAATATTCTAGTTTTTCTTTTGTAAGTATTTTCCCCCATTGTTCAATAGTGATGAATAAATCTTCTGTCCTAAACCAGCTATTGATAATGGGGATTTTTTTTATAATATTCTGAAATGGAAAAAAAAATTTTTTAAAATTTCCAGAAATATATTTTTCATGTGCATAAAATTTCTTAAATTCTCTAAGAAAAAGACCTAACCTATCGAAAGTCTGAATCAAATTGTTCATTATATTATAGAATCTACATTAAATTTAATTTAAATGTCTATAAAAATCACAGAAGAATGTATAAATTGTGGGGCCTGTGAATCTGAATGTCCTAATCATGCAATTTATGAAGGAGGAAAAGTATGGAAAATGTCAGATGGAACTTCTTTGTGGAAGAAAAAAATGTCAGAAGATTTTTTTGTGGATCCAATATTTCCTCAGAAACCAAAAAAAAAGGATATCTATTTTATAGTAGAAGAAAAATGTACAGAATGTGTTGGGTTTTATGAAGAACCACAATGTGTAACGATTTGTCCAGTAAATTGTTGTGTTCTAGATGATAGTCATGTAGAATCTAAAGAAGATCTTCTTAAAAAGAAAAATTTTTTGCATGATTCTTTTTAAAAGAATTTTTCATTTCAATGAATTCTCAATATTTAGAAATTAAAAAAGCATTTAAAAATTGGAAAGATATAGCAAAACTTTATTATCCAAATAATTGGAAAGCTTTTATTCAAATTTTAAATACTTTTTTTCCTTTTGTTTTCATTTGGATAACAATAGTCTTTTGCATCTTCAATTATTCCAAGTATTTAACAGTTTTCTTATCTATATTTAACTCCTTTT
Organism: Blattabacterium sp. (Periplaneta americana) str. BPLAN; assembly: GCF_000093165.1. Lineage (NCBI taxonomy): Bacteria > Pseudomonadati > Bacteroidota > Flavobacteriia > Flavobacteriales > Blattabacteriaceae > Blattabacterium > Blattabacterium sp. (Periplaneta americana). The sequence goes on along the minus strand of NC_013418.2, from coordinate 504,502 downwards.
TTTTGATTAGAATATTCATCATTCAACATGATTGTGGACATCAATCATTTACCTCTTCAAAAAAAATTAATAATATCATAGGTTTTATTTGTAGCCTTTTTACTTTAATTCCGTTTAAATATTGGGCTAAATCACATAATTATCATCATGCACATAATTCTCAATTGGATTTTAGAGATATAGGTGATATAACTATTTTAACTGTTAGGGAATATCAAAAATTGAATTTTTGGAAAAAAATAAAGTATAGAATGTATCGATCCTTTATCGTCATGTTTTTTTTAGGACCTATCTATTATATTTTTATACACAATAGATTACCATTAATTCATATAAAAGGTTGGGAAAAAGCAAAAGTAAATCTTTGGATCAGCAATTTTTGTATTTTATCTTTTTATATTTTTATAGGAAATTTTATTGGTTTTTTTAAATTATTATTTATTCAATTTCCAACTATTGTTTTGTTTTCTATTGTAGCTATATGGGTTTTTTATGTTCAACATCAACATAATCCTAATTACAAAGAATGGAAAACTAATTGGGATTACTGTATAGCCGCTATAAAAGGTAGTTCTTTTTACAAATTACCTAAAATAATTCATTGGTTTACAGGAAATATTGGATATCATCACATCCATCATTTAGCTCCCAGTATTCCATTTTATTATTTACCTGACTGTCATAGTCAAAATCCTATTTTCGATAAATATGTAACAAAAATGAACTTTTCAGGAAGTTTAAAATGTGCAAAATATAAACTTTGGGATGAGGAAAATAAAAAAATGATAAGTTTTAGATCTTATGAAAAAAGAAATATTAATAAAAAAATTTCCGAACATAAATGAGGATTGGCTTTTTTTCATAAAAGAGGAATGGGATAAGCCTTATTTTAAAAAATTATTAAAATTCCTTAGGGTGGAATATAAAAATTATGTTTGTTTTCCAGAAAAAATAAATATTTTTTCTTCTTTCAATTATTGTTCTTTTTCTAAACTAAAAGTAGTTATTCTAGGGCAAGATCCTTATTATAAGGATAATCAAGCTGATGGTCTATCCTTTTCTGTTCCGGATGGAGTTGCAATTCCTCCTTCTTTAAAGAATATTTTTATAGAAGTGAATAATTGTTTTCAAAACAAATCATTTCCTATTAGTGGTTCTTTAATTTTTTGGGCCACCCAAGGTGTTTTATTACTTAATTCTGTCTTAACGGTAAGAAAAGGACTTCCTGGATCTCATAGAAATAAAGGTTGGGAGATTTTTACGGATAAAATCATTCGAATAATTTCGGATAAAAAAAAGCATATTGTTTTTTTATTGTGGGGAGAGTTAGCCAAAAAAAAAGATTCTCTAATTGATTTTAATAATCATTATATATTAAAAACATCACATCCATCTCCTCTTTCTGCAAATTTTGGTTTTTTAGGATCTAAACAGTTTTTTAAAACTAATCAATTTTTGAAAAAAATAGGAAAAAAGCCTATAATGTGGTAATTACATGTGTATGGCTTTATTTTCAAAACTCAACAAGGCAGCTTCTTTAAAAGATTCGCTAAAAGTAGGATGTGGGTGGCAAATTCTATAGATATCTTCTGAAGAGGCACGAAATTCCATAGCGACAGAAGCTTCCATTATCATATCGGAGGCATGATCGCCTATCATATGAACTCCTAAGATTTCATCTGTTTTTTTATGAGATAGAATTTTTACAAAACCTTCTGTAGATCCGCTAGCACGAGCTATTCCCAATATTCTCATAGGAAAGAAACCTATATTGTATTCTATTCCTTTATTCTGGATTTCTTTTTCTGTAAATCCAATACTAGATACTTCAGGATTAGTATATAGAACAGATGGGACTAAATTATAGTTTATTTTATTTGGTTTTTGTCCAGCTAGATGTTCTGCTACATATAAACCTTCTTCTTCCGCTTTATGTGCTAACATTTTTCCGCCTATGACATCTCCTATAGCATAGATATTTTCTACAGAACTTTGTAAAAAATCATTAACTAAAATGAAACCTTTTTGATCTTTTTGAATTCCTATATGTTCTAATCCAAGATTTTCTGTATAAGGTTTCCTCCCAATTGATATGAGGCAATAATCCCCTATATATTTCATTTTTTTTCCATTATTTTTATTTTTAACATAAACTGTAATTTCATTAGAATCTAATGAAACTATGTCCTGGATTAATAAGGAGGTTTCTATTTGAATTCCAGATTTTTCTAATATTTTTTGAATTTCTTGACTTAAAGAATGATCCATATTTGAAATTATTCTATCCATGGTTTCAATAATAGTTACTTGACTTCCTAACCTATGGTAAATAGAAGCTAATTCTAATCCGATTATTCCTCCTCCAATTATTATTAATTTTTTTGGAATTTCATTCATAGAAAGAGCCTCCGTAGAGGAAATAATTTTTTTTCGTTTCTCAAAATTTGAGAATGGAAGACCTATTGGTTTAGAACCTGTAGCTATTATACAATATTTAAATTGTATTTCTTGTATATTTTTAAAAGTTTTTCTATCTGTGATAGAAATCACATGATTTTTTTTAAATGAAGCTAGGCCTTTGTATAAATCAATATTATTTTTTTTCATGAGATATTTCACTCCTTCATTTGTTTTTTTCACGATTTCATTTTTCCTTTTCATCATTTTTTCTAAATCCAAAGATAATTTATCATAAATAATTCCATGGGAATGATGATGATTTTTTGCAAAGAAAAAATATTTAGAAGAATATAAAAGAGATTTTGAAGGAATACAACCCACATTTAAACAAGTCCCGCCTAAATCTTGATATTTCTCTATAAGAGCAGTATGAATTCCTAGTTGACTTGCACGAATAGCTGAAACATAACCACCTGGACCAGAACCGATAACAATAAGATCATATAAATTATTCATTACTAAAGTATTTTATTTAATAAAGTTATAAAAATCTGCTTACTTACATATCTAATATATAAGCAAAAATTAATGGTGCCACAATAGTAGCATCCGATTCAATAATAAACTTAGGAGTGTCCTTATCTAATTTTCCCCAAGTTATTTTTTCATTAGGAATAGCTCCGGAATAGGATCCATAACTAGTAGTAGAATCAGAAATTTGACAAAAATAAGCCCAATAAGGAGTAGGTGTCCATCCTATATCTTGAGAAAGCATAGGGACTACACAAATAGGAAAGTCTCCGGAAATTCCTCCACCTATCTGAAAAAATCCTATTTTATTTTTCACAGATTCTTTTTGGTACCATTTAGCTAAATAAATCATATATTCGATTCCATTTTTTACAAGAATTGGTGAAAATAATTTTTTCATACAATATGAAGCGAATATGTTCCCTATTGTACTATCTTCCCAACCTGGAACAACCAGGGGTAAATTTTTTTTTGCGGCAGCCAAAACCCAACTATCTTTTGAATTGATATCATAATATGGTTCTAAAATATTTTCTAATAATAATTGATAAATATATTCATGGGGAAAATATCGTTCAGATTTTTCCTTAGCTTTTTTCCATATATTGAGAATATGTTTTTGTAGCAATTTAAAGGCTTTATCTTCTGGAATACAAGTATCTGTAACACGATTAAATCCTTTTTTTAAAAAATTTTTTTCTTCATCAGGAGTTAAATCTCTATAATTAGAAATTTTCTTATAATGTGAATGAGCTATTAAATTTGTTATATCTTCTTCTAAATTAGCACCAGTACAAGAAATAATATGAACTTTATCTTTTCGGATCATTTCAGCTAATATTTTTCCTAATTCTGCAGTACTCATTGCACCTGCCAATGTTATCATCATTTTTCCATTATTTTTAATATGATGTTTATAAGCTTTAGCTGCTTCTGATAAAGTTAGAGCATTAAAATGAAGAAAATATTTTTCGATGAAGGAAGTAATAGAATCTTTCATAATTTATAATTAGATTTTATCTAGCTATTTGTACAGCTCTGGTTTCTCTGATCACTGTTACTTTTATTTGACCAGGATAGGTCATTTCGTTTTTTATTTTCTCTGTTATATCAAAAGATAACTGAAAAGCTTTTTTATCATCTATTTTTTCGCTTTCCACTAAAACTCGCAGTTCTCTACCTGCCTGTATAGCAAAAGCCTTATTTACTCCATCAAAACTAAAAGCAATATCTTCCAGATTTTTTAATCTTTTAGAATAAGATTCAAAAGAATTCCTTCTCACTCCAGGACGAGCTCCACTAATAGAATCCGATACTTGTACGATAGGAGATATTAGAACTTTCATTTCTATTTCATCATGATGAGAGCCTATAGCATTACAAACTTCCATATTTTCTCCGTATTTTTCAGCCCATTGCATTCCTAAAATAGCATGAGGGAGCTCTGATTCTGTTTCAGGAACTTTTCCTATATCATGTAATAAACCTGCCCGCTTAGCTAATTTTGCATTTAATCCTAATTCTGAGGCTAATATTCCTGCTAAATGAGCCACTTCTCTAGAATGTTGTAATAGATTCTGTCCATAAGAAGAACGATATTTCATTCTACCTATCATTCTAATTAATTCTGGGTGTATTCCATGAATTCCTAAATCGATTATGTTTTTTTTTCCGATTTCTACTATTTCTTCTTCAATTTGTTTTTCAGTTTTTGCTACGATCTCTTCAATTCTTGCTGGATGGATTCGTCCATCTATTACCAATTTATGAAGTGATAACCTAGCTACTTCTCTACGTATAGGATTGAAACAAGATAATAGAATAGCTTCTGGAGTATCATCTACAATAATTTCTACTCCTGTTGCTTTTTCCAGAGCTCTTATATTTCTTCCTTCTCGTCCAATAATGCGACCTTTTACGTCATCCGATTCTATATTGAATACAGAAACTGCATTCTCAACAGCTTGTTCTGTTCCAATTCTTTGAATAGCTTGAATAACTATTTTTCTGGCTTCCATTTTTGCAGTGAGTTGGGATTCTTCTATAATATTTTGTATATGTGTTTGTGCTTTGACTTTCGCTTCTCCTTTAAGTACTTCAATTAATTCATTTTTAGCTTCTTCAGAAGAATAATTGGATATTTTTTCAAGGAGTTCTATTTGTTTTATCTGCATGTTTTTAAATTCCTCTTGTTTTTTTTGAAGAATTTTGAATTTTTTTTCACAATCATGTATTTGATTTTCTAGACGATTATTTCTTTTAAAATAAATTTCAATTTCTTTAGATAATCTAGATTCTTTTTCTCTTGTTTTATTTTCTATATCCGTTATTTTTTTTTCTCTAAGACGAACATCTTTTTCATGTTTAGATTTAAGTTCTATAAATTTTTCTTTTGCTTGAATGATTTTCTTTTTTTTTATAGACTCTCCTTCTTTTTCTGCATTTTTTATAATTTTTTTTGCTTGAATTTTAGCTTTTCCTAATAAATGAATATATTTTTTCAAGATGGTTTTTTTTCCAAAGAAATAACATGTAATAATTCCAATTATAAACCCCATGAGAACCGAAAATCCAACATTTATTTTCATATGTACTCAATTTAAATAAAAATAAAATAGACATTTTAATAACATTTTTAAAACAAAAGGTAATAAGTAGAAGCTTTATAAAAAAAGACCTTGAGAAAGGATAAATATACAAAATTAATAACGAGGGAATTTTTTCTATATTTTTTAATCAACGGAATTTGAATAAATTATAACATAATTTTCTATTTTTGTAACTAACTATGCAACTTAATTCTATTCTTATGAAAAGAGCATACTTAGATAATGCAGCTACCACTCCTGTAAGGAGCGAAGTTAGAAAAGTCATGGTAAATACATTAAAATATTCATTTGGAAACCCTTCTTCTACACAACATAGTTATGGAAGGCTAGCACGTTCCATAATAGAAGAGTCAAGAATACGTATAGCAAAGGATATAAATGCTTCTCCATCTGAGATTATTTTTACCTCTAGTGGAACTGAAGCTAACAATCTAGTTTTGAGATCTGCTGTTATTGATTTAAAAGTCAAATATATTTTGACTTCTCCACTGGAACATGATTCTGTATTACAAACCGTTATAGATTTAGTTCAGAAGAATAAAGTTTTTGTAGAATTTCTTCAAATTCAGGATAAAGGAGTTATAGACTTAAATTATCTAGAAAAAATATTAAAAAAAAATTATCCGAATAAAATACTTGTAAGTTTAATGTACGCTAACAATGAAATTGGGAATTTATTGGATATAGAAAAAGTTGGATTTCTTTGCAAAGAATACAAAGCTTATTTTCATTCAGACACTATTCAAATCATTGGAAATTTTCCTGTCAACATGAGACAATTACCTTTTGATTTTGCTACTGCTAGTGCACATAAATTTTATGGACCAAAAGGAATAGGTTTTGTTTTTATTAGAGAAAAAATCATAAAAAATATAAAATCTTTTATCACAGGGGGTTATCAAGAATATGGTATTCGTTCAGGAACGGAAAATATTTATGGAATAGTAGGACTAGCGGAAGCTTTACATTTATCCTGTTGTGATTTTCCCAATCATATAGAAAAAATTAGGAATTTAAAATTCTATTGTATTTCAGAATTGAAAAAAATTATTCCAGACATTATTTTTAATGGGTTATCAGAATCTATGGATAAGAGTATTCCTAATATATTAAATATTTTTTATCCAAAAAAAGATCATTTATTATATTTTCATTTAGATCTAATGGGAATAGCTATTTCTAAGGGAAGTTCTTGTCACTCAAAAAATTTGAAAAAAGTCTCTCATGTGATTCTTTCTATAACCAGCAAACATTTATTAAAAAAAATGATGCCTGTAAGAATTTCTTTTGGAATTTTCAATGAAAAAAAAGATGTTGATTTATTAATTGAAGGCTTCCAAAAAATAAAAAATTGATAATTTTTCAAAAAAAATAAATATCTTTACGAAGATAGAAATTCGCAATTTAATCAGTGATTCAGTGCCGTTTTATTCAATCTTCTCTTGGAAGAAAAGTAGTTATGGCAACTACAGGGATCTTCCTTATGTCTTTTTTGTTATTACATTTGAGTGTTAATCTTTTTATTTTTTCTGGAGAAGAAGCGTTTAATAACGCTGTGTCTTTCATGAGAAGAAATTTTCTTGTAAAAATGCTAGAATATGTTCTTGCTTTAGGTTTTATTATTCATATTTTTTTTGGAATTAGATTACATTTAAAGAATAAAAAATCAAAAGGTAAAATGGATTATACCATAAAAAAACCTTTATCTACATTTAGTAGTCGGACTATGGTTCATACGGGGGTTTTAATCTTGTGTTTTTTAGTTCTGCATTTAATGAATTTTATGATTCCTATGAAATATTCTCATACTTCAGATTATATTTTAGTCATTTCCTTATTTAAAAATCCTGTATATACATTCATCTATGTTTTTTCTTTTTTAGTTTTGGGATTTCATTTAAACCATGGATTTCAATCTTCTTTTCAATCATTGGGATTATCTAATAAAAAGAAATTATTTTGGATACGAAAGTTTAGTTTTTTTTATTTCTTGTTTATTTGTTCTGGTTTTTCTATTATCGCTATTTGGTTCTTTTTCAATGGAAATTAATATATCTTAATGACTAAAAACTCTTTAAAATTAAATTCTAAAATTCCAAGTGGTCCTTTGACTCATAAATGGATTCATCATAAATCTATTTTAGAATTAGTCTCCCCCAACAATAGATCTAATATGGAGATTATTGTAATTGGAACAGGACTTTCCGGGGGAGCTTCTTCGGCTACTCTAGCTGAATTAGGATATAAAGTAAAAGTTTTTTGTTATCAAGATTCCCCAAGAAGAGCACATTCTGTAGCCGCTCAAGGTGGGATTAATGCTTCTAAAAATTATAAGGGAGATAATGATTCTGTTTATCAGCTTTTTTATGATACTATTAAAGGAGGAGATTACAGATCTCGTGAGGCTAATGTTTATCGTTTGTCAGAAATATCTTCAAATATTATTGATCAATGTGTAGCTCAGGGAGTTCCGTTTGCTAGAGATTATGCAGGATATCTTGAAAATAGATCTTTTGGGGGGACTAAAGTTTCAAGAACTTTTTACGCGAAAGGACAAACAGGGCAACAGCTTTTGCTTGCTTGCTATTCAGCTATGTCTAGACAAATAGGAAAAGGAAGAATAAAAATGTACAACCGTCATGAAATGTTAGATTTAGTGGTAATAGAAGGTTTAGCTAGAGGGATTATTGCTAGAAATTTAATTACTGGAGAAATTGAGCGTCATGCAGCTCATGCTGTTGTTATAGCCTCAGGAGGTTATGGAAATGTGTTTTTTTTATCTACTAATGCTATGGGATCTAATGCTAGTGCTATATGGAAAGTTCATAAAAAAGGAGGTTTTTTTGCTAATCCTTGTTATACTCAAATACATCCTACTTGTATTCCTGTACATGGAAACTATCAATCTAAATTAACATTAATGTCAGAGTCATTGAGAAATGACGGACGCATATGGGTTCCAAAAAAAATAGAAGATGCTATTTCTATACGAAATGGGAAAAAAAATCCTGAAGATCTTAAAGAAGAAGAAAGAGATTATTATCTTGAAAGACGTTATCCATCATTTGGAAATCTTGTTCCAAGAGATGTAGCATCTAGAGCTGCTAAAGAACGTTGTGATAATGGTTTTGGGATAGAAAATAATGAAACAAAAGAAGGAGTTTTTTTGGATTTTTCTTCTTCCATAGAAAGATATGGAATAGAAAAAGCAAATGAACTTGGGATAAAAAATTCAAATGACATGGAAATTAAAAAATTTGGAGAAAAATTTCTAGAGTCTAAATATGGGAATTTATTTCACATGTATGAAAAAATTACTAATAAAAATCCTTATAAAACTCCTATGAAGATTTATCCAGCTGTTCATTACACCATGGGAGGAATATGGGTGGATTACAATTTAATGTCCTCTATAAAAGGGTGTTATGTTATAGGAGAAGCGAATTTTTCCGATCACGGTGCTAATCGTCTTGGAGCTTCTGCTTTAATGCAAGGTTTAGCTGATGGTTATTTTATTTTGCCTTATACTATAGCAGATTATTTGTCTAGATATATAGGTAGGACAAAAACAATATCCACAAAACATAAAGAATTTGATAAATCAGAGAAAAATGTAAAAGAAAGAATTCAAAAATTTTTTTCCTCCAATGGAAAAGAATCTGTTGATTTTTTTCATAAAAAACTTGGAAATATCATGTGGAAATATGTTGGAATGAGTAGAAATGAGAAAGGCTTATCTGAGGCGATCAAAAAGATACAAGAACTTCGCGAAGAATTTTGGATAAATGTTTTTGTTCCTGGAAATATTCGAGATGGATTCAATTCAGAATTGGAAAAAGCAGAACGTGTAGCCGATTTTTTAGAATTGGGAGAACTTATAGCTATGGATGCTTTAAATAGAAAAGAATCTTGTGGAAGTCATTTCAGAGAAGAATTTCAAACAAAAGAAGGAGAGGCCCTTCGTGATGATCTTCATTATAAATATGTTTCTATATGGGAATATCAAGAAAAAAAATCTGTTAGTGAAGAAATTATGCATAAAGAAGACTTAACTTTTAGTTTTGTTCAACCGCAATCGCGTTCTTATAAATAAATTATTATGAAAGGATTACTCAATTTTATATTAAAAGTATGGAGACAAAAAAATAGTAAAGAAAAAGGCGAATTTAAAACTTATAAAGTTGATGATGTTTCACCTGAGAGTTCTTTTTTAGAAATGTTAGATTTGTTAAATAATCAAATTTTATCTAAAAAAAAAGAACTCCCTATTTCATTTGATCATGACTGTCGTGAAGGAATTTGTGGAATGTGTTCTTTATATATTAATGGTAGAGCCCATGGACCTCAAGACTTGATTACAACATGTCAGCTTCACATGCGTCATTTTAATAATGGAGAAACCATATACATAGAACCTTGGAGAGCTAAGTCTTTTCCTATTATTAAGGATCTTGTTGTAGATAGATCTTCTTTTGATAGAATTATTACATCAGGTGGTTTTATTTCTGTAAATACTTTTGGAAAGACGGTGGATGGAAATATGATTCCTATTCCAAAAGAAAATGCAGATAAAGCTTTTGATGCCGCTGTATGCATTGGTTGTGGAGCTTGTGTAGCTACATGTAAAAATAGATCTGCCATGTTATTTGTTTCTGCAAAAGTAGCGCAATTAGCTCTGTTACCTCAAGGAAAGATTGAAAGAAAAAAACGTGTATTGAATATGGTAAAAAAAATGGATGAAGAGGGTTTTGGAAATTGTACTAATACTCAAGCTTGTGAAATCGATTGTCCAAAAGGGATTTCTACAGAAAATATCTCTTTTATGAATAGAGAATATATTCAGTCTTTTATATAATCATGGAATATTTAGATTTTGAAAAACCTATACAAGAAATTCAGGATCAATACATTAATTGTTTGATGATAGAAAAAAAGAGTGGAGTGAATATGAAAGAAGTCTGTAATCAATTACAACATAAGTTAGAAAAAACTATCAAACAACTACATAATCGATTAACTCCTTGGCAAAGAGTGCAACTTTCTCGTCACCCTAATAGACCTTATACTTTAGATTATATATTATCTATTACAAAAAAAGAGTCTTTTATTGAATTGCATGGAGATCGTCATATTGGAGACGATAAGGCTATGATAGGGGGATTTGGGAAAATAGAAAATCAGACTTTTATGTTTATAGGAACACAAAAAGGAAAAAATACGAAAGATAGACAATACAGAAGATTTGGAATGCCTAATCCTGAAGGATATAGAAAAGCGCTACGTCTTATGAAATTATCGGAAAAATTCCGAAAACCTGTTGTAACATTTATAGACACTCCAGGAGCTTTTCCTGGAATAGAAGCAGAAGAAAGAGGTCAAGGAGAGGCTATTGGAAAAAATATTTATGAAATGATGTGTCTAAAAGTTCCTATTATTGTTCTAATTATAGGAGAAGGAGCTAGTGGTGGGGCCTTGGGAATAGGAATAGGAGATAAAGTTTCTATGATGGAGAATTCATGGTATTCTGTTATCTCTCCTGAGAGTTGTTCTACAATACTTTGGGGGAATTGGAAGAATAAGGAAAAATCTGCAGAAGCATTGAAACTAACAGCAGAGGATATGCATAAATTAAATCTTATAGATGATGTGATAAAAGAACCCTTAGGAGGAGCGCATTTTTGTCCAGAACAAGCTTATGAAACTATAAAAAAAAAAATAATAAAATACTATAAAGAATTATCTTGTATTGATATAGAAGAACTTATCAGAGCTAGAAAAAATAAGTATATTTCCATAGGGGTTTTTAATGATTAGAAAAGAAAGCTAAAAGTATATCATGAAAAAAATGAGTTATCTGATCCAAGAGGAAGATAGGATACTTCGTCCTAGTCCTGATTTTATTAAAAATGGAAAAATACCTCCTCAAGCATTGGATTTAGAGGAGGCAATTATAGGTTCTGTTATGATTGATAAAAAGGGATTAGATGAGATTATAGATATACTTGTTCCAGAAGTCTTTTATAAAAAAGAACATCAAGAAATATTTCGTTCAATACAACAATTATATCAGGATTCTAAACCCGTAGATATTTATACTGTATCTAATCAACTTCGTAAAAATGGAAAACTTGAAAAATCAGGAGGGGAGTTATATTTAATAGAATTAACACAGAAAGTTATTTCATCTGCTCACATAGAATATCATAGTCGTATTGTACAACAAAAATTTATTCTAAGAAAATTGATTAGCATTTCTTCAAATATTATAGAACATTGTTATGAAGATAGTACAGATGTTTTCGAACTTTTAGATAAAGCAGAATCTAAACTTTTTGAGATAAATCAAAAATATTTGAGAACAAAAAAGTATGAGACTACTCAATATCTTATAAGAAAAGCTATTGATAGGATAAAAGAAGTAGAAAATAATAAAGAAGGTTTGAGTGGAATTCCATCTGGGTTTCAAAAATTAGATAAAGTTACTTCTGGATGGCAAAATTCAGATTTGATAATACTTGCTTCTAGACCTGGAATGGGAAAAACAACTTTTATGTTATCTATGGTTAGAGATATTGTTATTGAACAAAAGGTTCCTGTGGTTATTTTTTCATTGGAAATGTCTTCTATTCAATTAATAACGAGATTAATTTCCTCAGAAACTGGAATTTCTTCCGAGAAACTTAAAAGTGCCAGTCTTTCTGATCTAGATTGGAAACGTTTGTTTTATAAAACTAAAAAATTAAAAAATGCTCCACTTTTTATAGATGATACTCCATCTTTATCTATATTTAATTTACGCGCAAAATGTCGTCGTTTAATTTCTCAACATGGAGTAAAATTGGTGATGATAGATTATATGCAATTAATGGGAATTAGCGATTCTGGTTCAAAATTTAGAAATCGAGAACAAGAAATATCCATAATTTCTCGTAGTTTAAAATCTCTTGCTAAAGAATTAGACATTCCTATCATAGCCTTATCACAGTTGTCTAGAGCAGTGGAAATAAGAGGGGGGAGTAAAAGGCCATTGCTATCTGATTTGCGTGAATCCGGAGCTATTGAACAAGATGCAGATATCGTTTTATTTATTTATAGACCTGAATATTATGGATTTAATACTTGGGATACAGAGGAGAAGGATTCTTGCATAGGTCAAGCAGAAATAATTATAGCTAAACATAGAAATGGATGTTTGGATCGGTTTCGTTTAAAGTTTATAAGTGATCAAGCAAAATTTGTGAATTTTGAAAAAAAGGAAAATTATTCTTTAATATGGGAGGAAGATTATCAAAAGAATGTTTTGGAAAAAGAAAATTTTTTTATAGAATGTCCTCCTAATGAAGAAAAAAAAATTTGAATTATAATAAGGAATCTTTGAAAGATGAGGATGATTTTTCATTTAAAATGAAAAATCATTGAATTTTGAATGGTTTTTTTCCAGAAAAACAATTTGGAAAGATTGTAGAAAAAAGAAAATATTACGCACTATAGTTTTAGTGACACAATCCACTATAGTATTTAGTGTGATTATAAGTATTTTAACTTTTTCTGTAGGTTTTGGGTTTAAAAAAGTAATTAACCAGAAATTCTTAAATATTCAAGGTCCAATTATTGTTGTAAATAATCCGAAAAAAGAGACCTGTTTTCTTTCTTTGGAAAAAAAAAACTTATTTCTTTTTAATTCCGTTAGTTTTGTTTATCCTTTTTCTGAAAAAGAAGTCATAGTATGTAAAAGTGAAGGAAAAAAAGATGTGGATAGATTTGTTTTCAAAGGAATATCCAAAGATTATAATCCTGTTTTTTTTAAAAATTTTTTGGTATCAGGGTCAAAGAAAAATTTGTTTTCCCGTTCTGAAATTCTTTTATCCAAAAAAATTTCTAATTTATTGAAATTAAACAAAGGATCCTCTATTTTAATAGGTTTTATTTCCATTAAAAATGGAAAACCTTTTGTTTTTTATAAACAATTTTATGTATGTGGTTTATACGATACAGGAATTCCTGAATTTGATAATGTTTATCTGATTGGTGATATGAAACATATACAGAGTATTAACGGATGGAAAGAAAATTTTGTAGAAGGATTTGAAATTTTTATATCTTCTCTTGATTCTAAGAGAATGGAATCTATAAAGAAAGAAATAGATCGTAAATATTCTGATAAATTTCTAGTTAAAACTATATACAATCAATATAATCAAGATATTATAGAATGGTTAAATGTTTTTAATGTTAATATTTTTGTTATTATTTTTGTTGTTATCACAGCTATTATATTCAATATAATTGTATTTTCTCTAATACTCCTTTTAGAAAGAATGAAAACTATAGGAATTTTAAAAACTTTAGGAACTAGAAACCAAATCATACATAAAATATTTTTATATTATATTATGCATATTTTAATACCTCCGTTAATAATAGGAAATAGTATTGGTTTTTTGTTTTTAATATTGCAAAAAAAATTCCGATTGATATCATTAAATCAAACACAATATTATGTTGATGTTGTTCCTGTTTATTTAAATATAAATCACTTTTTATGTGTTAATATATCTATTATCTTAGTATGTTTTTTTTCCGTTTTTTTTCCTTTTTTATTTATTATTAGTAAAATTCCTCCTATTAAAGTGATTAAATTTGAGTAATTCTCAAGAATTAATTTTGTATTTTTGTTATATAGAAAAATACAAATCAATTTTTGACACTTGTAAAATCTTCATCTGGAATAAGAGGTACACTGGGAGGGAAAAAAGGAGAAGGTTTTTCTCCTCTAGAGATTATCAAATTTTCAGCAGGATATGTTTCCTGGATGAAAAGGAAATATAAGTATAAAAATAAATATTTAGTAATATTAGGTAGAGATGGACGTATGACTTCTTCCATTTTTCAACGATTTTTGGTTATAACTTTTCAGAGTCTTGGAGTCAATGTCATTGACATTGGTTTATCTACAACCCCTACTGTTGGTCTAGCCGTTATGAATGAAAAAGCGGATGGAGGTGTAATGTTAACAGCTAGCCATAACCCAAAAAATTGGAATGGGTTAAAGATGTTTAATTCCCAAGGAGAATTTTTGTCTGAAGAAGACTTTCAAAAAGTATTTCATATAGTAGAAAAGGAGTATTTCCATTTTGCTTCTTTTAATAAATTAGGTACTCATCGGTATAAAAAAAATTATATTCATAAACATATAGATACTATTCTTTCTTTACCATTGGTAGATCAAGAGATTATTAAAGAAGCTAGATTTAAAATTGTTGTAGATGGAATTAATTCTACTGGAGGAATAGCAGTGCCTATTCTTTTAAAATGTTTGGGAGTAAAAGTAATAAAAATGTATTGTGATCCTCATGGAGATTTTATTCACAATCCTGAACCTATTGAGAAGAATCTCAAAGAAATTTGCAAAAAAGTACCAGAAATGAGAGCAGATTTAGGAATATCTGTAGATCCAGATGTGGATAGAGTGGTATTTATTTGTGAAAATGGAGACTTTTTTGGAGAAGAATATACTTTGGTATCAATTGCAGATTATCTATTGGAAAATAAAATAGGACCTATTGTTTCTACTTCATCTTCTTCTCATGCCTTAAAATACTTATCTACGAATAAAGGAGCTCCCTATTATTCTACTTCTGTAGGAGAAGTGCATGTTGTGAAAAAAATGAAAGAAGTTCAGGCTCTTATTGGAGGAGAAGGCAATGGGGGGGTAATTTATCCAGATTTACGTTATGGAAGAGATGCTTTGGTAGGTATTGCTTTATTTTTAACTCATGTAGCTAAACTTTCTAAAATATCGTTAACTAAATTAAAAAAAAGATATCCTAATTACTTTATGTCTAAAAAAAAAATTCGATTATCTTCTAATCAAAAAATTGGAGAAATCCTAGAAAAAATAAAAGATAAATATAAAGGAAAGAATATGGATCTTGAAGATGGAATTAAGATTTACTTGCTAAATAATGAATGGATCCATGTAAGAAAATCTAATACCGAAAATATTCTTCGGTTACATATAGAAAGTTCCTCAAAAAAAAGAACAAATTTTTTGACAAAAAAGATTCTATATGAAGTAAAAAATACTAATTAATTTTATAACGTATGTCAAAGAAAAATTGGGTGAATTATATAGAAGAAAAATGTATTCAAAAGAATGATCTTCCTCCATTTAGTTCTGGAGATACTATCACTGTTTTTTTTGAAATTAAAGAAGGAGAAAAAAAAAGAATTCAATCTTTTAAAGGAGTAGTTATTAAGAAACAAGGAAAAGGATTAACAAAAACTTTCACTGTTCGTAAAATGAGTGGAGAAATAGGAATAGAACGTATTTTTATTTTCAATCAACCTAGTATACAAAATATTGTGATAAATAAAAAAGGAAAAGTACGTAAATCAAAAATTTATTATTTCAGATTCCTTCGGGGAAAAAAGGCAAGAGTGAAAAGTATATAAGGCAATTGGAGAACCAAAAGAGAAAAAAATTTGAACTTCTCCTCTCTTTTGGTTACTTCTTTTTTATTTATTATTCTTTTCGTTCTCTTCGGAAGTCACCTTATCTTTTTCTTTATTGTTATTAGATGTTGAATCTTCATTTTTTGAATTGGAAGTTTCTTCCTCACTAGATGTAGAAGGAGGAGTAGTAGGAGCAGAATTTGTTGTATTTTCATTTGTATTAGCTGTTTTTTCCTCTTCTGTTGTAGTAGGATTTCCATTTTCGTTTTTAGACTTGTTATTACAACTACTTGTAAATAAAAATATTGCTAAAAAAATTGTGGTTACAGTAATTCTTAATTTTTTCATCATAATCAATAGTATTTCAGTTATAACATATTCTGGGCAAATTTATATAAAAATTTGGAATGAAAAAATATATCATTATTTGATTTAAAAAAAAAAAAAATGAAAAATGACATATTGAATACTAATTTCTTCTCTTTTATTTAGTTTGAAAATAAGAATATTAGATCGTCCTAAATCACTTAACTATTCAAAATTATATATATTTTAAGAAAAACTATCAAGATTATGTCTTTAAATAAAAAAATTTTAAAGGAAGCATTAACCTTTGATGATGTATTACTTGTTCCCTCTTTCTCTTCTATTCTTCCATCAGAAGTATCTCTTAAAACTTCCTTAACATTTGATATGACTCTTAATATCCCCATATTAAGCGCTGCTATGGATACAGTAACGGAATCTTCTCTAGCTATATCCATAGCTAGAGAAGGTGGAATGGGGATTATTCACAAAAATATGAATATAAAAAACCAATCGGAAGAAGTTTACAAAGTCAAAAGAAGTGAAAGTGGAATGATTGATGATCCCATTACTCTATCCAGAAAATCAACACTTAGAGAGGCACAATATCTTATGAAGAAGTATCATATATCTGGACTTCCCGTAATTGAAAAAGATCAGACTTTAGTAGGGATTATAACTAACAGAGATATTAAATATCGCATGGATTTAGATTCTTTGGTTGAAGATGTAATGACCAAAGAAAAATTGATTACTTCTAAAAAGAACATAACTTTAGAAGAGGCAAAAAATATTCTTTTGAAAGAAAGAATAGAAAAACTACCTATTGTAGATGATTTGAAAAAATTGGTAGGTTTAATTACTATTAGAGATATAGATAATTTGATAGAATACCCAAATGCTTGCAAAGATTCTAAAGGACGTTTACGTGTGGGAGCGGCTGTAGGTATAGAAAAAAATACTTTGGATCGAGTAGACTCTTTAGTAAAAGTAGGAGTAGATCTTATTTCTATAGATTCAGCTCATGGTCATTCTCTCAGTGTATTAAAAATGATTAAATCCATCAGAAATTCTTTTCCTGAGGTAGTTTTAATAGCTGGAAATATAGTTACTATGGAAGCGGCTAAAGATTTAATAGATGCTGGTTCTACTATTTTGAAAGTGGGAATTGGTTCCGGATCTATTTGTACAACAAGAGTCATTGCTGGAGTAGGAATGCCTCAAATAACTGCCATACAAGATGTTTGTGAATATGCAAAAAAAAGAAATGTAAATGTAATTTCGGATGGAGGAATCAGATATTCTGGAGACGTAGTAAAAGCTATTGCTGCTGGAGCTAGTTCTGTGATGATTGGAAGTCTATTTGCAGGAACTGATGAGGCTCCAGGTGAAGAAATAATTTTTCAAGGGAGAAAGTTCAAAACTTATGTAGGGATGGGGTCCTTAGTAGCTATGAAAAGAGGAAGTAAAGATCGCTATTTTCAATTTAAAGAAAAATATGTTCCAGAAGGAATAGAAGCAAAAGTTCCTTATAAAGGAAAAATGAAAGATGTTCTCTATCAAATTTGTGGAGGATTACGTTCTGGAATGGGATATTGTGGAGTCTCTACTATTCCAGAATTAATGAAAATGGGAAAATTTGTAACAATCACTAATTCTGGATTAAAAGAAAATCACCCACATAGTGTAAGTATTACAAAAGAATCTCCAAATTATTTCAATTATAAAAAAATAGGCGAGTAGTAAAGAATACCCGGGACGGGATTTGAACCCGTACGATCTTAACAGATCACAGGATTTTAAGTCCTGTGTGTCTACCGATTCCACCACCCGGGTGGTAGTAAAAAGCGAGAAACGGGATTCGAACCCGCGACCCCGACCTTGGCAAGGTCGTACTCTACCACCTGAGCTATCCTCGCTTGTTAAAAAAATGACTATATAAAGGTAAAAACACTTTAATATATGTCGCAAATTTATTTTCTTTTAATAAAATAATTCATAATTCTTTTTAAGATAAAAAAGGCTTTTTTTTTGAATAAAATTTTAGGATGTTCTTCTTGAAAAACTTGATTTTTTTTATCTAATGTTTTTAATATTTCTTTTGCTCTGTGGATTACTCTTGTAGGCATTCCTGAAATTTTTGCTACGTGAATTCCAAAACTATGTTCGCTGCCTCCATCAATCAATGTTCGCATAAAAATAATATTTTCATTAATTTTTTTTACAGAAATGTGGTAATTTTGAATTCTTTTGAAAAAAGAACTCATCTTGTTTAATTCATGATAATGAGTAGCGAACAAAGTTAAAGGTCTAAAAGAGTTTTCATGTAAAAATTCTACAATAGACCAAGCAAGAGATATTCCATCATATGTACTAGTTCCTCGTCCAATTTCATCTAAAATAAGAAAACTTCTTTTAGAAAGATTGTTTAATATGTTTGCAGTTTCATTCATTTCTACCATAAAAGTGGATTCTCCTAAAGAAATATTATCGGAAGCTCCAACTCTGCTAAATATTTTATCTACTAAACCCATTTTTGCATATTGAGCAGGAACGAAACTTCCAATATGCGCCATTAATATAATGATAGCTGTTTGACGTAAAATAGCTGATTTTCCGGACATATTCGGTCCTGTTATAATCATGATTTGTTGATCTGTTTTGTTTAAAAACAGATCATTAGGAATATAAGAGATTTTAGAAATGAATTGTCTTTCGATTACCGGATGTCTTCCTTTTTTTATACATAGTTCAAAAGAATGATTTATTTCTGGTTTTACATAATTATTTTCTAATGCAGAAATAGAAAATGAACATAAAACATCTAATTTTGCAATTATTTTTGCATTTTTCTGTAAAGGTTTTATATATTTTAATAGTTTGTTGATCAGATTATGGAAAATTTCTTTTTCAAGAGAGAATATTTTTTGTTCGGAATTTAAAATTTGCAACTCATAATTTTTTAATTCTTCAGTAGTATATCTTTCTGAGTTAGTTAATGTTTGCTTTCGTATCCAATGAGATGGGATTTTGTGTTTTTTTGTGCTTTTCACTTCAAAAAAATATCCAAAAATGTTATTATAACCAATTTTTAAATTGAGAATGCCTGTATTTGATTGTTCAATAGAACGGAGTTTTTCCAGATATTCTTTTTTGGAAAAATATAGAAAACGAATTTTGTCTAATTCTTGAGAAAATCCTTTTACAATTACATTTCCTTTTTCAATATGATTTGGAGGATCCGGATGGATAGTTTCTGTAATTTTTTTAGATATTATATGACAATTTTGAAAACTATTTCCTAGTTCTAAAAGAATTTTAGATTGTTGGGATAAAAAAATTTTTTGTATCTCATAAATAGCTGTCAAAGATTTATGTAATGTAATGATTTCACGTGGAGAAATCTTTCCAATAGCCATTTTGGAAATCATTCGTTCTATATCATAGATTTCTTTAAGTTTTTTTTGGATAAAATCACGAATTGAAATATTCGAAAATAATTCTTCTACTATTTGGTGACGTCTTTGTATGGAGAGGATATTGATTAAAGGAAAATAAATCCAATGTTTTAGTAATCTACTTCCCATAGGAGTTAATGTTTGATCTATGATATCAATTAAGGACACTCCTTGTTTATTCAGACCATGAAATATTTCCAAGTTTTGGAAAGTAAAATCATCAATCCACATGTGTTCTTCTTTTTTGATCCTTTTTATGTTAGAAATATGTTTTATTTTATAATGTTGTGTATCATATAAATAGCTTAATATAACTCCGGATGCTATAATTCCTAATTTTAGATCTTCAATTCCAAACCCTTTTAAAGAATTTGTTTGAAAATGGGATATTAATTTTTCGTATGCAAATGGGTAATTAAACATCCAATCTTCCATAAGAGAGGTATAATACTTATTTTGAAATAATTCCTCAAAATACTTTTTTTCTTTTCTCTGAAAAATAATTTCACTTGGATTAAAATGCTTTAAATAGTGTAGAAGATTTTCTTTAGTATCTTCTACTATGAAAAATTCTCCTGTAGAAATATCTAAAAAACTTAATCCTAAGTATTTTTTATCTGCATGAATAGAGGCTAAGAAATTATTGGATTTAGTTTGTAAAATATTTTCGTCTATAGCTATTCCCGGGGTTACTAGTTCTATAACTCCTCTCTTAACAATATTTTTTCCTTTTTTTGGTTCTTCTAATTGATCACAAATAGCAACACGATGTCCTGATCGTATTAGTCTTGGTAAATAAGTATTTAAAGAGTGATAAGGAAAACCAGCTAAATGAGTATGTTTGTGATTATTTGATCTTCTAGTTAAAACTATATCTAATATTTTAGAACACTTGATGGCATCTTCTCCAAAAGTTTCATAAAAATCTCCTACCTGAAATAATAATATTGTATCTGGATGTTTAGCTTTTATATCATTATATTGTTTGACTAATGGAGTTTCTTCCTTTTGAAAATTAGAATTCTGATTTTTATTCATAATATTATAGTAGTAATTAAATAAATTAGGGTATTTTTTTATAAAAAAGTTTAATTGAAAGGATAAAGACCTTTTTTTTTGAATTTTTATTCATTATGTCAAAAATATTTAGAGAGTATAAAAACCTAGACCTTAAAAAGATTGCTGCAGAAATATATCAATTTTGGAAAAAGAACAATATTTTTCAAAAAAGTTTTCAATCTAGAAATATTTCTGAGAAGAAAGTATCTACCTATATTCTTTATGAGGGACCTCCTTCTTTAAATGGAAGTCCAGGACTGCACCATATGGTAGCAAGAACTATAAAAGATATTTTTTGTAGATATCATACTATTAAAGGAAAAAAAGTGATTAGAAAAGCAGGATGGGATACTCATGGATTACCTATTGAGCTGAATGTTGAGAAAAAAATGGGAATTACTAAAAATGATGTAGGGAAGAATATCAGTATAGAAGAATATAATAGAATTTGTAAAAGTTTCGTTAACGAATCGATGAAAGAATGGATAAAATTTACGAATAAAATAGGATACTGGTTAGACATGAGGAATCCATTCATTACATATAATCCAAAATATATAGAAAGTGTCTGGTGGTTAATCAAAACATTCTATCGAAAAAAGATTCTTTATAAAGATTATACAATTCAACCATATTCCCCGGCTGCAGGAACTGGATTAAGTCATCATGAGTTAAACATGCCAGGAACCTATAAGGAGGTGAAGCAAATAGCTCCTACTTTAAAATTTAAAGCAAAAAAAGAAACTCTTCCAAAAGAAATTCGTAATTTTTTAGGAGACATTTATTTTCTATCTTGGACTACTACTCCTTGGACTCTTCCATCTAATACTGCATTAGCTATCGGATCGAATATAGATTATCTTTTAGTGAAAATTTATAATCCTTATACTTTTTTAAAAGAAAACATCATTCTTGCTGAAAGGTTAATTCATAAAGTCTTATCTCCAAAAAAATTTTATCACGTTTCAAATAATAGTGAATTTAATCATATAAAAATCAAAAAAAATAGATTTCCTTATTTTATTGAATATCAATTTAAAGGAAATGAATTAATTCAAAGTAGATATGAACAATTACTTCCTTGGTTTAAACCTCATCAAGAAGAAGAAAAAGCCTTTCGAGTTATAGAAGGAGATTATGTAAATGCAATAGAAGGGACAGGTATCGTTCATGTAGCTCCTACATTTGGAATAGAGGATTTAAAAATAGCTAGAGAACATAATATTCCATCTCTGTTAGTCTTAAATCAAGAAAAAAAACTAGTTCCTTTAGTAGATATGCAAGGAAGGTTTTTAAAAAATTTTCCTCATGGATTTGGTGGAAAATATGTCAAGAAGGATTTTGACTCAAAAAAAAATAAAAAACAAGTTTCTGTAGATCAAGAAATAGTTTCTTTTCTTGAGAAAGAAAAGAAAGTTTTTCAAGTAGAAATGTATGCACATTTTTATCCACATTGTTGGAGAACAGAAAAACCTATACTTTATTATCCTTTAGATTCATGGTTTATAAATACTACTCAAATAAAAAATAAGATGATTCTTTTAAATAAAAGAGTCAATTGGTATCCGAAATTTATAGGAAAAAAACGTTTCGAATCTTGGTTAGAAAATGTAAAAAACTGGAATTTATCACGTTCTAGATATTGGGGAACTCCATTACCCATTTGGAGAACAAAAGACGGAAAAGAAGAAATAGTCATAGGATCTATTCAAGAATTATTTATAGAAATTCAAAAATCTATTGAACATGGATTTATGCAGAACATCCCATGGAAGAATTTTACTCCAGGTGATATGAAAGATGAAAACTACGAAAAAATAGATTTACACAAACATTTTTTGGATAAGGTGATATTAGTTTCTAGTCAAGGAGAACCAATGAATAGAGAACCTGACTTAATAGATGTATGGTTTGATTCTGGAGCTATGCCATATGCTCAATTTCATTATCCATTTGAGAATAAAAATTTTATAGATAAGAATTTTTTTTTCCCCGCAGATTTTATTGCAGAAGGGATAGATCAAACAAGAGGGTGGTTTTTTACATTACATGTTATTAGTTCTATTTTATTTAATTCTAAAGCATATAAAAATGTTATATCTACTGGTTTAGTTTTGGATGAAAAAGGACATAAAATGTCTAAAAGCAAAGGGAATGCTATAAATCCATTCAATTTGATAGAAGATTATGGACCGGATGCCATCCGTTGGTATATTGTATTTAATTCTGAACCTTGGGATAATTTAAAATTTAACATAAAAGAAATTCATACAGGGGTCAATAAATTTTTTGGGACCCTTTACAATATTTATTCTTTCTTTGTTCTGTATGCTAATATAGATGGATTTTCCTATAAAGAAGAAGATTGTTATTCAGAACATAACACAGAATTAGATTTTTGGATTCTTTCTGAATTGAATACAATGATTAAGATAGTGGATGAACATTATTCAAATTATAATCCTACTAAAGCCGCTCGTTTTATTTTCTCTTTTGTATTAGATAAGTTAAGTAATTGGTATGTCAGGTTATGTAGAAGAAGATTTTGGAAAGAAAAATATACGAAAAGTAAAATATCTGCTTATCAGATTCTTTATAAATGTTTGATTACAGTTGCTAAATTAATTTCTCCTATTACTCCATTTTTTTCAGAGAGATTATATATGGATTTAAACTCCGTTACAAAAAAAGAAAATTTTGAAAGTATTCATTTAGCGGATTTTCCGGTTTATAATTCAAATTTTATAAATAAAGAATTTGAAGAAAGAATGGAACTTGTTCAGAAAATTACTGCTATGGCTTTTTCTGTTAGAAAAAAGAATGGGATAAAAATTCGTCAACCTTTACAAAAATTACTTGTTTTGGTTCATGATCCTAAAATCCGTTTCGGATTACAAAAAATATCTGAGATTCTTAAACAAGAAATTAATGTCAAGGAAATTGAATATCCGGATTCTTCTAAATCTTTAGAATTAAAAAAGCGGATTCAACCAAATTATAGATCTTTAGGTCCTAGATTTGGAAATAAAACTCAAAAAATTTCGGAAATCATCAAAAGATTCACTCAGGAGGAGATTCAAGAAATAGAAATTAAAAAGAAATATGTTTTTTTTCTTCAAGGAGAAAAGGTTGTACTTTTTTTAAAAGATGTTAAAATAACCACTGAAATTATTAAAAATTGGTCTATTCTATTTGATAATGAATTGACAATTGCTTTAGATCTTCGCGTGACTAATTTTCTTTGGGAAGAAGGGTTTATAAGAGGATTGGTTAGGGATATACAGAAATTGAGAAAAAAGTGTAACTATAAGGTTGTAGAAAAGATATTAATCTATATAAATGTCATTCAAAAAATAAAATCTCTCATACAGAAACACAAAGATTATATTTGTCAAGAAACTCTAGCTGTAGATCTTTTGTTAGAAGAAGATATAGAAAAGAAAGGGATAATGGTTAATTTTGAAGAATATTCCATATATATACTGATTCGGAAAGTCGAAAATATATAAAAATGAAAATAAAACAAAGATATTCGATGGAAGAAAGGAATGAGTTTCGGAAACTGATACTTGAAAAACTAGAAAAAGCCAAAAAAGATTTTTTAATCCTTAAAGAATCCTTTGCTAATGATCAAAATAATGGAACAGATGATACTTATCCTACATTTAAAGCTTTTGAAGAAGGATCAGAAACGCTTAGTAAAGAACAAAATGCTCAAATCATAGAACACTTACAAAAATTTATACGAAGTTTGAATGCAGCTTTAATTAGAGTTGAAAACAAAGATTATGGAATTTGTCGCATAACAAAAAAATTGATTCCTAAAGCACGTTTAATGGCCGTTCCACATACTACTTTAAGTATTGAAGGAAAAAGGAAAGTTGAAGAAAAAAAAAAGTAAATTTTTAATTTTTTGAAAAAAATTTTTCTAAGTATTTCCTCTATTTTATTAACAGATCAAATTTTAAAAATTTATGTAAAAACTCATTTTGAATTGGGGAGTGGAGTGTCTATTTTTTCATTTTTTTGGATTTTTTTTGTAGAAAATCCTGGAATGGCCTATGGGATTTATCTCGCTCCTGGATATTTTGGAAAAATTCTTTTAAGTATTTTTCGTATCATTCTAGTTTTTTTTCTGTCTGTTTTCCTTTATAAAAAAATCAAAAAAAAATCTTCTAATTATTTGATAATTCCTACCACTTTTATTTTATCGGGAGCTATAGGAAATTTTTTAGATAGCGCCTTATATGGATTTTTATTTGATACAGGGACTGTTTATGATAGAGAATCTCATAAATGGATTTCTTATGCAGGGATATCTAAAATAAATCTTCATTTATCAAATAATGGATATGCAAATTTCATGGAAGGATGCGTAGTAGACATGTTTTATTTTCCTATAATAGATACTTATATCCCTGCTTGGATTCCATTTTTTGGAGGATCTCATTTTCATTTTTTTAAGCCAGTTTTCAATTTTTCCGATTTTGTAATATTTCTCGGAGTTATTTTATTGTTTATTTTCAAAAATAAAATCAAACATGTAAAAATTTTTTGAGACTCATTATTTTTTTGAGAATTATAAAAATCTCTATAGATTTGTACCTACCTGATTTCCATAGTTAGTGAATAATTATTTAATTCTATGATAAAATAAAAGCAGCCGGTGTAGCTCAGATGGCAAGAGCACGTGATTTGTAATCTCGGGGTCGTGGGTTCGAATCCCTCCACCGGCTTTATTTTGGGGAGATACTCAAGTTTGGTTAACGAGGACAGACTGTAAATCTGTTGGCTTTGCCTTCGCAGGTTCGAATCCTGCTCTCCCCATATTAGGCGGAAGTAGCTCAGTTGGCAGAGCATCAGCCTTCCAAGTTGAATGTCGCGGGTTCGAATCCCGTCTTCCGCTCTACTTAATTATGAATGAAGGCCAATGTAGCTCAGAGGTAGAGCGCTTCCTTGGTAAGGAAGAGGTCACGGGTTCAAGTCCCGCCGTTGGCTTTTTCTTGAATCAAAAATTATTAAAAATTTTAGAAACTATCATGGCAAAAGAAAAATTTAAACGTGACAAACCACATTTAAATATAGGTACAACTGGTCACGTAGATCATGGAAAAACAACTTTAACAGCTGCCATTACAAAAGTATTATCAGAAATAGGATTGGCAGAGGAGAAAAGCTTTGATGCAATCGATAATGCTCCAGAGGAAAAGGCTAGAGGAATAACTATTAATACTTCTCATGTAGAATATGAAACAGTGAAGAGGCATTATGCCCATGTAGATTGTCCAGGACATGCAGATTATATTAAAAATATGATTACTGGAGCAGCTCAAATGGATGGAGCTATTTTAGTGGTTGCAGCTACAGACGGACCTATGCCTCAAACTAGAGAGCATATTTTATTAGCACGTCAAGTGGGAGTTCCTAAAATAGTTGTTTTTATGAATAAAGTAGATCAAGTAGATGATCCAGAATTATTAGAATTAGTAGAAATGGAAATTCGAGAGTTACTTTCTAAATATGAATATGATGGAGATAATATTCCTATGATTAAAGGATCTGCCTTAGGGGCTTTAAATGGAGAAAAAAAATGGGTAGAAAAGATACAAGAATTAATGAATGTATTAGATGAATATATTCCAGAACCAGTTCGAGAAATGGATAAAGAATTTTTAATGCCTGTAGAAGATGTGTTTACCATTACAGGAAGAGGGACAGTAGCCACTGGTCGTATCGAAAGTGGAATCATTAATACAGGAGATTTAGTTGATATTATTGGAATGGCAAAAGAAAAATTATCGTCTACCGTAACAGGAGTAGAAATGTTTCGTAAAATTTTGGATAAAGGTCAAGCTGGAGATAATGTAGGACTTTTATTGCGTGGAATAGAAAAAAAAGATATCCGACGCGGAATGGTTATTGGAAAACCAGGATCTATAAAACCTCATAAGAAATTTAAAGCGGAAGTATATATTCTTACAAAAGAGGAGGGAGGTAGACATACTCCTTTTCATGATAAATATCGTCCACAATTTTATTTGAGAACAACAGATGTTACGGGAGAAATTCATCTGTCTGATGGAATAGAAATGGTGATGCCTGGAGATAATATTTCTATGGAAGTTGATTTACATCAACCGGTAGCTTTAAGTGAAAATTTGCGTTTTGCTATTCGTGAAGGAGGAAAGACTGTTGGAGCAGGACAAGTTACTAAGATTATGGATTAATTAATATACGGATGTAGCTCAGTTGGTAGAGCATCGGTCTCCAAAACCGAATGTCGTAAGTTCGATTCTTACCATCCGTGCGAAAATCGTAGATAGAGCATGAAAAAAAAAAATTTTTTTTTGGAAATTTACGATGAATTTGTTTATTGCATCACCTGGCCCAGGTGGGGAGATTTACAAATCACTACGATAATAGTGTCGTTTTTTTCTATATTTTTATCCCTGTTTCTATATGGAGTGGATGGTTTTTTTATTTTTTTTATTAAAAAATTATTTTCCTTAAAATAAAACATAAAAGTTAAGTATCGATGAGTGATTTGGAAAGAAAATGGTATGTTTTAAAAACCATTAGTGGTCAAGAAAGTAAGGTTAAGTCCTATATTGAAAATGAAATTAGAGATAATGGGTTTCAAGAATATATAGGGAAGGTTTTAGTCCCCATTGAAAAAGTTATCCAAATGAGAAAAGGAAAAAAAATTCATAGGGAAAAAGTGCACTATCCAGGATATGTTATGATAGAAGCCCATCTTGAGGGAGAGGCCGTTCATGCTATTAAAAATGTTCCTGGTGTGATAAATTTTTTAAGTGAAGGAAAAGGAGGTTCTGCAATTCCTATGAGAAAAGAAGAGGTTAATAAAATGTTAGGAAAGATAGATCAATTATCCGAAAATTATGAAAATTTTAGCATTCCTTTTGTAGTTGGAGAAACTATAAAAGTAATAGATGGCCCTTTTAGTGGTTTTAATGGAACTATTGAAAAAATTAATGAAGAAAAAAGAAAACTGGAATTAGCAGTTTTGATTTTTGGGAGAAAAACCCCCTTGGAATTGAATTTTACACAAATAGAGAAAATTTAGAATAGAATAATGGTTAGTCAAAAAAAAATAGTAAAAAAAATAAAAATCCAAAAAATCAATGGAGGAAATGCTAACCCAGCACCTCCTATTGGTCCTATTTTAGGAAGTTCAGGAGTGAATATTATGGAATTCTGTAAACAATATAATTCTAGGACTCAAAAATGGAAGGGAGAGATATGTCCAGTGATTATTACTATATATGAAGATAAATCTTTTTCTTTTCTAATTAAAAAACCTCCTGTGTCTATTCAGTTAATGAATTTTATAAAAGCAGAAAAAGGATCCAGAGAACCAAATCGTTCTAAAATTGGAAAAGTTAGTTTGGATCAAATTAGAATGATTGCGAGAAATAAAATGGAAGATATGAATTGTTTTTCCATAGATTCTGCTATATCTATGATTTCTGGAACTGCACGTTCTATGGGAATAGAAATCGATAAATAAATACTCATGTCAAAAAAGTTAACTAAAAATAGAAAAAAAATTCTGGAAAAAATTAATAAAAATAAGAAATATTCTTTAGAGGAAGCATCTATTCTTCTTAAAGAAATATCTTTTGTTAAATTTGACGCTTCAGTGGATATTTCTGTTCATCTGAATATAGATACACGTAATCCAAATCAAATGGTACGGGGAACTGTTCGATTGCCACATGGAACAGGAAGAAATGTTTGTATTTTAGCTCTAGTTACAAAAAATAAAGAATTGGAAGCTAAAGAAGCTGGGGCAGATTATGTAGGATTGAATTATCTAGAAAAAATTAAATCTGGATGGCTGGATATTGACGTTATTGTAGCTATGCCGTCTGTTATGGATCAATTGAGTTCTGTAGGAAAAATATTAGGACCAAGGGGTCTAATGCCAAATCCTCAAATGGATACAGTTTCTATGAATCCAGTAAATTCTATTAAGGAAATTAAATCTGGAAAGATTTCGTTTAAAACGGATCGTTATGGAATTATTCATGCTTCTATCGGAAGGGCATCTTTTAATTCTCAATATATATCAAATAATGTAAAAGCAATTATGAATAAAATTACTCGGAGTAAACCTTCTTCTTCTAAAGGATCTTATATAAAAAGTATTTATTTATCGACTTCTATGAGTAGTAGTATTTTAGTAGATTCTAAAAGTTTTATAAACAAATGAAGAAAGAAAAAAAAGGAACAGAATTATCAAAATTAATTTCTATATTATCGGATAATGATACAATATATTTAATTGATGTATCCGATTTAAATTCTAATCAAATTTCTCTTTTAAGAAAGAATTTTTATGAATATAATATTCAAATGAGAGTAGTCAAAAATACTTTATTGAAAAAAGCTTTAGAAAATATCAAAAATAAAAAATTAGATTCTTTTTTTTCTATTTTAAATGGGAATACTTCTGTTTTAGCTTGCAATTCAGATTTAGGAAATATTCCATCAAAAATTATAAAAAATTTTCATGTTTCAGAAAAAATAGAAAAACCTTATTTAAAAGGAGCATATATAGAAGAATCTTTTTATTTTGGAAATAAAGATTTAGATGTATTAATTAATATTAAATCTAAAAAAGATCTCATAATAGATATTTTAAAAATTCTTCAATCCCCTATTGAACAGGTTATTTTATCCATAAAATATGGAGAAAATCAGATTTTTAGAATTCTAAAGACGTTATCCATATCTAAAAATAAACGTGTTTTCTAACAATTAAAAAAAATAATAAAATGATAAAAAAGCTAGCAGAACAATTGGTTAATTTAACTGTTCAACAAGTTAATGAATTATCTAATCTCTTAAAAAATGAGTATGGGATTGAACCATCTGATACTTTAGTGGTTGATTCTTCAAAAAAGAAGGAAGAATCTTCAGAAAAAGAAGAAAAAAATATTTTTAACTTAATCTTAAAATCATCAGGAAATTCTAAATTATCTGTGGTGAAATTAGTTAAAGAAATCACTGGAAAAGGACTCAAAGAGTCTAAGGAATTAGTAGATAATGTTCCAAACGTTATTAAAGAATCTATTGATAAAAAAGAAGCAGAAGAATTAAAAAAGAAATTAGAAGAAATAGGAGCTGAAGTTGAATTGAAATGATAAATCAAGATTTATTTTTTTGTTTTTAAGTTAAAATTACTGTTAGATTTGGTGAACACAGAAAATGTCTCAGAAAGAATAACTTTTGCCTCAGTGGCAAAACAAGTAGAGTATCCTGACTTTTTGGATATTCAAATAAAATCATTTAAAGAATTTTTTCAATTAGATACAAAACCAGAAAATAGAAAAAATGAAGGTTTATTTAAAGCTTTTACAGAGAATTTTCCTATTTCTGATGCGAGGAATTCCTTCGTTTTAGAATTCAAAGGATACTCTATCGATACTCCCAGATATTCTATAGAAGAATGCATTGAAAGGGGATTAACTTATAGTGTTCCTTTAAAAGCAAAATTAAAATTATATTGTACAGACCCCGAACATGAGGATTTTGAGACTGTATATCAAGATGTCTATTTAGGGACTTATCCGTATATGACTCCTTCTGGTTCTTTTATATTCAATGGAGCAGAACGTGTGATAGTCTCTCAATTGCATCGTTCTCCTGGAGTATTTTTTGGACAATCTCATCATGCTAATGGAACGAAGTTATATTCCGCAAGAATAATTCCTTTTAAAGGATCTTGGATTGAATTTGCTACGGATATAAACAATGTAATGTATGCCTATATAGACAGAAAAAAAAAATTACCCATGACTACTTTACTTCGTGCTATTGGATATGAAAGAGATAAAGATATATTAGAAATATTTGATTTAGCAGAAGAAGTAAAAATAACAGAAACAGAAGACACAAAATCTATTTTATCAAGATCTTTGGCAGCTAGAATATTGAATATTTGGCATGAAGATTTTGTAGATGAAGATACAGGAGAGGTGATTTCTGTAGAGAAAAATGAAGTTTTGATAGATAGAGATGTCTCCATAACACAAGAGCATATTGATTTGATGATCCAACATGAGATAAAAACAATTTTATTGCATAAAAAGGAAGGAAAGAAGAAAGATTATTCTATCATTTATAACACTTTGCAAAAAGATCCCACTAATTCTGAAAAAGAGGCTGTAGAATATATATATAGACAGCTTAGAAATACAGAACCTCCAGATGAAGAAACGGCTAGAGGAGTTATAGATAAGCTTTTTTTTTCTGATACTAGATACAGTTTAGGACCTGTGGGGAGGTATCGTTTGAATAAACGTCTTGGATTAAATATTAATCCGGATTATCTAGTTTTAACTAAAGAAGATATTATTGCTATAGTTGAACATTTGAATGCATTATTCAATTCTAAAAGAGAAGTGGATGATATCGATCATTTATCTAATAGACGTGTAAGAACTGTAGGAGAACAGCTTTATGCCCAATTTAGTATCGGTTTGGCAAGAATGGCTAGAACAATAAGAGAACGGATGAATGTTCGGGATAATGAAGTTTTTATGCCGGTAGATCTTATTAATGCAAAAACTTTATCTTCCGTTATAAATACTTTTTTTGGAACTAATCAATTATCCCAATTTATGGATCAGACAAATCCATTATCTGAACTTACTCATAAGAGAAGATTGTCTGCTTTAGGTCCTGGAGGGTTATCCAGAGAAAGGGCTGGATTTGAGGTGAGAGACGTAAATTATTCTCATTATGGAAGATTATGTCCCATTGAAACTCCAGAAGGTCCAAATATTGGTTTAATTTCTTCTCTTTCTGTTTTTGCAAAGATTAATGATATGGGGTTTGTAGAAACTCCTTATCAATCTATTCATGATGGAAAAGTAGATTTAAAATCTAAGGTTAAATATTTAAGTGCAGAAGAAGAAGAAGGAAAAATCATAGCACAAGCTAATGCAATAGATCAATATGGAAATTTTATTTCTGATAGAATCATAGCTCGTGAAGATGGAGATTTTCCTATAGTCACTCCAAAAAAAGTGGATTATATAGATGTAGCTCCTAATCAAATCGCTTCTATATCTGCTTCTTTAATTCCTTTTTTGGAACATGATGATGCGAATAGAGCTCTCATGGGTTCTAATATGATGCGTCAAGCTGTTCCCCTATTAAAACCTGAAGCCCCAATTGTAGGAACTGGATTAGAAAAACAGGTAGCCAGAGATTCTCGTATTTTAATTAATGCAGAAAGCAATGGATTAGTGGAATATCTTGATGCAAGAAAAATAATTATACGTTATGAAAAAACGGAAAGAGAAGCTTTGGTCAGTTTTGAACCTAAAGTGAAAACTTATGATTTGATTAAATTTAGAAAAACTAATCAAAATACATGTATTACTTTAAAACCTATTGTTAAGATGGGAATGAAAGTAGTAAAAGGACAGATTTTATGTGAAGGATATGCTACTGAAAATGGAGAATTAGCTTTAGGAAGAAATTTAAGAGCTGCTTTTATTCCATGTAATGGGTATAATTTTGAAGATGCCGTTTTAATTTCAGAAAAAGTAGTAAGTGAAGATTGGTTTACTTCTATACATATAGATGAGTATTCTCTAGATGTACGTGACACAAAATTAGGAATGGAAGAATTAACAAATGATATTCCAAATGTTAGTGAAGAAGCTACTAAAGATTTGGATGAGAATGGAATTATACGAGTAGGTGCGGAAGTAAGACCTGGTGATATTTTGATTGGAAAAATCACCCCTAAAGGAGAATCTGATCCTACTCCAGAAGAAAAATTATTGAGAGCTATTTTTGGAGATAAAGCTGGAAATGTAAAAGATGCTTCTTTAAGAGCAGAACCTTCTTTATTTGGAGTGGTGATAGATACGAAATTATTTACTCGTAGTATAAAAGATAAAAAATCTAGAGTTCAGGATAAAATACAGCTAGAGCGCATAGAAAAAAAATATGAGAAGAAATTTTCTGATTTAAGAAATCAATTATTGCAAAAATTGCATACCGTTTTACATGGAAAAATTTCTAAGAAAATTATTATTAATGAAAAAAAACAGGAAATTATAGAAGAAGGAACTAAATTCACTGCGAAATTACTTAATAAAATATCTGATTATATAGAAATTACTCCGGGAGATTGGACTTTTGATGTAGAAACTAATAATCTTGTATCGGAAATACTGCATAATTATCAAATTTCTGTTAATGATTTAAATAGTATGTTGAAACACAAAAAATTTTCTATTACAGTTGGAGATGAATTGCCTTCTGGGATTATTAAAATGGCTAAAGTTTATATTGCAAAAAAAAGAAAATTGAAAGTTGGAGATAAAATGGCTGGTAGACATGGAAATAAAGGAGTAGTGGCTCGTATTCTTCGCGAGGAAGATATGCCTTTTTTAGAAGACGGAAGTCCTGTAGATATAGTTTTAAATCCATTAGGAGTTCCCTCTAGAATGAATATTGGACAAATATATGAGACTGTATTAGGTTGGGCTGGTTACAAGTTAAATATTAAATTTTCAACTCCTATATTTGATGGAGCTACTATAGAAAAAATATCTGAATTTACAGATAAAGCTAATATTCCTCGTTTCGGAACTACTTATTTGTTTGATGGAGGGACAGGAGAGAGATTTGATCAACCAGCAACAGTAGGGGTAATATACATGTTAAAACTAGGTCATATGGTTGATGATAAAATGCATGCTCGTTCTATAGGTCCATATTCTCTTATCACCCAACAACCTCTAGGAGGAAAGGCTCAGTTTGGAGGACAGCGTTTTGGAGAAATGGAAGTTTGGGCTTTAGAAGCTTTTGGAGCTTCTAATATTTTGCGTGAAATATTAACTGTTAAATCTGATGATGTAACAGGAAGAGCTAAAACTTATGAATCTATAGTGAAAGGGGACCCCATGCCTGAACCCAATAATCCAGAATCTTTTAATGTTTTATGTTATGAATTAAAAGGACTTGGACTGGATATTAATTTAGAAGAATGAAAGTTTTCAGTTTCTTATACTTTATGAAAGAATGAATAGAAAAAAAAATAACAAATTTAATAAAATTACTATTCGATTAGCTTCTCCAGAATCTATATTGAAAGAATCTCATGGAGAGGTTTTAAAACCGGAAACTATCAATTATAGAACTCATAAACCAGAAAGGGATGGTCTTTTTTGTGAACGAATTTTCGGTCCAGTTAAGGATTATGAATGTGCTTGTGGAAAATATAAACGAATCCGTTACAAAGGAATTGTTTGTGATAGATGTGGAGTAGAAGTAACCGAGAAAAAGGTAAGAAGAGAACGCATGGGGCATATTAATTTGGTGGTTCCCGTGGTTCATATTTGGTGTTTTCGTTCTTCCCCTAATAAAATAGGTTATTTATTAGGATTACCATCTAAAAAGCTTGAGATGATTATTTATTATGAAAGATATGTGGTAATTCAGGGAGGGGAGGCTACTCGTTCAGATGGTTCCTTTTTTCAAAAAGGCGATTTTCTTACAGAGGAAGAGTATTTATATGTTTTAAATAAACTCCCAAAAGGAAATTTTTATTTAGAAGATACGGATTCTAAAAAATTTATAGCTAAGATGGGGGGTGAGTGTATAGAAGATCTTTTGAATCGTTTAGATTTAGATAAATTATCTCTTGATTTGAGAAATCAAGCTCATAATGAAACTTCTAAACAAAGAAGGATTGAAGCTTTAAAACGTTTACAAGTAGTAGAATCTTTTAGAGAGGGAAAAAAGAATGGCGGAAATGTTTCTTGGATGATTATTCATATTTTAGCTGTTATTCCTCCTGAATTACGTCCTCTTGTTCCTCTAGATGGAGGTCGTTATGCGGCTTCTGATATGACGGATTTATATCGTCGTGTTCTTATAAGAAACAATCGTTTAAAAAGGCTTATAGAAATTAAGGCTCCTGAAGTTATTTTACGAAATGAGAAAAGGATGCTTCAAGAAGCTGTAGATTCTCTTTTTGACAATTCCAGGAAAGTATCCGCAGTGAAATCTGAGGCGAATCGTCCTTTAAAATCCTTATCTGATTCTTTAAAAGGAAAACAAGGTCGTTTCAGACAAAATCTTCTTGGAAAGAGAGTAGATTATTCTGCTCGCTCAGTTATTGTAGTAGGGCCTCATTTAAAATTACAGGAGTGTGGACTTCCTAAAGATATGGCCGCTGAACTTTATAAACCTTTTATTATACGAAAGTTAATTGAAAGAGGGATTGTAAAAACTGTAAAATCTGCTAAAAGAATTATAGACAAAAGAGATCCCATGATTTGGGATATTTTAGAGAATGTCTTAAAAGGACATCCTGTTTTGTTGAATAGAGCACCAACTTTACATAGATTAGGAATTCAAGCTTTTCAGCCAAAATTGATAGAGGGAAAAGCAATTCAATTACATCCTTTGGTTTGTGCTGCTTTTAACGCAGATTTTGATGGAGATCAAATGGCCGTTCATCTTCCTTTATCTTCTGGAGCTATTTTAGAAGCTCAACTTCTTATGTTAGCTTCTCAGAATATTTTAAATCCTGCCAATGGTTCTCCTATTACTGTTCCATCTCAAGATATGGTATTAGGTTTATATTACATGACTAAACCTTTAGTTACTTCTAGTAAAGTAAAAGGAAAAGGACTTATTTTTTATTCTCCAGAAGAGGTAGAAATAGCATATAATCAAAATGTGGTGGAATTACATGCTCTAATAAAAGTGAAAGTTAGTGTTCGAAAGAAAGAAACTTTGTTTGATCAATTGATAGAAACTACTGTAGGAAGAGTTTTATTTAATCAAGTTGTTCCTAAAAAAGTAGGATTCATTAATGAATCCCTTACAAAAAAATCTTTAAGGGAAATTATTGGAAAAATCTTGCATTTAACAGATGTTCCTACTACTGCAAAATTCTTAGATGACATCAAAGAATTAGGATTTTATAATGCTTTCAAAGGAGGTCTTTCTTTTGGATTAGGAGATATTATCATTCCAAGTGATAAAAAAAACATGGTAAATTATGCTATAAAACAAGTAGACAATGTGAAAATGAATTATAATATGGGGTTAATAACAAATAACGAACGTTATAACCAAGTTATTGATATATGGACAAATACAAATGCTATGTTAACAGAAAAAGTAATGAAGCAGATGCGTGAAGATAGACATGGTTTTAATCCCGTATATATGATGTTAGATTCTGGAGCAAGAGGATCCAAGGAACAAATTCGTCAGCTTTCTGGAATGCGCGGATTAATGGCTAAACCTCAAAAAGCAGGATCTTCTGGTGGAGAAATTATTGAAAATCCTATTTTGTCTAATTTTAGAGAAGGACTTTCTATTTTAGAGTATTTTATATCTACTCATGGAGCTCGTAAGGGATTGGCTGATACAGCATTGAAAACGGCAGATGCTGGATATTTGACAAGACGTCTAGTAGATGCTGCTCAAGATGTAATTATAAAAATGGAAGATTGTAACACGTTACGTGGTTTAGAAATATCAGCATTGAAAAAAAACGAAGAAGTAGTTGAAACTTTATTTGATAGAATTTTGGGACGTATATCTTTAAATGATCTTTTTCATCCAAAAAACAATGAATTAATAGTTGATTCTGGAGAAATGATTGATGAAAGAATTGCAGATTTAATTGAAAAATCTGGAATAGAGTTCGTGGAAGTACGTTCTCCTCTTACTTGTGAAGCTAAAATGGGTATTTGTTCTAAATGTTATGGACGTAATCTGTCTACAGGAAAAATAGTTCAAAAAGGAGAAGCTGTAGGAGTTATCGCCGCACAATCCATTGGAGAACCGGGAACCCAATTAACTTTACGTACTTTTCATGTTGGAGGAACAGCTGGAAATATCACAGAATCTTCACAGATACGAACAAAATATGATGGAATTATAGAATTTGAGGATTTAAAAATTGTTCAAATTAAAAATGATTATGGAGAAAAAGTTGGAGTGGTAGTTTCTCGTTCTACAGAAATGAAACTATTTAATAAAAATAAGTCATCTGTTTTAATGATTAATAATATTCCTTATGGAGCTACTTTATATGTTAAACATGGGGATGAGTTAAAAGAAGGAGATCTAATTTGCCAGTGGGATCTGTATAATGCCGTTATTGTTGCAGAGTATACTGGAAAAATTTCTTATCAACATTTAGAACAGGGGGTGACCTTTCAAGTGGAAATAGATGAGCAAACTGGATTTCAAGAAAAAGTTATTACAGAAGTAAGAAATAAAAATTTAATACCTACATTAAAAATTTTGGATGAAAATGATGAAGAATTGAAGATTTACAATTTACCAGTAGGTGCTCATTTAATGGTAGAAGATCAAGAGAAAATAAAAGTAGGAAAAATTTTGGTTAAAGTTCCCAGGAGGTCCGCTAAGTCTGGAGATATTACAGGAGGATTGCCTCGTTTATCTGAATTATTTGAAGCTCGTAATCCTTCTAATCCGGCTGTAGTATCAGAAATGGATGGAATAGTCAGTCATGGAAAAATAAAAAGAGGAAATAGAGAAATTATAGTAGAATCTAAAACAGGGGAAATTAGAAAGTATTTAGTAAAACTTTCTAATCAAATTCTAGTTCAAGAGAATGATTATGTAAAAGCAGGAATGCCTTTATCCGATGGAGCAGTTACTCCGAATGATATTTTAAATATAAGGGGACCAAGAGCTGTTCAAGAATATTTGGTAAAAGAAATACAAGAAGTATATCGTTTGCAAGGTGTTAAAATTAACGATAAGCATTTTGAAGTAATTGTTTTGCAAATGATGCGTAAAGTAGAAGTGATTGAAGTAGGAGATACTAAATTTTTAGAAGGAAATATTGAATATAAGGATGATTTCATAGAAGAAAATGATAGAATTTTTCAAATGAAAGTAGTTGAAAATCCTGGAGATTCTTCAAATTTTAAATCTGGAGATTTGATTAGTTATAGAGATTTTCGGAATGAAAATGCTGTTTTAAAATATAAGAATAAGAAATTGATGAAAACTAGAAATGCTATACCAGCTACTGCAAGACCTATATTACAAGGGATAACCAAAGCAGCTTTGCAGACTAAATCTTTTATATCTGCAGCTTCTTTTCAAGAAACAACTAAAGTTTTAAGTGAAGCAGCTATAAGTAGTAAGACTGATCATTTATATGGATTAAAGGAAAATGTAATTGTAGGACATAAAATACCTGCAGGAACTGGATTAAGAGAATATGAAAATCCGGATGTAGAAATTTTGTAATTACTTTTTATTTATTTTTTTCCATTGATCTTTAAGAGAAGCGGTTTTATGAAAAATTAGTTCTTCTTTATTATTATTTAGATTGATATCTGCATAGAAATATCCAATTCTTTGGAATTGAAAGCGATCTCCTCTTTTAGCTTTTTGTAAGGAAGGTTCTGCATAGGCTACAATCTTTTCTATAGATTTTGAATTTATGTGTTCTTTAAAATTTTCTTTATCTGGATTTTTTATTGAAAAAAGGGGGTAATATAAATATATCTTTATAGGAATAGAATGTTTTATAGAAACCCAGTGTAAGGTAGTTTTTACTCTTTTTTTATCTTCATTTTTTACCAATTTTCCAGATTGACTTGTTGGGTCATAAGTACAATGTATTTCTTTTATTTTTCCATTAGAATCTTTTACTACAAAATTTGCTTTAATGATATAAGCATTTTTAAGTCTGACTTCATGTCCAATTGAAAGTCTAAAAAATTTTTTTACTTTTTTTTCTAGAAAATCATTTTCCTCAATATATAAAAATTTTGAAAAAGGAATTTTTCTACATCCAAATTTCTGATTTTCTGGATTATTGTCTGTTTCTAGCCATTCAGTAGAATTTATAGAATAATTATCAATGACTAATTTTATTGGTTTTAACACCACCATTACTCTAGGAGAAATTTTATTCAAATGTTCTCTAATTCTAAATTCTAAAAGAGAGGTGTCAATAAGATTTTTTCTTTTTGTTATTCCTATTTTTTGAATAAAATTGTTTATAGCTAAAGATGTGTATCCTCTACGACGCAATCCAGATATTGTTAAAATACGTGGATCATCCCATGATGAGATCACATTTTTTTCAATCAAGTATTGTATTTTTCTTTTACTAGTTATGGTATGACTCAAATTTAGTCTTGAAAATTCTATTTGTTTTGGCCTTATTTTATTGCTTTCACAAATTTGATCTAGATACCAATTATATAAGGGACGTCTATTTTCAAATTCCAAAGAGCATAAAGAATGAGATATTTGTTCAAAATAATCACATTGACCATGGGTCCAATCATAAGTAGGATAAATACACCATTCGTTTTTAGTACGAGGGTGTCTTTTTTTCAAAATTCTATACATAATTGGATCTCGCATGTTCATATTTGAAGATTTCATGTTGATCTTAGCTCTTAGAACACATGATTCTTCTTCAAAAAATCCATTCTTCATTTTTTCGAATAAATACAAATTTTCATTCACAGATCTATTACGATATAGACTGTTTATCCCCTCTTCAAAAGGAGTTTTTCTTTGACCTTGTATGATTTCTTTAGATTGGTCGTCTACATAAGCTTTATTCTTTTTAATAAGTTCCACAGCCCATTCATAAAGCTTTTGAAAATAATCCGAAGCATAGCATTCTTTATTCCATTTAAATCCCAAAAATCTGATATCTTCTTTGATAGATTCTATGAATTTTTTTTCTTCTCCAATAGGATTTGTATCATCGAATCTTAAATTGACAGGTGCTTTATACTTTCTTCCTAATTCAAAATTCAGATATATAGCTTTAACATGTCCAATGTGAAGAAACCCATTTGGTTCTGGAGGAAATCGAAATCTTAATTTTTTCAATAGGAAAACCTCTTTTTAAATCTTCTTCTATAATTTTTTCGATAAAGTGTAAATGTGTTTTTATTATTTCAGAGTGTAATAATACTACTCGATAAATTTAATGAATTTTTTGAAAAAAATCTATTTTTGCTATATTATTAAACTTCTATATTTAGTGAATTACTCTGAAACTATTCAATGGATTTTTAACCGTCTTCCCATTTATCAAAAAAAAGGATTAAAATCCTATAAACCTGGTTTGAAAAGAATACAATCTTTTTGCTCTTATTTAGGAAATCCCCAAAATTTTTTTAAAAGCATTCATGTTGGAGGGACTAACGGAAAGGGGTCAACAGTACATATGTTATCTTCTATCTTACAAGAAGAAAGATATAACATAGGTTTATTCACTTCTCCTCATCTAATAGACTTTAGAGAGAGAATCAGCTGTAATGGTATTTTAATAGAAAAAGATTTCATTATCAATTTTATTGCAGAAAATAAGAAAATTATTGAAAAAGAAAAAATGTCATTTTTTGAAATGAATACGGCTTTAGCATTTCAATACTTTAAGGAAAAGAAAGTTCATCTAGCTATTATTGAAGTAGGATTGGGAGGGCGTTTAGATTCCACTAATATTATAAATCCGGAAATTTCCATTATTACTAATATTAGTGAAGATCATACAGAATCATTGGGAAATGATAGATTAAAAATAGCTTTAGAAAAAGCAGGAATTATAAAGAGGAACATATCGGTTATAATTGGGAGCGAGATTTCTAAAGAAATCCAATTTGTTTTTTTTAAAGAAGCCTTAAAAAAAAACGCTCCAATATATTTCTCAAATTATGTAAAAGGTTATTCAAAATATCAAATGCCTTTTGAAGCAGATTATCAAAATTTGAATAGAATTATAGTCTTAAAAACTATAGACATTTTACAAAAAAGAAAAAATATAATAGTTTCTAATGAATCTATAAAGAGCGGATTAAAAAAAGTTATTGAAAATACTAATTTTAAAGGACGTTGGCATATATTACAACGAGATAATCCAAAAATTATTTGTGATATAGCTCATAATGAAGAAGGTGTTTTTATGATCAATAAACAATTGAAAAAAGAATCATATAAAAATTTGCATTTAGTATTAGGTTTCGTAAAAGAAAAAAAGGTAGAAAAATTATTAAGATATTTTCCTCTTGAAGCTTTTTATTACTTTTGTCAACCTAATATAGAAAGAAAATTTTCTATTGAAAATTTGAAAATTTTGGTAAAAAAAATGTTTAAAAATAACCGAAAAATATGTTTTTTCCCTTCTGTAAAGAAAGCTCTTTTATCAGCAAAATCTCAAGCTAAAAAAAAAGATCTAATTTTAATAAGTGGAAGCACTTTTACTGTATCTGAAGCTTTATTGAATTTATAAATTTTTCTTTACATTTGAAGATATTTTTAGGGCAATTAGCTCAGCATGGTTTAGAGCACCTGTTTTACAAGCAGGGGGGCACTGGTTCAAATCCAGTATTGCCCATTTCTACTTTATTCAAAATAAAATAAAATATTTTCTCTTTTTCTTTTGGATGAAACCATGTAATAGAAGGGTCTTTTCGATACCAAGTCAATTGTCTTTTTGCATATCTTCTGGTGTTTTTTTTTATTTCTTCTATTGCTTCATGGAAGGATTGTTTCTTTTTAGATAATAAAAAATCAAAAATTTCTTTGTACCCTATGGTATGCAAGCTATTCAAATGTCTGTAAGGATAATACCTACAAGCTTCTTCTAATAACCCCATTTGAATCATTTTTTCTACTCTCTTATTTATTCGAATATAGATTTCTTCTCTTGGCAAAGTTAATCCAATTTTTAGGGTTGAAAAAAATCTTAAATTTCTCTTCTTAAAAAAGAAAGAAGGATTTTTTCCTGTAG
Organism: Blattabacterium sp. (Periplaneta americana) str. BPLAN; assembly: GCF_000093165.1. Lineage (NCBI taxonomy): Bacteria > Pseudomonadati > Bacteroidota > Flavobacteriia > Flavobacteriales > Blattabacteriaceae > Blattabacterium > Blattabacterium sp. (Periplaneta americana). The sequence continues at coordinate 462,872 of NC_013418.2, read as the reverse complement.
ATCTAACTATTTCTAGATATCTTATCAAACGTCTTGGATTATTCCTGTCTATATTGGTAGGGATTGGAGATAATTTTTGAATTTCTTTTTGAAGAAAAAGAATTCCTTTTTTTTTAAAATTATAGATTAGATTATTTCTAATATTCAAATCAATATTCGGAATATCCGACAAACCTTCTGTTATCGATTTTTCATATAATCCAGATCCTCCTACCATAATTAAAATAGAATATTTTTTAAATAATTGTTTCATTTTTTTTAATGAATCTTTCTCAAAACATTTGGCATTATAAGACTGATGAATAGTTAAATGTCCTATAAAATGATGTGGAACTGATTCAAGCTCTTTTATAGTAGGTCGGTAAGACCCTATTTTTAATTCTTGATAAAATTGTCTAGAATCACAAGATAAAATTTCAGTTTTTAATCTCTTTGCTAAAAAAATGGATATAGACGTTTTTCCAACACCAGTTGGACCTAAAATAAAAATTAGAAAATAAGGTTTCAATTCCTTATTGAAGAATATTTAGATAATTTTCTATACATCCAATAATCTGCCAAAACTAAAGCAGTCATAGATTCTACAATGGGAATAGCACGAGGAAGTACACAAGGATCATGCCTCCCCTTTCCTTCCATAAAAATTAGATTTCCTTCTTTATCTATGGTTTTTTGTTTTTGCATTATTGTAGCTACAGGTTTAAATGCTATCCTAAAATAAATATCCATTCCATTTGAGATTCCACCTAAAATCCCTCCGGAAAAGTTTGTTTTAGTGCTTCCGTCACTATTAAATAAATCATTATGTTTCGATCCGGTTAATTCAGATCCAAAAAATCCACTACCATATTCAAAACCTTTTACAGCATTAATAGAAAGCATAGCTTTTGCCAATTCAGCATGTAATTTGTTAAAAACAGGTTCTCCAATTCCTACTGGAACATTTTTTATGACACAGGTTATAGTTCCACCTATGGTATCTCCTTTTTTCTTAATTTTACGGATTAGAGATATCATTTTTTCAGCAGTATATGGATCAGGACACCTGATAGAGTTTTCTTCTATTTTTGATAAGTCCAAATCTTGATAAGGTTTGTTGATGGATATGTTCCCCACGGAAGAAACATAAGATGTAATTTTTATGTCTTTTATTAATTGTTTAGCAATGGATCCAGCTACCACTCTACATATTGTTTCACGTGCAGAAGAACGCCCACCTCCTCTATAATCTCTTATTCCATATTTTTTTTCATAGGTAAAATCTGAGTGAGAAGGACGATATATATTTTGAATATGTCTATAATCATCTGATTGATGATCTTTATTGAAGATAATAAATCCAATAGGAGTTCCTGTAGTTTTATTGTCCAAAATTCCAGAAAGAAAATTTACTTTATCCGGTTCATTTCTTTGAGTAACAATAGAGGATTGACCTGGTCTTCTTCTATTTAATTCATTTTGAATTTCTTCAAGATTCAATTCTATTCCAGCGGGACATCCATCAATAATACCTCCTAAAGCATTTCCATGGCTTTCCCCGAAAGTAGTAACTCTAAATAAATTCCCAAAAATATTACCAGCCATAAATCAAATTTTAATTTTTTATCTCTATAGAAATAGGTCTTCCAAAATGATGGATTCTACTCATTCCTATTAATATTTTTTTTTGATAACGTTTTTCTACTTCAAATAAAGAAAAGTTGGATAAAATTTCTATATTTCCAATATTAATACGTGAATTATTCACTGCTTGATTGATTAGATTAATCAGGCCTAATTTTGTTAAATTGTCTTTATATCCTATATTTAGAAAAAGTTTTGAAAAAGATTCTTTTTTCACTCTCTTTGAGAGAAATTTTTTTTTTGCAGAATAATTTTTTTTGTATGAGAAAATAGAATTGTTTAGATTCTTGGAGTTTTTGTAATAAGAAAAAAAACGATTAAACTCTATCCAAGAGAAACGTTTGATTAATTCTTCTCGATCAAATACCTCCAATCTTTTTTGGATTTCTGGAAGGAATGTTTTCATGGATTGTTCATCCACTACTATTTTTTTGACTTTTTCTATAAAATGAAAGAGTTTTTTTTCACAGACTTCTTCTCCAGAAGGAATCATAATTCTCTCAAAACTTTTTCCTATTTTTTTTTCAAATTCTCGTAGATTTCTAGTTTCTCTAGAATGAATAATACAAACAGAAATTCCCGTATTTCCAGCTCTTCCTGTTCGACCACTCCTATGTACATAAATTTCACTTTCATCTGGAATATTGTAGTTAATGACATGAGTGACATCATTTACATCTATTCCACGAGCCGCTATATCTGTTGCCACAAGGAATTGTAAAATTCGATTTCTAAACCGGTTCATAACGGATTCCCGTTGTGATTGCGAAAGATCTCCATAAAGTGCATCTGCATTATAACCATCTTGTATTAAAGATTCTGCTATTTCTCTAGTTTCTTTTCTAGTCTTGCAAAATATAATTCCATAAATATCTGGATTGATATCTACGATACGTTTTAAAGCAAGATATTTATTTTGATTACTCACTATGTAATAGATATGTCTCACATCATCAGATGCAAAATTTCGTTTTCCTGTAATAATTTCTATAGGATCTATTAAGTAATCATGTGCTATTCCATTCATATATTTAGACATTGTGGCAGAAAATAGCAAACTTTGTCTTTTTTTCGGTAGTTTTATTATAATGGAATCTAATTCTTCTTTAAACCCCATATTCAACATTTCATCCGCCTCGTCAAGTACTAAATATTTTATATCGGATAAATGCAATTTTTTTCTTTCAATTAAATCAATAATTCTACCTGGAGTTCCGACAATAATGTGAGTTCTTTTTTGTAAAGATAGTATTTGATTCTCGATGCTAACCCCTCCATATAATGGGATAATTTTTATTAATGAAATATATCTAGAAAAACGGGAAAGATCACGTGTTATCTGTATACAAAGTTCTCTTGTAGGACATAAAATTAATGCTTGAGGAAAGCGGAATTCTAAATTTATTTTTTGTATGATAGGCAAGCCAAAAGCAGCTGTTTTTCCAGTGCCTGTCTGTGCCAATGCTATTAGATCTTTTCCTGATTTTAACAAATAGGGAATAACTTTTTTTTGTATAGGTGTAGGAGTTTTTATTCCTAGATCTTCTAAAGCTTGAATAATTTTATCGTTTAAAAAATTATAATCTTTGAATGTTTTCATAAACGAATGAAATTAATTAAGAACACTTAATTAAGATTTCCACATTAATACATAATTATACATATTCTAACAAATATAGATATTTAATCTTTAATGAAAATTCAATTATTATTCATTTTTATGAGTTTTTTAGTTATAGTTTCATATCTTATCATCAGTAGCATAGAGGAAATAGTAAGACCTATTCCTAAACCCATCCAAACTCCTTTTCCCCCCATTTTTAGATATATAGAAAAAAACCATGCTATGGGCAATGCTATAATCCAATAAGAAAAAAAACTTATCCACATAGGAATTTTAACATCTTGTATTCCTCTCAAAGCTCCAAGAATTATTCCTTGCAATCCATCAAATAATTGAAAAATGCTAGCAAGGATAATCATCTTTTTTGCTATACGAACGACTTCATGGTCGTTTTTTATATATATATATGGAATATGATTTTTGAATAAGATAAAGAAAAAACTACATACCAGCATAAATGTTATTCCCATAAATATAACAGACCATCCTATTTTTCTTAATTCAGAATAATTTTTTAATGCTAATTGATTTCCTATTCTTACTGTTGCTGCTACAGAAAATCCTGTACTTAGAAGAAAAGTAGAAGAAACAAGACTAATTACTATTTGATGTGCTGCTAATTCTTTGATTCCACATTTTCCAGTGATAAAAGAAGATATAGAAAAAGTACTCATTTCAAATAACATATGTAGTCCAGAAGGAATTCCTATTTTCAAGATTTTTTCAAAATATTCTTTCTTAAAAAAACAATGAAAATGCTTGTAGTAAATACGAACTTTTTTATACTTATATAATAGAAGATAAAGACCTATGAGCATAGTTATACGAGAAATTAAAGTAGCATAAGCTATTCCCTTTATTCCTAAATTTGGAAAACCACAAAATCCGTTAATAAATGAATAATTTAATATTATATTGATAAAAGCCGAAATCCAAGTAATAATCAGGCTAGGAAAAACTAAAGATAATCCTTCGGAAAACTTTCGAAAAACTTCGAAAGCCATCCATGGAATAAAAGATAAAGCTATAATTCTTAAAAAAGATATGGTATCACTTAAAATTTCTCGAGGTTGTCCTAAATATGGAATAACATAGAAAAAAACATGTATAAAAACATACATAAGAATTGACAAAAGAAAATTAAGAATTAGACCATGATAAAAAACCATGGCTCCTTTTTTATATTCATGTTTAGCATCCAAAGATGCTATCAAAGAAGAAATAGAGGTGGAGATTCCAAGTCCAAAAATAATGATAATAAAAAAAATGGCATTGGCTAAAGAAACTGAGGCTAAAGCTTTTTTTCCTAAAAAACCTACCATAATATTATCAGAAAACCCAACACATATGACCCCTAATTGAGTAAAAGAAACAGGAATGGCTAATAAAAAATTTTTTTTAATATGTTGTAAATATGTTATTTCTTATGTTTTTTATGTTAAAATAAGGAAATACGGAATATTTCTATGTTTTTTTTAGAAAGGGGAGTTTTACTATCTGAATAGGAATATTTTTGTTTCTTATTGAAACGAAAATAGAATTTTTGTCTAAATTAAAATTATTTTTTGTTATATATCCTAATCCTATTCCTTTTTTTAAAACTGGAGAATAGACTCCAGAAGTCACTCTTCCAACTGTAAAATTTTTTTCGTCTTTGAATGAATATCCTGATCTAGGTATTTTTCCTTTTTTTCTACAAGAAAAGATATAAACTTTTATAATTCCCTTCTTTTTTTGGTTCCACAATATTTCTCTTCCTATAAATTTTTTATTAAACTTTGTGATCCAAGATAATCCAGCTTCTATAGGTGTTATTTTTTCAGATAAGTCCTGACCATATAAGCGGTATCCCATCTCCAATCTTAAAGAATCTCTACTGGCTATTCCACAAGGTTTTATTTGAAAAGATTCTCCTATTTTTAAAATTTCATTCCAAATATTTTCTGCATATTCATTGCGGATATAAATTTCCACTCCTTTAGATCCAGTATATCCTGTACGAGATATCAAAACATTATCTATTTCTGCAAATTTTCCTATTTCAAAACAATAAAAAGGAATTTTAGACAAAGAAATATTCGTTAATTTTTGAATAGAATACAAAGATTTTGGTCCTTGAATAGCTAGAAGAGAATATTCTTGGGATGAATCTATAAATGTTAAATTTTTATGATTCAAATGGTCGTTTATCCATTTTTTGTTTTTCTCAATATTAGCCGCATTAACTATAAGTAAAAATTTTTCTTCTGAAATTTTGTAAATGACTAAATCATCTATAATTCCTCCTAAGTGATTGATGAAACAAGAGTATTGAGCTTGACCTGTCTTTATATTAGACAGATCATTAGTTGTGAAATATTGTAGAAAGTTATGAGAATTTTTTCCTTTTAAAATAAATTTTCCCATATGACTTACGTCAAAAATTCCAACATTTTTCCTTACAGCCATATGTTCTATTAATGAAGAAACATATTGAAGAGGCATATAAAAACCGGAATAAGAAATCATTTTAGCTCCTAATTTTATATGACTGTTATATAAAGCTGTTTTTTTTACATTATGATCCATCATATTCTACAAAATTATTTTTAGTTTCATACAAAATTATTTTTAAATGTAAGTTAGACGATATTTTTTTTTTTATTCGATTCCATAAGAAAATAACAATATTTTCTGCAGTAGGGTTAATTATCGAGAAATCTTTAATATCGAGATTAATATTTTTGTGATCAAAAAGTTCTTCTATTTCTTCATGAAGAAGATTTTTTAATTTTTGTAAGCTGAAAACAAATCCAGTTTCCGGATTTATTTTTCCTGTAAGACTTACTATATATTCATAATTATGTCCATGATAATTTAAATAAGCGCATTTTCCAAACATTTCAATATTCTTATGATAATCCCATTGAGGATTGTATAGTTTATGTGCGGCACTGAAATATCCTTTTTTACTTATAGTTGCTTTCATACATATAATTTTTTTTTAAATCTAAATTAATTTTTGCAGATAATTTTTAATAATAATTTTTAACCAAATGGTGTAAGAGTTCGGATAAAGTTGAATATCTTTTATTAATTCTTTTAGAGTAATCCATTTCCAATTATCTACTTCTTTAGAATTAATAATAGGAGAATAAGCGTGATATCCTACGAATACGTGATCTAATTCATTTTCTATTAATCCATTATTTAATAATTCATGATAGGTAAAACAAAATTTTTGTTCTAGAAAACAATCAAAACCCATTTCTTCTATTAAACAACGATGTGCAGCTGTCAAAACAGATTCCTGTTTCCGAGGATGACTACAACAGGTATTAGTCCATAAAAGTGAAGAGTGATATTTTTCTGAAGATCTTTTTTGCAACATTAACAATCTATTGTCATCTTTTTTGGATTTTTCATTAAAGACAAAAACAGATACTGCACTGTGTAATAATCCTTTTGTATGAATTTTTTCTTTTTTTTCAAAACCGATAATCTTGTTTTTTTTTCCTATCAAAGGAATAAAATCCTCTTGTTTTCTCGCCATGGTTAATTTTTTAACGGGCAAATGTACGTGTTAGTATGGGAATATGTTTTTTTTTAAACATTTTTTTTCATTTTTGATAATGATCTGGGAAGTCAATAAAAATTCATAATCTAAACTGTAGAGATATAGAAGTTTTTCTATTATCCTTTCTAATGTTTCTTAGCTTACAGAAGCTGTTATATTCTAAGAGGATTAATCTCTTATTTTTACATTTAATTTTTTTGAAATAACTTAAAAAAATCTTGCCTATTCTATTGTTTGTAGGAGGATATGTAAATAATGACGTTAGGAATTTTTGAATTATGGGAAAAAAAAATAAAAAAATATTAAAAGAGTTAAATAGTTTAAGAAAAAATACATTGATGAATACTCTTCAAATAAAATATATCTATTTAGGATTAAATTTTTTAGTGGCAAAAATGCCCGTAAACAAAAAAAAACTACAACCTATAGGTTTTCTTCATGGTGGTGCTACACTAGCTTTAGCTGAAAGTGTTGGAAGTTCTTTGTCTATCATAAATGTAAATAAAAACGTTTTTAATGTTTTTAATATTGAAATTTCAGCCAATCACATACAAAAAGTCATAAAAGGTATAGTCTTCGCGAAAGCAAAGATAATTCATAAAGGAAAAACTATTCATTTCATTCAAATTAGTATTTATAATGAAAAAAATGACAAAATTAGTTATTGCAAAATGACTAACATAATAATTCCCAAAAAAAAACAATAACTATAAAATGGTAAAGATAAATGTGATAAACTTATATAAAAAAATAATTGAAAATTATTGGAACAATAGAAGTTTTGTACTATTTAAAAAGCCCTTTGAAAAAAAAATATATTTTTTTTCTCAAGAATCTAAAAAAGAAAATAACTTTTTTTTAATTGTCAGTTTTAATCAAAATTATACCATAAGGATTTATACAAAAAAAATTTATTCTATAAACATAGAAAATCCAAAAAAAATGGATCATTTCATTTCTCCATTGCAAAATAGGGGATCTTCTTTATTAATTTATTCGAATAAATATAAGAATTTGATTGAAAAAGCTATCGAAACTATAAAAAAAAATAGAGATTTTGAAAAAGTAGTTTTATCTAGATGTATTAAAATTCCATTTCACAATTTTTACTTGAAAAAAACCTTTCAAAAGCTTATTTATTCATATCCGAATGCGTTTATTACTTTATGGTATGACTTTAATCATGGTTTTTGGATAGGAGCTTCTCCGGAATTGCTAGTAAAATGTAATGAAAAAGAGTTAAAAACTGTAGCATTAGCTGGAACTATTTGGGACCATTATAGATGGACTAAAAAAGAAGTAGAAGAGCATAATATAGTAATAAAATATTTTGTCAATTTTTTTAAAAAATTTCCTGGAAATCTCTGTGTTGAAAAAACTAGAATTTTAAATATAGGGCATTTACATCATTTAGAAACTCCTATTAGTTTTTCTTTTTTTGAGAAACCAAATTATTTTAAAATATTAGACGATATGTCACCTACACCTTCTGTATGTGGGTTTCCTAAGAATAATTCTTTGGATTATATACAGAAGTATGAAGGATATCAAAGAAATTTCTATACAGGTTATTTTGGTCCTGTTTATGATGGAGGGGGTAGAATAGAATTATATCTTAACTTAAGATGTGCAAAAATAAAAATGGATAAAAAAGAAATTGTTTTATATGCAGGCAGCGGAATTACAAAGGATAGTGAAGCTAATAAAGAATATGTAGAAACAGAAAATAAATTCAAAAACATCCTTTCTCAATTTATTTTTGATTGATTTTTTTTCTGTGAAATGGTCTTATAATAAGTCTTACACTTTTATTATAATGAAAATATTGAATGACCCAATTCATTAAAGCGATGACTCTATTTCTAAAACCTACTAAACTAACTAAATGGACAAACATCCAAACAATCCAAGCTGAAAAACCTTTTAATTTAAAGTATGGAAAATCACAGACCGCTTTATTTCTACCAATAGTGGCCATAGTTCCTAAATTTTTGTATCGAAAAGGTTTAATCTGTTTTTTCTCTAGAAAACGATTAAAATTATCCGCTAAATAATTTCCTTGTTGAATAGCTGGTTGTGCCATCATAGGATGTCCATTTGGATAAGAGTGATTTTTAATCATATAAGCGACATCGCCAATAGCGAAAATATTTTTATATCTTAAAGTTTTCAAATAATCATCCACCAAAATTCTTTTTCCTTCCATATCTTCTTTTAGAAATCCTTTTATAATAGCACCTTTTACTCCAGCTGCCCATATAACGTTAGCAGATTCTATGCTTTTATTTTTGTCTATAAAAACAATTTTACCGTCATAATCTTTAACTAAGCAATCTAACCAAATATTAACCCCTAATTCTTTTAAATTTTTAAAAGCTTGTTTCGCGGAGGTTTCAGACATTCCGTCTAATAATCTTGGAGTGGCCTGCAACAAATGAATATTCATACGTTGAATATCCAAATCTGGATAATCGTTTTGTAACACGTATTTTTTCATCTCTGCTAGTGCTCCTGCTAATTCTACTCCAGTAGGTCCACCACCAACAATAACAAAAGTCATAAGTCTTTCTCTTTCTTTAGAATCTTTAGTAAGCAAAGCAGATTCAAAATCTTGCAAGATAAGACTTCTTAAATTTAAAGCTTCTGGAATGGATTTCATAGGTAAAGCAAAATGTTCAATATTTTTGTTTCCAAAATAATTTGTAACCGAACCAGTAGCCATAATTAAATAATCATAAAATAAGTCTCCAACATTTGTATATATTTTTTGTTTTTCTGTATTGATATAATGAACATGAGCTAGTCTAAAAAAGAAATTTTTCGTTTTTTTGATAATTGTTCTAATAGAATGTGCAATAGAATCTGGTTCTAATCCCGCTGTAGCTACTTGATATAATAAAGGTTGAAAAGTGTGATAATTATTTTTATCTATAAGCACTACTTGAAACCTATCCCTTTTTAATTTTTTTGCAACTTGTAAACCAGCAAATCCTGCACCAATAATAACGACTCTTTTTAGATTATTTACTGTTGGGATATTCATGGTTAAAAGTTTGACGTTATGAATTTCTAAATTTATAAAAATTATATTTTCATTTTAATTAATAAATTAATAATTTTGTTAATAAAAAAATAGATTTATATTTTTTATGACTTATTATTGGATTGTAGGGATAACATTTTTTGTTAGTGTTATTATTAGTAAAGTATTAAAAAATAAATTTAGGATTTATTCTGAGTTGTATTTGCACAATCACATGAGTGGAAAAGAAATAGCAGAAAAAATGTTAACTGACAATGGGATTTATGACGTCAGTGTTATATCTGTTGATGGAGAATTAACAGATCATTATAACCCTATGAATAAAACAGTTAATTTAAGTGAGAGTGTTTATCATGAAAAAACTGCGGCTGCAGCTGCAGTAGCAGCTCATGAATGTGGTCACGTATTACAACACAAGTTAGGTTACAATATGTTAAAATTGCGAAATCAGTTAGTTCCTATCTTGAATTTTAGTTCCAAATTTACGAATATAGTGCTCATGTCTGGACTTGCGATTTTTTATAGTTCAGGAGGAAAAAATGCATTTCTTCTCAAATTAGGAATAGGTTTGTTTTCTTTAGCTGTAATTTTTTCCTTTATTACTCTTCCAATAGAGTTTGACGCAAGTAGAAGGGCTTTAAATTGGTTAAAAACTAAAAATATAGTTTCCTATCAAGAATATGATACTGCAAAAGACTCTCTGAAATGGGCATCTATGACATATGTGGTTTCAGCGTTGGGAAGTTTAGCCCAATTGATATATTTTATGTCTATTTTTAGTGATAAAAAAGATGATTAATGATTGTTCTTTTTTTTCTTCCTTGCATTTCTTGGATTTGGACGAAGATTTCCATATGTTTTATTTCTTATTTTTCCTCTTCTAGTTTTTTGTCTCCTTTTCCCATTTTTTTTATAAATTTTTGAAATAATTTCTTTGTGTATTTTTTTTGCTTTCTTTTCTAAAAAAGAAATATCTTGGATATTTTCAATGATTATATTAGAATGTTTTATTTTATTTTTATTAGAAATTTGAATATTGAGACGATTCAGAATTTGATCTTCTTTTAAATTATCTCTTTTCATAACTCTCTCAATCATTGTTTTCATGGGGGAAGTTAAAGTTATAATTAAATCACAATTTTTATATGCTCCACTTTCAAATAAAATAGCAGATTCTTTGATAAAATATAAAGTTTTTTTTTGAGATAAAATCCAATTTTTGAAATCTAAAAAAACCCAAGGGTGAACAATGGAACATAACAATTTTAATGCAATAGGATCTCTAAATACTTTTTCAGATAAAAAATTGGTGTTTAATCTATTTTTTTCATAAGATTTTTTTCCAAAAAATTTTATAATATTTTTTCTTATATTCTCGATTTTGTTCATTAATATTTTTCCTCTTTTATCAGAGGAATAAACAGGAATTCCTCTTTTTTCAAAAAAAGAGGAAAATAAACTTTTTCCAGAGCCCATTTTTCCAGTAATTCCTATTAAAAAATATTTCATTTTTTTTCTATTTTAGGTGTTGTTGCACTAAAAGTATTTCCATAACGTAATTGAGTTAATTCTTTAGATATAGTATTTCTTTCAAGTTTTATTTTTCCTACAATGGTTTCTAATATATAGAAGTGATCTGTGACTTCTATAATTTTTCCATGGATCCCTGAACTCGTTACTATATGATTTCCTTTTTTTATATTTTCTTGGAATTTCTTTTCTATTTTTTGTTTTCGTATTTGGGGACGTATCATGAAAAAATAAAATACAATAAATATTAGAGCAAACATCCAAAGAGTATTTGTTATAGGATTTTGTTGTAGTATGGAAAACATAAAATAAAAATTAATATTTTTTCTTTATAAATAATAATAAATAAAATGAGTAAACATAAGAATAAATTAATTACTTTAATCCTTTTCCTACTTTGAAAATTTTATTGTTTTTATGTAACAATTTGAATACTTGATCTAGAATCCCATTAATAAAAGTTTTGCTTTTATCCATGCAAAAAATTTTTGCAATTTCTATATATTCATTCATAGTTGCTTTTGGGGGAATATTTGGAAAGTATAAGAACTCACAAATAGCCATTTGTAATATAATTAAATCAATTATAGCTATCCTTTCTATATTCCAATTATTAGATATATTACTAATTAATTCATTAAATTCCCTTTTATGAAAAATTGTGTTTCTATATAAACTCACGATAAATTTTTTATTCTCATCGTTTCTATAAACATTATACAATTTAAAATTTTTTGGAGTAGATAATTGAATAAATTGCAAAGTTTTACATACCATCATATGTGCTATATATAAATCATTTGATCCATTTATATACAGATCTTCTATATATTCTACCAATTTTTTATTAGGGATGACAAAATTTTTGTAATATTTGATAAGAAAATTTTTATCTTTTTCAAAAGAAGAATTGGACTCTTGAATATCCAAAAAACTGGATTCTTGTATTTCCTTTATAAAAAAAAACATATCGATCTTGTTTTTCCCATAAAATTTTTTCAGAATTTTTTTTTTGTAATCATATTCCAACAAATATTTATTATTAGACAATATTTTTATTACAGAATTATATGCAATTCTTCGCACAGGACTAATTTTATTTTTAGGAATCAATCGATTTATTTTTAATGCTTTATCTCTAATTTTTAATATCAAATGAAGAAGAGATATATATAAATCATGTAATTCATCAATGCTTCGAAGCATGTTTTCTTCTACTTTACTTGAATCCATTTTAGATAGATGCTGAGCATATAAAAATTGCAAACTTCTTATTCTAAAATATCGTCTAATTAACATTTTTTTAAATGGCATAGATTTTTTTTATACAATAATGTAAGTCTTGCAATTTTTGCAATTATATAAATAAAAAGTGAAACTTAAAAAGTTTGTAATTTTGTGTTTTGTATGGGAGGGTTACTGTCTTTTAGTAAGAAATATTTTCGTAAATATAAATCACGTTTATGCATGGGGTTTATATTAATTTTAGTATCCAATGTTTTAACTTTATTACCCATTCCATACATAGGAAAATCTATTAATATCATAAAAAATATTTTCACAAGTTTTTCAAAACATGATACAAGGATCTATTCCAATTTAGAAGTGAAAATCTGTATTTATACAAGTATTATATTGATAATTCCAATTATAGGTGGATTTGTAAAATATCACATGAGGCAATGTATTATTACTACATCTAGAATGATTGAATTTGATATAAAAAATGAAATATTTTCGCATTATCAAAAGCTTAATTTATCTTTTTATAGAAAAAATTCAACAGGAGATTTAATGAATCGTCTTACGGAAGACGTTTCTTTTATACGACAGTATATAGGTCCAGGAGTCATGTATTTTATTAATCTTGTAGTTTTATTTTTAATGGTTATCATACAAATGTTTCGTATAGATAGAACATTAACCTTTTATGTAATATTACCTATACCTATTCTTTTTATTTCTATTTATTATATCAGTATTTACATAACTAAAAAAAGTGAAGAAGTACAAAATTATCAATCTATTATTTGTTCTTTTATGCAAGAAACTTTTTCTGGAATTCAAGTAATTAAATCATTTGTATCTGAAAAATTTTTTCAAGAAAAACATAAAAAAGTTATATTGGAATATCGAAAGAAAAATATAGAATTGGCAAAAATTGATACCATTCTATCTTCTGTTATTATTTTTTTTATTGGAACAAGTCATTTATTAATTCTTTTTTTTGGAGGTAAAAAATATTTTAAAGGAGAAATAAGAGAAATAGGAACTATTGCAGAATTTTTTACGTATATAAATGTTTTGATTTTTCCTTTTATTATTTTAGGATGGGTAGTTTCTATTGTAGAAAGAGCGAAAGTATCACAAATACGTATTAATGAATTTTTAAAAGAAACGCCTGAAATATTTAATGATAATAATTTAATAAAAACTAAAATTTTTGGAAAGGTTCAATTTAAAAATGTTAGCTTTATTTATTATAACAGGAAAGACCAGCCTACGAAAACTATAAGTAAAGTATCTTTTACTATTCCAAAGGGGAAAACTTTAATATTAACTGGAGAAACAGGATCTGGAAAAACGACTATAGGGAGATTGATATCCCGTTTGTATGATCCTTATAAAGGAGAAATTCTTATCGATAATCTATCTTTGAAAAATCATGATCTTTATAATTTTCGAAGTAAAATAGGTTACGTTCCTCAAGAATCCTTTCTATTTTCTGATTCTATTTATAATAACATTGCCTTAGGCAGTGTAGAAAAAGTGAAACCTTGTAAAGTTTATGATGCAGCGAAAAAGGCTATGATAGAAGATGATATTCTTAATTTTAAAGATGGATACGAAACTGTTATAGGAGAAAGAGGAATAACTTTATCTGGAGGTCAGAAGCAAAGAATATGTATAGCTAGAGCTATTATAAGAAATCCAAGCATTCTTATATTTGATGATAGTTTTTCTGCTATAGATCAAAAAACTAGAAAATCAATCATTCGTTATATAAAAGAGGATATGAAAAATAGTACTATTATCATTATTACGCATGATATTTCTTATATATCTGATTTTGATCTTATTATTGTTTTAAAAAATGGAAAAATATTTAAAATAGGAAATCCTAGTATTTTTTTTTAAAAAAATTATTTAGAATAATTTCAAGAAAACGTAGTACAGACCATTTTTTTTATTTAGATTTGCTTAATTAGGAATATAATATTGTTTGAAATGGACGAAAAAGAAAATATTAAAGAAAGAAATGAAATTTGTTCACGTACTCTAAAAACTGGGAGTCGTACGTATTTTTTTGATGCAAGAGAAACTAGAGCAGGAGATTATTATTTAACTATAACTGAGAGTAAGAAAAATTTTTCTGAAACTGGTGAAGTCACTTATAAAAAACATAAAATATATTTGTATAAAGAAGATTTTTCAAAGTTTCAGAGCATATTAGATGATATGATTCGATTTATCATTAATGAAAAAGGAAGAGAAGTCATCTCAGAACGTCATCAAAAAGATTTTAAGAATCATGCTTTTAATCAAGAAATTAAAGATGCACAAAAAAAAACATCAGAAGCGAAAAATTTTACAAATATTGATTTTGAAGATATATAATAATGGAAAAAGTGGTATTTATTCATTATTTTGATGAAGTTTTCATAGTGATTTTTTAAGTTGTTAGTGATTGATTTTTATGGATAGCTATAGGAATATAATGAATAATATTAATACTTTTATATTTGATGTTGATGGAGTATTAACAAATTGTACTTTAAATCTATTTCCTGACGGAAATATGGTTCGTCAAATGTTTGCTAAAGATGGATATGCTATGCAATTAGCGAAAAAAAAAGGATATAATTTGTGTATTATAACAAGGGGATCAGACTTAATGGTTTTTAGACGTCTAAGAGGTTTGAATATTCGTCATATTTATCAAGGGGTTAATAATAAAAAAAAATATTTAGATGAATATTGTCATACTTTGAATATTACCAGGAATAGTATACTGTATATGGGAGACGATATTCCAGATATGGAAATTATGAAATCTGTTGCATTGCCTTGCTCTCCGATAGATGCTGTTCAAGAAGTTAAAGAAATATCTAAATACATCTCTCCAAAAGAAGGTGGAAAAGGATGTGTAAGAGATGTAATTGAACAAACTTTAAAAATTCAAAAAAACTGGTTTTAAAACAAAAAAAAAATAGTGTCTGCTAAATTTATTTAGGACACTATTTTTTTTTTGTTTTTATCAACTACATCATTCCTCCCATTCCTCCACCTCCAGCTCCAGGCATTGGAGGAGTATTTGTTTCCTCTTTTTTGATTTCTGTAACTACACATTCAGTAGTTAATAACATTCCAGATACTGAAGCCGCATTTTCCAATGCTACTCTAGCTACCTTAGTAGGATCAATAATTCCTTCTGCTATCATGTTTTTATACTCTCCAATTTTTGCATCATAACCAAAATCTCCTTTTCCTTCGGCTACTTTAGCCACTACCACAGATCCCTCTCCACCTGCATTAGCCACTATTTGACGCAAAGGTTCTTCTAATGATCTTCTAACTATTTGTATTCCAGTATCTTGATCTGAATTTTCTCCCATTACATGATCTAACGATTTTATAGCACGAACTAATGCGACTCCTCCTCCCGCTACAATTCCTTCTTCAACAGCTGCACGAGTGGCATTCAAAGCATCATCTACACGATCTTTTTTTTCTTTCATCTCTACTTCAGATGCTGCACCTACATAAAGAACTGCAACCCCTCCTGCCAATTTAGCAAGACGTTCTTGCAATTTTTCTTTGTCATAATCCGATGTAGTAGTTTCTATTTGAGCTTTTATTTGATCAACACGTGCTCTTATATCTTTTTTACTTCCGCCACCATTAACAATAGTCGTATTATCTTTATCAATAATAACCCTTTCTGCCTTTCCTAGCATGTTAAGTTTAACATCTTCTAGTTTGCTACCAGTTTCTTCAGAAATTACGGTTCCTCCTGTAAGAATTGCAATATCTTCCAACATAGCTTTTCTTCTGTCACCGAAACCAGGAGCTTTTATAGCCGCTACTTTCAAGGTTCCACGTATTTTATTAACGACTAATGTAGCCAATGCTTCTCCTTCTACTTCTTCTGAAATAATTAATAAAGGTTTTCCAGATTGTGCCACAGGTTCCAATATCGGTAGCAAATCTTTCATAGCAGCTATTTTTTTATCGGATAAAAGAATTTGTGGTTGATCAAATTCTGTTATCATTTTTTCGGTATTTGTGACAAAGTAAGGAGACTGATATCCTCTATCAAATTGCATTCCTTCAACTACATCTACGGATGTATCTGTTCCTTTAGCTTCTTCTACAGTGATAACTCCTTCTTTTCCTACTTTTTCAAAAGCGTCTGCTATTAATGCACCAGTTTTTTCATCATTATTGGCAGAGATAGAAGCTACTTGCTTAATTTTTTCTGTATTGCCTCCAACTTCTCTAGATTGGTTTTTCAAATCCAAAATGACGACTTCCAAAGCTTTATCTATTCCTCTTTTTAAATCCATAGGGTTAGCTCCAGCAGCAACATTTTTCAATCCTTCTCTAACAATAGCTTGCGCTAACACAGTAGCTGTTGTGGTCCCATCTCCTGCAACATCATTCGTTTTAGAGGCAACTTCTTTAACCATCTGAGCTCCTAAATTCTCTATAGGATCCTCTAACTCTATCTCCTTAGCCACTGTAACTCCATCTTTGGTTACTTGAGGACCTCCAAAAGATTTCTGCAATACCACATTACGTCCTTTTGGCCCTAAAGTTACTTTAACAGCATTAGCCAATGCATCTACACCTTTTTTTAACTTATCTCTTGCTTCAATATCAAATTTAATATCTTTTGCCATAATTTTTATATTTTTATTAGTTGTAATTTGTGGATTTATTATCCTAAAATCATCATATAATAGCTATAACATCAGACTCTCTCATAATAAGATATTCCTCTCCTTCCCATTTCAGTTCAGTTCCTGAATATTTTCCATATAAAACTCTGTCTCCCTCTTTTAGGATCATAGATTCATCTTTTTTTCCATTTCCAACTGCTATTATAGTGCCTTTTTGTGGTTTTTCTTTTGCAGTATCAGGAATGATAATACCTGAAGCTGTTTTTGTTTCAGCAGGATCAGGTTGCACTAAAACACGATCTGCTAAAGGTTTAATCTTTATTTCCCCCATATTTAAAATAATTTTTAAGGTTAACGGTACTTATCGTTCAAAGCCAAAAACATGCCAAATAAAAAAAATTTGAATTTTTTACATTTGTATAAAATTTAATGCCATAATGACATATTTACTGTTTGTATTTTAATAATAAATTAAAAAACAAAGTTAAAAACAAGATAATGATAGATAAGGTCCAAGTTATTTTTTCCAAAAAAATATTAGTTCTCTTTATTCCAAAAAATCTAAAATTTTTCTCCATAAAAGATTGATAAATAAATCCTTTTTTAGGATTTTGGATCAAAATCATTCCAATAAGAAATAAACATGTTAGAATAATAAAAAATCCAAGAAGTATAGTTGAATACATTAACCATTTTTTTTTACCAATTATTAAATATTCTATTGTATAGTTTGACTACAAAATTTTTTGTAATTCTATCTATTATATAAGAATTATCCAGGAAAAAAACTTCCTCATGAGAAACTTTCTCTAAAATTTCAAAATTTTGAGTCCAATTTTTCTCCGGATTAGAATTATCTTTGTAAAAAATTTTTGCTTTTATTTCAATTATTTTCAATGGATAATTTTTTATTGAGTATATTCTGTAATCAGTAAATTTTCCCTCTAAAAGAAGATCTCCATTTTTTAAAACTAAATTTAAAGGATTATGTAGAAGAATATAATCTTCTAATTTTTTTTTCATTTCAAATGAAATAGATATTCCTGGGATATTTACTTCTTCCGAAAAATTTCCAAGTTCTATTGTTTTTTCTTCTTTAGAGGAATAGGCATGATTATAAAAAAATACAGTTAAACCAGTGATAAAAATAATCAGAATTTTTTTACAAACCATATTGTTTGATTTTCCTATATAATGTTCTTTCTGAAATCCCTAATTCTCTAGCTGTTTTTCTCCTTTTTCCATTATTTTTTTTTAGAGTCTTTTGAATAAATTCTATTTCTCTTTTCTGTAAGGATAAAGTGTTTGATTCGTTTTTATTAGTAGAATCTTCTTCTACTTCTTCATAATCAAAATCCTCATTTTTCGATGGATTTTTCGATGAGTTGGAAGAATGTTCCAATCTAAATATAGAATCTTCTACTATAGATTTTACAGGATTATTAGAGGTATTAATCATATTTCCAAAAACTTTTTCCATAAGTTGTTGATTTTCTTCTAAAAAATTATTATTAGTATTATTTTGACTTTTTATCAATTGGAAAGTCAATTTTTTTAAATTATTCAAATCTTTTCTCATGTCAAACAAAATTTTATAAAGAAAATCTCTTTCATTTGAAAAATCATGAAAAAATTGTTCGTTATTTGAACTGGAAAAAGATAAAGAAGGAATATTTTCTGGAAGATATTCTTTTAATTTTTCTATAGAAATTTCGCGTTTTTTTTCAACTACAGATACTTGTTCTATTAAGTTTTTTAATTGTCTAATATTTCCAGGCCAAGGATGATTTTCTAAATATTTAAAGGCTTCTTCAGTAAGTTTTATTGGAGGCATGTGATATTTTTCAGCAAAATCATTAGAAAATTTTTTAAACAATAATCTAATATCATTCTTACGAAAACGTAAAGAAGGTACATTAATTTGTACAGTATTTAGACGATAAAATAAATCTTCTCTAAATTTTCCTTTTTGAATAGATTCTATCATATTCAAATTGGTAGCAGCTACAATGCGTATATTAGTCTTTTGTATTTGAGAAGATCCTACTTTAATAAATTCACCGGATTCTAAAACTCTAAGAAGACGAACTTGTGTAGTTAAAGGAAGTTCTCCTACTTCATCTAAAAAAATAGTTCCTCCATCTGCCACTTCAAAATATCCTTTACGCATACTTGTAGCCCCCGTAAAAGATCCTTTTTCGTGTCCAAATAATTCGCTATCAATTGTTCCTTCTGGAATAGCTCCACAATTTACAGCAATATAAGAATGATGTTTTCTACAAGAAAATTGATGAATAATTTTTGGAATGAATTCTTTTCCTACTCCACTTTCTCCAAGAACCAATACAGAAATATCTGTAGGCGCTACTTGAACAGCCTTTTCCAAAGCTCTATGCAAGGCGTAATCATTTCCAACAATACTAAATTTTTGTTTTATATTGTGAATAGATTCCATGTATGGAATGGATTTTATTATTTATTTTCATTGTCATCTATTCTTCCTATTAATGTGGCAGATGTACAATTAGTTATTTTCACAAAAACTGTTTCTCCTATCTTTGATAGTTTTTTTGGAAAAACTACCACAATATTTTGCGTATTTCGTCCATACCAATCTTGATTGTTTTTTTTGGATTTTCCTTCTATTAAAACTTCTTGTATTGTTCCCAAATATTTTTTCATTCGAAAAATAGAATGAATTCTTTGCAAATCAATAATTTCTTTTAATCTTTTTTTTTTTATATTTTCTGGAACATTATCTTTTAATTTTTTATAAGCATAGGTTCCAGCCCTAGGAGAATAAGAAAACATGTAACCATAATCATATTTCACTTTATTCATTAAGCTAATAGTTTCTAGATGATCTTCTTCTTCCTCATTACAAAAACCTGTTATAATATCATGTGAAATAGAACATTCAGGAATTATAGATCTAATTTTCTGTATCAGAGAAAGATATTTTTCTCGAGTATATTTTCTATTCATCAGTTTTAATATTTTATTACTTCCTGATTGAACTGGTAAATGAATGTGTTTACATATGTTAGAATGTTTTGAAATAACTTCTATCACTCTATCAGACATATCATGAGGATTAGATGTGGAAAATCGAATTCGCATAAAGGGTATTTTTGAAGCTAATAAATCCAAAAGCCTTGAAAAATCAATTATTTTTTCGTTATTATTATCTATTTTTATCTGTTTTTTTAAACCACCCCCAAACCAAAGATAAGAATCTACATTTTGACCCAACAGAGTTACTTCTTTATATCCCTTTTCGTATAAGTTTTCACATTCTTTAATTATAGAGTATGGACTACTGCTTCTTTCTCTTCCTCTTGTAAAAGGAACTATGCAAAACGTACACATATTATCACATCCTCTTGTTATACTTAAAAAAGTAGTTATCTTTTTTATAGATGGAGAGGGACTAATATTTTCATAAGTTTCATTCTGATTCTCAGATAATAGAATGGGTTTTATTTTTTTTTCATCATTCATCATAACTAAACGAATGATATCAGGTATTTTTCTGTAAGAATTTGGACCTATAGAAAAATCTATCAGGTTTGAATATTTTTCTGATTTTGATAAACATCCAAGAATACCAAATAATGGAATTTTTTGATTATTTGATTTTAAATATCTCAGATTCTCTAATCTATTTTTAATAGATAGTTCTGCTTTCTTCCGTATTGCACATGTATTTAGTAGGATAATATGAGCTTTTTTTAAATTATTTGTTAATAAAAATCCATTTTTTGATAGGATTGAAATTATTATTTCAGTATCAGAAATATTCATTTGACAACCATAACTTTCTATATAATAGAAAAATGGAGTTTTTAAAGTGCTTAAAAAATTTTTTTTCATCTCATTTATAAAATTATTTATGAATGATTATAATAAAGGTAAAAAAATAAAATGTCATTATGTCATAATATAAAAAATATCCTCGAAATTTTAGGATAGAAGATGAAGAATTTTTTTAGCTAAGAAAATCATGTTTTTATCTCCTGTTGATTTCTCCTCCACATTAGAGAGTTTCACAACAGATATCCATTTTTTTTCCGGTAGAGCTTTTACCATTTTTATGACTATGTTCATAGAAGGTGGTCCTACATCATTTGTAAAATTAGTACCTATTCCAAAAAAAGGATTTATTCTTTTTTTGCAAAAAAAGGAAATATTAGCTACTTTATGTGGATCTAGGTTATCAGAAAATATAATTTTTTTTTTCAGAGGATTTATTTTAAACTTATTATAATGTTTTATAGTATCATTAATAAATGAAATAGGATTTCCACTGTCATGTCTAATTCCTTCGAATATATTTGCTAGTTTTTTATCGAAATTTTGGAAGAATATAGAAGATGTATATGTATCGGATAAGGCTATTCCTAAATTCTTACCATATATATTAAACCAGTTCTCCATAGCTATTCGATCAGCTATATTGAACCCATATTTAGCTGCGTGAAACATCACCCATTCATGTCCATGGGTCCCAAGAGGTTTTATGGAAAAAACCTGAGATAGGTGAACATTACTACTTCCCATAAAGAAAGGATTTCCTTCTTCTTTGAGAATTTTTAAAACTAATTTTTGAACTTCATAAGAATATCTTCTTCTAGTTCCATACTCTCCGATTTTAACATTTAATTTTTTATATTCTGCTAATTTTTTTCTTGTTAGAAAAATAATCTTATTATCAGAAATACGTTTTGCTCCTGTTAAATGATAATATAATTCAGATATTATTGCCATTAAAGGAACTTCCCATAAAATAGTTCTACTCCACAACCCCTCTATATAGATTTGTATATTTTTTCCATTTTGAGATATATTAACTTCTTTTGGATCGTATTGGTATTTTTCTAAAAAATTTAAATAAGAAGAATCTAAGTAAGGACAGTTTTTTTCTAAATAAATTCTTTCTTTATTTGATAATTTTAAGTTAGACATTCTTTTTAGGTGATCTTTTAATATTTTGGAAAAGTTTTTTGGAAAAGAATGTTTTCCACGATTAATCAACTCATATTTTGCTTTTGCAGAGGGAAATAATTTTATTATAGCATTTTGCATAGTAAACTTGTAAAAATCATTGTCTAATAAAGACCATATAATAGAGGATTCTTTCATTTTCATCAAATGCATTTTTTGGAATTCTTAAAAATTTTTTAAGATAAAATATTTGAGAGTTTCAATAAATCATTATTCATAAAAATTTAATCCGAATAGTACTTTTTTTTATAGAATTAAAAAACTTGTTTAAGTAGAATATTTTTCTTTTTTAGAAAAAATATTTCTCTAAATTTGCTTTTAAAACAATTTATTTTTAATATGGACAACACGAAATTATACGTTGGAAATTTATCTTATGAGATGACAGAACAAGAATTAAAAAAATATTTTGAATCTATAGGAGAAGTCACCCATGCAAAAATTATTTTTGATGAATCTACATCTAATAAAAGAAGCAAGGGTTTTGGATTTATAGAAATGTCTAATGAAGAGAACGCAAAACAAGCCATAGAAAAACTAAATGGAACAGAATTTATGGGAAGAAATATTATTGTTTCTGCAGCAAGACCGAGAGCAAAAAAAGACTATTAAATCCTTGTATTCTTTATTATTATCTACGTCTACATCTGTTTTTATTATTTAGTGGGAAAAAAATAAAAAGTGAATGATTTTTCAATATGAAATAACAACGATATTTATACCAAATGTAGTAAACTAATATATGAAAAAATTATATGGAACAGGTGTAGCGTTGGTTACTCCTTTTAAAATAAATGGAAAAATTGATTTCGAAGGACTTGAAAAAATTGTAAAACATGTCGCAGAAAACAAAGTAGATTATTTGGTAGTATTAGGTACTACAGCTGAGACGTCTACTTTAAAAAAAGAAGAAAAAAAAAATATAATTGAATGCGTTAAAAATATTAATCAGACAAAATTGCCCTTAATATTAGGTATAGGAGGAAATAATACAGAAGATATTATAGAAAAAATAAAGAATATAAATTTGGACGATTTTTCTGCAATTCTTTCTGTTTCTCCATATTATAATAGGCCTTCTCAAGAAGGAATATATCAGCATTTTAAATCTATTGTTAATAATACGGATGCTAAAATAATTATTTATAATGTCCCTAAAAGAACTGGATCTAATATTCTTCCAGATACAGTTATTAGATTAGCTAATGATTTTGAGAATATAATAGGAATAAAAGAAGCTTCTGGAAACATTTTACAATCTTATAAAATCATTGAGAAAAAACCAAAAAATTTCAGTTTAATATCAGGAGATGATTTTATTACTTTACCTGTAATATTAGGAGGAGGAGATGGAGTGATTTCAGTGATTTCTCAAGGATTTCCAAAAGAAGTTTCTGAAATGGTATCTTTAGCAAAAGAAAATAAGATTCAAGAAGCTTTTTCCATTTTTTACAAAATAATCAATATGATTGAACTTATTTATGAAGAAGGAAACCCTACGGGGATTAAAACTTTATTAAAGGTTCTAAAAATATGTAATTCTTATGTTAGATTGCCATTGATAAGAGGAACTTCTTTTTTAGAGAAAAAAATAGAAAATAAGTTAAATCTATATAAATCAAATTAATTAATATAAAAATAATATAAATCATGTTCAGTGAACAAATACAGATGGGTTTAAAAAAACAATTAAATAGAGAATTAGAATCTTCTCAATTATATTTGTCTATGGCATCTTGGGTTGAATGCAAATATGAGAGTTTGGAAGGGATCTCTAATTTTTTATATGATCATTCAGATGAAGAAAGAAAACATATGTTAAAATTAATAAGATATATTAATAAAAGAGGGGGATATGCAGATATTTTTATAAAAAAGACTCTTATTGAGGAAATTTCGTATAATTCTTTAAAAGAATTATTTCAAAAATTATTTGAACATGAAAAAATAATTTCTAAAGAAATTAATTTTTTAGTAGAATTATCTTTACAAGAAAAAGATTATTTTACTTATAATTTTTTGCAATGGTATGTTGAAGAACAAATAGAAGAAGAAGCTTTAACTAAAATAATCTTATCTAAGATTAAATTAGTTGAAAAAGATAAGGCTGGATTATATTTATTTGATCGAGATATAAAAAATTTTCATCAAAAAATGAAATCATCATGTGAATCATGAATAATAAAATAATTTTTTTATCATTATTTATAATATTTGCTTGTTACAAAGACCAACATGTATTAAAAAATTATGATAGTCATATTTCTCCTCCTTTTTTTCATAGGAATCTTTCAAATTCTCATTTTTCTAAAAATGAAATTTCAATATTGAAAAATGTTTTCAAGAATTGGAATTTTTTTTCAAAAAAAGATCTTTCTAATTCTAATGGTCCTAATTCGGAAGAAAATCGTTTATTTAAACGTGGATTTAATGAATTTATTCATTCATTAAATTTTGATTTGGATCAAACAAAAACTCGTGCAGCTATTAATACTTTAAATCAATTTATTACAAAATATCCAAATAGTCAAAAAATACAAGAAATTAGGAATATTATAGTCAAACTGATAAAAAAAATTGAAAAAAGAGATTATTACATAGCTAATACTTATTTTATTATGCGAAAGTATAAGGCCGCTTCAATTTACTTTAAGGACTTTATCAAAAAATATCCAAAAAGTATTTATAAAGAAAAAGCTTTATACAAAATTTGTATTATTACATATAAAATGGCAGACAACAAAGAAAAAGCCTTAGATTTCTTTGAAGCCTATCAAAGATATGTAAAATTATATCCTGATTCTCATTCCAAAATAAAAGAATTGAAGATATATTATAAAAAATTATTGAAATTATGAATTTCAAAGAAATTAAAGCTCCAATAGATACAATCACTATAGATCGTATAGAATTGGAAAAAAAATCTGGAAAAAATATATATGAAACTATTTGCATTTTAGAAAAAGTTAGTGAAAAAATTAATTTTTGGATCAAAGAAGATTTAGATAAAAAATTGGAAGAATTTAATTTTCTGAACAAAAATAATTTAGAAGAGATTTTTGAGAATAAAGAACAAATAAATCTTTCCATATTTTATGAAAAGCTTCCAAAGCCTACTTCCATTTCTATTCAATATCTGTTAGATAAAAAAATAAAAATTAATTAAAATTTTTTTTTATAATCTTCTAAAAATTTATCTAGTCCCGTATTTGTAAGTGGATGTTTTACAAGATCGCATATAACTTTTAAAGGAGAAGTAATTGCATGAATTCCTATTTTAGCACATTCTATAATATGTAATGGATGACGTATTGAAGCGGCTAAAATATTTGTTTTAAAATGATAATTTTCATAAATATTCTTAATGTCTTTTATCAAATTCAATCCATTAGATGATATATCATCTAGTCTTCCTAAAAATGGAGATACATAATAGGAACCAGATTTTGCTGCCAGAATAGCTTGTCCTATGGAAAAAACAAGAGTACAATTAGTTTTAATATTTTTTTTTGATAAAAATTTTATAGCTTTAATCCCATCTTCACAAATGGGAATTTTTACTACAATTTTTGGGTGCAAAAGTGAAAGTTTTTCACCTTCTTGAATCATATCCATATAATTTGTACTAATTATTTCTGCACTCACGTCTTCTTCATTTTCCAAAAGATTGCAAATAGATACATAATGATTCATTATTGATTCTTTATCAATAATAGATTCCTTAGAGATTAAAGAAGGATTAGTTGTTACCCCATCTAATATTCCTAATGCTTTAGCTTTTTTAATTTCTTCTAAATTAGCTGTATCTATAAAAAATTTCATAAATTACTCACTATATGTGTTAAGGACAAATTTATGAAAAAAAAGTTATATTTTTCCAATGGTTTTCTTCGTTCGTTAAAAATTGATAAATAAAAATCCGTAAATTTATCATTTTATTGAATGACATAAATATTATGTATTTTGATGTTATTGTCTTGGGAAGTGGACCTGGAGGTTATGTGGCATCCATACGTGCAGCGCAATTAGGAATGAAAACAGCTTTGATTGAAAAAGAATCTTTGGGAGGGGTATGCTTGAATTGGGGATGTATTCCTACTAAATCTCTTTTGAATACTGCTAAAAAATTACAACAAATAAGAGAGAATAGGGATTTATTTGGAATAAAAAATCCATTAGAAATAGATTTTTCTAAAATCATATCTAAAAGTAGACAAGTAGTGGATAAAATGAGAAATGGTCTATCATTTTTAATGAAAAAAAATGGGATTCATGTTATTTATGGAAATGCTAAGTTAAAAAATGGAAAAAAAATTGAAATTTTTAGAAATGGAGAAAAATTTGAAGAATGCTACGCTTCTCATATTGTCATAGCCACGGGATCTAGATCTA
This sequence comes from Blattabacterium sp. (Periplaneta americana) str. BPLAN, assembly GCF_000093165.1. Lineage (NCBI taxonomy): Bacteria > Pseudomonadati > Bacteroidota > Flavobacteriia > Flavobacteriales > Blattabacteriaceae > Blattabacterium > Blattabacterium sp. (Periplaneta americana). The sequence goes on along the minus strand of NC_013418.2, from coordinate 436,197 downwards.
GAATAGATAAAAAAATCCCCCAGGATGGAAAAAAAATAATAGGATATAAAGAAGCTCTTTCTCTTCCGTTTTTGCCTAAAAAAATAATTATTATTGGATCTGGCTCTGTTGGATTAGAATTTTCTTATTTTTATCATTCCATGGGATCAAAAGTCACCATTATAGAACAGTGTTCTCAGCTTTTTCCAAATGGAGATGAGGAAATATCTGATCAATTAAAATCTTCTTTTGATAAAATAGGAATTCAATGTTATGTTTCTTCTTTTGTAAAAGAAATTAATTGCACTGACAAAGGAATTGTAGCTGATATTCATACTATTGATAGAGACTTTCTTTTGGAAGCAGATATAGTTATCTCTGCCATTGGAACAGTATCCAATATTGAGTTCATAGGACTAGAGGAAGTAGGAATTTATACTAAAAAAGGGTTTATTGCTGTAGATGAAAATTATAGAACTAATGTGGATGGATATTATGCAATTGGGGATGTAATAGAAGGACCTTCTTTAGCTCATGTTGCATCACATGAAGCCATTGTGTGTATAGAAAATATAAAAGGATTAAATCCTCAAAAAATAGATTATAATAATATTCCTAAATGTGTTTATTGCTTGCCTGAAATCGCTTCAGTAGGTTATACAGAAAGAGAAGCTAGGGAAAAAGGATATCAAATTCGAGTAGGAAAATTTCCTTTTAGTGCTCTCGGAAAATCTGTTTGTGATGGAAACACGGAAGGATTTGTTAAAGTTATTTTTGATGATAAGTATGATGAATGGTTAGGTTGTCACATGATTGGAAATCATGTAACTGATATAATTTCCGAAGTAGTGGTTGCTAGAAAGTTAGAAGCAACAAATCATGAGATAATAACATGTATTCACCCTCATCCTTCATTAAGTGAATCTATTTTAGAATCTGTTGCTCATGCTTATGGAAAAGCTATTCATTTATAAAAAATTTCGAAGTATAAGATTCATATGTTATGATTTATGATACATGTTGTATTATTTGGTCCACCAGGATGTGGAAAAGGAACTCAAGCAAAAATTTTAAAAAAAAAATTTGGGTTCATTCATTTATCTACTGGCGTCATGTTTAGACATCATATAAAATGCAAAACAAATTTAGGAAAAATAGTTCGTTATTATATTAACCAAGGATTATTAGTTCCTGATCACATTACTATAAATATGTTAAATGTAGAAATAAAAAAGCATATTTCATCTAGGGGAATCATTTATGATGGATATCCCAGAACAAAAAATCAAGTTTCTTCTTTAGAGAAAATATTAAAAGAAAAATCTATAGGGAAAGTAGATGTAATTTTTTCTTTTAATATTGAAAAAAACTTGTTAATCAATAGATTACTGAATAGAGGAAAAATAAGTTATCGTGATGATGACACGGATATTATAACAGTTCAAAGAAGGATAGAAGAATATAATAAAGAAACTGCATATATTTGGAATGAAGAAAAATGGAAAAATATTATTGTAAACGTCAAAGCTTCTTCTTCTATAGAAAATGTATCTCTTTTTCTTGAAAAGAAAATCATGAATTTTTTTTGATGAAAGATAATTTCATAGATCTTATAAAGATTTACTGTAAAAGTGGAGATGGAGGAAAAGGAGCAATACACTTTCATAGAGAGAAATCTAGAAGGAAAGGAGTGTCTGATGGTGGAGATGGAGGAAAAGGAGGAGATATTATTATGCGAGGAAATTCTAATATTCATACATTTATTCATTTGAAATACAATAGACATTGGATCGCAAATTCTGGTTTTCCAGGAAAAAAAAAAAATTTAACCGGAGCTAATGGGAAAAATTTATTCATAGAAGTTCCTATAGGAACTATTGTTAAAGATTTGAATCAGAACGTATTATCAGAAATTACTAGAAATTTTCAAGAAGAAGTTTTATTCCAAGGAGGAATAGGTGGAAAAGGAAATGCTTTTTTTAAGAGTTCGAAAAGAAGGTCTCCATATTATGCGCAATCCGGAGTAAAGACTAAGGGAAATTGGATAATTTTGGAATTGAAAATACTAGCAGATGTTGGAATCATTGGATTTCCTAACACCGGAAAATCCACTTTGCTATCCAAAATCACAAAAGCAAGACCAAAAATAGGAAATTTTTGTTTTACTACTACAATTCCAAATTTTGGAATAGTCAAAATGAATTATGATTCATTTATAGTAGTTGATATTCCAGGAATTATAGAAAAAGCTTCGGAGGGAAAAGGATTAGGATATAATTTTCTGAGACATGTAGAACGTAATTTTATTTTGCTATTTTTAATTTCTGCAAATACAGAAAATCAAAAAATGGAATATTTAACTTTATTAAATGAATTAAAAAAATTTAATCCAAAATTATTAAATAAGAAACGTTTGTTAGCTGTTTCTAAATCAGATTTAATTGATAATAGAAAGAAAGAAGAAATAAAAAAAAATTTTCTTTTAGAAAAAGAAAATATTATTTTTATTTCTTCTTTTACAAGAGATGGACTTTTTCAGCTAAAAACGGAATTATGGAGTTTGGTTAGGGAAAATTTAAAAAGATAAAAACTACAATCCATTGAATTTTTCTATAACCATTTCTTTATCTATGTTTAATATTTGATTTTTATTTATTTCTTCTATATTAAACATGTAGTCTACAAATATTTTTTCACAGAAAGAACGTAATCCTCTTGCTCCCAAACCTAATTCAAGGGTTTTATCTATTATAATGTCTAAAACTTCATCTGTAACCTCGATGGATATTTGATCTAAATCAAACAGTTTTTTATATTGTTTAATTAAAGCATTTTTTGGTTCTATCAATATTTTTTTTAACATAATTTTATCTAATGAATTTAAGTAAGTAATAATAGGAAACCTTCCTATAAGTTCTGGAATCAATCCAAATTTTCTTAGGTCATGTGCGGTGATATTCTTCAAAAAATTTTTTTCATTTTTGTTTTTTTTATTAGGATTAACGAATCCTATAGAAAATTGATGAATTCTATCAGATATAATGTTTTCTATTCCGTCGAAGGTTCCTCCAGCTATAAATAAAATGTTTTCCGTATTAATTGATATCATTTTTTGATCGGGATGTTTGCGTCCTCCTTGTGGTGGAACGTTAATAATTGATCCTTCTAGAATTTTTAACAAAGCTTGTTGAACCCCTTCTCCAGATACATCTCTAGTGATAGATGGATTATTTTTTTTTCTAGAGATTTTATCTATTTCGTCTATAAATACAATTCCTTTTTCCGCGGAATTTACATCGTAATTTGCTGATTGCAACAATCTAGTTAAAATAGATTCTACATCTTCTCCTACATATCCTGCTTCGGTTAATGCTGTAGCATCTGCTATGGTAAAAGGAATTTTTAAAAGTCTAGAAATACTTTTGGCTAGTAATGTTTTTCCCGTTCCCGTATTTCCTATCAATAGAATATTAGATTTTTCTATTTCTACATCATTATTTCCTTCTTTATTATTAAGAAAATGGATTACGCGTTTGTAATGATTATATACAGCTACAGATATAACCTTTTTCGCTTCATTTTGTCCTATCACATATTTATCTAGAAATTTTTTTATTTCTTTTGGTTTCTTTATTTCTATTGTTTTTTTTTCTTCAACATTTTTTTTTTCTTTTTCTGTAGAAAATTTTCTGTGAATTATGGAATATGTTTTTTCTATACAAAAATTACAAATATGACCACTCACACCTGATATGAGAAAAGTTATTTCATTTTTTCTTCTTCCACAAAAATTGCATCTTAATGAATCTTCCATAAATTTTTCAAGATTCCTTTTACATAAAAAGGAGCAAGCGAATCTACATCACATCGCTACTACCTAATTACCTTTGCTGTGTTCCCACCCTAGAGGATTTTATAGGGAGCTGATTGTGTAGAACTTGCTCCAATTTTGGCAAATATAAAAAAAAATTATAAATTCTTTCTTTTCCAATTTTCAATTCGATATGAATTTTTTCTAATGAAATCTAGTGAAATTATAAAAGACGGAAGAGTTTTTTCACAACATTTTTTATGGAAACAAAATATGTTTTTGTTACAGGAGGGGTAACTTCTTCCTTAGGAAAAGGAATTGTATCTGCTTCTTTAGGTATGTTATTAAAGCATAGAGGTTATAAAATCACAATTCAAAAGATGGATCCTTATTTCAATATAGATCCAGGAACCTTAAATCCTTATGAACATGGAGAGTGTTTTGTTACCAGTGATGGAGCGGAAACAGATTTAGATTTAGGACATTATGAACGTTTTTTAGACCAACCAACAACAAAAGATAATAATGTGACATCTGGCATGATATATAAAACTGTTATTGATAATGAAAGAAAAGGAAATTATTTAGGAGAAACCGTGCAAATCATACCTCATATAACTAATGAAATTAAAAAACGTATTAAAAAGCTTGGAAAATCCAATGATTATGACATTATTATTACTGAAATAGGAGGAACAGTAGGAGATATAGAAATTCTTCCTTATATCGAAACTGTTCGTCAGTTGAAATGGGAATTAGGAGAATCCAATGGATTGGTTATTCATTTAACTTTACTACCTTATATATCAGTAACTGGAGAAATCAAAACCAAACCCACACAACATTCTGTTAGAAATTTAATGGAGAATGGAATTCAAGCAGATATTTTAGTTTGTAGAACAGAAAAACATATATCTAAAGGCATTCGTAACAAATTAGCTTTATTTTGTAATGTGAAACCAGAAAATGTGATTGAATCTATCAATACTAAAGTTATTTATGATATTCCATGTTTGTTACATGTACAAAATTTTGATAAAGTAGTTTTAAATCATTTAAATTTGCCTACTTTAATTACTCCGAATTTGAAAAAATGGAAAATTTTTTTGAAGAAACATAAAAATCCTAAATGTAAAATAAAAATTGCCTTAGTTGGAAAATATGTTTCTTTGCGTGATTCGTATAAATCTATTACGGAAGCGTTAATTCATGCTGGAACAGAAAATGAAACTTATGTAGATATAAAATGGATTTATTCCGGAATGATCAAAGAAAAAAATATAAAAGAATATTTTGAGGGAATTTCTGGAATTTTAATTGCTCCTGGATTTGGAAATAGAGGGATAGAAGGAAAAATACTAGCTGCAAGATATGCTAGAGAAAATAAAATCCCTTTTTTAGGTATATGTTTAGGAATGCAAATAGCAGTAATAGAATTTGCTAGAAATGTATTGAAAATACAAAAAGCAGAAAGTTCTGAAACTAATCCAAAGACATCTCATCCAGTTATTAGTTTAATGAAAGAACAAAAAAATATAATGCAAAAAGGTGGGACAATGAGATTAGGAGATTGGAAGTGTTCTTTAATAGCGAAATCTAAAATTTTTTCTATTTATGGAAAGAAAGAAATTTTTGAAAGACATCGTCATAGATATGAGTTTAATAATGCTTATTTAGAAAGTTTTTCTAATGCTGGAATGAAAGCCGTGGGAATAAATCCAGAAACAGGCTTAGTAGAAGCTATTGAATTAGATAATCATGTTTTTTTCTTAGGAGTTCAGTATCATCCTGAGTATAATAGTACAGTGACTCATCCTCATCCTTTGTTTACTTATTTTGTGCAAATTTCCAAAAATTATAAATCATTTGATTCTCAGAATTATCATTATGTATGAAGGAAAAAAATTTGGATTATAATTCTACAATTGGTTTATTTCTTATATTGTTAATCTTGACTTTTTTTACATATTTTAACACATATAATGATAAAGAATTTATATCAAATAGATTTACAAAAAAAATAGTTTCTTTATCTGATGAATCATCTTTCGTTTCAAAAAAAAAATCAAAGAAGGATTGTGTATTAGAAAATGAAGTTTTAAGACTAAGGATCTCTAGTTTAGGAGGAATGATAGATGAGGTTTTTTTAAAAAAATACAAAGCCTATGATTTTATTCATTTATCACATAATAAAAATCTTTATTTAATAAAAGATTCTAGTTTTTTATATAAAATGATTTTTTGGGTTAATTCTAATAAGAAACATTCTAAGAAAAATTTAATTACTACAAATTCCTTGTATTTTCATCCTTTTTTTTTTCAGAAAAGAGGAAAACTTATAATTCTTATAATGAGAGCTCATAATCCTTATGGTGTAGGTTTTATAGATCATATATACACTTTAAGTGAAGGAGCCCAATACCATGTAGGTTTTTATGTACGAACAGTGAATTTATTTCCTTTTACAGGAAATAAAACTATTTCAATTAATTTAGAACAAAAAGTTTTTTCTCTAGAAAAGGATAGAAATTGGGAAAATTCTTACACACAAGTTTATTATTCTTACAAAAAAAATTCTCATTCCAAGATTCAATTCTTATCCGAAAAAAAATCGGAAGAAAAAAATATATCTAATTTGAATTGGGTAGCTTATAAACAACAATTTTTTGCGACAATTTTTATCCCAAAAAAACCTTTAAAAGATTGTTTTATACGTTCTGAAAATTTTTCTTCAGGAGTTTTTTTGAAAAAAATTCAATCTAATATCTTATTAAAAATAAAAGAACATGAAGAAGTAAATATTCCTTTTCAACTATATTTTGGACCTCTAGATTTTTCTTTATTGAAAAAGTTTGATCAAAAAATAGAAAATATTATTCCATTTGGTTGGGGTTTTTTAAAATGGATTAATAAATATTTCTTTTTGGAAATTTTTCAATTTTTAGAAAAAACAAATTTGAATTATGGAATCATCATTATTTTAATGACAATTGTAGTGAAATTAATATTATCACCAATAACCTATAAACAATATAAATTAAGTGCTATGATGAAGTTGATTCGTCCAGAAATCGACGAGATTAATAATAAATTCAGGAATTCGGATCCATTAAAAAAACAAAGGGCTATGATGGAATTATATCAAAAAGCAGGAATAAACCCAATGTCTGGATGTTTTTCTGCTCTATTTCAGATTCCTATTTTTTACTCTTTATTTAAATTTTTTCCAACTTTGATTAATCTCAGAGGAAAATCTTTTTTGTGGGTGGATGATCTCACTTCATATGACTCTATTTTAGAGTTACCATTTTCTATTCCTTTTTATGGAAATCATGTGAGTTTACTTACATTATTGTATTCATTTGCTCTTTTAGTTTATACAAAATTAAGTAATAACGTAGGTAGTAATGATACTTTAAATAATCAAAATAACGCATCCGATATGCCTTTTATATTATATTTAATGCCTCTTATAATGTTATTGTTTATAAATAGTTATGCCTCTGGACTTTCTCTTTATTATTTTATATCCAATATTATTAATATTGGTTTAATTTTCTTTATTAAAAAATTCCTATTAGATGAAAATAAGATTCGTCAAAAAATTCAAGAAAATCAAAAAAAACCAAAAAAACGTCATTACTGGAAATATAGAATAAAAGAAATCATGAAAAAGAAAGGAATGGAAAAAATTTCTGATTTTTAAAAAATCAATTGTACTTCTTTTTGAGAAAAAAAAATTTTTTTATTTTTGTTAAATTCAATCACTAAATTTCCTCTTCTTGTTATATTTCGAATAATTCCTTTAGAAAATCCATTGATTTCACAATGAATATTTTTTCTTATATAGAAAAAAGAGATTTTATCTTTCATATAAAGATGACTTACGTAATAATCTCTTATATCAGATTCTCCGTGAATTGTAAAAAGAAAATATTCTTTTTGAATGGAATATATTATGTTATAAAATAATTTGTCTAATTCAAAATCCTTGTTAAGAATCTTTTTTAAAGAAGAAGCTCGAAATTTAGAATTAAATTTTAATTGATTAACATTTAATCCTATTCCGATAATTGTTGTATGTATTTTTTTATTAATTACTTCATTTTCAATTAGTATTCCTCCTATTTTTTTGTTCATTAGAATAATGTCATTAGGCCATTTAATCCAAATGAATTTGCTATAAGTAAATAAAATTTTATGAATGGCGTTACTTATAATCATATTCATTACATATCCTTTATCAATAGATAAGGTAATCGATTTAAAAAAAATGCTGAAAGTTAGATTTTTTTCTTTTTCTGTTTCCCATAAATTTTTACCTACTCCTTTTCCATTTGTTTGATGCATGGACCAAATAACAGTCCAGTTCTTCATCCATTTTAAAATGTTCCTTTTTATGTATTGATTAGTAGAATCTACTTTTTGTAGAAAAATTAAATATATTGGCCAAATAAATTTTTTCAAAATATTTTATGTTGAAAAATTTAACTTCTTTAAAGTGAAAACCTTATTTTTGTTTTTGAATTAGTTAATAAAAAAACACTTAAAAAGTAAATTACTAGAATATTTCTACTAAAAAAAATCCGTTTTGCTATTAAAAAAAATTATAGAAGGGATTCAAATGGTAAAAGGTGAAGATATTTCTGTTTTAAACTTGAAAAATAGAAATAATTTTGTTTGTGACTATTTTATTGTTTGCAATGGAGAATCTCAAAATCAAGTTTATGCTATATATAGATCCATAGAAAAAATTACAGTTGAAAAGTTAAAAGAAAGACCCTGGCATATAGAAGGTTTAAAAAATAGAGAATGGATATTGATAGATTATGTTTCTATTGTTGTACATGTTTTTCAAAAAAGAGTCAGATTATATTATAACATAGAAAATATTTGGACAAAAAATTTATAGCCATGCTTGATTTATATTTAAATAAATGAAGAAAACCTATGATAGATAAAAAAGTAAAAAGTAAAAACAACTTTTTTTGGATATATGCAATTATACTAGCCATATTTCTAGGGATATTTTTCTTTAAATCTTCTTTTTCTAATCCTAGAAAAATAGATCAGGACACTTTTTTTGATATTCTTATGAAAGGAGAAGTACAGAAAATTATAGTAAAACATAGGGAAATTGTACATGTTTATTTAAAAAAAGAATTTTTTCCATCTCATGATATTCTTAATTCACCACGTGATATCATAAAAAATGATCGCAATAAGAAGTTTATTTCGCATTCTTTACAATACGAATTTGAAATAGGAGATTTGCAGTTTTTTCAGAAAAAATTTGAAGAATATAAAAAAAAATATAATCTGAATACTCTTATTGATTTTAAAAATCAACAAGAATATACTATTACAAAATTTTTTTTTGATTATGGGATATTCTTTATTTTGCTGATTATCTTCTGGGTCTTCGTTTTTCGTAGAATTGGAGCTACTGGAGGAGGTCCTGGAGGGCAAATATTTAATATTGGAAAATCTAGAGCTAAATTATTTGATGAAAATGATAATGTGAAAATCACATTTAAAGATGTTGCTGGTTTAGAAGGGGCTAAAGAAGAAGTACAAGAAATTGTAGAATTTTTGAAAAGTCCTCAAAAGTATACTAAGTTAGGAGGAAAAATTCCGAAAGGTGCCCTTTTAATAGGCCCTCCTGGAACTGGAAAAACTTTATTGGCAAAAGCTGTAGCTGGAGAGGCAAAAGTTCCTTTTTTTTCCTTATCTGGTTCTGACTTTGTAGAAATGTTTGTAGGAGTAGGAGCTTCTAGAGTAAGAGATTTATTTGAAAAAGCAAAAGATAAATCTCCCTGTATCATATTTATTGATGAAATAGATGCCATAGGAAGAGCTAGAGGAAAAAGTAGTATAGCAGGATCTAATGATGAAAGAGAAAATACTTTAAATCAATTACTTACAGAAATGGATGGATTTGGTACTCACACAAATGTTATTGTATTAGCTGCTACAAATAGATCTGATATATTAGATAAAGCATTGCTTCGTCCAGGTAGATTTGATCGCACTATATTAGTAGATCCTCCGGAATTGAATGAGAGAAAAGAAATATTTCGTGTTCATTTACAAAGGCTTGTATTATCTAATAAAGTGGATATAGATTTTTTAGCTAAACAAACCCCAGGATTTAGTGGAGCAGATATAGCAAACATTTGCAATGAATCGGCTCTTATCGCAGCGAGAAAAAATAGATCCAAGATAGAAAATCAGGATTTTTTAGACGCTATAGATCGTATTATAGGAGGATTGGAAAAAAAGAATAAAATAATAAAACCAAATGAAAAAAAAAGAATAGCTTATCATGAAGCGGGACATGCTACTGTAAGTTGGTTATTAGAACATGCAGCTCCTTTAGTCAAAGTGACTATTGTCCCAAGAGGAAAATCTTTGGGATCTGCTTGGTATCTTCCAGAAGAAAGACAACTTACCACTCCAGAACAAATGAAAGACGAAATTTGTGCTTTATTAGGAGGTAGATCTGCAGAAGAAGTTATTTTCAGCAGTATTTCAACAGGGGCATTGAATGATTTGGAAAGAGTTACAAAACAAGCACAATCTATGGTAGCTATTTTCGGGTTAAATGATAGAATTGGAAATATTTCTTATTATGATTCTACGGGGCAAAGTGAATTTTCTTTTTCCAAACCTTATAGTGAAAAAACAGCACAAATCATAGATGAAGAAATATCGAAAATTATTGCTGAACAATATCAAAGAGCCAAAAATCTATTAAAAAATAATGAAAAAAAACTATCCATGCTAGCTAATGAACTTCTAGAAAAAGAAGTGATTTTCAGGGAAGACTTGAAAAAAATTTTTGGAGAAAGACCTTTTTCCGAGGATTTAGGAGATATTTTTACTTCAGTAAGTAATCTTCCTTCTTCTTAAAAAATATTGTTAATGAAAAAAAAAAAAAATTAGACTTTTTGATAAGATTTTTCACCGGATTAATTTATGTTTTTTTAATTATTTTTTCTATAAAAGAAGGAGAAAAGGTTTTCAGAATAGTGATGATGATCTTATCTTTTTTTTGTTTATTTGAATTTTTAGTTATTTTAAAAACGAATACTTTTTTGATTAAAATAGCTTCATTTTTTCTACTTTTTTCTATATTTTTAGATTTCTTAAGAAAAGAAGGTTTAATTTTATATATTATATGTTTTATTCCTTATTCTATAATATTTTTTGCCATTCAATTATTTTCTAAAACTTCTTCTCATAAAGAAAAAATCACACAAATCAGCCATTTAATTTTTGGTTTAGTATACATAATTATACCTTTTTTGTTAGCTTCTTATATATATACTATATGTGGAGGAAGGGAGTTAATTTTGGGAACTTTTATTTTAATATGGACTAATGACACTTTATCCTATTTAATAGGAAGGAAGTGGGGAAAGAGAAAAATAGCTATATCCATATCTCCTAAGAAATCTGTGGAAGGATTTATAGGAGGTTTATTTTTTTGTTTGATTTTTGGTTTCTTGTTATATAAGATATGGGGAGAAAAATATTGGTTCATTTTAGCTATTGCTATCCCTATTTTTGCAACTATTGGAGATCTAGTAGAATCTACTATTAAAAGATCTTATAGTGTAAAAAATTCAGGAATCTGGTTTCCTGGACATGGAGGATTTTTAGATAGATTAGATAGCTTTATATTTGTAATACCTATTATAGCTACAATAGCTGCTGGGGTGACTCATTTTTTATAATAAAAGGATTTTTATGATTCATAAGGAAGGTTTTCCTTTTTTAATCTATGTATTAATTCTAATATTAATAGGGATTTCTATTTCCGCTATTTTATTCTCTAGGTTGCTCAATTTATTTATTTTTTCATTTTCTATCATATTGTATTGTTTTCTTATTTTTTTTTTCAGAAATCCTAAAAGAATAATATCTATAAGTCATTATAAAGATGAAAGTAAAGTACTTTCTCCTGCTGATGGAAAAGTCATAGGAATAAAAAAAACTTTGGAAAACGAATTTATAAAGAAAAAATGCATATGCATATCTATTTTTATGTCTCCTTTTGATGTTCATATAAATAGATTTCCAGTATCTGGAAAAATAATTTATGCAAAATATCATCCAGGAAAATACTGGTTAGCATGGGACACAAAAGCTTCATTAAATAATGAACGTACCACTACTGTGGTAGAAACGAGAACAAAAAAAGAAATTCTATTTCGACAAATAGCAGGATTTTTAGCCCGTCGTATAGTTTTTTATGCAAAAAAAAATTCTATAGCAAGAAAGGGAGAAGAATTTGGATTTATTAAGTTTGGATCCAGAGTAGATATTTATTTGCCATTAGACACCTTTATACTCATAAAGAAAGGAGAGAAAGTAATTGGTGGAAAAACTGTTATTTCTATTATTCCACAATAATAATTCTGCTCCTTTTTATAAATCTAATCTTCTAACAAAAATAGAAAAAAATGTTTCATTTTACTTCTTCATAATCCACATCCTGTACGTTCTCATTTCCTTTGTTTCCTTTTTTTTCTTCATTTTCAGAATTATCTGTAGGACTCTTTGTTTTGGAAGCCGCGTAGATTTCTTGTGAAGCATTTGTCCAAGCTTCGTTTAATTTTTTCATACAAATTTCAATTTTTGAAAAATCTTTTTTAGAATACGCTTGCTTTAATTCTTCCAAAAAATTTTCTATATTTTTTTTATTATTTTCAGATAATTTATTTCCATAATCTTTTAATTGTTTTTCTGATTGAAAAATTTGATTATCTGCGGCATTTAATTTATCTATTTCTCCTTTAATTTTTTCATCTTTTTGAGCATTTTTCTCTGCTTCTTTTTTCATTTTTTCTATTTCATCTTGACTTAATCCAGATGAAGTTTCAATACGTATAGATTGTTCTTTTCCTGTTCCTTTATCTTTTGCGGAAACATGAAGTATCCCACTGGCATCAATATCAAAACTTACCTCTATTTGAGGGGTTCCTCTAGGAGCAGGAGGAATATCTACTAAATCAAATCTCCCTATTTCTTTATTATCATTAAACATAGGTCTTTCTCCTTGTCCTACTCGTATAGTTACTGCAGACTGATTATCTGCTGCTGTAGAAAAAATCTCTGATTTTTTAGTAGGAATAGTAGTGTTTGATTCAATCAGTTTTGTAAAAACACCGCCTAAGGTTTCAATTCCTAAAGATAAAGGAGTTACATCAAGTAACAAAACGTTTTGAACATCTCCAGTTAAAACACCTCCTTGTATAGCTGCCCCAACAGCAACTACTTCATCAGGATTAACCCCTTTAGATGGTTTCTTTTGAAAAAAATTTTCAACTCCTTCCTGTACCTTAGGGATCCGAGTCGATCCTCCTACCAAAATAACCTCATCAATATCTTTAGTAGTTAGTCCCGCATCCTTCAAGGCTTTAGTACAAGGATTAATGGATCTACGTATTAGATTCTCAGACAATTGTTCAAATTTAGCACGAGTTAATGTAAGAACTAAATGTTTTGGACCTGATTCTGTAGCTGTAATATATGGTAGATTAACCTCTGTTTGAGTAGAAGAAGATAATTCAATTTTTGCTTTCTCAGAAGCTTCTTTTAAACGTTGCAATGCCATAGGATCTTTTCTTAAATCTATTCCTTCTTTAGATTTAAATTCATTAGCAAAGTAATCTATGATAACTTGATCAAAATCATCTCCTCCTAAGTGAGTATCTCCATTAGTAGAAAGAACTTCAAAAACTCCATCTCCTAGTTCCAGTATGGAAACATCAAAAGTCCCTCCTCCTAGATCATATACCGCTATTTTTTTATTTTGATTGTTTTTATCTAATCCATACGCCAATGCAGCCGCAGTAGGTTCATTAATAATTCTTTCTACTTGTAAACCAGCTATTTCTCCTGCTTCTTTAGTAGCCTGTCTTTGAGCATCATTAAAATATGCAGGAACAGTGATCACTGCTTTATTCACTTCTTTTCCTAAATAATCCTCAGCAGTTTTTTTCATTTTTTGAAGAATCATAGCAGATATTTCTTGAGGAGCATATAACCGATTTTCTATATCAACACGAGGTGTATTATTTCCTCCTTTTACTACTTTGTAAGGAACATGTTTTAATTCTTCCGTTATTTCAGAATACATCCTCCCCATGAAACGTTTGATCGAGAAAACAGTTTTTTGTGGATTGGTAACTGCTTGTCTTTTTGCAGGATCCCCTATTTTTCTTTCTCCACCTTCTACAAAAGCTACTATAGATGGAGTAGTTCTTTTTCCTTCTGAATTAGGTATAACAACAGGATCATTTATCTCCATGACGGAAACACAAGAATTTGTTGTTCCTAAATCTATTCCTATAATTTTACTCATTTTTATTACATTTTTTCATATAATCTTTCACACTCCAATCATTATGCCATAATGAAGTTATAGAATCTATGACAAAAATAAGCTTTTACATCAACAAAGAAATTGATTTTTTATATGACAAAAAGTCACTTCTATTAAATTTTTCTTTGAAAAAATCTTATATTACAGTTAAAATTGAAAAATGGATTCGTTGAGTTTTAAAACTATTTATGGGAAAAAAAGTTCTGTTGAGAAAAAAATGTGGGTGATAATAGATGCTTCTCATCAGTGTCTTGGACGCATTTCTTCAAAAATAGCATTAAGAATACGAGGGAAACATAAACCTAGTTTTTCTCCAAATGTGGATTGTGGGGACCATGTTATTGTGATTAATTCTGAAAAAATTAAACTAACTGGGAAAAAATGGAATTACAAAAAATACGTCCGTTATACTGGTTATCCTGGAGGAAAGAAAATTTCCTCTGTAAAAGAAGTTTTTAATAAAGATTCAAGATTATTAATCTACAAAGCGGTTAAGGGAATGCTTCCAAAAAACCGTTTAAGACATCAAATAATTAAAAATCTTCATATTTATCAGGGATCAGAGCATAAACATCAGGCACAAAAACCTATTTTAATCAAATAAACTTAAGAATGATAATACATTCCATAGGAAGAAGAAAAAGATCTCTTGCTAGAGTATACTTAGAATCAGGAGAAAAATTATCTATTTTGATAAATTCTCAAAATTTTGAAAATTATTTTCCAAAAAATGTTCACGGAAAAATTTTGTATCCATTAAAAAAAATAGATAATGAAAAATTTAACATAAAAATTAAAGTTAATGGAGGAGGTTTTAACGGTCAAGCTGAAGCTATTCGTTTAGCTATATCTCGTGCTCTTTGCAAATTGGATTCAAATAATAGAAGTTTATTAAAATATGAAGGACTGTTAACTCGTGATTCTAGAGAAGTTGAAAGAAAAAAATTTGGTAAAAAAAAAGCAAGGAAAAAATTTCAGTTTTCAAAACGTTAGAAAATTAGAATCAAAATGGAAAAAAAAATTAATACTCAAGATTTATTGAAAGCTGGAGTTCATTTTGGACATATTGCACGTAAATGGAATCCGAATATGCGTCCTTTTATTTTTATGAAAAAAGGAGGAATTCATATTATCGATTTATCAAAAACTATTACAAAATTGGAAGAAGCCTGTATAGGTTTAAAGAAGATAGTATCTATGGAAAAAAAAATTTTATTAGTAGGAACGAAAGCACAGGCTAAGGAAAAAGTTCTTTTCTATGCTAGAAGTGTAAATATGCCTTGTGTTACAGAAAGATGGTTAGGAGGTTTTTTAACAAATTTTGCAACTATTCGTAGATCTGTGAAAAAAATGAACAATATAGAAAAAATGAAAAAAAATGGAACATTTGATACTTTATCTAAAAAAGAACGATTATTAATAAGCAGATTATATGCAAAATTGTACAAAAATTTAGGGAGCATATCTTCAATGAATCACTTACCTGGTGGAATTTTTTTAGTAGATCCATATAAAGAAAAAATAGCTTTATCGGAAGCCATAAAATTAAATATACCTGTTTTTGCTATGGTAGACACAAATACAAATCCAAATGGAATTCAATTTCCTATTCCATCTAACGATGATTCTTCTAAATCTATTGATATTATTCTAAAATTTATAACAAAAGCTATTCAAGAAGGCTTTTCTTCGGTAGGAAAAACAGATAGGAACGAATTAAAAAATGGAAAAATATCTGAAAAATCATGAAAATTCCAGCGACTCAAATAAAAAAGCTTAGAGAATTAACTGGAATTGGAATCATGGATTGCAAAGAAGCTCTAATAAAGTCTGAGGGAAATTTCGATAAAGCCATTAATTTTTTAAGAAAAAAAGGAGAAAATATTGCTACACAACGTTCTTTTTTAGAAGTCAAAGAAGGTGCTTTACATTCTTCTATTAATTATGATCAAACTTTTGGAGTTACTATTGGATTGAGTTGTGAAACTGATTTTCTTTCTAGAAATCAAAATTTTTTGGATTTTTTATCCATGTTATCGAAGATTTCTTTGTTATATAACAATAAAAAAAAGTTCTTATCTAGTTCTTATCGTGGAAAAACTATTCAAGACTTGATTATAGAAAAAATTGGGGTAGTAGGTGAAAAAATAGAATTGAAAATATTTGAAAGAATAGAATCTCCATTTGTCACAAGTTATATTCATAATAATCAAAAAATAGCCACTTTAGTGGGTTTTTCTTCTTCTGAAGGAATTAATTCAACTATGGCTAGAAATATTGCTATGCATATCACCGCTATGGATCCAATAGCTATAGATGAGAAAGGGATTTCGAATTCTATTATAGAAAAAGAGAAGGAAATTATTTCATATCAGGTAGAAAAAGAAAATAAACCAAGTGACATAAAGAATAAAATCATCTCAGGAAAGGTTAGGAAGTTTATATTGGAAAATACTCTTCTCAATCAGAAATTTATAAAAGACAACAAAATTACTATTCAAGAATATATAAATAAATTTAATAAAAATTTGAAGATAAAGATTTATAAAAGGATTACTTTTCCGTAAAAAAAATGAAAAAATTAATATTGATCATATTAGATGGATGGGGTTTATCAAATAAAAATTCTTCTTTTTCTGCTATTAATCAAGCAAATACTCCTTTTATAGATTCGTGTTACCAACAATATCCTTTTAGCAAATTACATGCTTCTGGAATTCCTGTTGGATTACCTGATGGTCAAATGGGAAATTCTGAAGTAGGTCATATAAATTTAGGGTCTGGAAGAAAAGTTATTCAAAGTTTGGAAGAAATAAATGAATCCATAAAAAATAAAATTTTTATGGAAAAAGTTAATCCTATACTGAATTATGTGATTTCTTCTGGGAAAAAAATCCATTTTTTTGGACTCTTATCTGATGGAGGAGTTCACTCACATATAAATCATCTTTTTGCTTTATTGGATGCTGCTTATGAAAAAAATATTAAAAATGTATTTATACATGCATTTACAGATGGACGCGATTCTTCTCCTAGAAGTGGAATAAGATATATAAAAAAACTGTTAGAAAAAACAAAAAAATCCGTGGGGAAATTATCATCGGTTATTGGGAGATATTATTCCATGGATAGAGATAAAAGGTGGGAAAGAACTAAAATAGCATATGATGCTCTTGTTCACTCTAAGGGTTTTTATACTGATAACATTCTAGAATGCATAAACTCTTTTTATGATAGAGGGATAACTGATGAATTTATAACTCCCATAATAGTTGGAGATCATTCTGGAAATCCTTTTTCCAGAATAGAAAAAGGAGATATTGTTCTTTGCTTTAATTTTCGTTCAGATCGTTCAAGACAGATTACTGAATTATTAACGAATAACAGTAACAATAGTTCTTCTTTAAATGTAAAAAAGATGAATTTATATTATGTAACAATGACGTGTTACAATCCTGAATATAAAGATATTTATGTTCTTTTTGAAAAAAAAAATTTGTCAAATACTTTGGGAGAAATACTAGAAAGAAATGGAAAAAAGCAAATTCGTATTGCTGAAACAGAAAAATATCCCCATGTAACTTTTTTCTTTTCAGGAGGTCGTGAAAAACCTTTTAATGGAGAAACTCGTATTTTATGCGAATCTCCTAAAATTTCGACTTATGATTTAAAACCAGAAATGAGTGCAAAAAAAATAGTGAATAAAATTCTTCCTGAATTAAGGAGAAAAGAAACGGATTTTATATGTTTGAATTTTGCTAATCCGGATATGGTAGGTCATACTGGAAAAATGCTTGAAACTATCAAAGCCTGTGAATTTGTTGATAATTGTACGAAAGTTTGTTCTGAAGAAGCCATAAAAAATTCGTATACAGTTGTTATAGTTGGAGATCATGGAAATGCTGACTGCATGATTAATTTAGATGGGAGTCCTAATACCACTCATACAAATTCCTTAGTTCCTTTCATTCTTTTAGATACAACATTTAAAAAGAAAAACGTATTAAGAAGAGAAGCTATTTTATCTGATGTTTCTCCTACTATTCTTCAATTAATGGGATTACCTAAACCTTGTATAATGAGTGGAGATTCTATAATAAAAGCATTATGATAAAAACCATTGAAGAAATAATTCTTATCAAAAAAAGCGCATTATTAGCATCTAAAACATTGGGAATGTTAGCTAAAGAAGTGAAACCTGGCATAAATACACTTTATTTAGATCATCTTGCAGAAAGTTTTATTCGTGATCATGGCGGAATTCCAGCCTTTTTAGGTCTATATGATTATCCAAATACTTTATGTGTTTCTCCTAATTATCAAGTTGTACATGGGGTTCCAAATCAAGAACCTTTATGTGATGGGGATATATTGTCTATAGATTGTGGGGTTTATATGAATGGTTTTTATGGAGAACATGCCTATACATTTGAGGTAGGAAGAGTGCCAAATACTATCAAAAAATTTCTTAATCGTTCAAAGGAATCTTTGTATATAGGTCTATCTAAATGTAAACAGGGAAATTCTATTGGAGATATAGGTTACTCCATACAATCTTGTATTGAAAATTATGGATATAGTGTGGTAAAAGATCTTGTTGGACATGGTTTGGGAAAAAAAATGCATGAAGATCCTCAAATTCCTAATTTTGGGGAAAAAGGAAGAGGATTAAAATTAGAAGAAGGTTTTGTTCTATCGATAGAACCCATGGTCAATAGAGGCAATCCAGGAGTTATTTTTCATGATGATGGATGGACTGTGACCACTTCAGACAAAGATATATCAGCACATTTCGAACACAATGTAGCCATTGTAGATGGACATCCATGTTTACTTTCTACTTACCGTTACATATATCAAGAACTTAATATTCAATCTTTGGAAGAAGAACCTTTTCAAAACGAAAAAATTAATTAATTTTATTTTTTGTAATTTTTTCTTAAATAATATAATTTGCGTTCTAATTCTAAAGATATATGCCTACTATACAACAATTAATTAGAAAAGGTAGATCTTCCGTTTCTAAAAAGAGGAAATCCATAGCTTTGGGGTTTTGCCCCCAACGAAGAGGAGTATGTATACGTGTTTATACTACTACTCCAAAAAAACCAAATTCTGCTATGCGCAAAGTAGCTCGTGTTCGTTTTACAAATGGAAAAGAAGTTATTAGCTATATTGCTGGAGAAGGACATAATCTTCAAGAGCATTCTATAGTTTTGGTAAAAGGAGGAAGAGTCAAAGATTTACCAGGAGTAAAATATAAGATAGTACGTGGAGCTAGGGATACAGCTGGAGTAAATGGAAGAAAGAAAAGTAGAAGTAAATATGGAGCTAAAATAGAAAAGAAGAAATAAAAAAATGAGAAAGGCGAATAGAAAAAGAAAAGTATATTTTCCTGATCCAAAATTTAACGATTCTTTGGTAACACGTTTTGTTAATCATTTGATGAAAAATGGAAAAAAAAACTTAGCCTATAAAATATTTTATGAGGCTATGGAAAGAATAGATTCCATAAAGGAAAAAGAAGAAAAATCTGCATTAGAAATATGGAAAGAAGGTTTAAAAAATGTAATGCCTCATGTAGAAGTAAGAAGTCGTCGCATGGGAGGAGCTAATATTCAAGTTCCCGTTCCTATTTCTTCTAATAGTAAAATAACCAAAGCAATGAAATTGCTTATATCTTGTGCTTCTATTAGAAATGAAAAAACAATGGCTAGAAAATTAGCTTCTGAAATATTGGATGCTTTTCGAGAACAGGGAGAAGCAGTAAAAAGAAAAGAAAGTATACATAAAATGGCTGAAGCCAATAAAGCTTTTTCACATTTTAGATTTTAATTAATATCATGTCAAAAGATTTAAAGTATACAAGAAATATAGGTATAGCAGCACATATTGATGCAGGAAAAACCACAACCACAGAAAGGATTTTATTTTATACAGGAATCAATCATAAACTTGGAGAAGTTCATGATGGAGCAGCGACTATGGATTGGATGTTGCAAGAACAAGAACGTGGAATCACCATTACTTCTGCCGCGACATGTTGTAATTGGATTTATAAAAATAAAAAATATCAAATCAATATTATTGACACTCCAGGTCATGTTGACTTTACAGTAGAAGTAGAAAGATCTTTAAGAGTATTAGACGGAATGGTGGTTTTATTTAGTGCAGTTGATGGAGTGGAACCTCAATCAGAAACAGTATGGAGGCAAGCAGATAAATATGATATTCCTAGAATTGCTTTTGTAAATAAAATGGATCGTCAAGGAGCTGATTTTTACAATGTTTGTTTGCAAATAGAAAAAATGTTAGGAGCAAATTCTGTTCCATTGCAAATTCCTATTGGATCTGGAGATAATTTTAGAGGAGTAGTAGATTTAATAGCCAATAAAGCCATTGTTTGGGATGATAATAATTATGGAGTAACATTTCAAGAAATACCTATTCCATATGAAATGAAAAATATGGTAAATGATTATCATAATAAACTGATTGAATCCTTGTCGGAACATGATGATTCTATTATGGAAAAATTCTTGTATGATAATTATTCTATTTCCGAAGATGATATTATTTCTTCCGTTCAAAAGAACACTATAAAAATGAAAATAATACCTATATTGTGTGGTTCTTCTTTTAAAAATAAAGGTGTACAAGCTATGTTAGATGCTGTGTGTCGTTATTTGCCTTCTCCGTTAGAAGTGAAAGATATAGTAGGAGTTCATCCGATCTATCAAACAAAAGAAACAAGAAAACCTAGTGAAAAAGAACCATTTTCTGCTTTAGCTTTTAAAATAGCCAGCGATCCTTTCGTAGGTCGTTTAGCTTTTTTTAGAGTATATTCTGGAAAAATTAACGCGGGATCATATAGTTTGAATACAAGATCTGGAAATAAAGAACGTATCTCTCGTATATATCAGATGCATGCTAATAAACAAAACCCTATTTGTAGGATAGGAGCTGGAGATATTGCCGCGGTAGTAGGATTTAAAGATATTAAAACGGGAGATACATTATGTGATGAAAAATTTCCAATTCTTTTAGAAAATATCTCTTTTCCAGAACCAGTGATTGGTTTAGCTATAGAACCTAAGTTTAAATCAGATATAGATAAGATGAGTTTTGCATTATCTAAACTAATGGAAGAAGATCCAACTTTTCAAGTTCGTACAGATAATTATACAGGACAAACTATTATATCCGGGATGGGAGAGTTGCATTTGGAAATCCTTGTAGATAGAATGAAAAGAGAGTTTAAAGTAGAAGTAAATCAAGGAAAACCGCAAGTAGAATATAAGGAAGCTCTAACAGATGTAGTAGAACACAGGGAAATTTATAAAAAACAAACAGGGGGTCGTGGAAAATTTGCAGATATTTTATTTCGTTTAGAACCAGGTAATCCTGGGGAGTCTGGTTTAGAATTTGTCAATAAAATAAAAGGTGGAAATATTCCCAAAGAATACATTCCATCTATAGAAAAAGGATGTAAAGAAATGATGAAAAATGGACCTCTTTCTGGATATGAAATAGAAAGTGCTAAAATCACTATTCTAGATGGTTCTTATCATCCAGTGGATTCTGATCAGTTGTCTTTTGAAATAGCAGGAAAATTTGGGTTCAAAGAAGCGGCAAAAAAAGCGAAACCTATTTTATTAGAACCGATTATGAAATTAGAAGTATTAGTTCCAGAAGAAAATATGGGAGATGTTATAGGGGATTTAAATCGTAGAAGAGGAATAGTTCAAAATCTGAGTAATCGTGAAAATATAAAGATAATTCAAGGCCTAGTTCCATTATCTGAAATGTTTGGATATGTAACGGTATTAAGGACTCTTTCTTCTGGAAGAGGAACATCTACTATGGAATTTTCTCATTATGATGTAGTTCCAAGGAATATTTTGGATAACATTATCATAGGAAATGATAAATATAGAGAGTATAATAAGAAAATGAAAAACAAATAGAAAAAAATTAACAATATCAATACCATGGGTCATGATATAAAAATTAAATTGAAATCTTATGATTATAATTTATTAGATAAGTCAGCTGAAAGAATTGTAAATTCTGTTCTTCCTACAGGAGTCGTGCTTAATGGTCCAGTTCCATTACCTACCGAAAAGAAGATATTTACAGTATTACGTTCTCCTCATGTTAATAAAAAATCAAGAGAACAATTTTTACTTCCTACTCATAAAAGACTTTTACAAATTCACAATGCTTCGTCTAAAACAGTGGATGCGTTGATGAAATTAGAATTGCCGAGTGGAGTAGAAGCAGAAATTAAAGTATAATAAAAATGTTTGGTTTAATAGGTATAAATCTTGGAATGACTAGTCTTTTTTCCAAGAATGGAGAAAATATTCCATGTACTATTGTAAAAGTAGGTCCTTGTTATGTTATTCAGGTAAAAACAATGGAAAAGGATGGTTATTCTGCCATTCAATTAGGAATAATCGATAAAAAAGAAAAACATACAACTAAAGCTTTACAAGGTCATTTTAGAAAATCTGGGATTTTCCCGAAAAAAAAATTGTTAGAATTCAAAGATGTTTTGAGCCCTTCTATAAAATTAGGTAGTCAAATAAATATAAATTCTTTCGTGGAAGGAGAATTGGTAGATGTGAGAGGAATTACTAAAGGAAAAGGATTTCAAGGAGTAGTAAAAAGACATAAATTTTCAGGTGTAGGAGAGAGAAGTCATGGGCAACATAATAGATTGAGAGCACCTGGATCTGTTGGAGCAGGTTCCGATCCATCTAGAATTTTTAAAGGAAAGAAAATGGCTGGAAGAATGGGAGGAAAACATGTAACTATTAAAAATTTAACAATATTGAAAATTGATGTAACTGAAAATATTTTTATATTAAATGGATCGGTACCTGGTAATAAAAATTCATATTTAATGATTAAGAAAAAAAAATGGAACTAGAAATTTTAGATATTAAAGGAAATTCTACTAATCGTAAAGTTCTATTTAATGAAAAATTTTTTTCTAAAAAATCTTATGATCATCCTATCTATTTAGAAGTAAAAAGGTATCTGTCTGCACAACGTCAAGGAACTCATAAATCTAAAGAAAGAGGAGAAATATCTGGAAGTAGAAGAAAATTACATAGACAAAAAGGAACTGGCGGTTCTAGAAAAGGGGATATAAAAAATCCTCTCTTTAGAGGAGGAGGACGGGTTTTTGGTCCTACTCCTAGAAGGTATTTTATGAAAATCAATAAATTAACAAAAAATTTGGCAAAAAAAAATATTATAGAACATAAATTAAAAACAAAAAAAGTAAAAATTATAGAAGATTTTCAATTGAAAAAACCTAAAACTAAATTGGTTTTAAACATATTAAAATCATTACAGTTAATGAATGAAAAATCATTGATGATTGTAGAAAAAGCGGATAGAAATTTACATTTATCTGCTAGAAATTTAAAAAATTTTCAGTTGTTAAACGCAGAAGAATTGAATAGTTATTCTTTATTAAATTCTTCATATGTTATACTTTCTGAAAATTCGGTAAAAAGAATAGAAAGAATTTTAAATATTTCATAAATTGCGAATTCAATGATTTTGATTAAACCTTTTCTTACAGATAAATCTTCTTTGAAAGAAGAAAATTCTTGTTATACATTCTCGGTATATATTGATTGCAATAAAAATCAGATAAAAGAGGAGATATCTAGAATATTCGGAGTTTCTGTTAAAAGAATCAGAACAATGATTTATTCTAGAAAAGATAAATCAAAATATACTAAGAAAGGGTTTTTATATGGTAGAACAAATAGATTAAAAAAGGCCATTATTCAATTGAAAGAAAATCAAAAAATTGATTTTTTTAATAAAAAATAAATTTAATGTCAATAAGAAAGCTAAAACCAATAACACCTAGTCAACGTTTTAGAATAGTCAACAGCTTTAATCAAATTACAAAATTTTATCCTGAAAAATCTTTGACAAAAGGAAAGTGTAAATCTGGAGGAAGAAATAATTGTGGGAAAATGACTATGCGTTATTTTGGAGGAGGACATAAAAGAAAATATAGAATTCTTGACTTTAAAAGAAAAAAATTTGGGATATCTGCTATCATAAAATCTATAGAATACGATCCTAATAGATCTTCCTTCATTTCTTTGCTTCATTATAAAGATGGAGAAAAAAGATATATTATAGCTATGGATGGATTTAAAGTAGGACAAAAAGTGATTTCTGGAAAGAATGTTCCTTTCAATGTAGGGAATTCTACTTCTTTGAGCGAAATTCCTTTAGGAACAAATATTTCTTGTATAGAATTAAGACCTGGACAAGGTGCTAAAATAGCTAGAAGCGCTGGAGCCTATGCACAATTGTTTGCAAAAGATGGAAAATATGCAACTATTAAATTTCCTTCTGGAGAAATAAGAATGGTGATGATTAATTGTATGGCTACTATTGGAATAGTTTCTAATCCAGATCATCAATTAGAAACATATGGAAAGGCAGGAAAAAATAGACATTATGGAAAAAGGCCCAGAACAAGAGGAGTAGCCATGAATCCTGTAGATCATCCAATGGGAGGTGGAGAAGGAAAAGCATCTGGTGGAATTCCTAGGAATAGAAGTGGATTACCTTCTAAAGGCTTTAGAACTCGTACTAAAAAAAAACATTCGGATAAATATATTTTACAACGAAGAAAAAAATAAAATTTTTATTATTATGGCAAGATCTTTAAAAAAAGGTCCATATGTTTCTCAAAAGTTATATAATAAAGTTTTGAATAATATTAAATCTGAAAAGAAGTCTATTATTAAAACTTGGTCTAGACCCTCAACCATTCTGCCTGATTTTGTTGGACAAACTTTTGCAGTTTATAATGGAAGACAATTCATTAATGTGTATATTACGGAAAATATGATTGGACATAAATTAGGAGAGTTTGCTCCTACTCGTACTTTTAGAGGACATGCTGGATCTAAAAATAAATTAAAAGTTAAGAATTAGAATTAACAGTAGTAAGCAAGTAATATGGAAGAGAAAGCGATCATATCTGCTTCCTTGAACGGAGTTCATAGTTCTCCGAGAAAAATGAGATTAGTAGTCAATTTAATTCGGAATAAAAAAATCCAAAAAGCTTTGGATATATTGAAATATAGTAAGAAACAAAGAATTTCTATTTTTTTGAGAAAATTACTTCTTTCAGTCTTGTCTAATTGGCATAGAAAATATTCAAACTTATCATTAGATAATAATTCCTCCTTATATATAAAAGAAATTAGAGTCAATCAAGGGAGAACTCTGAAAAGATTGCGTCCAGTACCTCAAGGAAGAGGTCATAGAATTAGAAAAAAATCAAGTAAAGTTTTAGTTCTTTTAGAGAAGAGATAAATAAATTAGTTATATATATGGGACAAAAAACAAATCCAATTGTTAATCGTCTTGGCATTATCATGGGATGGCAATCTAGTTGGTGTAATAATTATAAAGATAGAATACAAGAAGATTTCAAGGTAAGAAGATATATAGAGGCTCGTCTTCCGAAAGGGATAGTTTCTAGAATTTTTATAGAGAGAACTCTTAAGTTTATAACCATAACTATTAGGACTTCACGTCCTGCTCTTGTTATAGGAAAGGGAGGGGATGAGGTGGATACAGTTAGAAAAGAATTGAAAAAACTAACGAAAAAAGAAGTTCAAATTAATATTTCTGAAGTGAGACGTCCTGAATTAGATGCTCCTTTAATAGCAAAAAGTTTGGTGAGACAATTGGAAAATAGAATTTCTTATAAAAAAGCCATAAAATTATCCATACTTTCTGCTATGAGAATGAATGCTCAAGGGATAAAAATACAAATATCTGGTAGATTAAATGGAGCTGAAATGGCTAGATGTGAATCTTATAAAGAGGGAAGAATTTCTCTTGGAACTTTTCGTGCAGATGTAGATTATCATATAGCGGTTGCTCATACTGTATATGGAAGCATAGGAGTTAAGGTTTGGATTATGAAAGGGGAAATATATGGAAAAAGAGAATTATCGCCTTTATTCGGAATGCAAAAAAGACACAGATTTTCTAATAATAAAGCTTCTTCTTTTAGGAAGAAAAAATTATAAATTTTAAGATAGAGAAATCATGTTACAACCAAAAAAAACAAAATATAAAAAAAAGCAAAAAGGACGTATACGTGGAAATTCTTCAAAAGGAATTTCTTTATCAAGAGGTTTATATGGAATAAAAGCTTTAGAAGGGGCTTGGGTTACATCCAGACAATTAGAAGCTGCTCGTGTTGCGGCTACCAGATATATGAAAAGAGAAGGAAAATTATGGATAAATGTTTTTCCGGATAAACCTGCTACAAGAAAACCACAGGAAGTTCGTATGGGAAAAGGAAAGGGGCCTGTAGAATTTTGGGTCTCTGTAGTAAAACCTGGTAGAATACTATTTGAAATAGATGGAGTGGAAATGGAAATCGCTAAAGAGGCATTAAGATTAGCCTCTCAAAAACTTCCTATCAAAATGAGATTTATCTTTTCTAAAGAGTATATAAAATAATGAAATATTCCGATATTGAGGTTTTATCCAAAAAAGATATTAAGAATCACATAAAAAAGCAAAAAGAGAATTATCAAAAAATAAAATTTGATCATGTTTTTGGTTTGATTAAAAATCCTATGGAAATTAGAATTTTTAGAAAAAATATAGCTAAATTAAAAACTGAATTAAATAAAAGAAGAAATGATTCATGAAAAAGAAAAGAAGAAAAATTCTTCTGCTACTACTAATGTTAGTAGAAATATTAGAAAGCAAAGAATAGGTATAGTAACTAGTGATAAAATGGATAAAACAATTATTGTTTCTGAAACTAAAAAAGTGAAACATAAACATTATGGAAAAAGCATTTTAAAAAAGAAAAAATACATGGTTCATGACGAAAAAAATGTCTCTAAAAATGGAGATAAAGTTAGTATCATGGAAATGCGTCCTCTTAGTAAAAAGAAATGTTGGAGATTAGTTTCTATTTTAGAAAAGTCATAAAATGTTACAACAAGAATCTAGATGTAAAGTCTCAGACAATACAGGAGCTAAAGAAGTTTTAATTATCAGAGTTTTGGGAGGGACTAAAAAAAGATATGCTTCATTAGGAGATTCTGTTATCGTTACTATAAAAGAAGCTATATCTGGTGGAGGGATTGTGAAAAAAGGTCAAGTAGCTAAAGCTATAATAATTAGAACAAAAAAAACAAGGAGAAAGGATGGATCTTATATAAGTTTTGATGATAATGCTTGTGTACTTATCAATCCTTCTGGAGAGATAATGGGAACTAGAGTTTTTGGTCCAGTTGCTAGGGAGTTAAGAGATAAAGAATATATGAAAGTTATTTCTTTGGCACAGGAAGTTTTATAAAAAAAATTTTTTTTATGATAAAAAAAGGAGACAAAGTTTCTATTTTGTCAGGAAATTTTAAAGGAAATAAAGGAATTGTTCTCAAAGTTTTTTCTAAAAAAGAAAAGGCTATTATACATGGAATTAATATAGTAAAAAAACATGTTAAACCTAGTGCAAAAAAACCTAAAGGAGGTATAATAGAAAAAGAAGCTCCAATACATATATCTAATCTTAAAAAAGAGAAACTATGATTTATCAATCTAGGATGAAAAAATTGTACGAAAAAGAAATCGTTCATAGTTTAATGAAAAAGTTTAAGTACACCTCTGTTATGCAAGTTCCTAAACTAAAAAAAATAGTTATTCATCAAGGTGTAGGGATATCTGTATTAAATAAAAAGTTTTTAGATGCTTCTATGGAAGAAATTACGGCTATTGTAGGTCAAAAAGCAATTTTTTGTTATTCAAAACATGATGAATCTGGATTTAAATTAAGAAAAGGAATGCCTATAGGTGTAAAAGTTACTTTGAGGAGGATAAAAATGTATGAATTTTTAGAAAGACTTATTACTGTTTCTTTACCCAGAGTAAGAGATTTCAATGGAGTAAAAACAAGTAGTTTTGATAGAAATGGAAATTATAACATGGGAATATCTGAACAAGTTATTTATCCTGAAATAAATATCGATCAAATTAAAAAAAATATGGGAATGAATATAACATTTGTTACTTCTGCTAAAACTAATACAGAAGCTGAAAGTCTTTTATCTCATTTTGGAATACCGTTTAAAAAAAAATAATTAAAGAAAAATGGCTAAAGAATCTGTAAAAGCAAGGCAAAGAAAAAGGGAAAAAATGGTATTAAAATATGCAAAAAAACGAAATTTTTTAAAAAATTCTCGGAATTATGAGTTATTGCAAAAATTGCCAAGAGATGCTTCTCCTGTGCGTTTAAGAAACAGATGTTCAATCACAGGAAGATGTAGGGGATATATGCGTCAATTTGGGATATCTCGTATCGTTTTTAGAAATATGGCATCTCAAGGTCTTATTCCTGGGGTGAAAAAAGCAAGTTGGTAATAAAAAATAGTAATTATGCATACTGATTCCATTGCTGATTTTTTAACTAGAATTAGAAATGCTAGTTTTGCAAAACATCCTCTTTTAGAAGTTCCTTCTTCTAAATTAAAAAAAGAAATCACCAAAGTTTTACTAGATAATGGTTATATTTTGGATTATAAATTAGAAAATAAAAAAGGAGAAATAATTAAAATAGCTTTAAAATATTATCAAAACATTTCTGTGATTCAAAAAATAATCAGGATCAGTAAACCAGGGTTAAGAAAGTATTTAAAACATAAAAATTTGCCTCGTGTATTGAATGGATTAGGCATAGCTATTATTTCTACTTCTCATGGTGTTATAACAGATAAACAAGCTAGAAAAAAAAAGTTGGGGGGAGAGGTTTTGTGTTACGTATATTAAAATATAATTATGTCTAGAATTGGAAAAATTCCGGTTTCTATTCCTGAGAATGTGAATTTAAAGATTATTGGCCATAAAATAATAATAAAGGGAGAATTAGGAGTTTTGAGCCAAGAAATTTCTGATAAAATTAAATTAACCGTACAGGAAGGAAAATTGTATTTAAAAAGAACCCAAGAAGATAAAAAATCGAAATCTTTGCATGGATTATATCGTGTATTAATTTATAATATGATAAAAGGAGTTTCCAAGGGATTTAAAAAAGAATTGGAATTAGTGGGGATTGGATATAGAGTCACTTTTCATGGAGAAATATTAGAATTAAATTTAGGTTTTTCTCATAATATTATGATTCAAATTCCTAAGGAAATTTGTATGGAAACAAAAACAAAAAAAGGAAAAAATCCCATTCTCATTCTGAAATCTCATGATAAGCAATTATTAGGTTTAATTGCTGCTAAAATTCGTTCATTTAGGAAGCCAGAACCATATAAAGGGAAAGGAGTTAGATATTTAAAAGAAGAAGTGCGTAGAAAAGCAGGAAAATCTGCTTAATTATTGATTATTATGATTAAAAAAAAAAGTACAAAAAAAAGAGTATTTGGAACTTCTAATAGACCCAGAATATCTGTTTTTAGAAGTAATAAGGCTATATATGCACAAGCAATTGACGATACTTCTGGAAGAACTTTAGTTTCATCTTCATCTAGAGAAAAAGTGTTTGGAAATAAAAAGAAAACAAAAGTAGAATTATCTAACGAAGTAGGAAAACTTTTGGGGAAAAGAGCAAAAATATTGAAAATACAAAAAGTTGTTTTTGATAAGGGAAAATATTTATATCATGGAAGAATGAAATCTTTAGCAGAAGGAATAAGAGAAATGGGTTTAGATTTATAGATTATAAAAAAATATATGGCTGCATTTTTATCTGAAAAAGAAAAAAAAACAAAATATTCAGGATTAGAATTGAAAGAAAGATTAGTGGGAGTAACTAGAGTTTGTAAAGTAACTAAGGGAAGAAGATATTTTAGTTTTAGTGCTATTGTTATTAAAGGAAATGAAAATGGGATGGTTGGTTATGGTTTTGGAAAATCTAAAGAAGCACCAGATGCGATTCATAAGGCAGGAGAGCAAGCAAAAAGAAGTTTATGTAAAGTTTGCATATCCAATGGAACAATTCCTCATGAACAAGAAGCTAAATATGGTGGAGCACATATTCTTATTAAACCCGCATCTGAAGGAACCGGAATTATAGCAGGAGGTCCTCTGAGGGCTGTCCTTGAAGCCGCTGGATTAAGAAATGTTTTATCAAAATCTAAAGGATCATCTAATCCACATAATGTTATTAAGGCTACGATAAAGGCACTTAGCTATATGAGAGATGTAAAAAAAATAGCTAAACAAAGAGGAATTTCTATTAGAAAAGTATATAATGGATAAAATATGATTTTTTAATTTATGCAATTATTAAATTTTTTAACGCCAAAAATAGGATCTAGGAAAAAAAAAACTAGATTGGGAAGAGGACAAGGATCTGGAAATGGAGGTACTTGTGGAAGAGGACATAAGGGGGCTAAGTCTCGTTCCGGATATTCTAAAAAACCTGGTTTTGAGGGTGGACAGATGCCCTTACAAAGAAGGATTCCTAAATTCGGATTTATAAATATTTCCAGAAAGAAATATTTTGTGATTAGTTTAGATACTTTGCAAGATTGGATAAATAAAGGAAGAATTTCGGATAAAAAAATTATTAATAAACAAGTATTATTAGATAATAATTTAGTTAGAAAAAAAAACAATTTGATAAAAATTTTGTCAGGAAGAAAAAAATTACAGTATTCTTTAAAAATAGAGGCACACAAATTTAGTAAAAAAGCTGTTTTTTTCATAAAAAAATCTGGTGGAGAAGCATTATTCATAAGTAAGTAAAGAAAAATTATAATGAATAATTTTTTAGTTACATTTCATAATATTTGGAATGCAAAAGAATTACGAAAGAAAATTATAACCACTTTAAGTTTTTTGTTAGTATACCGTTTTGGAGCTTATATTCCTATTCCTGGTATTAATCCATTAGAGATCAGTAATTTTTTAGGAAGTCTTAATTCAGGTTCCAAAGGTCTTATGCAAATTCTTTCTTCTTTTACAGGAGGAGCTTTTAATCGAGCTTCTATTTTTGCTTTGGGAATCATGCCTTATATATCTGCATCTATTATTATACAATTAATGTGTATAATTATTCCTTATTTGCAAAGATTGCAAAGAGATGGAGAAAGTGGAAGGAGGCAAATTAATTTTCTTACAAGATGGTTAACTGTAGGCATCTGCCTAATACAAGCTCCTTTATATTTAATTTCTTTAACTAAACAGTTTATTCCTTTTTCAAATCCAGTTTTATCCAACGCATATCTTCTAAAAATAAATACTTTTTATGGAAAAACTTTGTTTTGGACAATAGGAATTGTCATCTTGACTTCTGGAACTTTGTTTACTATGTGGTTGGGGGATAAAATAACAGAAGAAGGAATAGGAAATGGAGTCTCCTTAATTATTATGTCCGGAATTATAGCTCGTTTTCCGGATGCCATAACTAAAGAAATTTTTAGTAAATTGGAGGTTGGTCATGGAGGTTTGATAGTTTTGTTTTTTGAAATTTTGTTATGGTTATTAGTAATTCTTTTTTCTATTGTAATTATTCAAGCTATTAGAAAAATTCCTGTACAATATGTTTCTCATTACAAATCTTTAGGTTTTGATTCTAAATTGATTCATAAAAAACATCAGTATATTCCATTAAAGATGACGGCTGCAGGTGTAATGCCTATTATTTTTTCTCAGGCTATTATGCTTTTTCCTTTGACTTTTTACGATTATGTTCATAATGATAAAATGAAAAAATTCTTTCATCTTTTTCAAGATGTTTATGGATTATGTTATAATTTAACTTTTTCTTTATTAGTGATAATTTTTACTTTTTTTTATACAGCAATTACAATTCCGGTCAATCAAATGGCTGATGATTTAAAAAGGAACGGAGGACATATTCCAAAGATAAAACCGGGAAAAGAAACAGCAGAATATATAGATTCCATCTTATCGAAGATCACATTTCCTGGAGCTATATTGCTAGCTATAATAGCCATACTTCCATCTATAGTTTTTCGTTTAGGTCTCACTCAAAATTTTGCGTTATTTTATGGAGGAACTTCTTTATTAATTGTAGTTGGAGTAATTTTAGATATCATACAACAAGTTGATATATATTTATTGAATTATTATTATGATGATTTGATGATGATGAAAAATCGTAACAGCAGATATACTAAATAATTCTTTTTTTTGTATATTGGTATATTAATAGAACGTTAAACGTAATTAGTTAATTTGTAATATTTTGTTTATGGCTAAACAAAAGCATATTGAGGTTGATGGAACTATTATAGAATCTTCTCCAAATGCTATGTTCCGTGTTGAATTGGAAAATGGATGTATTGTTAAAGCACATATTTCTGGAAAAATGAGAATGCATTATATAAAAATATTGCCTGGAGATAAAGTGAGATTAGAAATGTCATCTTATGATTTAAAAAGAGGAAGAATAACATATAGATATTAATTTTATATTATGAAAGTAAGAACTTCTTTAAAAAAAAGAACTGATAATTGTAAAATAATTAGAAGAAAAGGACGTTTACGGATTATCAATAAAAAAAATCCTAGATTTAAACAAAAACAAGGTTAATCGTTGATTTTATATGTCAGTCAGAATATCAGGAGTGGATTTACCTAAATCTAAAAGGGGGATCATTGGACTTACGTATTTATATGGAATAAGTAAGAGTTTGTCTAAGAAGATTTTATCATCTGTTGGAATAGATGAAAATATGAAGGTGATGGATTGGTCTGATGAAAAAATCAGCAATATCAGGAAATATATTTCAAATCATGTGAAAATAGAGGGAGAATTAAGATCGGAAATACAATTAAGTATTAAAAGATTAATGGATATTGGTTGTTATAGAGGAACTAGGCATAGAAAACGTTTACCTTTAAGAGGTCAGAAAACTAAAAATAATTGCAGAACTAGAAAAGGAAGAAAAAAAACTGTAGCAAACAAGAAAAAAGCAGCAAAATAAAATTATTTCATATAATAATATATGGCAAAATCATCAT
This sequence comes from Blattabacterium sp. (Periplaneta americana) str. BPLAN, assembly GCF_000093165.1. Taxonomy (NCBI): domain Bacteria; kingdom Pseudomonadati; phylum Bacteroidota; class Flavobacteriia; order Flavobacteriales; family Blattabacteriaceae; genus Blattabacterium; species Blattabacterium sp. (Periplaneta americana). The sequence goes on along the minus strand of NC_013418.2, from coordinate 402,991 downwards.
TGGGGAAAAAAAAATCTATTGTAGTAGATTCATTGGGGGTCGCCCATATTCAATCCACATTTAATAATATTATTATTACACTGACAAATAAAAAAGGAGAAGTAATAGCTTGGTCCTCTGCTGGAAAGATGAATTTTAAGGGATCTAAAAAAAATACTCCTTATGCAGCTCAGATGGCTGCGGAAAATGTAGCAAAAGAAGGATTAAATGCAGGAATAAAAAAAGTAGAAGTAAAAGTAAAAGGTCCTGGTGCTGGTAGAGATGCGGCTATACGAGCATTAAGTAATTCTGGAATCGTAGTTACTTTAATAAAAGATATTACTCCTTTACCACATAATGGTTGTCGTCCTCCTAAAAGAAGAAGAGTTTAATATTTTTTTGTATGGCAAAATATATAGGACCAAAAACAAAAATCTCTCGAAAGTTTGGAGAATGTATATACGGAGAAGACAAGTATTTTGAAAGAAGAAAATATCCTTCCGGTCAACATGGAAATAATCGTCGTAGAGGGAAACGCTCGGAGTATTTTATACAACTAACAGAAAAACAAAAAGCAAAATATACTTACGGAATATTAGAACGTCAATTTGAAAAGTTATTTCTTGAAGCTGCAAGAAAAAAGGGAGTTACCGGAGAATTATTATTACAAGCATGTGAATCTCGTTTGGACAATATTGTATTTAGATTGAAATTTTCTCCATCCAGATCTTCTGCTCGTCAAATAGTTTCTCATAGGCATATTACAGTAAATGATCGTATAGTCAATGTTCCATCTTTCAGATTAAGGCCTGGTGATAAGATAGGAATAAGAGAAAAATCTAAAAAACATCCAGTTATATTGGAATCTATAAGTAATAAAGTAGGTTCATTAGTAGAATGGTTAATTTTAGATGAGAAGAATATGTTTGGAGTATTTAGAATTATGCCAAAAAGGAAACAAATACCTGAAAATATTAAAGAACAACTCATTGTTGAATTATATTCAAAATAAGGAGAAATCATATTATGGCTATTTTAGATTTTGTTAAACCTGATAGAATCACAATATCGGAATTTACAGATCAAAAGGGGATTTTTCATTTGAAACCTTTAGAACCTGGATATGGTCTGACATTGGGAAATGCTTTAAGAAGAGTTCTTTTAGGTTCTTTAAAAGGTTTTGCGGTAACTTCCATAAAAATTAAAGGAGTGAAATATGAGTTTTCTACTATAGAAGGAGTAGTAGAAGATGTCACTGAAATTATATTAAATTTCAAAAAAATTCGTTTTCATCGAAAAATTAAAGGGGTAACAAAAGAAACCATCAATGTATTAATCAAAAATAAAGAAAAAGTTACTGGAAAAATTTTAAATGAATTTATTTCTAGTTTTCAAGTTTTAAATACGGATGTAGTTATTTGCCATAAAGAAAAATCTATTCCCCTAGAAATGAGTTTTACTATTGAAGAAGGAAGAGGTTATGTTCCAGCAGAAGAGAATAAGAAAAACAATAATGATTTAATAGGAAATATTCCTATAGATTCTATTTATACACCTATTAAAAATGTGAAATATACAATAGAAAATTGTCGTGTGGGTCAAAAAACAGATTTTGAAAGTCTTTCATTAGAAATAATAACAGATGGATCTATGTCTCCAAAAACAGCTTTAATGGAAGCTTCTCAAATTTTAATAAAATATTTTTCTATTTTTTCTCATGAAAAAATAGGAAAAAAAGAACATGAAGAAATTAGCAAAGAAAGAAAATATGATGAAGAATTTTTGCGTATGCGTACATTATTAAAATCCAAATTGACTGATATGGATTTATCTGTACGAACCAAAAATTGTTTAAAATCTGCATCTATACAGTCTGTAGCAGATTTGGTGAATTGCAATAGATCTAATATGTTAAAAATGAGAAATTTCGGAAGAAAATCCTTGGAGGAATTAGAAAGTCAAATGAAAGAAAAAGGTTTGTATTTTGGAATGGATATTTCCGAATATAAGTTAAACCAGAAATAGATTTTTGATTTATGAATCATAGGAAAAAAAATAATCATTTAGGACGAAAATTCGGACACAGAAAATCTATTCTTTCTAATATGTCTTCATCTTTAATTAAAGAAAAAAGAATCTTTACTACTTTAGCTAAAGCAAAAGCTCTGAAACAATATGTAGAACCTATTATTACTAAATCTAAAATAAAAACTCTTCATTCTAAAAGGAATATATTTTCATTATTAAGAGATAAAATTGCAGTATCAGAACTTTTTAAAGAATCTTTTCAAAAAGTACGTGAACGTCCTGGTGGTTATACAAGAATTATAAAAATGCAATCTCGTTTTGGCGATATGGCTAAGTTATCTATGATTGAATTAGTTGATTTTAATGATATTTATAATTCCAAAAAAAATAAGAAATCTATAAGGCGTAGTAATAAAAGGAAGAGGAAGGATCAAATAGGTAAAGAACTATGAGTAAAATTAAAACTATTAAAGCTAGACAAATATTAGATTCTAGAGGGAATCCTACTGTAGAAGTAGATGTAGTAACAGAAAAAAATGTATTAGGACGTGCTTCTGTTCCATCTGGAGCATCGAAAGGAGAAAATGAGGCTTTTGAATTGCGGGATGGTGGAGAGAAATTTTTAGGAAATGGAGTAATGAAAGCAGTTCATAATGTGAATAATATTATAGCTCCTGAATTAATAGGTTTTTCTGTAATGGATCAAATATCTATTGATAAATTAATATTAGATTTAGACGGAACAAAAAACAAAAAAAGATTAGGAGCAAATGCTATTTTAGGAGTTTCTTTGGCTGTAGTAAAAGCAGCTTCTAAAGAGTTAAATCTCCCTCTTTATAAATACATAGGAGGAGTACATGCACATATACTTCCAATTCCTTTAATGAATATTGTTAACGGAGGGAGACATTCAGATGCTCCTATAGCTTTTCAAGAATTTATGATAGTTCCTATGAGGGCTAATACATTTCTTGATGCTATTCAAATGGGATATAAAGTTTTTTATAAACTAAAAAATATTTTATCTAAAAAAGGTTTATCAACAAATGTTGGAGATGAAGGTGGTTTTTCTTCTAATTTTAATGGAATTGAAGATGTATTAGATAATATTTTGGAAGCTATTCACCAAGCCAATTATGAACCTTATGAACAAATAGGTCTAGCTTTAGATTGTGCAGCATCTGAATTCTATCAAGATGAAAAATATAATTATTCAAAATTTGAAAAGGAAAATAAAGAAAAGGTAGAAAGATCTAAAGAAGAACATGTTAATTATTTGTCTTATTTGACAAGACGTTATCCTATTATATCTATTGAAGATGGAATGGATCAAAATGATTGGGAGGGATGGAAAATGTTAACTAGAGAGTTAGGAAAAGAAGTTTTGTTAGTAGGAGATGATTTATTTGTAACGAAAGTAGAAAAATTGAATGAGGGAATAAAAGAAGGAATAGCCAATTCTATTCTTATCAAAGTGAATCAGGTGGGAACATTGACAGAAACAATAGCAACCATAAATACTGGAAAAGAAAATGGATATTGTAACATTATTTCTCATCGTTCTGGAGATACAGAAGATTCTTTTATAGCTGATCTATCTGTAGCATTAAATATTGGAAGAATTAAAACAGGTTCTATCTGCCGTTCCGAAAGAACTTCGAAATATAATCAATTATTACGTATCGAAGATATGCTAGGTAAAAATTCTCATTATCCAGAATGGACAGGATGAGGATGGAAATAAATTGTTAATTTTTATCTCCAATAAAGAGATTGAGACTATGGAATCAATGATAATATTGGTTTTTATCATTGGATATTTTTTTATTACTATTGAGAATATTATATCCTTGAATAAGGTTATTCCATCTCTTCTCATGGCTTCTATTTGTTGGTCTTTAATTATGTTTTTGGATCTCCCTGTTTTTGATAAAACTCCTAAAGTTTTATTGTTATTTCATTTGGGAAAAGCATCTGAAATAGTCTTTTTTCTTATTGGAGCCATGTCTATTATTTCTATTATTGACAGATATTCTGGTTTTGAAATATTAAGGGATTTATTTCCTACTAATACAAAGCGAAAATTTTTATGGATAATAAGTTTATTATCTTTTGTTTTATCTGCTATTATAGATAATCTAACAGCAACCATAGTTGTAGCAACCATTTTAAAAAAAGTAATTTCTGATTATAAAGAACGTTTATATTATTTAGGCTTGGTAATTATATCCGCAAATGCGGGTGGAGTATGGTCTCCTATAGGTGATATTACCACTACTATGCTATGGATATCTAATAAAGTAACTACTGTTAATCTTATTAAAAGGATATTTATTCCATCTACTTTATGTATGTTTTTTTCTACGTTAGTCGGTTCATTAATGCCTATTTTTGATGGAGTCATTCAAATAAAAAAAAGCAAATTGTCAAAATTTGATCGTAAAAAAGGTTTTTGGATGTTGAACATCGGACTGGGTCTTTTGTTATTTGTTCCTATTTTTAAAACCGTCACTGGGATCCCTCCATATATGGGAATGACTTTTTCTCTTGGAATACTAGGACTGATCACTAATATGCAAAAAAGAGATTTTTCTATGGAAGAAGTATTTCGAAATATAGATTTTTCTAGTATCTTATTTTTTTTCGGAATCTTGCTTTCTGTTTCATCTTTGGAATCTTTAGGGATACTATATAATTTATCTCATTGGATTAATAATATAGTTTCTACATGGAAACTAACTACATTTTTATTTGGATTCATGTCTTCTTTTATAGATAATGTTCCATTAGTAGCAGCTACTAATGCCATGTTTTCTTATCCTACAGATCATGAATTTTGGCATTTTATAGCTTATGTATCCGGAACAGGAGGAAGCATTTTCCTTATAGGATCTGCTGCTGGTGTAGCAGCTATGGGAATGGAAAAAATAGATTTTTTTTGGTATTTAAAAAAAATTAGTTGGCTAGCTATGATAGGCTATTTATCTGGATTTTTATATTTATTAGTTTATCCGTTTCTTTTTTTGTAAAAATTCTATAAATTCTCCTCCAAAATATGAAAATGGAAAAAAAATAGGAAGGATAATTATTTCAAACCATAATGGTAAAGTGTATAACAATATATGAATGAAAGCAATAATAAATAAAATAAAACCAGTTAATAAGGCATAAGCTTTTTTAGCGTTTTGTACGAAAAAAGCAGTAGTTAACCCTCCTGTTAAAGCGCTGAAAATATAGAGAAAAAATAAAGTTATAAAAAATTCAGGAGGAGCATAAATAAATACATATTGTAATTTTTTCAGTGGAATAAATTGTATTTTTGCAAACCACTTTTTTATCCATTTTATAGCATAAAATATTTCAGCAAGACTTACTGATAATCCTATTATTACGGCAAAAATATTACGGTACATAATAACATCATTAAAAAAATGATTTTTTTTGTTATTTTGTATATAAAAATAAACATCAATTTTAATATGCATTCTACAGTAAATTGGATTTCGATAAAAAAATATGAAGATATTTTATTTCTTTTTTGGAAAGGAATTTCTAAAATAGAAATAAATAGACCTGAACGTCATAATGCTTTTCGTGTAGAAACTGTAAAAGAAATGATCGATGCTATAGATATATGTAATGAAAGAAAAGATATTGATGTATTGATTATTACTGGATCTGGAAATAAATCTTTTTGTTCTGGAGGAGATCAAAAAACTAGGGGAGAGGGAGGCTATTTAGGAAAAGATGGAATTCCTAGATTAAATATTTTAGATTTTTATAAGAAAATAAGAGAGATCCCTAAACCAGTTATTGCTATGGTCAATGGTTTTGCTGTAGGAGGAGGACATGTTTTACATGTGGTTTGTGATTTAACCATAGCTTCTGATAACGCTATTTTTAGTCAAGTAGGACCTAAAGTAGGATCTTTTGACGGTGGTTTTGGTTCTTCTTATTTAGCACGTCATATTGGTCAAAAAAGAACACGAGAAATGTGGTTCTTATGTAAAAAATATTCTGCAGAAGAAGCCTTCAAAATGGGTTTAATTAATAAAGTAGTTCCTTTGGGAGATTTAGAAAAAATAACTATAGAATGGTGTCAAACTATACAAAAAAGAAGTCCTATGTCTTTAAGAATGATTAAACGTTGTTTAAATGCAGAATTAGACGGACAACATGGATTGATGCAATTAGCTGGAGACGCTACTTTAATGTTTTATTTGACGGAAGAATCTAAAGAAGGAAAAGATGCTTTTTTAGAAAAAAGAAATCCAAATTTTAAAAAATTTCCAAGATTTTTATGAAATTAAAATATTGGTTTTATGCCATTCGTTTTCAAACTTTACTCCTTTCCTTTTCTGGAATCACTTTAAGTTTTTTAATTTCTAAATCTAGAGGTGTTGGAGATTTTATAACTTATTTTCTGTGTCTTTTTACTGCTATATTATTGCAAATATTGGCTAATTTTTCAAATGATTATGGAGATAGTATTCAAGGAGTAGACAATGATTATCGTATGGGTCCAAAAAGAATTATTCAAAGAGGATGGATTTCTTTATTAGCTATGAAAAGAGCTATAAATATATTTTCTATATTATCTTTTTTTTCCGGTATATTTTTAATTTATAAATCTTTAAATACGAAAGGTTTTTTTATTTTTCTACTCTATTTTATAGGTCTTCTGATTTGCATATATAGTTCAATCAAATACACCATTGGTCCTTATCCATATGGATATATGGGAATGGGGGATTTATTTGTTTTCATTTTTTTTGGTTTAGTTTCTGTAGAAGGAAGTTATTTTTTGTATACTCATGTGTTTTCATTGGAAATGATTTTTTTATCATTATCAGTAGGATTTTTGAGTCTTTCTGTTTTAAATGTTAATAACATGAGAGACATTAAAAATGATTATAAAAATGGAAAATATACAATAGCCGGAATATTGGGTCTCAAATATGCAAAATTATATCATATTTTTTCTATATTAATTTCTCTATTTTTAGGAGGATGGTTTATTTATTTAACTCATAAAAGTATTTATCAATGGTTTTTTTTTATATTAAGTATTCCTTTTTTTGCACAACATTTAAAGAAAATTTTTTTTATGGAAAATTCTAAGGATTTTACTTCAGAATTGAAAAAATTAGTTTTAATCACTTTTTTTTATTCTATGTGTATAGGGGTTGGGAGTTTTTTTTCTTAAAATGCGAAAAATTCCTATTTCATAGAATAATTTTATTGTAATACTTATATTCGTGATTTGAAAATGAAAATAACTTTTTTTACGCATAGTACATGTCTATTAGAAATAGAAAAAATATGTTTGTTAATAGATCCATTTTTTTCTGAAAATCCTACATTTAAAAAAAATACCTCATTGCTAAATAAAACGATTTGTCAATTTAATAAAGTTGATTACATCTTGATAACTCACGCACATCATGATCATGTATGTGATGTAGAATTCTTTGCAAGAAAGTTAAATTCTATGATCATCTCAAATTATGAGATATCCAATTTTTTTGAAAAAAAAGGATTAAAAACTTATGGAATAAATTATGGATCTTTTATATCTTTTCCATTTGGAAAATTAAAGTACGTTTGGGCCGTTCATTCTAGTGTTTTCGATGATGGAACTTATGGAGGAAATCCTGGAGGTTTTCTTTTACATACAAAAAGAGGAAATATCTATATATCCGGGGATACTTCTTTAACCAATGAAATGAGTTTTATTCCTATTTTTGGAAAGTTAAAAATATCTATTCTTCCCATAGGTGGGAGTTATACTATGGATGTTGAAGAGGCTATTATAGCTTCGAATTTACTACAATGCAATAAAATATTGGGAGTCCATTATGATACTTTTGAATCTATAAAAATTGATAAAGAACAGGCAAAAAAAAAGTTTTCTGAAAATGGAAAAGAATTATTTTTATTGAAAATGGGAGAATCCATAAGGATATGAGGCTATTATTATGTATATATGATAATCAAATCCAAACTAAAGAAGCATCAATTTTTCTTCAAAAAAGAAGTGAAAAATGCCAATAAAACATTTGAATATAGTGTAATTTGGTTTTTCATTATAAAAAAAGAAGAAAAAATAGGGGTTGGAGAATGTAATCCCTTATTGGAAAAATTGAACAATTTAAATTTTTACGAGAAAGAATTATTGTTTATTTCTAGAAAAATAAACGCGATCAAGAAAACGGAAATTGATTATTATCGTCCTTATATTTCTTATTCTTCGATTTTATTTGGATTGGAGCAGGCTTTTTTGAGTTTAAAGAAAAAGTTTCCAATTTTATATGATTCTAAATTTATTAATGGGAAAATAGGGCTTTCTATAAATAGTTTAATATGGTATTCTTCTATAAAAAATACAGAATATGAAATAAAAAAAATAGAAAAGGAAATATTTAAAGGTTTTTCATTTATCAAAATGAAAATAAGTCCAATTCTTTTTTATAATCAATATTTATATTTTTTGTTAAAAAAAATTCAAAAGAAATATCCATATATAAAAATATCAATGGATGCAAATGGTTCTTTTAAAAGAAAAGAAGATACTATTTCTTGTATAAATAAGTTTTGTGATATAAATATTATTCATTCCGTAGAACAACCTATAGAATCCGGAAATTGGAAAGAAATATCTACAATATGTCAAGTCTCAAAAGTTCCTATAGCATTAGATGAAGAATTAATAGGTATTAATGATTTAAAGTTGAAGAAAAAACTGTTGGATATTATAAAACCTCAATATATAGTATTAAAACCAAGTATATGTGGAGGGTTTTCCGGATGTAAAGAATGGATATTAGAGGCCAATAAAAGAAAAATTGGATGGTGGATTAGTTCTTCTTTGGAGAGTCATATAGGAATTAATGCTCTGGCTCAATGGACCTTTAAAATGGAACGAGAATACAAAAATAGTAGAGGGGTGCATGGATTAAATATAGGATACTTTTGTAATGATTTTTTTTCTCCTCTTCAGATAAAAAAAGGTTCTATTTGGTACAATCCTTTACATCAATGGAACATAAAAAATCTTCTCTAGGAATGTGGATTCATTTTTCTTCAAAGAAAAGATCTATTACTAATTTAGTTTTAAAAGGACATCCCTTATACCAGTGGCAAGAATCCATTCTTTCTTTCTTAAAGAATTGGAATGATAAAAATCAAACAGTATTAATGAGTTTTACTTCTGGAACCACTGGTTATCCTAAAAAAATTTTTCTGAAAAAAGAATGTATGTATAAATCTGCAAAAAGAACCGTAAATTTTTTAAATCTAAAAAAAAGAGGAACTAGAGGTCTATTATGTCTATCTCCAAATTCTATAGCGAGTAAAATGTTTTTAATACGTGCAATGATATTTCAGTGGGATATCTATTGCATTCCACCTTCATCTACTCCATTAGAAAATGTTGAAGGATATTTTGATATTGTTTCCATGGTTCCCATGCAAGTTTTTTCAAGTTTAAATCATTTGGATAAAATTCGAATTGTTTTGATAGGAGGAAGTTCTATTTCTGTTGAATTGGAAGAAAGATTGCAAAAAATCTCAACTATATGTTATGTTACTTATGGAATGACAGAAACATTAGGTCATATAGCCTTTAAAAAAATTAATGGATTAGATAAAACTCCATATTTTCAATCATTCGATGATGTATATCTAAGTGTGGATAAAAGAAATTGTTTAGGGATATCTGATATGGGAACCTTTATTCAAACCAATGATATAGTTCATTTGATTTCTATACATAAATTTAATTGGATAGGAAGATTTGATAAATTTATTAATAGTGGAGGAATTAAAATACTTCCTGAATTAATAGAAAAGGAAATATCTCCATTTATTCCTTCTCATAAAAGATTTTTAATTTCTTCAATTCCTGATAAAATTTTTGGAGAAAAAATAGTATTAATTATTGAAGGTAATTTTTTTTCTGTGAAAATTCCTCAATCTATTTTCCTGGGGGAAAAAAAATTTTATAAACCGAAAGGAATTTTTTTTGTAAAAAATTTTATAGAAAATTCTTTTGGAAAGTTGAAAAGAAAAGAAATAAGAAATTTTGTAATAAAAAATATTCTTAATTTATTAAGAATATTTTTTTAGAGTTTTTTCAATTGGTAAAATCTCTGTTATATTTTATGAAGGTAAAATATTTCTTTATATATTTGTAAATTATGGATCATATCACATAATATGCCTTCCCTTTGATTTGATAGAATTCGAAGGGTTTTTTGTTTTTTTTGTATTAGTCTTCTTATTCAAAGAAGAAATGGGAATGAATAAAAATCTGAAATGAAAAATCCATCCGAAAAATGTTTGTCTGATATTGCTAAAAAAATTGAATCTTATTCTATAGAAGAAAAATTAAAAATTCTATCAGAGATATTTCCTGGAAGAATAGTTTTCTCTACCAGTTTTAACATTGAAGATCAATTGATTTCTCATTTTATCCTAAATGAGAAAATTCTTATAAAAATATTCACCCTGGATACGGGAAGAATTTTTAAAGAAACTTATCAAGTATGGTCAGATACAAATAAATTTTATAATTATTCCATTTCTGCATATTATCCAAATACTAAAAGATTAGAAAATTTTTTATCCGAAAAAGGACCTAATTCCTTCTATGAAAACGTTCAAAATAGAATGAAATGTTGTTTTTTACGAAAAGTAGAACCATTGAGAAGGGCATTGCAAGGAAATGCTATTTGGATTACTGGTTTACGTTCAGAACATTCTCTTGAAAGAAAAAATTTAAATTTCTTAGAATGGGATTCTAATTATCAATTAATAAAATACCATCCTCTTTTTAATTGGAAGTCAGATAAAATAAGAAAACTTATAAAAAAATACAACATTCCTTATAATCATTTATATAATAAGGGATATTTAAGTATAGGATGCGCACCATGTACACGTTCTGTTAAAAATGGAGAAAGTTATCGTAGTGGACGATGGTGGTGGGAAGAAAATTCTGTAAAAAAAGAGTGTGGCCTCCATTTAAAAAATAAGTAATTAAGATATCAATGATACAAAATGCATCAAATAAGAATAAGGATAAAGGAAAGGATATATGAAAACTTATTATTTAAACTATTTGAAACAATTAGAATCAGAAACTATTCATATTTATAGGGAAGTAGCAGGACAATTTGACAGATCTTCTTTATTATTTTCAGGAGGGAAAGATTCTATTTTGTTAGTTCATTTAGCTTTAAAAGCTTTTAGACCGGGAAAATTTCCATTTCCTTTGGTACATATTGATACGGGATATAATTTTCCTGAAACATTAGATTTCAGAGATTTTTTAGTGAAAAAGATTGGAGAAAAAATTCTTGTACGAAAAGTAGAAGACACTATAATACAAAAGAATCTATCTGAACCTAAAGGAAGATTTCCTAACAGAAATATTTTGCAATCTTATACACTTGTAGATACAATTGAAGAATTTCAATTTGATGCATCATGTATTGGGGGATGAAGAAGAGATGAAGAAAAAGCGAGATCTAAAGAAAGGGTTTTTTCTATTCGAAACGAATTTGTATCTTGGAACCCAAGATTACAAAGACCCGAATTGTGGAATATTTACAATGGAAAAATCAGAGGTGGAGAAAATATACGTGTTTTTCCCATTAGCAATTGGACAGAATTAGATGTATGGAATTACATACAAAAAGAAAATTTCTTATAGCAGATCCTCCAGGACATTTTCATAGAAATATGGTAACGGGAGCTTTTCACGCGGATTTATCTATTATATTGATAGATGCTCGTTATGGAGTAGTAGAACAAATACAAAGACAAATTCTTGGATTGTTGAATATTCCAAAAATTATTCTAGCTGTTAATAAAATGGATTTGATTAATTATGATTATCAAATATACAAAGAGATAATTCGTAAATATAAAATTACTGCTCATAGAGTGGGTTTGAAACATATAGAAAAAATTCCAATTAGTGCAAAAAATGGAGATAATGTAGTAGATAAATCTTCTAATATGGAATGGTATAGAGGGCCAAGTCTTCTTTCTTTATTAGAAAAAATTGAAATTCAACAAATGACTCATTTAGAGCCATCTAGATTTCCAGTTCAGTATATTATTCGATCAAAATTACCTACAAAATCACCTAATAGGGATCATTTACGTGGATATGCAGGTAAAATTATTAGTGGAATTTATAGAGAAGGAGATGAGATAATTGTTTACCCCGATAGTTTTCATACAAGAATAAAGTATATGGAAATGGGAGGAAAAAGAATTCAAAAAGCATTTGCTCCTCAGAGTGTAATTATGTATTTAGAAGATGAAATAGATATCTCTCGTGGAGATCTCCTTGTAAAGAAATACGATGATCAACCAAAGGTTTCTCAAGATTTTTATGCTGTTCTTTGTTGGATGGAAAATAGTCGTTTAAAACGAAAAAATAGATATCTATTTCAAATTCAAAGCTTTCAAATTCAAATTTTTATTATAGATATTATTTATCGCATAAATGTGAATACTTTTTAAAAAAAGATAAATCCAGATTATGTATATAGGATTAAATGATTTAGTAAAAGTGAGGATAAAAACATCCAAACCTATTCCTTTTGATTCTTATAAAAAGATAAGAGATAACGGAGCTTCCATTTTGATAGATGAGACAAGTTATGCTACAGTAGCCGCTTGTATGATTGAATAGATTTTGAAAAATTTTTTATTATGTCTAATCCAGATTTTTTAAATAATTTGTTTGAAAATAAAAAAAAAGGATTTTATCCTTTTCCTCACAAAAAAATGTCTGAAAAATTTGGTGAAGGTTTATTTCATCTTCTTTTTACTCCTGATCGGAATATTCTAGAAAACAGAAAATCTTTAAAGAAAAATTATCAAAAATTACAACAGGAGTTGTATAACATTCTTCTAGAATTAAATTTTGAAGAAGCCCCGTCAAAAATATTTACCGAAAATTTCTTTGAAAAGATTCCTAATATTTATCAAACACTGATCACAGATGCTAATGCTATTTTAGATTTTGATCCAGCCGCAACCGGAATAGAAGAAATTTATTTGTCCTATCCAGGATTTTTTGCTACTGCATTATATAGAATGGCTCATCAATTATGGATTCTAAAAGTTCCAATACTCCCTAGACTGATCACAGAATATGCTCATAGTAAAACTGGAGTAGACATTCATGCTTCTGCAGAGATAGGAAAAGCTTTTGTAATAGATCATGGAACAGGAATAGTGATAGGATCTAGTACGAAAATAGGAAATAAAGTCAAAATATATCAAGGAGTAACTTTAGGAGCTGTTTATGTAGATAAAAAATTAGCAAATAAAAAACGTCATCCTACTATAGAAGATAAAGTCACTATTTATGCTGGAGCAACTATATTGGGAGGAGAGACTATAGTTGGACATGATAGTGTTATTGGCGGAAATGTATGGGTGACCCATAGTATTCCTCCATATTCTATAGTTTATCAAAAAAATGAAATAAGAATGCGAAATAACAGTCCTTTTCCCGATCCTATTAATTATATGATATAATATAAAAAAATAAAAAGATGAAAGCAGAAAGTATCTTGCATACTATTGGAAATACCCCTCATGTACGTCTCCTTCGTTTATATCCAAATCATAAAATTTGGATGAAACTGGAAAAAAATAATCCAGGAGGAAGCATTAAGGATAGAATAGCATTATCCATGATCGAAGATGCAGAAAAAAAAGGAATTCTTAAGAAGGGATATACTATTATTGAGCCTACTTCTGGAAATACTGGAATTGGACTAGCTATGGTATCTGCGGTGAAAGGATATCGTCTTATTTTAGTAATGCCTGAATCTATGAGTCTTGAAAGAAGAAAGATTTTTTCAGTTTATGGAGCAAAATTTGTTCTTACTCCTAGAGAAGAAGGAATGAAGGGTGCTATTGAAAAAGCGGAAAAATTGGTAAAAAAAATTCCTAATTCCTGGATCCCAAAACAATTCGACAATATTTCTAATTCTAATATACATAAATATACTACGGCTAGGGAAATTTTAGAATCATTTCCTGAGGGAATTGATTATTTTATTACAGGAGTAGGAACTGGAGGACATATTACTGGAATAGGAGAAGTTCTAAAGAAAAAATTTCCAACTGTAAAAATATTTTCTGTAGAACCTGTAGAATCTCCGGTCATATTTGGAGGAAAACCTAATCCTCATGCCTTACAAGGATTAGGTGCAGGTTTTATTCCCTCTATTTTAAATATTAAAATATTAGATGGAACTTTTTTAGTTTCTAAAGAAGAAGCATTTAGTTATGTTCGCAAAGTTGCAAAAAAAGAAGGAATTTTGGTAGGCATTTCCACAGGAGCCGTATTGTCTGCTATTGCAAAAGAATTATCAAATTTTTCTGAAAATTCGACAGTATTGACATTCAATTATGATACTGGAGAAAGGTATTTTTCTGTGGATGATCTTTTCGATTCATAATAAAAAAAATGAGGAAAGTAATTTTTATTTCCGAAGGTCCAGGAGATCCTGATTTGATAACTCTTAAAGCCGTCTATCATTTAAGAAAATCAGAAGTAGTATTAGTGGATCGTCTTGTCAGTCCTGAAATACTAAAAAAGTACTCAAATTCTAAATCTAAAAGAAAAATTATTTATGTAGGAAAATCCTCTACGTGTAGGAAAAACAAAAGTCTATTATATTTGACTCAAAAGAGAATCAATGAGATCATGATTTATCATGCTTTGCAAGGAAAATATGTAATTAGACTAAAAGGAGGAGATGTTTCTATTTTTTCTAATATTATGGATGAATTAATTGAATTAAAAAAATATCATATTTCTTATGAAATTATTTCAGGAGTTACTGCTGCTGTAGGTGCTGCTGCTTATACAGGAATTTCTCTTACAGCGAGGGGATACGCTTCTTCAGTTCGTTTTATAACACTTCATAATCCAAATTCAATTCATAAACATCAATGGATTGAATTTCTGAAGACTTCAGATACTTTAGTATTTTATATGTGTATTCAAAAATTGAATTATATTTTTGATAGATTGATAATGAATAAAAGAAATATTTATACGGATAAATTGGTAGCGATAGTAGAACAAGCTACTACACCTATGCAAAAAGTGTATACAAGTTCTCTTTATAATTGTAAAGAGTTAATAAAAAAAGAAAAAAAATTTTTGTCTCCCTCTTTAGTAATTATAGGAAAAACTGTCAATTTTCATAGAAGATTTAAATGGACTTCTGATTCCTATTTTTTTCCTAAAAAAAATTATTTTGCGTCTTAATATTCTGTTTTTTTTTGTAATTCATATCTGTTTTAAACTTGAAAAAAATGTTATCTGAATCAAAAAATAAAGCATTCATTGAATTCATAAAAAATTCTTCTGAAGAAGAAATTATTTGGATGTCTGGATTTTTATCTGGAATGATTTCTTCCTATGGAAATTTTAAAAAATTGAGGAAATTCAAAGAAAAAATTACACTTGTTTATGGAACAGAAACAGGAAATGCAAAAAATTTAGCTTTTTCTATTGTTAAAAAAGCTAAAAATAAAAATTTACAAATGAGATTGATAAGTTTAGATCAATACCGTTTGATTGATTTGAAAAAAGAAAATTATTTTTTCATAATTGTTAGTACCCATGGAGAAGGCGACCCCCCATCATCTGCTAAATCTTTTTTTGATTTTCTTCATCAAGAGAAAGACCTTCATTTAGATAATATGAAATATAGTGTATTAGCATTAGGAGATCGTTCTTATCCTTTCTTTTGCAAAGCAGGAGAAGAAGTGGATAAACGTTTACATGAAGTGGGAGCTATTAGACTAATTCCGTTACAAAAATGTGATGTAGATTACGAAGATAAAGCAGAAGAATGGTTCAGAAAAATTGTAAATCTTTTTGAAAAAGATAAATTTCAGAAAGAAATTCTCAAAAAAAATGTGAAAAAAAAAAAAATTTATGGAACTATTCTAACTAATATACTTTTAAGCGATAAAAAAAGAGGTTCTAACAAAGAAATTCATCATGTTGAAATTTTAATAAAAAATCCTGAAGATGTAGATTATAAACCAGGGGATTCGATAGGAGTTGTAGCGGAAAATCCTTTAGAAGAAGTAAAAAAAATTATGAATTATTTTCAAGGAAAAAAGGATGACATTTCAGGATATTCAAATTTTTTAAAAAAAACAAACATATTTAATTTATCTAAAGATGTTTTAAAAAAATATTCTACGTTGGTAAAAAAAGACATTCCTCATGATAGAGAATGGAATCTTCTTGATCTTTTAAATAATTTTCCTATGAAAAATAGAAATCAATCGAAAGATTTAGTTGAAATTTTGGATCCTATAAAACCTAGATTATATTCCATTTCTTCTTCTCCAAGAGTTCATGATTCTGAGATACATATTACAGTATCACGTCATAAGTTTCAAATAAATGGAAACATTAGATATGGTTATTGTTCTGATTTTATTTCTAAATTAAAGGAAGGCGATATTTTATCTTTTTTTATTCATAAAAATTACTTATTTAAGTTACCAGAATCAGACAAAGATATTATTCTTATTGGACCTGGAACAGGAATAGCTCCATTTCGTTCCTTTTTATATGAAAGAGAAGCAATAGGGGCTTCTGGAAGAAATTGGCTTTTTTTTGGAGATCAGCATTTTTCTTCTGATTTTTTATACCAAACAGAAATTCAAAATTGGAAAAAAAACGGTGTACTTCATCGTGTTAGTCTTGCTTTTTCTAGAGATCAAGAAGAAAAAATATATGTACAAAATAAAATATGGGAAAATCGTAAAGAATTTTTTGCATGGATAGAGAATGGAGCGTATGTATACATTTGTGGTCAAAAAAAGCCAATGAGTATCGATGTTGAAAATACTCTATTTCGTGTAATAGAAGAAATTGGCGGTACTTCTCCAGAGTTTTTTATAAGGAAAATGAAAGAAAGTGGACGCTATTTGAAAGATGTCTATTAATTTTTTCCAAAAAAATTTGAAAATAGAATGAGAAAAGATTGTGATTACAAAAAAAAGATGACAACTATAGAGGAAAAAATTCAAAAAAAATCTTTTAAAATTTTTTTTAATTGTCCCATTAGTAACAATGGTTTTCTTTTTTTTATCACATATAGATATAAAATTTTTCTATCAAAAATTGATTTATCATTTAGATAGAAGTTTTTTTTATTTGGTTTTTACTGGATTTTTTGCTCAACTTGTAGACGGGGCTATAGGAATGAATGGGATATGGTCTTACTTGTACTACTTCCCTTAGGGATTCCTCTTTCCTCAATTAGTGCTAGTATACATACCGCAGAAATATTTTCTAGTGGAATCTCTGGATTGAGTCATTATAAATATGTTAGCTTTTTACACTTTTTTTTTAGGAATTAGAATATTGCTAACTGCATGGAGAAAACAACATAGTAAAGCGAAGAAAATAGGATTTTTAGCTGGAATTGGAGGGTTTTTGGATTCTTTTGTAGGCGGTGGATGGGGACCTTTTGTGACCAGTACCTTAATATCTAAGGGAAAAACTCCAAAATATGTAATAGGATCGGTAAGTTTATCTGAATTTTTTGTAACTCTTTCTAGTACATTGACTTTTTTTTCTTTATTAGGAATTCATTATTGGAAAATCGTTTTCGGATTAGTTTTCGGGGGTTTTTTTGCAGCACCTTTAGCTGCAAAAATATCAGGAAAAATTCCTTTAAAAATCATGTGTTTTTCTATAGGAATTTTAGTTAAAATTTGGAGTATTAGAGTTTTACATAATTGTTTTTTTAATATCTAAATATAGAGTTTTTTTCTTTGAAAGAAAGAATCTTTTTTACAATTATTTGAGCCATTTTATATTTTGATTCTTTGGTCCATCCAGCTATGTGTGGTGTAAGAATAACTTTTTTAGAATGAATAAGATAAAAAAAATTTTTAGGAAGTTTTCGATGATAAAAAAAATTTTCAAAAGAATATTTTTCGTATTCTATCACATCTAAGCATGCTCCACATATTTTTCCATTTTTTAATGCTTTTACTAAATGATCGGTAAGTACACATCCTCCACGAGAGGTGTTAATAAAATAAAAAGGTTTACTGAAATTTTTTATAAAATGTTCGTTAATCATTCCTTTAGTTTTTCTTGTATAAGGAACATGTAAACTAATTATATCTGATTTCATAAAAATCGTCTTCATGTCTACTTGTTGTGCATAAATATCTCCTACTTTAGGTAAAATGTCATAACATAATATTGTAGCTTCGAATCCTGAAAGTTTTTTAGCGAAAGCTTTTCCTGTGTTTCCATATCCAATAATTCCTATAATTTTTCCCTTAATTTCTCTTCCTCTATTAGATTCTCTATTCCATTTACCTTTTCTGATTTCTTGGTTGGAAATAAATAGATGGTTCATTATAGATAAAAGCATAGCTATTGCATGTTCTGCCACGGAATCTCTATTTCCTTCTGGAGTAGAAATTAAGGTGATCTTATTTTTATAAGCGTAGTCTTTATCTATATTTTCTACTCCAGATCCGATACGAGCTATAAATCTTAATTTTTTTGCTTCTTTCAGCAAGTTTTTATTTAATTTCAATCTACTTCTTAAAATAATTCCATCATATAGAGAGATAATTTTTATAATTTTTTCTATAGAATCAGAATAATTTTCGTCGCAAATAAATCCCTCTTTCCTTAATTTATATATGATATAAGGATGATCTTTATCTAAAATTAATATTCTTTTTATCATATCAATTGATTATTGATCATCATTTTTACTACCGTTTTCAAGATTTAAACTTTCATCAGTTTTCATCCTATTCTCAGGATTTAAATTTTCATCGAAATCTATAGCATTCTTTAATATATTTTTATTTTTTTCTTTATCACTATTGTTATCTTCTTCACAATTATCCCAATGATAATTTTCTGGTTTGTGAAATAATAATTTTTCATGATAAATTAAACTGGAATCTTTATAGAGACTTCTCATATAATAGGCCCATATAGGCAATGCCATATTTGCTCCTTGTCCTAATTTTATGCTTTCAAAATGAGCAAATCTATCCTCCCAACCTACCCAAATTCCAGTAGTTAAATTAGGGGTCATTCCTATAAACCACCCATCAGAATTTTCATTAGTAGTACCTGTTTTTCCTGCTATATCTCCTACAAAAAAATTATATTTATGTAATCTTTTGGCAGTTCCGTATTGTACTACTCCTTGCATTAATTTTAACATAATATATGCTACTTCTTCACTAAATACTTGCCTCCTACTAAGATCTATATGTTCTTTAATTAATTTTCCGTATTCATCTTCTATTTTTACTAAAATACTGGGTTTTGCATAAATTCCATAATTAGTAAATGTATTAAATGCCCCTGTCATTTCATATAAAGTTAAATCCGCAGATCCAAGAGCTATAGATGGATGTTGAGGGATTAAGGAGTCTATTCCCATTTTTCTTGCTAAATTAATCACTGGACCTGGAGTTATTTGAGAAATAAGACGAGCGGAAATAGTATTGACAGATAGAGCTAGACCATCTTTTAAGGTTAAAAAACCTCCATATTTTCCATTGGAATTTCTTGGGCTCCATTTCCCTAAATGAAATTTTTCATTTGATATTTTCGTACAAGGAGTGTAATGCAATTCATTGATTGCGGCTGCATATAAAATAGGTTTGAAAATAGAACCTACTTGACGTTGTGTTTTTGCTACATGATCATATTGAAAATAATTGAAATCTACTCCCCCCACCCATGCTTTTATATATCCAGTAGAAGCTTCTATAGAAATCAACCCAGCTTGTATTATGCTTTTTTGATATCGGATGAATTCCCATGGAGATATGAATACTTTTTTATATCCATTCCATGTGAATAATTTTGTATTTTGTGGTTTTTTAAACATTTCTATAATTTTTTCTTCTGAAATCCCTTTTTGTCGTAAATCATGATAAAGTTGAGTTCTATGCATAGCTGATAGAAGAATTCTCTTCGTTTTTTCTAGAGTAATATTTAAAAATGGAGCGTTTTTATTTTTCTTTTGAGAATTATTAAATAAAATTTGCAATTGACTAAGATGTTTTTTTACTGCTTTTTCGGCATAATCTTGCATTTTTGCATCAATAGATGTATATATTTTTAATCCGCTAGAATAAAGGTTAAGTTTTGTCCGGTTTTTTTCGTAATCATCTAATGCTTCTTGAATTTCTTTTTTTAAAAATTCACCATAATAAGTTAATAATTCAAAATCTTTTTTTTGTATTTTAAAATTTATTTTAACGGGTTTTTCTAACTCATCTTTATATCTCCTATTGTTTATAAAATCATACTTTTTCATCTGATATAAAACTAGGTTTCGCTGTTTTTTAGCTCTATTAGGATATAATTTTGGATTATACAAAGATGGATTTTCTAACATTCCTACTAATGTTGCACATTCTCCTAAATTAAGTTCGGAAGCTTTTTTATTAAAATAAGTATGTGCCGCCGTTTCTATTCCTTTTGCATTATATAAAAAATCAAATTTATTATAATACATTGTAATGATTTCTTCTTTTGTGTAACGTTTCTCTAATTCGATAGCCATTACCCATTCTAAAAGTTTTTGATGCATTCTTTGTAACTTATTTTTTGCAGATGGACCTGTAAATAAAAGTTTGGCTAATTGTTGAGAAATTGTGCTTCCTCCTCCTTTTTTTCCTAAAGAAAAAATAGCTCTAAGGAGAGATTTTGCATCTATTCCGGAATGATGTTTGAAACGAATATCTTCCTTTGCGATGAGAGCATTAACAAGATCTTTTGGAAGTTTTTGATAAGTAATCAAAGTTCTATTTTCTGAGAAAAATTTTCCTAATAAAATTCCATTGGAATCATAGACTTCTGATCCAACTTCCATTATAGGATTTTCAATATCTTTTGTACTGGGAAGAGGCCCTAGATAACCTTTAGAAGCTGCATAAAAAATTATAAAAATAGCTCCTATACCTAGAAAAAAGAAAAACCAAAAGTAAAAAAGAAGCAAACGAAAGTAAAAACTTATTTTTCTATTTTTTTTATTAGACACTTATTTTTTTTAATTAATATTCTAAACATCTGTTATTTGAATGTTAATTCTGTTTTTTGAATCACGTCAATTGTTGATAATTTCTCTAGAGGAGGAGAAATTTTATTATTTTCCAGAATTTCTTTGATTTTTTTTATTTCTATTCTAAACCAAGTATTTGGATTTTTAATGTAAGAGAACCACATTGTTTGTTTAAACACATCAATTTTCATACATTGTGCTATCCCTTTTTCTGTGTGTATTTTACAGTTAAAATCTGGAAAATTTTTTATAGCTGATAAATAAGCATCTAATTCATAATTTAGACAACATTTTAATTTACTACATTGTCCAGTTAATTTTTCTATATTTATAGATAATTGTTGATATCTAGCCGAATTAGTCGTGACACTTTTAAAATTTTTTAACCATGTGGAACAACAAAGTTCACGACCGCAAGAACCTATTCCTCCAATTTTTGCGGCTTCTTGTCTGTATCCTATCTGACGCATTTCTATACGTATGCGAAAAGTTAAAGCTAATTCTTTAATCAACTTTCTAAAATCAATTCTATCTTCAGCAGTATAATAAAAAGTAGCTTTCTCTCCATCTCCTTGATATTCCACATCACAAATTTTCATGGATAGATTTAAATGCTTTGCAATTTTTTTAGCTTTTAAAAGACCTTTCAATTCTTTTTTTTTATAAAAATTCCATATTTTTATCTCTTTTTCTGTGGATTTTTTGTATATTTTTCTTATCCTTGATAAATTCAACGGGCTGTTTTTGTTACGTATTTGTAACTTTACCAATTCTCCAGTTAGAGTTACTGTTCCGATGTCATATCCAATAGATTTCGATTCTACAGTTACAAAATCACCTTTACAAAGGTTTATTTTTTCTGTATTACGGAAAAATTCTTTTCTATCATTTTTAAATTGGACTTCTACAAGATCACAATTATCTAATAAAAAAGGAGGTTTAATATTAGATAACCAATCTACTACATGCAGTTTTTTGACACATTGTTTTTTTTGAAACATATTATTTCTATTATTAGTACATTCATTTTTTAAGCAACCTGAACATAATTTTTCCATTATTTTAATGATTTAAAAAACAAAAATAAAACTTTTATTCTGCTTCTTATTTTTTGATAAAAATTTATATTTATAAATATGAATAAGAGAATAGCAGTATTTCCTGGTTCTTTTGATCCAATAACTTTAGGACACTATGATGTTATTGTGAGATCTTTAAATTTGTTTGATAAAATTGTTATAGCTATTGGGAAAAATTCAGAAAAAAACAATATGTTTTCTATTAACAGGAGAAAGGAATGGATCCAAAAAACCTTTTTAGGATTTTCTAAAATAGAAATAGATTTATTTCAAGGAATGACTATCTCTTTTTGTAGAAAAAAGAAGGCTCAATTTATATTGAGAGGTCTAAGAGACCAATTAGATTTTGAATTTGAAAGAAAAGTTTTTTATGCTAATAAAGAATTAGAGAAAAGAAATTGTATCGAAACCGTTTTTATTCTTTCTTCTTACGGAAAATCTTATATAAGTTCTAGAATTGTAAGAGAAATTATGAAAAATGGCGGGGATTACACTATTTTTGTTCCTCCTTATGTAAGAATTTAATTAATGGATATGGATCTATCACTCTTTCTTTATCCAACCAAGAGTGATTTGTTTTTTTTCTATATTCGCGTCAATCAATTTTACTTTAATTCTATCTCCTAAATAGTAAACTCTTCTTTTTTTTCTACCAATTATACTGTAATTATTGGAATGTAAAGTGTAGAAATCTTCTTGAATATCACGCAATCGGATCATTCCTTCTGTTTGGAATACGAGCAAATCAATATAAACACTCCATTCGGTAAATCCTGTAATAATTCCCTCAAATTCTTTTCCTAGGTATTTTTTTATATATTTAACCTGTAAATATTTTAAAAATTCTCTTTCTGCATCTATTGCTAAACGTTCTTTTTCACTGCAATGCTTAGATTGTTCTTCATAAAATTCTATGGATTTCAATTTATTATTCTTTTTTGTTAAATAGTAATTTAATAAACGATGCGCTATGATATCTGAGTATCTCCTAATAGGAGAAGTAAAATGGGTGTAATAAATAAAAGATAATCCATAGTGTCCTATATTTTTTGTAGAATATTTAGCCTTGCTCATGGTTCGAAGAATTAAATTTTCGATCATATTTTGTTCTGATTTTCCTTGAATACTTTTTAATAAATGATTAATAGATGTTTTTATATTTTTTAGATCTAAAAAATAACCTAAAGGTTCTATGATTTTTTTTAAAACGAAAATTTTTTGAAAATCTGGTTCATCATGGACTCTGTAAATATAGGTTCTATTAGAAGGTTTTCCATCTAAATTTAAGCTGAAAAATTCTGAAATTTTTCTATTAGCTAATAGCATAAATTCTTCTATTAAACGATGAGCTTCATTACTTTTTTCTAAGTATAATCTAGTAGGATTATTTTTTTTATCTAAATGAAACTTTATTTCTACTTTTTCTATAGAAATTGCTCCATTTTTTAGTCTATTTTTGGTTAAAATTTTAGAAAAAAAGAGTAGTGTAGAAATATCTTCGTGATAATCTCCTTTTTTTCTTTCTATGATTTTTTGCACTTCTTCATATGTAAATCTTCTATTTGATCGTATAATAGTTTTTCCAAACCAACTTTTTAAAATTTTTCCTTGATTATTCATATTAAAAATGGAAGAAAAACTTAGTTTATCTTTTTCAGGGTGTAAAGAACAAAGATCATTGGATAATATTTTTGGAAGCATAGGAATAACTTTTCCTACAAAATAAATAGAATTAGCACGTGTATATGCTTCTTTATCCAAGAAACTTCCTTCTTTTACATAATGAGAGACATCGGCTATATGAATTCCAATTTCCCAAGTATTAGAATTTAATTTTCTAATGGAAAGTGCGTCATCTATATCTTTTGCATCAAGAGGATCTATAGTGAAAGTATTAATATTCCGCATATCTCTTCTCATATTTAGATCAGAATTTTTTTTCAGTACTATTTCTTTCGCTTCTTTCTCTACTTCTTTAGGAAATTCATAGGATATTCCATATTCAGACAATAGAGAAAAAATTTCTGTTTTATATTCTCCAGATACTCCAAATCCTTTAATTATTTTTCCTAAAGGATTTTTGGAATTTTTTGGCCATTTTACGATTTCTACCAATACTTTTTCATTATGTTGATATCCCTTGAATTCGTTTATTGGAATCAATATATCCACGTGAATAGTATTGTTGTGTACTATAACTAATCCATATTGAGATTTCATTTTTAATATTCCAATAAAATTCTTTCTTTTTCTTTTCAGAATTTTTATGACTTCTCCTTCTATTTTTTTTCCTGATTTACGATTTTTAAATCTTACTTGGACCAAGTCTCCTTCTATAGCTCTATTCGTTTTCTTTTTAGGAATAAAAATGTCTTTAGGAAATCCTTTTATATTTACAAAAGCATATCCATAACTAGTAATATTAATAAATCCAATAGCTAAACTATTATTAGATAATCCTGCAAATTTCTTGATTTTCTTTTCTAATTTCATGATAAAAAAAACATGTCAATTAACATTTAAAAATCTACAATCTACAAGTAATTTGGAAAAAATAAATATTATACATTTTTCATTTTCAGTTATGCATTGGATATTATTTATTATCTTTGCAATGATCCGTTTTTTTACTATACATATATCAAAACATAAAAAAATTGCTCTACTAAGATGACAGGTAAACGTCTATTATATGTTTCTTCAGATTTATTTCCTTTCTCTTCAGAGAATCCTATTTCTTTGTCAGTTTTAAAGGCTACCAAGTTTATGCAGTCTATAGGAAACGATGTACGTATATTTATGCCCCGTTTTGGAGTCATAAATGAACGAAGACATCAATTGCATGAAGTCATTCGTTTGTCAGGAATGAATTTAATTATTAATGAAATGGATCAACCTTTATTAATTAAGGTAGCATCTATTCCTGATGCAAGGCTGCAAGTTTATTTTATAGATAATGAAGAATATTTTAAAAGAAAAGCTATATATGAAGATGAAAATGGAATATTTTTTCATGACAATGATGAAAGAGCCCTTTTTTTTACAAAAGGAGTTTTGGAAGCTGTTAAAAAATTGAATTGGAAACCAGATATTATTCATATATATGGTTGGATTAGTTCTTTTATTCCTCTATATATTAAGAATTTTTACAAAAATGATCCTGTCTACCAGAATACGAAAATAGTGGCTTCTATTTATAATAATCCTTTTAAAGGAACTATTAACAAGGATATTATTAAAAAAGTAAAATTTGATGGAATTAAATCTAAAAAATTAAAATTGTTAGAAAATCCAAATTATTTTAATCTGATAAAATTATGTATGTTTTTTTCCGATGCCATAATTAAAGGAGATCTTTCTTTTCCTAAAGAAATAGAAGACTACATAGATGAAAATAAATTATTAGTATTAAAATATTATCCTGTAGAAAAAATAGAAACCGTTTATCAACAATTTTATAAAGAAACTGTTTTAGAAACAGATTAATTTTAAAAAAAAATTCTAATTTTATCAGTTAGAATGTGTGGTATAATTGGTTATTTGGGATATAGAGAAGCATATCCGATTCTTATTAATGGGTTAAAAAAATTGGAATATCGTGGGTACGATAGTTCTGGAATAGCTATTTTTTATGAAAATGGATATAATCTATACAAAACTAAAGGAAAAGTTGATGAATTAGAGAAAAAAATTTCTTCTTGTAAAATTCAAATAAAAGGAACAACTGGAATAGGACATACTAGATGGGCAACACATGGAATTCCGGATGATATTAACGCTCATCCTCATGTTTCCAATTCTAATGAACTTATTTTAATTCACAATGGAATTATAGAAAATTATCATGCAATTAAAATAATTTTATTGAAAAATGGTTTTACTTTTAAAAGTAAAACAGATACAGAAGTTTTAGTAAACTTGATTGAATATATTCAAAAAAAAAATAAATTATCTTTGGAAGAGGCTGTACGAGTTTCTCTGAATGAGGTGATTGGAGCATATTCTATAGCTATAGTAGAAAAATCTAATCCAGAAAGGATTGTTATTGCGAAATTAGGAAGTCCTCTAGCATTGGGAATAAATGAAAGGGAGTTTTTTATTGCTTCTGATCCTATTCCATTTATTGATTATACTAAAAATGCTCTTTATTTGAAAGATGGTGAAATGGCTATTCTTAGAAAAGATAAAGAATTAGATCTTCGTAAGATTATAGATAATCATAAACTTAATCCAATTATTAAAGAACTTCAAATTAATCTTCAAGAGATTGAAAAAGGGGAATACAAATATTTTATGTTAAAAGAAATTTATGAACAACCAAAAACGATTTTAGATACTTTACGTGGTAGATTGTTAATTGCAGATGGGGGAGTTATTTGTATTGATGGAATTGAATCTAATAAGGACGTATTTATTAATGCTAGATGTATAACTATAGTAGCTTGTGGAACTTCATGGCATGCTAGTTTAATTGGAGAGTACTTATTAGAAGAATTAGCTCATGTTCCAGTAGAAGTAGAATATGCTTCTGAATTTAGATATAGGAATCCTATTATAAAAAAAAGGGATATTGTTATCGTTATTTCCCAATCTGGAGAAACCGCAGATACTATAGCTGCTTTAAAATTAGCTAAGAAAAAAGGAGCTTTTGTTTTTGGAATTTGTAATGTAGTTGGATCATCTATAGCAAGAAATGTAGACGCAGGAGCTTATACACATGCAGGACCTGAAATAGGAGTGGCTTCTACAAAAGCTTTTACAGCACAAATCACTGTTCTTGTTTTGCTAGCTTTGAAAATAGGAAAACATAGATCAGCGATTACAGATACTCGTTACAAAAATTTATGTCAAGAACTGGGATCTATTCCAGACAAAGTGAGCAGGACATTAAAAATGGATGAAACTATAAAAAAAATATCTAAAATATTTTATGATGTAAATAACTTTCTTTATTTAGGTAGAGGAATTAATTTTCCAGTAGCTTTAGAAGGAGCTTTAAAATTGAAAGAAATTTCCTATATTCATGCTGAAGGTTATCCTGCTGCAGAGATGAAACATGGACCTATTGCTTTAATAGATGAAAAGATGCCTGTTATAATTATAGCTACAAAAAAAGGATGTTATGATAAGATTATAGGAAATATTGAGGAAATTAAAGCAAGGAAAGGAAAAATAATAGCAATAGTTAATGAAGGCGATATCCAAGTAAGTATGTTAGCAGATCATGTAATACATGTTCCAGAAATATCTGAAGAACTTAGTCCATTAGTCACGGTGATTCCTCTTCAATTATTGGCTTATCAGATAGCTTTTATACGTGGAGAAAATGTAGATCAGCCAAGAAATTTGGCTAAATCTGTCACAGTGGAATAATTTTTATAACGATGTTCCTGTATGTATTTTTCTAAAGCTTTAGCCATGGAAGGATATTTTGGAGTTGGAACTTTTATTTCTATTTTTAATCCGGCTTTGTAAGCTGCATCTAAAGTGTTTTTACCAAAGGTTGCGATTTTTATGTTGTTTTGATCAAAATTAGGAAAGTTTTCAAATAAAGATTTTATACATGCTGGGCTAAAGAAAACTAAAATATCATAATAAGCATTTTTCAAATCAGATAAATCGCTAGAAGTAGTTTTGTATAAAATAGCTCTTTTCCAAAAAATATTGAGTTTTTTCAGCATTTTTGGGATTTCTGGTTTTAATATATCTGAAGAGGGTAAGAGAAATTTTTCTTTTGAATGTTTTTTAATGTAAGGAAGAATGTCTTGAAAGGATTTTTTCCCAATGTGTATTTTTCTTTTTCTGTACACTATATATTTTTGTAAGTAGTAGGCTATGGCTGCTGTTTGACAAACATACTTCATAGAAATAGGAACTTTGAAACGCATTGATTCTGCCAATCTAAAATAATGATCTATGGATTTTTTACTTATAAAAAGAACTACAGTAAAATCAGAAAAGTTTATTTTCTGTTTTCTTACATCAGAAGATGATGCTCCTTTTACTTCTATGAAAGATCTAAAATCTATTTTTACATTTTCATTTTTGCTGAGCTCCATATAGGGAGAATTTGAACTTGTAAATGCTTGTGAAACGAGAATATTATTGATCTTCATTATATCATTTATTATTGAAAAATCACAAGAATAAAGATTCAAATTTGCAAATGTACAAAAAAGTTAGGATAAGTTAACATAATAGTTGATAATGAACAAATAGAAAATATCATTGCAAATGAAAAAAATAATTCTATTACTGTTTTTTTTTATTTTTTCAGAAAAAAGTATTCCCATTAGTCTTATTATTCCTCATAAAAAGATGGTAAGTCTGATAACGGAACTTCTTTTGAATAATTTATTTTCTCCTTGGGATGGTCCGTTTTGTAAAGAGAGAGAGAGGAAAATATATAAAAAATATAATATTACAGAGAAGGATTTTTTGTACAATTATTTTTTTTATACAAAGAAAATAGAAAATCATATTAATATTTTAAGGAAAGTGCGAGAGAATCTATTAAAGAGGCACAGAGCGGAATCGAACCGCTATAAAAGGTTTTGCAGACCTCTGCCTTTCCAATCGGCCACAGTGCCTTAATTGATCATCCATCTAAAACAATGCAAACTCTATCCACACGGCTTTGTAGAGGAGGGTTTTCTTTGCAAATTTTTATTCTTGTTGATTTTACCAAATCTATTCTATATTTTTTGATTCTTTGAATAATTCTTTGAGCTAAATGTTCTAATAATTTTGAATTAATAGCCATTTCTTCTTTTACAATGCGATATAAATGTACATAGTCAATAGTTTTTGATAGATCATCACTGATTGAAGCTTTATAAAGATCTAATTCAATTTCTATATTTACCGTATAATATGACCCTAAAGTGGCTTCTTCTGGCATGCATCCGTGAAATCCAAATAATCTGATATTTTCAACAAGAATTTTCCCCATTCTCCATTCTATTCTTCTATGGATTTTTTGTAATTTTCTTCTACTTTTTTCCAGTTAATAATATTCCAAAAAGAAGAGATATAATCAGCACGACGGTTTTGATATTGAAGATAATAGGCATGTTCCCAAACATCTAATCCTAATATTGGAACTCCTTCGCAACCTATTCCTAGCATAACAGGATTATCTTGATTAGCTGTAGAACAAATAGTTAACCTTTTTTCTTTTACACATAACCAAGTCCATCCAGAACCAAAACGATTCATAGCAATAGAGGTAAATTTTTCTTTAAAAGCGTCAAAAGACTTAAAATTTTTTTCAATGGCGTTTTTTAGATATTTGCTTGGATGAGTATAATCTAAATGAGGAATTAATATTTCCCAAAACAAATTATGATTATAAAAACCTCCACCATTATTACGTATTATTGGCTTTTCAATATTAGATCTTCGTAGGATTTCTTCTATAGAAAGATGTGTAAGATCTGTTCCTTCAATAGCTTTATTTAAATTATTAGTATACCCTGCATGATGTTTTGTATAATGGATTTCCATAGTTTTTTGATCTATATAAGGTTCTAGGTCCTTATAAGAATAAGATAATTTTGGAAGTTTGAATGACATATTCATTATTGTTTAATATAATGTGTAATGAACAAATATAATTAAAATTAAAAATACAAGAAAAACTATGAAATTATTGCTTTTATTCCAGGAAGTATTTTACTTTTTAGACTTTCTAACATTGCCCCCCCACCAGTAGATAAATAACTAATTTTAGTTTCATATTTTTTCATTTTTAATGCAGCAATAGAATCTCCACCTCCCACTAAAGAAAAAGCTCCATTTTCAGTAGCTATCACGATGGCTTTTGCTATGGAAGTAGTTCCTGAAGAAAAATTTTTAAATTCAAAAACTCCTAATGGTCCATTCCAAAGAATTGTACGAGAAGTATTTATGATTTTGCAAAAATGTTTTATGGATGCAGGACCTATATCCAATCCCATCCAACCATTAGGGATAGAATGAATAGAAACGATTTTAGTCTTGGCAGAGTTTTTAAAAGAATCGGCGATAATCACATCTTTTGGAAAGAAAATTTTTGTTTTCTTTTGTTTTTGATATTGTTCAATAATTTTTTGCAATACTTTAAGATCTTTATATTCATCTACAAGGGAATCTCCCACTTTTCCTCCTTGGGCTTTAATGAAAGGATAAGACATTGCCCCTCCTATCAATAAATAATCTACCAAGTTAATTAGATTTTCTATGATAGCTATTTTAGAAGAAATTTTTGCTCCTCCTAATAAGATTGTAATGGGGGCTATTCCTTTTCCTAAAACTTTTTCTAAAAATTGAATTTCTTTTTTCATAAGAAATCCTATGCATTTTTTTCCTCTAAAAAATTTAGGAACTATGGTAATGGAAGCATGTGTACGATGAGAAACTCCAAAAGCATCGTTTACATAAATATCTCCAAGTTTGGATAATTGAAAAGCAAAATTTTCATTTCCCTCCTCTTCCTCTTTGTAGAAACGAATATTTTCTAATAGTAAAACTTCTCCATTTTTTAATTCAGAAATTTTTTTTTCTACTACTTCTCCTATACAATTCTCCGAAAATTTTATAGGGGTTTTTAATTTTTTGGATAAATAAGAAATGATGAATCTTAAGGAATAAATTTTTGAACATTTTCCTTTTGGTCTTCCAAAATGAGAAATAAGAACCACTTTTCCGGAATCAGAAATTATTTTTTGAATAGTAGGAAGACTATATAGAATGCGTGTATCATCGATAATTTGAGAGGATTGATTATTAACAGGAACATTGAAATCTACTCTTACTAAAGCTATTTTATTTTTAAAATTGAAATCACTTACGGTTTTTATATTCTCCATCATAACAACATTGAAATGTTAAAAATTATGAAATATACAAAAATAAATAGATTTTAATTATGAAATTTTAATGTATTTTTATGTTTCTTACATATTAAATGAATGAAAATAGCAATAGGATCTGATCATACAGGAATAGATTGTAAACATTTGATAATTAAGTTTTTAGTTAAAAACGGTTATCATATAAGGGATTTTGGTTTTTCTAGCTATGGAAAAAAAGTTGATTATCCAGATTTCATTCATCCTACAGTTGAATCAGTAGACAAAGGGGAGATGGATTTTGGAATTATTATTTGTGGAAGCGGAAATGGAGCTGCTATGACTGCTAATAAATATCAAAAAATACGTGCGGCATTAGTGTGGAATAAAGAAGTAGCATTCTTAGCGAGGAAACACAATAATGCTAATGTGTTAAGTTTGCCTGCGCGTTTTGTAAAAAATGAAAAAGAGGTTTTGGAAATAGTAGAAATGTTTTTGAAAACGGACTTTGAAGGTGGAAGACATAAAAGAAGGATAGAAAAAATTCCAATAAAATGAAAATCCTCAGTAGCTCAGTTGGTTAGAGCACCTGACTGTTAATCAGGGTGTCGCTGGTTCGAATCCAGCCTGAGGAGCTCTTTGGGGTGTAAGGATTTAACTCCGTTTGGTATAGAGTACACGTCTAGGGGACGTGTGATCTCTGGTTCAAGTCCAGTCATCCCGATTATAAATAAAATCTGATACTAGATTTAGAGCTTTTTTTTTTGTTTGATACAAATTTATGTTTAGTAATGTTACATCAAATAAATTTGCATATCTCCATTCTATGCTAGCTTTCTCTAAACGTGTTTTTATCTTAGAAAAATTTTCGTAATTTCTTTTCAATAATCTTTCTTTTAAGATTTCTATAGAATGAACCAGAACAAATATAGATAGAGAATTATCTGGATATAGTTTTTTTAAATGTAATCCTCCTTTCACATCTACATCAAATAAAATATGTTTATTTTCGTTCCATGTTTTAGATATCTCGCTTTTTAAGGTTCCATAAAATAGTTTTGGATAAACTTCTTCCCATTCTGCAAACTGATATTTTTTTATTTTAGAAATAAATTTTTTCGTAGAAATAAAATAATAGTCTATTCCATGTTTTTCTTTATTTCTTATAGGACGCGTAGTGCATGAAACAGAAAATTTTAATTCTGTAATTTTTGAAAGTAAATGCTTTGAAATAGTCGTTTTTCCAGATCCTGAAGGACCTGATAAAATAATCATCTTTCCTTTTTTCATCTTTTCATTAATAAACTATCAGGATATTTAAAAAATAAGAATATTATAACTTATTTTCATTTCTTCGTTATTATTTCCTAACTTTGTTCATACTTTGATCATTTTTTCTTAATATGGCCTAAGTAATAAATTAATATTAGTGTATAGAAAGAAACTCGGAGAATAAATTTAACAAGTTATGAAATTAGGAATAGTAGGTGTCACAGGAATGGTAGGACGTGTAATGATGGAAGTTTTAGAAAATAGAAATCTTCCAGTAAAAGAATTGTATCTATCCGCTTCCGAAAAATCAATAGGAAAAGAATTTTTTTTTCGAAAAAAAAAATATCAAATAATTGGAATTCAAGATTTGATTTTAAAGAATCCTGATGTTGTTTTATTTTCGGCTGGATCTTCTATTTCTAAAGAATGGGCTCCTAAGTTTATCAAAATAGGCACTACCGTAATAGATAATTCTTCTGCATGGAGAATGGATTCTGATAAAAAATTAATTGTTCCTGAAATTAATATATCTTCTTTATCTAAAAAAGATAAGATCATAGCTAATCCAAATTGTTCTACAATACAACTAGTTATGATTTTACATCCTTTGCATTTGGAATATGGAATAAATCGTGTTATTGTTTCTACCTATCAATCCGTGACAGGTACAGGAAAAAAAGCTGTAGATCAATTAAATAGTGAAAAAAAATCATTAATGACTTATGAAAAAATATATCCATATCCTATTTATCAAAATGTATTACCACATTGTGATTCCTTTGGAGAAAATGGTTATACCGTAGAAGAAATCAAGCTAATGAGAGAAACAAAAAAAATCATGAATGATCAGAACATAGCTATAACAGCTACGGCCGTACGTGTTCCTGTTATAGGTGGACATTCAGAAAGTGTAAATGTAACGTTTAAAAGAGAGCCTAATATTAATCATATTTATGAAATTTTTTCTAAAAAAAAAGGAATTGTAGTTCAAGATAATCCGAAAAAAAATATTTATCCAATGCCATTGTTGGCTCATGGAAAAGATGAAGTATTTGTTGGGCGTATTCGTAAAGATTTTTCTTGTTCAAATTCTCTAAATTTTTGGATTGTTGCAGATAATTTACGTAAAGGAGCAGCTACAAATGCAATACAAATAGTGGAATCTTTAATTGAAAAAAAATATATTTAGAGCTCTCTCTCTATGATTATGACATATTCTCCCAATACTTTCTTTATCTTTTTATAATATAAAATTAGGTCTTCAATATTTCCTCTTAAGGTTTCCTGAAACATCTTAGATATTTCTTTACAGATAACAATGTTTCTTTTTAATCCAAAAAAATCTTTTAAGTCGTTTAATGTTCGTAATAATCTATGAGGAGATTCATATAAAATGATCGTTCTATTTTCTTTTGACAAATTACTCAATTGTATTTTCCTTTTTTTTTTGGGTAAAAAACCAACAAAAGTAAATTCATTAATAGGAAATCCAGAAATTACTACAGCTGGGATAAGGGCTGTTGGTCCAGGTAAACATTCTATGGAAATAGAAGCTTTAATACAGGATTTAATAAGTAGGAATCCTGGATCGGATATGCTTGGAGTTCCTGCATTGGAAATTAATGCTAATTTTTTTCCTTTTTTTATTTTTTCCAAAATAGAAGGAATCATTTTATGTTCGTTATATGCATGATAAGTTTTTATGTGAGTCTTAATGTTATAAAAATTTAATAATCTTTTAGAAATTTTCTTATTTTCTGCTAAAATAAGATCTACCTCATTTAATATACGCAAACTTCTAAAAGTTAAATCTTCTCTATTTCCTATAGGAGTAGGAATTATATACAGCATTTTATTTCATAATATATGAAAAAAAGATCTTATAATGATAGATTTTTCATCTAGGAAAAATCTATAACTTTCCTTATAGTTTTTCTATTATATATTTTTTTAATAAATCATTATTGTATTTAAGCATATTTCAGATTGATATTTCATTATCATTATGTATATAAAAATTTTTTTATGATAGTTGTTCATGGTATTTTTAAGAATTAATACAATGATGGTGAAATAAAAAAAAGGAATGAAAGGTAAACAATATATATTTAGAAGTCCTTTGGTATCTGGAGAGATCATATTTAAGTATGATTTAAATGGTTTTTTGAGAGAAGTCGTGTTTCCAGAAAAACTTTCTTTATCACATTATGTATGGATAGGAAAATATTTACCTTATAACGAATCTATTATAAATAAAATGAAAAATGCAAAAGCAGCGTTTTCCATAGAAGAAATTCCTGTAGACTTATCTTTTAATCGTTTTTGGACAGATTATAAATATAAAGTAGGAAAAAAAAAGATGGCGGAGAATTTGTGGGATAGAATGTCTTTATCTGATAGAATAAAAGCTTTGTCCTATATTCCTAAGTATTTAGACCACGTGAAAAGAACAGGACATGATCAAGCATATCCTACTACATATTTAAATCAAAGATATTTTGATAGTTAAAAACTCTTATTTTTTTCTATTTTTTTTGATCACATCAATAGCATCTTTTAAATGAAAGGAATTAAAAAAAATTTTTTCTTCAATTGGAATGGATTTATTTTTATGTCTAATATAGACATTATATTTATTTACTTTTAATAAGACTTCTTCTTCTTCGAAAATCCCTAAAATTTTGGGCAATTCTAGAAGTTTTAATGCAGTTTCTAAGGAGATTGTATCAATTTTTTGATTGATGAGCAATGGAGAAAATTTAGGTTTTTCTTTATCTTTAAATTCTCCCATTTGAACAATAGGTCCAAATCTGGCTACTTGGGAAAAAATTTTTTTTTTAGATATTGGATCTATGCCCAAAAAAACGTTTTTTATGAACTTTTTTACGTTTTTTTCAACGTGTTCTATTTTTTCATGAAATCTATCATAAAAATTTTTTATAATTCTTTTCCAAGAAACTTCTCCTTTAGCTATGTTATCAAATTCTTTTTCTAAATTTGCTGTGAAATCATAATCGACAATTTCATGGAAATTCTTTTTCAAAAAATTAGTAGTTAAAACACCTATTTCGGTTGGGATAAATTTATTTTTTTCTATCTCTGTAATTTCATCTTTTTTTTCAATGATTATATTCTTTTTAAGAATGAAAGACTCGCGATATTCTTTCTTATTAATAGATTTTTGCAGGTTTACATAGTTTCTTTTTTGGATAGTAGAAATGATGGGAACATAAGTAGAAGGCCTACCTATTCCTAGTTTTTCTAAATTTTTTACTAAAGAAGCTTCATTGTATCTAGGTAAATGTTTTGTAAAAACTTGTTTTGCTGTAATTACTTTTTTTTGTAAAAGAGTTCCTTTTTTAATTTCTGATAAATTTGTTTCTTTTTTTTTAAAATCCTCCTTTCCATGGATTTTCATAAACCCATCAAATATGATAGTTTTTTCGGTAAAGACAAAAGGAATCTCAAAGTTTGAAGATTGAATATAAAAAATTTTTTTTTCAATATTTGCATCCGTCATCTGTCCTATTAGAGTTCTTTCCCATATGAGTTTATAAAGAATTTTTTGAGATGTATCTAAATCTTCCAAAGAATTTTTTTCTATATTGGTGGGGTGAATAGCTTCATGAGCTTCTTGAGAAAATTTTTTTTTAGATGAAAACTCTTTTGGAGATAAATACGATTTTCCGTATGAAGATAGAATATAGTTTTTTATTTCTGACAAAACATCTTTAGATAAATTAGTACTATCTGTACGCATATATGTAATGTATCCTTTTTCATATAATTTCTGTGCCAAAAACATAGTTTTTGATATAGAAAAATTTAATTTTTTACAAGCTTCTTGTTGCAAAGAAGAAGTTGTGAATGGAGGTGGTGGAGTTTTTTTTTCTTGTTTAGTAACAATTTTTTTAATGAAAAAAGAAGAATCAACACATGCTTGCAAAATGTTTTTCATTTTTTTTTCCCCTTCTATTTTTTTTTCCAACTTTGCATTCAGAGTTATTTTATTTTTATTGGTGAAAATTCCAAATATTTGATACCCAGAAATTGGGATAAAATTTTGAATATTTTGTTCTCTTTCTACTATAAGTCTAAGTGCTGCGGATTGGACCCTTCCCGCAGAAAGTCCGGCGTTAATTTTTTTCCATAAAATAGGAGATAATTGAAATCCCACTAATCTATCTAAAATTCGTCTTGCTTGTTGTGCATAAACTAAATTATGATTAATTAATCTAGGATTTTTGATGGCATGTAGAATAGCTTTTTTTGTAATCTCATGAAAGACTATTCTTCTAAATTTTTCAGAAGGAATGTTTAGAATTCTATAGATTTGATAAGCAATGGCTTCTCCTTCACGATCTTCATCGGAAGCTAACCAAATTAGATTGAAATCTTTTATTAATGTTTTTAAATTCTGAACTATTTTTCTTTTCTTGGGAAGAATTGCATAATTTGGCTGAAAATCTTTATTTATATCGATTCCTATTTTTTTTTCTGGAAGATCTATTATGTGTCCGTAACTTGGAACTACATAAAATTCTTTTCCAAGAAATAGTTGTATGGTATTAGCTTTAGTAGGAGATTCAACAATTACTAAGTTTTTTTTCATGTTTTTTCTATTAGATATTTCTTTCAACAATAAAATTTACCATTGTTTTTAAAGACTTCTTGATTGTACTATCTGGATAAGAATCTAATATTTTTAATGCATTATTACGTATTCTTATCATTTTCTGTATTGCATATTCTATGCCTCCATATTTTTTCACATAAGCAATAATCTGATGTCTTTTTTTTTCATCATAATTTTTTATAGAATTTAATATCCATTTTTGATCATTCTGGGATGCTTTTTGAATTGCATAAATAAGTGGAAGGGTCATTTTTTTTTCTCTAAAATCAATTCCAATAGGTTTTCCTGTTAAATTTTCATTAGACTCATTATAATCAAATAAATCATCTTTTATTTGAAAAGCAATCCCCGTTAATCCTCCAAATTTTCGCATTTTTAATGCGATATCTTCATTGGCATTTACTGAACGAGCTCCCCCTTCACAAGAAGCTGCAATTAAACTTGCAGTCTTATGATAAATAATTTGATTATAAATTTTTTCAGTGATATCAAGTTTTTTAGATTTTTCCATTTGTAACAATTCCCCTTCACTCATATCTTTAATTGTTCTACAAATAATTTTCAGAAGATCATGATAATTATTTTCTGTAGCTAATAAAAGACTTTTAGAAAGTAGGTAATCTCCTACCAAAACAGCTATTTTATTTTTCCATATAGCATTTATGGAAAAAGAACCACGACGAAGATAACTATTATCGATAACATCATCATGAACGAGAGTAGCAGTATGTATCAATTCTATTAAAGAGGCTGTATGATAGGTTTTTTTTTGAATAGTTCCTAGCATTTTTGCAATTAAAAAGACAAACATAGGTCGAATTTGTTTTCCTTTTCTATGAACAATATAATGTGTTATTTTATTTATAAGAGGTACATCACTTTTTATAATGGCATTAAATTGTTTTTCAAAAATTTTCATTTCTTCATTTATAGATCCTTTAACTTTCTCAAGTATTTTCTTCATAATATTTTGACCTTTTTTTGTAAAAAATTATAATATTTACAAAATCAACATGGAATCTCCGTAGGAATAAAATCTGTATTTTTCTTTTGTAGCTATCTTATATGCTTTCATAAGAAGATCATATCCAGTAAATGCCACTGTCATCATTAATAAAGTCGATTTTGGCATGTGAAAATTTGTAATCATAGAGTTGGCTATGCTAAAATTGTAAGGGGGAAAAATGAATTTATTGGTCCATCCATAAAAAGGATTTAAATATTTGTTGGGAGATACAGAACTTTCTATAGCACGCATGGATGAAGTTCCTACAGCACATATACGTTTTTTTTGTTGAATACTTTTATTAACAATATCACATGTTTCTTTTTTTATGAAACATTTTTCAGAATCCATTTTATGTTTAGATATATCTTCTACTTCCACGGGTAAGAAACTTCCTAATCCAAGATGTAAAGTTATTTCTACTAAGTTTATTCCTTTTATTTCTAATTTTTTTAATAAATGTTTTGAAAAATGCAATCCTGCTGTAGGAGCGGCTACGGATCCTTCTTCTTTTGCATAAATGGTTTGATATCTTTCTTCATCATTTTTATCCGGCAATCTTTTAATGTATTTCGGCAAAGGAGTTTTTCCTAATTCTTTAATTTTTTTTATAAGTTCTTTATGTGTTCCACTGAAATGAAGTTGTAATATCCTTCCTCTAGAAGTTGTATTATCTATAACTTCTCCTGTCAATCCATATCCAAAGTTTAATTTGTTTCCTACTCTAACTTTTCTTGCTGGATCAACTAAAACGTCCCAAGTTCTATCTATTGGGTCTAATTCTCTAAGTAAAAAAACTTCTATTTTTGCTTCTGTTTTTTCTTTGTTTCCGAATAGTCTTGCAGGAAATACTTTTGTGTTATTAAAAATGATAGTATCACCTTCTTCGAAATATTGATGCAAATCTTTAAAAATTTCATGTTTAATACCATTACTTTTTCTATTTATAATCATTAACCTAGATTCATCTCTTTCCTCAGTAGGTTGATTAGCTAAAAGGTCTAATGGAAGACCGAAATCGAAATCTGAAGTTCTCATATATTTAGATTAGCAAAGAGTTGGTTTAGAAAAATTAATATTATAGATTTTTTTGGATAAAAGTTAGATTATTTTTTTTTTAACAAAAAAAATATATATACATTTGTGTATACTAAAAAGTTTTTTTAATAAACTTTTTAAGTTGTTCTTTGTCATGTAGAATAAGGAGCTTCTAAGCCTGATTCTAAGGATTTTTTAATGAAATTTTTGCGTATTTTGATTTATTTTATTACAACGGAGAGTTTGATCCTGGCTCAGGATGAACGCTAGCGGCGGGCTTAACACATGCAAGTCGAGGGGCAACATGAGGTCTATATTTTTAGATTTCGATGGCGACCGGCGAACGGGTGCGTAACACGTACGTAACTTACCTTTTGCTAGAAAATAGCCTGAGGAAACTTGGATTAATATTCTATAACATAGTATTATTGCATGATAATATTATTAAAGCAGATATGCGGCAAAAGATAGGCGTGCGTCTGATTAGTTAGTTGGTAGGGTAAAAGCCTACAAAGACAATGATCGGTAGGGGGCCTGAGAGGGTGATCCCCCACACTGGTACTGAGATACGGACCAGACTCCTACGGGAGGCAGCAGTGAGGAATATTGGTCAATGGAGGAAACTCTGAACCAGCCACGCCGCGTGCAGGAAGAAGGCCCTATGGGTTGTAAACTGCTTTTGTATAGGAATAAAAATTCTTACGAGATAAGAATCATGAAGGTACTATACGAATAAGTGTCGGCAAACTCCGTGCCAGCAGCCGCGGTAATACGGAGGACACAAGCGTTATCCGGATTTATTGGGTTTAAAGGGTGCGTAGGCGGTTTATTAAGTCAGTAGTGAAATGTTGCAGCTTAACTGTTAAAATGGCTATTGATACTGATAAGCTGGAGTGAGATTGGAGTAGCTGGAATGTGTGGTGTAGCGGTGAAATGCTTAGATATCACACAGAACACCGATCGCGAAAGCAGGTTACTAAGTCTATACTGACGCTGAGGCACGAAAGCGTGGGGAGCAAACAGGATTAGATACCCTGGTAGTCCACGCCGTAAACGATGATCACTAGTTGTTGGATTTTGTATTCAGCGGCTAAGCGAAAGTGATAAGTGATCCACCTGGGGAGTACGGTCGCAAGGCTGAAACTCAAAGGAATTGACGGGGGCCCGCACAAGCGGTGGAGCATGTGGTTTAATTCGATGATACGCGAGGAACCTTACCAAGGTTTAAATGTGCTGCGAATAAGCTAGAAATAGTTTAGTCTTCGGACGGAGTACAAGATGCTGCATGGTTGTCGTCAGCTCGTGCCGTGAGGTGTTGGGTTAAGTCCCTCAACGAGCGCAACCCTTGTTGTTAGTTGCCAGCGAGTAAAGTCGGGGACTCTAACAAGACTGCCGACGTAAGTCGAGAGGAAGGTGGGGATGACGTCAAATCATCACGGCTCTTATGCCTTGGGCTACACACGTGCTACAATGGTCGGTACAAAGGGTCTTGCTACTGGGTAATCAGAAGCTAATCTCTAAAAGCCGATCTCAGTTCGGATTGGAGTCTGCAACTCGACTCTATGAAGTTGGAATCGCTAGTAATCGCATATCAGCCATGATGCGGTGAATACGTTCCCGGGCCTTGTACACACCGCCCGTCAAGCCATGGAAGTCGGGGGGACCTGAAATCGGTGACCGTAAAAGGAACTGCTTAAGGTAAAATCGATAACTGGGGCTAAGTCGTAACAAGGTAGCCGTACCGGAAGGTGCGGCTGGAACATCTCTTTTTTTAGAGTTTATTGAAAAAATTTGAAGAATTGGGCTAGAAGTTTTTTATATTGATATAGAGATTGATTTTGATATCAGTCTCGTAGCTCAGATGGTTAGAGCGCTACACTGATAATGTAGAGGTCCGCGGTTCAATTCCGCGCGAGACTATATAGGGGAGGGGGATTAGCTCAGTTGGATAGAGCGCCTGTTTTGCACGCAGGAGGTCATCGGTTCGACTCCGATATTCTCCATTTAAAGTTCTTTAACATAACATACATACTACATAGATAGGAAAAAAAAAGCTAAATAAGGGCGTATGGTGGATGCCTTGGCTCTGAGAGGCGATGAAGGACGTGATAAGCTGCGATAAGCTGCGGGAATTGGCACATACAAATTGATCCGCAGATTTCCGAATAGGGAAACCTATCATATTAATCATATGATATTACTTTTTTTAAAGTAAGGCAAACCTAGAGAACTGAAACATCTAAGTATCTAGAGGAAAAGAAAACAAAAGTGATTCCGTTAGTAGTGGCGAGCGAAATCGGAATAGCCCAAACCATTATGGTTACGGCCATAGTGGGGTTGTAGGTCTACATAATATTAGGAATATTTTTTTATAGCAGAATGGTTTGGAAAAATCAATCATAGAAGGTGAAAATCCTGTATGTGAAATAAAAGAATTACCTTAGTAGTAACCTGATTAGGACGGGACACGGGAAATCTTGTCTGAATCAACCGGGACCATCCGGTAAGGCTAAATACTACTCAGAGACCGATAGTGAACTAGTACCGTGAGGGAAAGGTGAAAAGTACTTCGAATAGAAGGGTGAAATAGATCCTGAAACCATACGCTTACAAGCTGTCGGAGCCTTTCAGTAAGGTAACGACGTGCCTTTTGCATAATGAACCTACGAGTTAATTTTTCCGGCAAGGTTAAGTAGTTCAGCTATGGAGCCGTAGCGAAAGCGAGTCTTAAATAGGGCATTTAGTCGGAAGAATTAGACGCGAAACCGAGTGATCTACCCATGAGCAGGTTGAAGCTGTGGTAACACATAGTGGAGGACCGAACCGGTTGACGTTGAAAAGTCTTCGGATGACTTGTGGGTAGGGGTGAAAGGCTAATCAAACTCGGAGATAGCTCGTACTCCCCGAAATGCATTTAGGTGCAGCATCGTGTTAAAAATAAGACAGAGGTAGAGCTACTGATTGGATGAAGGGGTTTCATCACCTACTAATTCCTGACAAACTCCGAATGCTGTCATTATGTTTCACGGTAGTGAGGGCGTGGGTGCTAAGGTCCATGTCCAAGAGGGAAACAACCCAGATCATCAGTTAAGGCCCCAAAGTATATATTAAGTTGAACAAACGAAGTTCAGTTACACAGACAGCTAGGATGTTAGCTTGGAAGCAGCTATTCATTTAAAGAGTGCGTAACAGCTCACTAGTCGAGTAATTGAGCATGGATAATAATCGGGCATAAATATATCGCCGAAACTATGGGATTGAAAAATCGGTAGGGGAGCATTGTAATGACAATGAAGCTAAATCGTAAGATTTAGTGGAGTGATTACAAAAGAAAATGTAGGTATAAGTAACGATAATGCGGGAGAGAAAACCGCACACCGAAAAACTAAGGTTTCCTCAGCTATGTTAATCAACTGAGGGTTAGTCGGATCCTAAGACGTAATCGAAAGGTGTAGTCGATGGAAAACCGGTTAATATTCCGGTACTTGCTTTTATTGCGATAGGGGGGACGGAGAAATGAAACTGTCGCGTACGGACGGAAGTGTACGTTGAAATAGTTAGGTATTAAAATATACAGGAAAATCCGTATGTTTTGCTGATCTATGATAGTACCACAAACCTTCGGGAGAGTGGATA
Organism: Blattabacterium sp. (Periplaneta americana) str. BPLAN; assembly: GCF_000093165.1. NCBI lineage: Bacteria > Pseudomonadati > Bacteroidota > Flavobacteriia > Flavobacteriales > Blattabacteriaceae > Blattabacterium > Blattabacterium sp. (Periplaneta americana). Next base: position 360,353 of record NC_013418.2, on the reverse strand, counting down.
GTACAGGTAAGAGCTTCCAAGAAAAGCCTCTAAGCTTCAGATAAAAGTGATCCGTACCAAAACCGACACAGGTAGTTAAGGAGAGAATCCTAAGGTGCTCGAGTGATTCACGGCTAAGGAACTAGGCAAAATGAACCTGTAACTTCGGGAGAAAGGTTGCCTTCCTAATAAAGAAGGCCGCAGTGAAAAGATCCAGGCGACTGTTTATCAAAAACATAGGACTCTGCTAAATTGAAAAATGATGTATAGGGTCTGACACCTGCCCAGTACTGGAAGGTTAAAGAAAAGGGTTAGCTTAGGCAAAGCTTTTGACTGAAGCCCCAGTAAACGGCGGCCGTAACTATAACGGTCCTAAGGTAGCGAAATTCCTTGTCGGGTAAGTTCCGACCTGCACGAATGGTGTAACGATCTGGAAACTGTCTCAGCCGTGAGCTCGGTGAAATTGTAATATCGGTGAAGATGCCGATTACTCGCAATGGGACGAAAAGACCCTGTGAACCTTTACTATAGCTTCGTATTGATTTTGATTAAAAAATGTGTAGGATAGGTGGGAGACTTAGAAATGTTGTCGTCAGGCAATATGGAGTCAACCTTGAAATACCACCCTTTTTTTATTTGAAATCTAACTCAATCAAATATATTGAGGACATTGCGTGGTGGGTAGTTTGACTGGGGTGGTCGCCTCCAAAAAAGTAACGGAGGCTCCCAAAGGTACCCTCAACACGTTTGGTAATCGTGTGTAGAGTGTAATGGCATAAGGGTGCTTGACTGTGAGACATACAAGTCGATCAGGTACGAAAGTAGGGCATAGTGATCCGGTGGTTCCGCATGGAAGGGCCATCGCTCAAAGGATAAAAGGTACTCCGGGGATAACAGGCTAGTCTCCCCCAAGAGCTCACATCGACGGGGAGGTTCGGCACCTCGATGTCGGCTCGTCACATCCTGGGGCTGGAGAAGGTCCCAAGGGTTGGGCTGTTCGCCCATTAAAGTGGCACGCGAGCTGGGTTCAGAACGTCGTGAGACAGTTCGGTCTCTATCTATTGCGAGCGTTAGAAGCTTGAGTGGAGCTGATTCTAGTACGAGAGGACCGAATTGGACGAACCTCTGGTGTATCAGTTGTGTCGCCAGATGCATCGCTGAGTAGCTACGTTCGGAAGAGATAAGCACTGAAAGCATATAAGTGCGAAACTCACCACAAGATGAGGCTTCTTTTAAGGGTCGTTGAAGATCACAACGTAGATAGGCTACAAGTGTAAAGACAGTAATGTCATAGCTGAGTAGTACTAATTACCCATAGGCTTTTATTTTTTTCCTTGTTGTATGTTGTATGTTATGTTTTTTTTAATTTGGGCGGTTATAGCAATGTGGATCCACCTCTTTTCCATTCCGAACAGAGAAGTTAAACACGTTAGCGCTGATGGTACTGGTTATTCCGGGAGAGTAAGTCGCCGCCCTTTTTTCTTTTTACAACAGACATTTTACAACAGACATTCTGAATAGAGATCTCTGCTTTTCGTGTTCTCTGCACGGAGAATGCTTTCACTTCTATAATAGTAAAGACTTTTTAATCCTATTTTCCAGGCTTCTAAATGAACTTTGTTGATAAATTTAGCTGGAGTATTTTGGTGAAATGCAAGATTAATACTTTGGCCTTGATCAATATATTTTTGTCGTATACTAGCTTGTTTGATTAATTCCAATTGATTTATTTCTTTGAAACATAGAAATACATTTTTTTCTTTTTCACTAAGACCTGTTAATCCTAGACAAGATCCTTTTTCATTGGCTATCTGTTCCCATACTTCTGGTAAATTATATCCACTTTTTATAAGAATTTTTTCTAAGTAAGGATTTTTTCGAATATGCATACCTTTTGCGTCATCATCTACATATATATTAGCTGCTAAGGGTTCAACACCTTGAGATAGACCTCCAGCCAATTTTGCGGAACTCCTATTGGGAGCCATAGCCATTAAGGTTAAATTTCTTCTTCCTGTGCCTATGTTCCATTCTGACTCTCCATATTCCTTAGCTAAATATTGAGTTGCTTTTTGAGATTCTGATCGAATCTTTCCAAAGATGTCATGAGTTAATATTTCAGATTTTACAGAAATAAAGGGAATCATTTCAGATTGTAGATAAGAATGCCATCCCAAAGCTCCTAAACCTAAAGCTCTACTTTTCTCTGCAAAACGAACAGCATCTTCTATTCCTTTAATGTTTTTTCCTTTATTAATGAATTCTTGCAAAACTGCATCAAGAAACAAAATGGCATAAAATACAGTTTGAGTATCTTTCCATTCCACATATTTATATAAATTTAAAGAAGAGAGACAACATACAAGTGTATGGCTCTCATCTGTTGGTAACATTATTTCTGAGCAAAGATTGCTGTGATGTATTTTCAATCCGTTTTTTTTCCAATTTTCTGGAAGATTTCTATTTGCATTGTCTTTAAAGAATAAATAAGGTTCTCCCGTTTTTACACGTTCTTTGAGGGTATTTATCCACAAACTTCTTTCTTTTCCATTTTTCTTCAATACTTTTTCCATGAAAGAATTAGAAAGGATGACCCCTTGATGAACATTGTGACATTGACGATTAATATCTCCTTTAGGTTCTCTTATTTTTAAAAATTCTGGATATTCTTGATGTTCTATATTTAAGTAAATAGCTACTGCGCCTCTTCGTGTACTCCCTTGTTTACTAGCAATAATAGCACTATCATATGATTTCACAAAAGGAATAATTCCATCAGAAGTTCCTAATGTTCCATTTTTTATAGGACTTCCCACGGATCTGATAAGACTAAAATCATAAGAGGTTCCTCCTCCATGTTTGCTCAAAATAGCCATTTCCAAATTTTTCCTATATATTTCATACATACTATCTCCAACACGACCGGAAAAACAGCTAATAGGTAATCCTTTTTCCGTTCCAAGATTCACCATAACTGGAGTAGAGGGGATAAGCCATCCTTTCCATAAAATATTAAAAAATTTCTTTTCTATTTTTGGTTTTTTAAGAATTTTTGCCGCATTTTCAGACAATCTTTTATATGCTTCAAAAGGAGTTTCTCCATCTAATAAATATCCACCTTTAATTGTAGTCAGATACAGTTCATTATTTGCCCATATAGGAAAATCTTTTCCTACTTTCCATCCTTTCTTTTCTGCAATAGGGTGTGTTTCCATTTTTTTTATTTCTTTTCCTTTTCTATTTTTTCTTTCAATTTTGCTAATCCAGCAATATCTCCAAGCGTAGATCTCTCGAATTTTCTGTTTCTTACACGTGTTTTTTCTTTCTTTTGATCTTTTTCACGATAAATAGAAGTATGAGAAACTACAATTTTTTTTGTTTCTTTATTAAATTCAATCACTTTAAAATTGCTTTTTTCTTCCTTTTTCAGAGTACTTCCATCTTTTTTTTCTAAGAAACGCAATGGAGAAAATGCTTCTATTTCTTGAAAATCTTCTATTTGATCATTTAATAATTTAACAGAAGCTCCCTTATCAAATAAATTGACAATAAATCCATTATGAATACTTCCTACATAATAGATTTTTTCATATTTTTCCCATGGATTTTCAGTAATTTGTTTGTGACCTAAATTTAATCTTCTAGTTTGAGGATCTAAAGCTAAAATTATTACTTCTAATTTATCATTGATATTGCAAAATTCAGAAGGATGTTTTATTTTTTTTCCCCATGAAAGATCATTCGCATAAATGATTCCAGATATTCCTTTTTCTAATTCCAAAGAAATTCCAAAATTAGTAAACTTACGAACAATTCCCACATGTTTTGATCCTATAGGGTATTTATTTTGAATATCTATCCAAGGATCTGGAGTCAATTGTTTAACACTCAAAGACATTTTTCGTTCTTGTCTGTCTATAGTCAATATAACGGCTTCTATTTCATCTCCTATTTGCACAAAGTCTTGTGTGGAAGATAAATCATAAGACCAAGACATTTCACTAATATGTAATAAAGCTTCCACCCCAGGGATAATTTCCACGAAAGCTCCATAATCAGCTAAAACGCTTACTTTTCCTTTTACTTTGTTTCCTACTTTTAAATTATTGTCTAAAGAGTTCCAAGGATGAGGTTGCAATTGTTTTAATCCTAGTTGAACTCTATTTTTATCCTTATCTACACCTAAAACTACAAATTTTAATTCTTGTTCTAATTGAACCACTTCTGTGGGATGATTGATGTGAGGCCAACTCATATCAGTAATATGTAATAAAGCATCTACTCCTCCTAAATCTACGAAAGCCCCATAAGGAAGAATATTTTTAATTTTTCCCTCTAGAACCTGACCTTTATCAAGTTTAGAGATCATTTCCTTTCTTTGTTCTTCTATATCTCTCTCTATCAATATTTTATGAGATACCACAACGTTTTTAGTTTTTTGATTTATTTTGACCACTTTTACTTCCATTGTTTTTCCGACATATGTGTCATAATCTCTAACAGGTTTTACATTAATATGAGATCCTGGTAAAAAACATTCAATATCAAAAATTTCTATGATTAAACCTCCTTTAGTTCTAGCCGCTACATAACCTAATATCACTTCTCCTTTCTCATGTGCTTCATTGATTCTTTCCCAATTTCTCATAATTTTTGCTTTTTGATATGAAAGAATACATTGTCCCTTATAATCCATTTTTACCACCATAACTTCCATTTTTTCTCCTACTTTAAAATTAAAATTCTCTCGAAACTCACTAATAGGAATAGCTCCTTCCGCTTTAAATCCTATATCTACAATCAGATTTTTTTCCGTGATATGTGTGATAGTTCCCTGATATATTTCTAGTTCTTGTATTTTTGGCAAAGTTTCTGCATAGATTTTTTCAAATTTCTTTCTTTCTTCTTGTTGCTCACTGTTCAAATGAGTTTCGTATTTCGTCCAATCGAAACTTTTTCTTTGATCCTTTAATCCTATATTTTCATTATTTCCAGATGAATGTGGGGTATCTTTTTTAATTTCTTCGGTTTGATTAGACATATATTTTAATTTTTGTAAGAATATCGAAACTTGCTACTACTGCTATCTAAATTATTTATTCAAAATATGAAATGAAGAGAAGAATTGTATCTATCTATCCACTAGAAGTAAGTTTATTGTTGTATAAGTTGTATAAAAAAACAGATAATACAAAACTAATAATTTTTCATCACATAAGTTTTTATATCTCCTAATATCTTTACACATACTTATTGTGAATAATTCCCGCAAATCCATCATGATGATGTAAATTGATCATTGTGTTCATAAAAAGTAATTCGTTAAAAAAACATGTATCTTATTGTTGATACCGAAACTACGGGATTACCTGTAAATTATAATTTTCCTATATCCAATACGGAGAACTGGCCAAGAGTTGTTCAAATTGCATGGCAACTACACGATTTTTCAGGGAATTTAGTGGAATTTAAAAATTTTATTATAAAACCGGATCATTATGACATTCCATTCAATGCTTTTAAAATTCATGGAATAACTAATGAAATAGCGGAAAAAAATGGAGAAGATTTAATTTTCGTTCTTAAAGAATTTAAGAAATCTTTTGAAAAATCTAAATATTTAATTGGACACAATTTAGAATTTGACATAAAAGTTATTGAGTGTGAATTTTTTAGAAAAAAAGAACAAATTTCTTTTAAGAGGAAGAAAATTTTAGATACTAAAGAAGTATCTGTTTCTTATTGCCAATTACCTGGAATAAGAAAAAAATTTAAATGGCCCACATTAACCGAATTATATTATAAGTTATTTGGAACAAAATTGTCCCATTCACATAATGCAGCAAATGATGTAAAAGCAACAGCTCGTTGTTTTTTAGAACTTTTGCGTTTAGGAATTATCTCATCCGAAAATCTTAAAATAGATGAAAATTTCATTTTACAGTTCAGAAAATTACATCAGTCTACAATATCTTCTTCTATGGTTTCTTTTAATAAACCTTATTCCTCATATATATCTATAAAAAAAATAAAAAAAAAGAAGAAGATTAATCATGAAGAATTAAAAAAAAAAAATAATTCTCATATTCATAATCATACTTCTTTTTCCATTCTTTATTCTACCATAGATATTCAATCCTTGATTGAAAGAGCTATATATTTTGATATGCCTGCCGTAGGAATAACGGATTATGGAAATATGATGGGAGCTTTCCATTTTTTAAATGCTATTCATTCTGCCAACAAAAAATATTCTTCCTTAAAAAAATACATCAAAGGAATCGTAGGATGTGAAGTGTTTATTTCTGATTTTTATTCACAGAAAAAGTTTACTAAAGAACAGCCGGATAAACGTTATCATCAAGTTTTTTTGTCTAAAAATAAAGCGGGGTATCAAAATTTGTCAAAACTATGTTCTCATGGATTCATAGAAGGTTTTTATGCGGGTGTTCCTAGAGTGGGAAAAGATTTAATAGAAAAATATAAGAAAAATTTGATAGCTCTTACGGGAGATTTATATGCAGAGATTCCACAAACGATCCTGAATAAAGGGAAAATAAAGGCAGAAAAAGTTTTTTTGTGGTGGAAAGAACTTTTTGAAGAAGACTTTTATATAGAATTATTACGTCATGGATTGGAAGAAGAGGATTATGTAAACAAAGTTTTACTGAAGTTTTCCGAAAAATATCATGTAAAATATATTGTGCAAAATAATACTTTTTATTTAGATCCAAAAGAATCTTATGCTCATGATATTTTACTTTGCGTAAAAAATGGAGAAAAAAAATCCACTCCTATAGGTAGGGGAAGAGGTTATAGATTCGGATTTCCAAATCATGAATTTTATTTTAAAAGTCCAGAAGAGATGAAAGAAATTTTTTCTGATTTTCCGGAATCTTTTGATTTTTTAGAAGAATTAGTTAATAAAGTAGAATCTTATCATCTTTCACAAAAAGTCTTACTTCCAAAATTCAAAATTCCAGAATCCTTTGAAAATTCTCTAGATAAAATAGATGGAGGTCACAGGGGTGAAAATTCTTTTCTAAGAAGCCTCGCATATGAAGGGGCTAAAAAACGTTATCCACATATGACTCCTGAAATACAAGAAAGAATTCATTTCGAATTAAAAACAATTGAAAAAATTGGATATCCTGGTTATTTTCTAATTGTTCAAAATTTTATTTCTCAAGCTAAAAAAATGAATATATCCGTAGGACCAGGAAGAGGATCTGTTGCTGGATCTGTAGTAGCTTATTGTATAGGAATTACCGATATAGATCCCATAAAATACAATCTTCTTTTTGAACGATTTCTCAATCCAGATAGGATTTCTCTACCAGATATAGACATTGATTTTGATGATAAAGGACGTGAAAAAATTATTGAATGGGTAGTTCAAAAATATGGAAAAAATCAAGTTGCACAAATTATCACGTATGCAACTATGGGAGCAAAATCCGCTATTCGTGATACAGCAAGAGTGTTAGATTTATCTTTAAAGAAAACAGATTATCTCGCAAAAATGGTCCCCAATTTACTTTCATTAAAAATTCTCTTGTCAAAAAAAGATCATCTTCTAGAAAAGATGAGTAAAGAAGATATGGAGAATGTTAAAAAATTGAAAAGTATTTCAGAGAAAAAAGATACACTGGAAGGACAAGTTTTACAACAGGCAAAAATTTTAGAAGGCTCTATAAGAAGTACAGGAATACATGCCTGTGGGATTATTATAAGTTCATATGATATTAAAGAATATGTTCCAGTTTCTATTTCAAAAGAATCTGATTTATTGATAACGCAATTTGACAACCATGTAGTGGAACAAGCTGGATTGTTAAAAATGGACTTTCTAGGATTAAAAACCCTTACTATTATCAAGGAAGTTTTAAATATTATCAAAAAACGTATTAATGTTGAAAAAATTTCATTTCCTTTGGAAGATATAAAGACTTATTCTCTTTTTCAGAAAGGAGAAACTGTAGCTGTTTTTCAATATGAATCTCCAGGAATGCAGAAATATTTACGGTTGCTAAAACCGGATAAATTTGATGATCTCATTGCCATGAACGCCTTGTACAGACCTGGCCCATTACAATATCTTACCAATTTTATATACAGAAAACATGGAAAAGAGGCCATCACATATGATTTGCCAGAAATGGAAGAATTCTTAAAAGAGACTTATGGGATAACGATTTATCAAGAACAAGTCATGTTAATAGCCCAAAAAATAGCTGGTTTTAGTAAAGGAGAAACAGATTTTCTTAGAAAAGCTATGGGGAAAAAACAAAAAGAGGTATTAAATAAAATGAAAAATCAGTTTATCATTCAAGCTTCTAGAAAAGGATATCCAAAAAAAATATTGGAAAAAATATGGAAGGACTGGGAGTATTTTTCTTGTTATGCATTTAACAAATCTCATGCAACCTGTTATGCCTATATAGCGTTTCAAACGGCTTATCTGAAGGCACATTTTCCTTCTGAATATATGGCGTCTGTATTAAGTCACAATATGGATAATATTAAACAGCTTACTTACTTTATAAAAGAGTGCAAACGTATGGGAATTTCTGTGATAGGTCCGGATATCAATGAAAGTGATGCATTTTTCAAAGTCACAGATTCTAATTGCATTAGATTTGGAATGAGGGGAATAAAAGGAGTTGGAGAAAATGCAGTAAAAAATATTATCCAGGAAAGAGAAAATCACGGACCATATACATCTATTTTTGATTTGGTAAAACGGATTGATTTGCGTATAGTGAATAAGAAGACTTTGGAAAGTTTAGTTTTATCCGGATCCTTGGATAAATTTCATATACATAGAGAGCAATATTTTCATTTTGAAGAAGAAAAAAAATTAAGTACTCTAGAGAAAATCATTCGATTTGGATCGAAATTCCAAAAAAGGAAAATGCAAGAGAAGAATTTTCCAAAAAAGAAGAAAAAAATTGAAGTAGAAAAACCCATGATTATAAAAAGTGAACCATGGAATAATATATATAAATTATCCAAAGAAAAGGAAGTATTGGGGCTTTATGCCTCTTCGCATCCTTTGGATGATTATTCTTATGAAAGAAAATATTTTACTAATTTATCTTTAGATCAATTAAATAAGAATGAACAAAAACTTATAGGAAAAGAAATTTATATATGTGGTATTTTATCGAAAATAGAAAAAAAGATCTATATAAAAAGTGGAAAAAAATATGGAATTTTTTTATTAGAAGATTATCATTCTTCTAAGGAATTTTGTATTTCTGGACAACAATATTTAAAATATGAACATTTACTATTTAATAATAGCCTGTTACATTTATATATCTCGATTGAAAAATCGAAATATAATAGCTGTAAAGTCCATATTATTCATATGGAAAGTTTACAAAATGTTCTAAAAAAATTATCCGAAAAATTGATAATAAAAATTGATCTAGATGATTTAGACCAGGTAATCATTGATAATATAGATCGGCTATTTTCTCAACAAATAGGAAATAAAAAACTTTATGTTTTTCTTTATGACAAGGACGATCATATTTCTTTAAATTTAGAATCTAAAAAGTATGGAATTAATATTAACTCTGATTTTCTAAAAAAATTAGAAAAAATAAAAGGCTTGGATTTTTGTTTAAATTAAAACTTTACATTTATTAAAAAGATTAACTTTGTACTTATTAGGACAGTACATTAAAGAAATATTATGAGGAATCATTCATCATATCACATCTCAATAAAACGCGTTTATTTTTAAGGTTTTTGGTTTCTTTACAAAGATGAAAATAAAAGTTAGAGTATCTCATGATCAGGATACAAAATATGCTTCCTTAATTTGCCAAAAGATCCAAGAATCAGCAAAAATTAGAGGAACTGGTATTGCTAAAAAAGATCCAGAATATATTAAATCAAAAATGATTAGTGGTAATGCGGTGATTGCATTTTTTGATGGAAAATTAGCAGGTTTTAGTTATCTAGATATTTATCAAAATAAAGAATTTGTAGTTAATTCTGGTTTGATTGTTTTTCCTGAATTTAGAAAACAAGGATTGGCAAAAATTATAAAAATTGAAATATTTAAACTTTCTAGAAAGAAGTATCCAAATTCTAAAATATTTAGTATTACAACAAGTCATCCAGTGATCAGAATTAATACGGAATTGGGATTTAAACCTGTAGCTTTTAGTGAACTGACCCAATCAGAAGATTTTTGGAAAGGATGTCAAAGTTGTGCGAATTTCGATATATTAACTAGGAACAAAAGAAAAATGTGTCTTTGCACAGGACTTTTGTATAATCCATATGAAAAGGAAAATATTTCTAAAAAACAAAAAAATATAGATTACTTAATTCCTGGAGATAAAATTGTTTTGGCCTATAGTGGAGGGTTAGATACATCTTATTGTTTAAAATATCTCCTTCAAGAAGGATATGAAATTCATACAGTAATTATCAACACAGGAGGATTTAAAGAAGAGGAGTTAAAAAAGATTCAAGAGAGAGCTTTAAATATTGGAGCTATATCACACAGAACTATTGATGCCATAGAGGAATATTATCAAAATTGCATAAAATATCTTATATTTGGAAACATTCTTAAAAATAACACTTATCCACTTTCAGTAAGTTCAGAAAGAATTTTTCAAGCTATTAAAATTGCGCAATATGCAACTAATATAAAGGCAAAAGCGATAGCTCATGGAAGTACAGGTGCTGGAAATGATCAGATTAGATTCGATATAGCCTTTCAAATTATTTGTCCAGAAAAAATAACTTTATCTCCTATAAGAGATCTAAAAATTTCTAGAAAAGAAGAGATTGAGTATTTGCGAAATAGTGGAGTTTATAATATTTGTTGGGATCAAGCAAAATATTCTATTAATAAAGGAATTTGGGGAACCAGTATTGGTGGAAAGGAAACTCTTACCTCTTCTAACGATTTTCCAGATGAAGCTTATCCGACAAAGTTAAGGAGAAAAAAAAGTGAAAATTTAGAATTGGAATTTGAAAAAGGAGAATTAGTAAGTGTGAACAGAGAAAAGGGAAAAGCCATAAAAAATATCATAAAAATTGAAAAAATTGCCTCAGAATTTGCTATAGGGAGGGGAATTCATATAGGGGATACGATTTTAGGTATTAAGGGAAGAGTAGCTTTTGAAGCTTCAGCTGCTATTATTATTATTAAAGCTCATCATTTGTTAGAAAAACATATTCTTACAAAATGGCAACTTTATTGGAAAGAACAATTATCTAATTGGTATGGGATGTTACTTCATGAGGCACAATATTTAGATCCTGTCATGCGTGATATAGAGATGTTTTTAAGCAGTACACAAGAAAGATTGACTGGGACAGTGCATATCATTCTATATCCTTATAGATTTCATTTAGTTGGAATTAAATCTAAATTTGATTTAATGGATTCTAACATGGCTCAATATGGAGAAATAAATCATGCTTGGACAGCAGAAGATGTTAAAGGTTTTACAAAAATATTGAGTAATCAAATGAAAATGTATCATAATTTAAATAAAAAAGAAGAATGATTAAGATAGGCATTATAGGAGGAACTGGATATACTGCTGGAGAATTAATGAGATTGATGATTTATCATCCAAAAGTCAGGATAAAGAGTGTGGTAAGCAGGAGTAAATCAGGAGAATTGATTCATTCAGTTCATCAAGATCTATTAGGAGAAATAGATAATATGAAGTTTACCGATTCTTTAAACAAGGATATTGATGCAGTATTTCTTTGTTCAGGACATGGACAATCTAGAAAAGAATTAAAAAATCTATTAGAAACTATAAAAGTTATTGATCTTAGTCAAGATTTTAGAATAATCAATCAATCGATTTTTTTAGGAAGAAGATTTATCTATGGATTACCAGAATTACAAAAAGAGATTATAAAAACATCTAGTAATATTGCTAATCCAGGATGTTTTGCTACAGCTATTCTTTTAGCTGTATTACCCTTAGCTAAAAAAAAGCTCTTGAAAAGAAATATTCATATTAGTGCTATAACTGGTTCTACAGGTTCGGGGAAGACCATGAGTGAGACTAACCAATTTAGTTGGAGAAACAATAACATTTCTACTTATAAAATATTTAATCATCAGCATTTACAAGAAATCCAACAAACTATTCATCAAATACAAAATAATTTTTCATCGGAAGTCTATTTGATCCCTTATAGGGGAAATTTTTCTAGAGGAATTATAACTACTTTATATACTCATTCTAGTTTTTCTTTGGAAGAAAATAAGGAAATTTATAAAGATTATTATAAGAATCATCCTTTTGTGGAAATTTCTGATCTAAATATAGATGTAAAACAAGTAGTAAATACCAATAAGTGTATTTTACATCTTTTGAAAGAAAAGAATCAATTGATTGTTCTTAGTGTGATAGATAATCTTATAAAAGGAGCTTCCGGTCAAGCTGTCCAGAATATGAATCTTATGTTTAATTTGGATGAAACTTGTGGTTTGAAATTAAAATCCGTTCGTTTTTAATTGAAAAAAAAATGGAGCTATTTGACGTATATCCTATTTTAGATATAGAATTAACCAAAGGAGAAGGAGTTTATGTTTTTGATAAACAAGGTCATATGTATTTAGATTTTTATGGAGGACATGCCGTTATTTCCATTGGTCATTCGCATCCATATTATTTGAGAGCCTTAACAGAACAAATTCATAAAATATCTTATTATTCGAATAGTGTTTTTATTTCTCAAAAGAAAAAATTGGCTAATTTACTTGGTCGTCTTTCAGGATATGAAAACTATTCGTTATTTCTTTGCAATTCAGGAACTGAATCCAATGAAAATGCTTTGAAAATAGCCTCTTTTCATACAGGAAAGAAAAAAATTATTGCTTTTAAAGGAGCCTTTCATGGAAGAACAAGTGGAAGTGTATCCGTGACGGATAATTACAAAATAGTATCTCCTTTTAATGCCCAACATGAAACTATATTTATAGATTATAAGGATGTTAATTTCTTAGAAAGGGAATTAAAAACTGGAGAGATTTGTGCTTTAATCACGGAAGGAATACAAGGAATATCTGGAATTAGAGATCCTGGTTTAAATTTTTTTTGTAAAGTTTGGGAACTTTGCAAAAAGTACGATACAATTTTTATTATTGATGAAGTTCAAAGTGGATATGGAAGAACTGGATCTTTTTTTTCTCACCAGTTTTATTCTGTTAAGCCAGATTTAATTACTATCGCTAAAGGAATGGGAAATGGATTTCCCATAGGAGGATTGCTTATACATCCTAAATTTATCCCTTATTATGGAATGTTAGGCACCACATTTGGTGGAAATCATCTAGCTTGTGCTGCTGGTATTGCGGTATTGGAGATTATGAAAAAAGAAAATTTAATTGAAAATGCTAAAAAAATGGGAAATATACTGTTGCAAGAATTGCGGATGATTCCTCAAATCAAAAAAATAAGAGGAAGAGGATTGATGTTAGGGTTAGAATTTGATTTTCCTATTCAGGATTTGAAAAATATTTTAATATACAAAGAAAAAGTATTTGTAGGAACATCTAACAATTCATATGTCTTACGATTACTCCCTCCACTGATTATTAACGTAAATCATATTAAATTATTTCTAACAAAACTAAAAAATGCCTTAGCATATCTAAAAAATGAAAAATAATATAAAAAAGGCTATGCTCGTACTGGAAGATGGAACAGAATATCCAGCTTATCATTTTGGGGCGAAAGTATCTTCTTCTGGAGAAGTAGTTTTTAATACAGCTATGGTAGGTTACACAGAAAGTTTAACTGATCCTTCTTACAAAGGTCAAATATTGACTTATACTTATCCTATAATAGGAAATTATGGAGTTCCCTCTTCCTCTTGGAAGGAAGGGATCCATGAATTCTATGAATCCGATAAGGTTCAAGTATCCGGCCTTATTATTTCCTATTATTCCAATCGTCCGTATCATTGGAATATGTGTTTCTCTCTATCGGATTGGTTGAAAGAAAATGGTGTACCTGGATTATATGGAGTAGATACTAGATTTATTGCACAAAAACTTAGAAAAAAAGGGGGAAGCATGTTAGGTAAAATTTTAATGGAAAAAGAAGATCTTCCTTTTTATGATCCTAACCAGGAAAATCTTTCTGAAAAAGTATCTGTACAGAATAAAATTCTGTATGGAAAAGGAAAATATAAAATATTACTTGTAGATTTTGGATTAAAGAATAATATTTTGCGTTGTCTTTTACGGAGAGATTGTACTATCATCAGGGTTCCATGGGATTATGATTTTACGAAGGAAGAATATGACGGTTTGGTCCTTTCTAATGGTCCTGGAGATCCAAAAATTTATGAAAAACCCATATATTATCTTCGTAAAGCTATGAAAAAAGAACGACCTATATTTGGGATATGTTTAGGAAATCAACTTTTGGGAATTGCTGCAGGAGGAGATACTTACAAGCTTCCGTATGCACACAGAGGACATAATCAACCAGTGGTCTTATTAGAAAAAGGACAAAATTTTATCACATCACAAAACCATGGATATGTTTTGGATACTAAAAATATTTCTAAAGAGTGGAAAATGTTCTTCAAAAATTTAAATGATAACACTTGCGAAGGAATTATTCATGATTACAAACCTTTTTTTTCGGTACAATTTCATCCAGAAGCATCAAGTGGACCTACAGATACGGAATTTTTATTCGATATTTTTATCAATTCTATGGAAAATAATTAAAAAAAGAATCTTCCAAGTATGAAAATAGATAAAGTACTTATCCTGGGATCAGGAGCCTTAAAGATAGGAGAAGCCGGAGAATTTGATTATTCTGGAACACAAGCTTTAAAAGCCCTTAAAGAGGAGGGAATTTATACTATATTGATTAATCCAAATATAGCCACTGTTCAAACTTCGAAAGAAGTGGCTGATAAAGTTTATTTTCTTCCTCTCACATTTTTTTTTATAAAAAAGGTTATTGAGAAGGAAAAACCGAAAGGAATTTTGCTTTCTTTTGGAGGACAAACTGCCTTGAATTGTGGAATTCAACTTTTTAAAGAAGGTCTTCTAGAAAAATATAAAATTCAAGTTTTAGGAACGTCTATTGAATCGATTATACAGAGTGAAGATAGAAATCTCTTTCGAAAGAGATTGAGCCGTATGAATATAAAAACGGCAAAAAGTTTTGTGGTGTATTCCATGGATCATGCCATATCCTATGCTTTAAAGATTGGTTTTCCTGTTATAATTAGATCAGCTTACACTCTTGGAGGTTTAGGGAGTGGTTTTGCAAAAAATATTCATGATTTAAAAAAAATTGTCAATAAGGCTTTTTCTTATTCTTCTCAAGTAGTTGTAGAAGAGTATTTAGAAGGATGGAAGGAAATTGAGTATGAAATAGTTAGAGATAAATATGATAGTAGTATTGCTGTGTGCAATATGGAAAATTTTGATCCCATAGGGATTCATACAGGAGAAAGTATTGTAATAGCTCCTTCGCAAACTTTAACAAATTCAGAATATTATAAATTAAGACAATTATCTCTGCAGATAGCCAGAAAATTTGAGATAGTAGGAGAATGTAATGTTCAATTTGCTTTAAATCCAAAATCGGAAGATTATAGGATCATTGAAGTGAACGCTCGTCTTTCTCGTTCTAGCGCTCTTGCTTCTAAAGCAACTGGTTATCCTTTAGCTTTTGTCTCTGCAAAATTAGCTATAGGATATGGATTACATGAATTAAAAAATTCTGTGACTAAAACTACTTATGCTTTTTTTGAACCAGCATTGGATTATGTTGTATGCAAAATTCCTAGGTGGGATCTGAAGAAATTTTATGGAGTTTCCAATAGAATTGGAAGTAGTATGAAAAGTGTAGGAGAAGTTATGGCTATTGGAGGATCTTTTGAGGAATCCTTACAGAAAGGGATTCGGATGTTAGATATTGGAATGTTAGGATTTATAAATACAAATAAAAAAAAAATTGGATCCCTTCATCTGCTCAAAGATGCTTTGAAAAAACCTACCGATCAAAGAATTCTATTTCTAGAAGAAGCTTTAGAAGAAGGTTTTTCTATCAAAGAAATCCATGATTTAACCAAAATAGATCCGTGGTTTCTATACCAGTTGAATAACATTTTTCAAACAAAAAAAGAAATTTCTTCTTATGAAAGTTGGATGGATATTCCAAATGAATTATTCCGTAAAGCTAAGAAAGAAGGTTTTTCTGATATGCAAATAGCTAGTCTTTTTATTCATAAAAAAGAGAAGGAAGAGAGTATTTATGATCTGGAAAAAAGAATAAGAAAATATAGAAAAAAAAGAAGTATTATCCCATATGTTCGACAAATTGATACTTTAGCTTCTGAATATCCAGCATATACAAATTATTTGTATTTGACTTATCATTCCATTCAGCATGACGTTCTTTACGAAAAGGATGAAAAATCTGTAATAACTTTAGGATCTGGAGTTTATAGAATTGGAAGTAGTGTAGAATTTGATTGGTGTTGTGTTAATGCATTAAATGCTATTAAGAAAGAATCTTATAGATCTATAATGATTAATTATAATCCAGAAACAGTTAGTACCGATTTTGATGTGTGTGATAGATTATATTTTGAGGAATTAACTTTAGAACGTGTTTTAGATATTATTGATTTAGAAAAACCAAAAGGAACCATAGTATCTATGGGAGGACAAATTCCCAATAACTTGGTTTTAAAGCTTTATGAAAACGAAGTAAAGATATTAGGAACCTCACCACTTTCTATAGACGAAGTGGAAAATAGATACAAATTTTCTCATGCGATGGATCATTTAGGGATAGGGCAACCTAAATGGAAAGAATTATCAGATTTTGAAACGATTTATCAATTTGTAGAAGAAGTAGACTATCCTATATTAGTTAGACCTTCCTATGTTCTATCAGGTGCGGATATGAATGTAATTTCTAATCAAGAAGAACTTCATCGTTATCTTAGAGATAAAGTATCGGTTTCTCCAGAGCACCCATTAGTTATTACAGAGTTTATAAAAAATGCCAAAGAAATTGAATTAGATGCAGTTTCTCAAACTGGAGAGATTTTATATTATGCTATATCAGAACATGTAGAGTTTGCAGGAGTACATTCAGGAGATGCTACGTTAGTATATCCTCCACACAATCTATATTTATCTACATTAAAAGAAATAGTTCGTATATCTAAAAAAATAGCCAAATATTTTAATATATCTGGACCTTTTAATATTCAATTTTTATCTAAAGATAATGAAGTAAAAGTAATTGAATGCAATTTGAGAGCCTCTAGAAGTTTTCCTTTCGTATCAAAAGTATCTCATTTCAACATGATAGAACTAGCTACCCAAGTCCTTCTTGGAAAGAAAAAGGAGAAAAAGGAACCGAATTTCTTTACAACAAATTTCTTAGGAATAAAAGCCTCACAATTTTCTTTTTCCCGTTTACAAGATGCGGATCCTATTTTAGGAGTAGATATGACTTCTACTGGGGAAGTAGGATGTTTAGGATATACTTTTGATGAAGCCCTTTTAAAATCTATGCTTTCTGTTGGTTATACTATTCCAAAAAAAAATATTCTTATATCAGGAGGACCAATGGGATCAAAATTAGATCTTTTAGATATGGTGAAACTTTTGCATCAAAGAAGATATATATTATTTGCGACAGAAGGAACAAATAATTTTTTATCTGATTATGGAATCCCCTCTATAAGGGTCCATTGGCCAAATGTTAGAAAAGATCCAAATGTTCTTGACTTGATAAAGGATAGAAAATTAGATCTGATTATTAATATTCCCAAAAATTTAAGTAAATCAGAGTTGGATAATGATTATGCTATAAGACGTTCTTCCGTAGATTTTAATATTCCTCTACTCACTAATACTCGTTTAGCAAAGGCTTTTATACAAGCTTTTTGTCATTTATCTATGGATAAACTTTTTATAACAGCTTGGGATGAATATGAATAAATGAATTTATGAAAAAATTTTTTAGCGTAGAAGATGTTTTAAATGTATCTGATCTCATTAGAGAAGCAATTAATTTGAAGAAAAATCCTTATTGTTTTCAACATATTGGAAAAAATAAAACAATTGGATTGGTATTTTTTAATCCTAGTTTACGTACAAGGATTAGTTGTCAAAAAGCTGCTTTTAACTTAGGATGTAATACTTGGGTATTAGATATTCATCAAGATTCCTGGAAAATAGAAATGAGTAATGGAAGTATCATGAGAAATACTCAAGAACATTTAAAAGAAGCTATTTCTGTCCTGAGTACCTATTGTGATATTCTAGCAGTAAGAACTTTTCCAAATCTTTTAGACAGAAATGAGGATTATCAAGAAATAATTTTTAATAAGATCTTGAACTATTCTAAAGTTCCAGTAATCAACATGGAAAGTGCAACCTTGCATCCTTTACAGTCTTTAGCGGATGTGATGACTATCGCAGAAACAAGACACTTTTTTGCTAAAAAAAAATGTAAAGTGGTGTTAAGTTGGGCTCCTCATATAAAACCATTACCGCATTCCGTGGCAAATTCCCTTTCTCAATGGGTTTCAAAAATAAAAGAAATAGATTTTCTCATTACTTGTCCTGAAAAGTATGACTTATGTAAAAAATTTTCTGACGGAATTTATACTATCCATAACCAAAATGAAGCATTTTTAAATGCAGATTTTATCTATGCAAAAAATTGGAGCAGTTATATAAATTATGGAAAAATACTTTGTTCTAGTTCTAGTTGGATGATTACTGAAAAAAAAATGAAGTTGACTAATCAAGCTAAATTTATGCACTGTTTACCTGTAAGAAGAAATATGGTAGTGGAAGATGCAGTTTTGGATAGTCCAAATTCCATTGTTTTGCAACAAGCAGAAAATAGAATTTATGCGGCACAAATAATTTTTTTGAAAATTTTACAATCTTTATCATGAAAATCCATATAGTAAAAATTGGAGGAAATCTAATTAATGACCCAAAATGGCTTAATGCTTCTTTAGAGTCTTTTTTGCAACTACAAGGGAATAAAATATTCGTTCATGGAGGAGGGAGTAAGGCAAACATTATTGCTGATAAAATGGGAATTATTCAAAAATTTATACAAGGAAGAAGGATTACGGATCAAGTAACTCTTGATCTAGTGGTTATGACCTATGCAGGTTTAATAAACAAAAACATTATAGCTAAATTGCAATCTTATGACTGTAATGCTTTGGGATTATGTGGAGCGGATGGAAATAGTATAAAGTCTTCCTTTCGTTTAAAAAAAACAGAAACGGATATTGATTATGGATACGTAGGGGATATCAACAGTAGAAGTGTTAACACTTTTTTTCTAAAATTTCTTTTGAAAAAAAAGATTGTTCCTGTATTTTGTTCTATTACTCATAATGGAAAAGGGGTTCTTCTAAATACTAATGCAGACACTATAGCGGCAGGTATAGCCATATCTTTAACCAAAGAAGGGGATGAAATAGAACTGCATTTTTGTTTTGAAAAAAAGGGAGTATTACGATATTTACATGATGCTGAATCTTATTATAAAAAAATAGATTTTCGTTTATTTCAAATAATCAAAAAAAATCATACTATTAAAAATGGAATGATTCCGAAATTGGAAAATGCTTTTTTTGCATTAAAAAATGGAGTATCTAAGGTAAGTATAGGTCAACCTTATTATTTAAATGACTTGAATAATAAGACAGTTTTATGTCTGTAGTAGATTTAAAAATATTAAAGAAAGAAGCTATACAACTTCTTATAAAAATGATAAATACGCCATCTATATCTAAACAAGAGAAAAAAGTATCTTTTCTGATAGAAGATTATCTTTCTAGATATGGATTCCATATAAAAAGAAAATTTAACAATATATGGACAGAAAATACTAATTATGATGCTAAAAAAGAAAATATTCGTACTATTTTATTAAATTCTCATCATGATACAGTGAAACCAGGAAAAAACTGGAAAACAAATCCTTTTACGGCTATAAAACAAGGAGATAAATTAATAGGTTTAGGAAGTAATGATGCGGGAGCTTCTGTCGTTTCATTAATTTCCACTTTTATATACTTAAACAGTTTCTCTGTCCTACCTTACAAATTGGTACTTTCTCTTACAGCAGAAGAGGAAATTTCTGGACCATTAGGTGTAAGATCCATTTTATCTGAATTAGGAAAAATAGATTTAGGGATAATAGGAGAACCAACAAAAATGCAAGTAGCTATTGCGGAAAAAGGGTTAGTAGTTTTAGATTGCCTAGCGGAAGGAAAAACAGGACATTCTGCAAGAGATATAGGGGTGAATGCTATCTATATAGCTACAAAAGATATAGAATGTTTAAGAAATCTTCAGTTTGATAGAAAGTCTAAATTGCTAGGTTATCCTACATTAACAGTCACTCAAATACAAGGAGGGATACAACATAATGTGATTCCGGATTCTTGCTCTTTTGTCATAGATATTAGAACTAATGAATTATATACAAATGAGGAATTGATTGAAATGATCCGAAAAAAAATTCATTCTAAAATGAAACCACGTTCTTCTCATTCAAATTCTTCTTTCATAAATCCATCGCATCCAATTGTATCAAAAGCTAAGTTCATAGGGAGAAAAATTTATGGATCTCCTACTCTTTCGGATCAAAGTATTATGTCTTTTTCAACTATTAAAATGGGTGTGGGAGATAGCAAACGTTCTCATACGACAAATGAGTATATCCATATTTCTGAAATCCTAGATGGAATAGATATTTATATCCGTTTGTTAAAAGACTTTCAATTTTAAAACAAAAAAGGTAAATTTGTTCTCTTTAATAAACAAAAAAAGTATGATACAAGAAATAAACGATGATAATTTTGAAAAAATTATTTTTGAATCGAATAAGCCTGTTTTAGTGGATTTTTGGGCTCCATGGTGTGCTCCATGTAGAACATTATCTGCTATATTAGAAGACATATTTACTGAATATATAGGGAAAGCATTGGTTGTTAAATTAAATGTAGATAACAACCCAAAAACTTCTTCTCAATATGGAATACGTAGTATTCCTACCATGTTTTTTTTTAAAAACGGAGAAAAGAAAGATATGCATATTGGAGTATCTTCTAAGGAAGATATCAGAAAAAAATTAGAGGCTTTGATTTAATACTTTTTTCGGTCTGGTAGTTCAGTTGGTTAGAATACATGCCTGTCACGCATGGGGTCGCGGGTTCAAGTCCCGTCCAGACCGCCTTTTATATTTTTATATGTTGTTTTTTATTTTATATTTGATTAGATCTTCTATCGATATAATTTTCATATGAAATTTTTTAGCCATTTGAATTAATTGTGGAAGACGCGCCATAGATCCGTTTTTATTTAAAATCTCGACCAAGACCCCTCCAGGTATGCATCCTGCCATTCTAGTTATATCTATTGCCGCTTCTGTATGTCCTGGTCTTTCTAAGACACCTCCTTTTTTTGCGCGAAGAGGGAAAATATGACCTGGCTTGTTAAAAGCTTCTGGTTTGACTTCGTGAACTAGTGCTAAGATAGTCTTAGCTCTATCTGAAACAGATATCCCTGTACTTACGCCATAACCTCGTGCATCTACGGATACTGTAAAAGCTGTTTTTCTAGGATCTGTGTTATTGTTCACCATCATTTGAAGTTCTAATTGATCACATTTTTCCTCTGTTAAGGAAACACAAACTAATCCTCTACCATGAGTAATTAGAAAATTGACAATTTTAGGGGTTACTTTTTCTGCGGCTACTACAAAATCTCCTTCATTTTCACGATTTTCATCATCCACCACAATAATGAGTTTTCCATTTTGTATATCCTGCAAAGCAGATTCTATACAATTTAGATTTCCTTTATCAGAAGAATAAAAAACCATAAATAAATCCTCTATTTTATATTTTAGTTTTAGCTATTATTACAATTACATATAATAAAAATCATCCATTACAGTTTTATAAGTAATCCATATACTCAGTGGGAAAAAAACAAAATTTGGAATCCAAGCTCCAATCCATGGCCATATTTCTGCTTTTTCTCCTTGATTTTGTGTAATGGTAAGTAAAGTATGATAAATAATGAATATAATTATGGCTATCAGGGTGGGCCGCCCCATCCCTCCTTTTCGGATGATAGCTCCTAGTGGGGCTCCAATAAGAAACATTATAATGCATGTTACTGGAAAGGTAAATTTTTTCTGTAATTCGAATTGATACTTGGCTAAGTGTTTTTTTCTATTCTGAAGAAACTTTTTTTGATGTTGAAGTTCATCTATTAAAATGGATATATGTAGGAGAAGAGATCTCTTCTTATTCTTGGATCTTTTGAAAAAAATTTTTTTTTTCTGAAAAAGGGAATTATAATTCAATTTTTGAAAATCAGAATACAATTGACAATTTTTTTTTTTTAAAAAATGTATTTTTTCCATCAGTTTTTTTGTATCAAGAGTTTTATAGGAATCATCATAATAATAATCTAAGTTTTTGTATTCTATTAAAGGTTTTTTAAAAGATTGAATGAAAGAATTAAAATGGACCATTTGATACGAATAAGTTTTTCCTTCATAAGGATTATCCCTATAGAAAAACCCCTTCATGAGTTTAATTTGAAAGCCATCCTCCTTTTTATTTGGAATTAAAATTCCCTTTTCGGCAAGGATCGTATTGATTGCTAAATTTTTTCCGTAAAAAAAAATGAATAGATTTTCTAGTAATTTACTATTTTTTTTTTTGCCTATTTTTATGAAAAAATCTGGAAAAAGGTTAACAAAAACTCCTTCTTTTAACCTCAAGGAGGGATGAGTTATTGAAATTTGATATCCTAATTCTTGAGCTTTTCTTTTTGCCTCTGGAATGGAAAAATCAGAAAAAAAATATAGTCCCACGGATAGAAGGAATGTTATACATAAAAGAGGCTTCATGACTCTAAAAAGGGATATTCCAGAAGACTTAATAGCTATAAGTTCTTGGGATTCTGAAATATATCCATAAGTTATGATAGAAGTCAGCAATATAGAAATGGGGATCACTAATGGGATAATTGAAATTCCAAAATAATATATAAACTTTAGAATAATTAAAATGTTAATATTTTTTCCTGTTAATTCATCCATTTTACTCCAAAAAAATTGAACAATAAATACAAAAAAAATAAGAAAAAAAAATGATTAAAAAAGGAGCCATAAATAAACGAATCATGTATAGATCTAGTTTTTTTATTTGAATCCTTATACTCATGGAGTTCTTCTTTTCCTATAAGATAAGAAAAGTATTTTACTCATTTATATTTATTATCATCCGGTTCTGGTAAGAAAAAATATCCGTTTTTTTGAAAAGTATTTTTTCCATAAAAATTAACTATTTTTTGAATATCTGATAAGTCTATAAAAGGACCTTGTAATCGAATTAGTTCATTTTTATTAGAAAATAAAAGGTCTCCTTTTCCAATTAATTGTTCCGCTCCTGTACAATCTAGAATGGTTATAGAGTCTATTTTAGAACTTACTCTAAACGCAATTCTTGCGGTAAAATTAGATTTAATTAGTCCAGTAATAACATCAACAGAGGGTCTTTGTGTAGCTATAATCAAATGAATCCCCACAGCACGAGCTAACTGTGCTAAACGGGTTATATATATTTCTATTTGTTTTTTTTTAAAAGAAAGACTTAAATCTGCAAATTCATCAATAATTAGGATAATATAAGGTAAATGATATTTTTTTTCATATTTACCATTGTATTCTTGAATATTTCTAACCATTGCTCTTTCTAAAAGAGAATATCTATTATCCATTTCTTTGCATAAAGAATTTAATATATCTCTTACTTCATGGATGTTTGTAATGATCGGATTTATAGAATTAGGTAAAAGAGCAAAATAAGATTTAGAAATTTTTTTATAGATAGATAACTCTACCTTTTTTGGATCGATCAAAATAAATTTTAGATCTTCTGGTTTTTTTTTATATAATAAGAAGACTATCATAGCATTTAATCCAACTGATTTCCCTTGTCCAGTAGATCCTGCTATAAGTAGATGTGGCATCTTGACTAAATCTATCATAAAAATTTCATTAAATACGGTTCTTCCTAAAGAAATAGGGAGTTCCATTTTATGACTTTTTTTGAAACTTTCTTCAGAATCAAGGAGATTTTTCATATATACGAAAGAACGTTTATTATTGGGGATTTCTATCCCTACAGAACCTTTTCCAGGCATGGGGGCTATGATTCTTATAGATAAAGCGGATAAATTTAAAGCTATTTCCTTTTCTAAGTTTTTTATTTTTGAAATACGTACGCCTACCTGAGGAAATATTTCGTATAAAGTGATAGTAGGTCCTATAGTGGCCTTAATTTTATCTACTGTGATCTTATAATAGTTGAGGAGATGAATAATTTTTTTTTTATTATTTTCCAGATCTTTTTCAGATGTAGATGATAGAAAATCTTCATTTTTAGAAGAAAGTATAGGAGGATTTATGATAGAACTTTTTATTTCTTTTTTCTCAAAAAATGGAGGATTATCAATGGATAAATCCGTTTTTCTATAATTAAAAAAGTTTTTTAATAATTTCCATAATTGGATTATCCACCCCATATCTTCATGGACATATTGTATTTTTTTTTTTATTCCATTTTTTAACTTTGGAGTAGTAATCCGGAATATGATGATGGAATAAAGGATGATACTTGTAAGGACTAGGATTCCTAGTCCTACCTTTCCAAATAAGCTGATCAAAAAATTGCCTATTTCAAAACCAAAAATACCACTTAGTATTCCATTTTCAGGAAAAATCAGATAAAAGGTTATAGGAATCCATATGCTGAAAAATAGAAAATTCCATATTATGGATTGATATTTATTCCGCAGAAATCTTCCTTCGAAAAGGATTATGAATCCTGTGAGGAACAATAATAATGGAAAAAAAAAGGCACTAATTCCTATTCCGCAGTATATAAAATAGTGAGATAGAATAGCCCCTATTTTTCCAAGTAAATTTTCCGCTCTTATTTCTTTATCAAAAAGTTTATCCAGTTGACTTTGATCATTTTTCCAATGAAAAAGAAAAGATAAAAAACTTAAAAATAAAAAAAGACTATTTCCTAATAAAAAAAAACCAGAAATAGTTTTAATCATATTTCTTTTCTCTCTGTTTTTAGAATTTTTGAAATTTTTGTTCATGTTTTTGAATTGAAATTTCCATTTTTCTATCCATAATTAATTATCCTTTCTTTGAAAAAAAAGTTTTTTATACTATATTAGGCCTATTCTATTAGAAAAACATTGCGATAAATATTAAAAAAAAATGAAAAAAACAAGAATGATCTCTCTTTTTATTGTTTTGGGATTTTTTTATCCTTGGCATAAGGTCCATAGTGAAATGATAAAAAAAGGAGAAAAGTTAAGAACAATAATGGAAAAGAATGTAAATCCCCATCGGAATTTTAATATGTACATGGATTTTACGAGTAGTATTCATTCTACAGTAGAAAAAGATATTTTTGATGGATCTCCTTTTTCTACAGAATCTTTCAAATTAGACCTGATAGGAAAGGCGAATGATAAAATCAGTTATCGTTTTGTACAAAAATTTAATAATAAGAAAAACCATGTGGATAAGGAGGATGATTTAGATAATGTGGAAGACCATAAGATGTATGATCCCATCATCATTAATTTAGCTTATTTGAAATATAAGTATAATGATAAACTATCGTTTTTGATAGGAAAACAACCGGTTTCTTTTGGAAGTATGGAATATAATTCTAAAGATCTTCATATCTATCAGTATCCTGATGTATACAAAAGCAAGGAAAATCCTGTTGGGATAAATTTTATTTATACTCCAGAAAAAAATCAAGAATTACAGTTCCAGATTGTAAATAGCCATTCTAGAAAACTAGATGAAGAAATGCACCCTGAAAAAGTCAATCATCCTATGGGATATTCTGCGAATTGGAATTGGAATTTATTTAATAAAATTATTCAAAATAAATGGTCTTATTCTATTTTTCAAGAAAGTGAAAAGGATCAATTATGGAAATTATTAGCATTAGGGAGTAGATTAGATTTAAAACCGATTTCTATAGAAGCGGATTACATATTGAGTGATGAAGATATAGAAAAAAACGGTTTTTTTACAAAAATTTTACGTTCATTAAATAATAATTATAAGGATTTTGTCTCTATAAAATATGGAACTTATTTTCTAAAATTTAAGTATAACTTCATCCCAAAATGGAATTTATTTGCGAAAGGAGTATATGAAGTTGGAAGATCTAAAAAAGACATTCATGAAATTTATGGAATGGTTAAAGATCAATTACTCAAAAAAGCATATACTTATTATGGAGGGATAGAATATATGCCTTGTAAGGATGATCTAAGTTTATATTTTTTATATAAAAAACAAAAAATTGATTATATGAATTTTATAAAACAAGAAAATAAGGATAATCATTCTATGGCTTTGGGATTAAGTTATCGCATCAAATTATTTTAAAACAAAAAGAAAAATATCGAGAATCCTGCTCGATATTTTTCTTGTCTCCGCATGAGAATGAAAATAGGACTTTTTTTTGGATCATTTAATCCCATTCATTTAGGTCATGTAATCCTTGCTAATCACATAGTAGAGTTTTTGGATATAGATCATATTTGGTTTGTTGTTTCTCCAAAAAATCCACTAAAAAAAAAAACGGATCTTTTAGATTATGTCCATAGAATAAAGATGGTCCGCATCGCCGTTGAAGGTTATAAGAAAATGAGTGTTTTAGATATAGAATCTGAATGTTCTCCTTCTTATACTATTCATACGCTTGATGTAATAGAGAAAAAATATCCTAAAGATAAATTTACTCTCATTATAGGAAGAGATACTTTATATTCATTAAAAAAATGGAAGAGTTATAAAATTATTTTAAATAAATATGATATTTTCGTATACCCTCGTATTGGTTTTTTCTCTAATCCTTTTTTTAAAAAGGAAAATATCTATCTTTTAAAAGCGCCTATGATTGAAATATCTTCTTCTTTTATTCGAAATTCTATTCAAAAAGGAAAGAATATAAAACCTTTGCTTCAACCAAAAGTATGGAAGTATATGAAAAAACATAAATTTTATAGAAAATAATGAAATTAAGAATGGAATGGATTATTCTCCCATTCTTTTTTTTTGTATTGGTAAGTCTTTTTTAATAATCTTTGAAATTCAAGTTCACAAAATATTTTTTTTATGGAATTCCAATTGGGTTTTTTCACAGAAAATTTTTCCTCTTGAAAATAAAAGAAGGGAACGTTAGTAACAATGGTTACTAATCTTTTAGATAGAAGACCTAATTTTTTATTCTTTTCAATATTTTTTTTAATCTTTCCGCTAAGATCATGGGTAGAATTTAAAAATTTTTCAAGACTTCCATACTTTTGAATAAATTTTCTAGCATATTTTTCTCCTATCCCCGGTAATCCTGGTATATTGTCAGAAGAATCTCCCATCATACTCCATAAATCTATAACTTGTTTAGGTTCTATCACTCCAAATTTTTTTTTTATTTCCTCAATTCCTAATATTTTTTTTGGATTCCCTTTAAAAGGAGGTCTATAAATCTGGATGTTTTTTGTGACAAGTTGGCTAAAATCTTTGTCCAAAGTAATGATATAAATCATATATCCTTTTTTTTCTGCTTTTTTTGCTATAGTTCCGATGAGATCATCTGCTTCGTATCCATCTTTTGCATAAAAGGAGGAAATTCGAAAAGACTTTAAAATATTTACAACATAAGGCATAGCAATAGAAATATCTCTTGGAGTTTTTTTTCTATGAGCTTTATATTTAGGATATTCTTTTTTTCGAAAAGTTTTTCGACTAGTATCAAAAAAAGCAGCCATATAAGAAGGTTTTTCCTCATTTAAAGTATTAATTAAAAAATAAGTAAAATGTATGATAGGAGAAGTGTTTATTCCTTGGGAAGTAAAAAGTGGATTTTTTATATAAGCATAATAGCCTTGATAAAGAATAGTGTATGTATCTATTAAAAATAATTTTTTATTATTCATATTTTATTTTTATTATGTAAATATGTAGAAAAAAAGGGCTTTTATAATCACAACCGTTTTTCTGTCTCTAGGTATAAGGATGTCATAAATAAGTATGAAAAAATCAAATAATAAATATACAGTAACTGCTGCTTTTCCATATGCAAATGGACCCATTCATATAGGACATTTAGCTGGTGTCTATTTACCTGCAGATATTTTTGTTCGTTATCTTAGACGGAAAAAAAAGGAGGTTATTTTTATATGTGGTTCCGATGAACATGGAGTTCCTATTACGATACAAGCTAAAAAAGAAAATACGACTCCTAAAGAAATAGTCAATAAATATCATTTTATGATTAAAGATTGTTTTGAAAATTTTGGGATACATTTTGATAACTATTCCAGAACTTCTACAGTTATTCATCAAAAAATTTCTACTTCTTTTTTTAAGAAGTTACATAAAGAAAAAAAAATCTTTGAAAAAGTATCTGAACAATACTATGACAATCAAGCTAAACAATTTTTGGCGGATAGATATATATATGGAATTTGCCCCCATTGTAAACACAAGGAAGCTTATGGAGATCAATGCGAAAGTTGTGGTTCTTCGTTAAGTCCTGAAGAATTAATAAATCCTCTTTCTACTATAAGTGGAAGCAATCCAGTTTTGAAAAAAACTAAACATTGGTATTTTCCATTAAATGAATATCAAAATTTTTTGGAAAAATGGATTTTAATGGATCATCAAAAAGACTGGAAAGTGAATGTATATGGACAAGCTAAATCTTGGTTAGATCAAGGATTACAACCTCGTGCTATTACAAGAGATCTTGATTGGGGAATTCCGATTCCGAAAGAGATAGGAAAAGTTTTATATGTATGGTTTGAGGCCACTATAGGTTATATTTCCTCTACTATAGAATGGGCAAAACGGAAAAAAAAGGACTGGAAACCTTATTGGAAAGATCAAAGAACAAAATTAATTCAATTTATAGGAAAAGATAATATTGTATTTCATTGCATTATCTTTCCAGCTGTACTTAAAGCATATAATCAGGGATATATTTTACCGGATAAAATCCTTGCTAATGAATTTCTAAATTTAGAAAATGAAAAAATTTCTACTTCTAGAAATTGGGGAGTATGGGTTCATGAATACTTAAGGGATTTTCCAAATCAACAAGATACACTTCGTTACATTCTTATAGCTAATATGCCAGAAAAAAAAGATAACAATTTTAATTGGAAGGATTTTCAAAAAACAAATAATACGGAGCTGGTAGCTATATTAGGAAATTTCGTTAATCGTAGTCTGACTTTAATTCAAAAATACAACAATGGGATTATTCCCCATCCTGGTATTTTTTCCATCACAGATAAATCTATTTTAAAAAAAATAAGGAAATATCCGGAAAATATAGGGGATTTGATCGAATCCTTTCGATTTCGTGAAGCTTTAGTTTGTTTTATGGATTTAGCTAGACTTGGAAACAAGTATTTAACGGAAGAGGAACCTTGGAATATAAAAAAAACGGAACAACGGATAGAGACGATCCTTTACGTTTCTTTGCAAATTGTTGGGATGTTAGCGCAATTAGCAGAGCTTTTTCTTCCATATACGGCCAATAAACTATTAAAAATGCTTCGTTTGGAAGCTTATTTTTGGAACAAAATAGAAAACGTGAAGGAATTTTTATGTCCAGGACATGTTTTAGGAAAGTCTACATTGTTATTTAACAAAATAACAGATAAAAGTGTTGAAAAACAACTAGAAAAATTAGGAAAAAGTGACTTATGAAAATAAGTTACTCTTTGTCTTTTTTTTGTTATTTTTTTCTTGTAATGATGAAGATTTCTTAAAAAACAAAGAAAATTTTAAAAATATGGATGAAAATTCCATATTTCATTATCATGAAAAAAATAAGAATTCGGATAAGTTACGATTTTTTATTTCTGATAATATGATAAAAGCTCCTTTAGATGGATATTTTTTTATATGGGGCACTATGAGATTGAGTAATATTCAGAATGAAAAAAAAAAATATCACACTATAAGTTATGGAGTCGATGTATTTATTAATAATTTTTTAAAGTATAAAACTTATTTCAAAGATTTTATAAATGAGGAGGATGAAAAGATCTCTAAATTAGATTTAAAAGGAAACTTCCATCTAAAAATTCCAGTAAAGAAAAATGATAAATTATCCTTACAATATTCTATAAAAAGAAAGGATCCTATATCTTTATATTTTTTTGATGAAAAACAAAAAGTTTTAAGGAATGAATTAGATCATATACAAATATTTTTCCATCCATAATTAATCAGCGGAGAGAGAGGGATTCGAACCCCCGGAGGTAAAAACCTCAACGGTTTTCAAGACCGACGCAATTAACCACTCTGCCATCTCTCCTAAATTTCAATTTCTACAATATTTCTAAGAAGATCTTGCATAGTTTCTCTTCTTCTAATAAGAAAATCTTGTCCTTTTACAATCATAACTTCAGAAGGTCTATAACGAGAATTATAATTAGAAGACATAGAAAAACAGTAAGCTCCTGCATTTTTAATACATAAAATATCCCCCTCACGGATTTCTGCAATTTGACGATTGAATCCAAATGTATCCGACTCACAAATATATCCTACTACTGTGTAGAAACGAGAACGACCGTTAGGATTAGAAATATTTTCGATACAGTGATAAGCCTCATAAAACATGGGACGAATAAAGTGATTAAAACCGGAATCTACTCCAGCAAATACGGTAGAAGTGGTATGTTTAATAACATTGACATGAACTAAAAAGGACCCAGATTCACTCACTAAAAATTTACCAGGTTCCCATATCAAAGTTACTTTTTTTCCATACACTTTACAAAAACTTTCAAACTTTTCTATAATAGAACGACTTAAAAAAGTCAAATCCGTTTTTATGTCATTTTTTGTATATGGAACTTTAAATCCACTTCCAAAATCTATATAATCAATATCTGGAAAATCTAGAGCTATTTGAAATATCACTTTAGCTCCTTGTAAAAAGGCTTCTATATCTGAGATATCAGACCCTGCATGCATATGAAATCCCTCTATTTTCAGTCCTGTATTTTTTAATATCCTTTTTAGATGAGGAATTTGATAATAAGATATTCCGAATTTTGAATCGACATGTCCAACTGAAATTTTATAATTCCCTCCTGCCATAATATGAGGATTGATTCTTATTCCTATAGGATAATCTGGATTTTCATTTCCAAACTGTTCTAAAAGAGATAGATTATCTATGTTAATTTTGACTCCGAAATCAACCGCTTTTTTAACTTCTTGTAGAGAGACACAATTTGGAGTGAATATAATATGTTTTGGAGAAAATCCAGCTCTTAACCCTAGTTCTACTTCTTGAATAGAAACGGTATCTAATCCACTTCCTAACTTTTGTAAAAATTTTAAAACATTCAAATTAGTGTTTGCTTTACAAGCATAGTTAATTCTTAAACGTGTAACTTCACTAAATGCCTTCTTCATCTTTATATATTGTCTTTCTATTTTTCTAGAATCATATATATAAAGAGGAGTTCCGTATTTTTTTCCTAGTTGCATTAACTGGTCTCTAGAAACTGAAGAATCCCTATTTTCATTCATAATTCTATCATCTATCTATATCAGGGCTAAATGAATCACATCATTCATGTCTCTAACATAATCAAAGGTTAATCCCTTTAAGTGGTCTTGTTTAATTTCTTCTACATCTTTTTTATTATCCTGTGAAAGGATAATTTCTTTTATATTAGCCCGTTTAGCAGCTAGAATTTTCTCTTTTATTCCTCCCACAGGAAGAACCTTTCCTCTTAATGTAATTTCTCCTGTCATAGCTAAATGAGGCCTTAATTTTCTTTTAGTATAACTTGATACTAGAGAAGTTAACATAGTAATTCCTGCAGATGGACCGTCTTTAGGGACAGCACCTTCAGGAACATGAACGTGTACATTTTGTTCTTCGAACATTTTAGGATCTATGTTAAAATCCTTATAATGAGCTTTAATATATTGCAAAGCAATTGTAGCAGATTCTTTCATGACTTCTCCTAAATTTCCAGTAATACTTAAATTTCCTTTTCCCTTGGACAAACTGGATTCTATGTATAAAATATCTCCCCCAAAATTAGTCCAAGCTAAACCTGTAACAACGCCTGGAACTTTATTTTCTTCATAACGATCCGGATCATTTGGAATTCCCAGGATTTCCTCTATTTTTTCAATACTTAAACGTTTCACATATTTCCTATCCATAGCAATATGCTTAGCGGCATAACGTGCTAATTTAGCCATATGTTTTTCCAGAGTTCTCAAACCGGATTCTCTGGTATAACTTTCTATAACTTTTTCAATTTGTTGAGTTCCAAGTATCAAATCTGATTTTTTCAATCCATTTTCTTTCAACTGTTTAGGAAGGATATGTTTTTTGACGATTTTGGTTTTTTCCTCTACCGTATATCCATTCATCTCTATAACCTCCATTCTATCTATAAGAGCTGGTTGTATATTAGAAAGAGAATTTGCTGTAGCGATAAACAATACTTTGGACAAATCATAACCCATTTCCAAAAAATTGTCATAAAATGAGGTATTCTGTTCTGGGTCCAAAACTTCTAACATGGCAGAAGAAGGATCTCCATTCGCTCCTAAACCCATTTTATCAATTTCGTCAAGAACAAAAACAGGATTGGAAGTACCTACCTTTCTGATGGATTGCAATAACCTTCCCGGCATAGCTCCAATATAAGTTCTTCTGTGACCACGTATTTCAGACTCATCGTGTAATCCACCTAAAGAAATACGTACGTATTTTCTTTTAAGTGCAGTAGCTATAGATCTACCCAAAGAAGTTTTTCCCACTCCAGGTGGACCATAAAAGCATAGAATAGGGGAACGCATATCTCCTCTTAATTTTAAAACTGCCAAATATTCTATAATACGTTCTTTAACTTTTTCCAACCCGTAATGATCTCTATCTAATATTTTCTGAGCAAATTCTAAATCAAAACTATCTTTTGAGTATTTTCCCCAGGGGAGATCAATCATCAATTCTAAATAATTTCTTTGAACAGTATATTCTGGCATTTGAGGATTAGTCCTTTGCATTTTTAGTAATTCTCTATCAAACTGTTTTTTAGCTTCTTTAGACCATTTTTTTCTGGAAGATTTTGCACGCATTTCATCAATCTCTTTTTCATAAGAAATATCTCCTAACTCTTCTTGTATAGCTTTAATTTGTTGATGTAGAAAATATTCTCTTTGTTGTTGATCCATATCACTACGAACACGGGACTGAATATCGTTCTTTAACTTTATTTGTTGATGTTCTACGTTCAGAAAACGCAGCGTCTCCATGGCTCTCTTTTTTAAATCATCGTACTCTAACAATTTTTGTTTGTCTCTAGTAGCCAAATTCATATTGGCTGCTACAAAATTGATTAAAAAAGAAGGGCTTTCTATATTACGAATAGCAATGCTTGCTTCTGATGGAATATTTGGATTATCCTGAATAATTTTTATGGCAATTTCTTTGATGGATTCTACCAAAGCAAGGTATTCCTTATCTTTACAAGAAGGTTTTTTTTCTTCTAAAGCTAGAATTTCTGCTTTAAAATATGGATCTTTTTGAATAAAACGACTGACTTTAAATCTTCTTTTTCCCTGTAAAATAACAGTGGTATTTCCATCAGGCATTTTCAATAACTTCAATATTTTAGCCACTGTTCCTATAGAGTATAAATCTTTTTCACTAAGATTTTCTATTCCTGAATTTTTCTGTGTTAATACCCCAACAGTTTTATCCAATCCATAAGCATCTTGTAATAATTGGATAGATCCACTTTTTCCTGCTATAATGGGAAAAACAATTCCAGAATATAAAACCATATTTCTCACTGTTAATATACATAATTGTTTCGGAATGTCATCTTTAAGAAACTGATCTTCTTCATCTTGACTCATTAAAGGAATAAATTCTGCTTCAGACTCGAATCCAGATTCGGTAAATATATTTTTTAGTAACATAAAAAAATAGATTTCTTACTTAAATGAGGATTCCTATCCTATTCTTTACTATTCTAGAGGAACCACCACCTTAAATATACTGTTTTCTATATGAAAAAAAAAACCCTAATGGCGGACTTATTTTCTTTTGAAGAAACGATTATTTAGTATGAAAAATTGATTTATTTTTCTTTTTTTTCTTGTTCAAGGAGTTTAATAAAAATATCTTCCGTTAAAATTTTTATATGGTTTTTTTTCATACATCTTTCAAGTTTAGAACCAAAGTTTTTTCCTACAACAATAAAATTAATTTGGTTATTCACCGTATGAAATACTCTTCCTCCTAAAAGTTCTACCAAGTTTTTAGCCTTATTACGGGTCATACTGGACAGTTTTCCTGTAAATAAAAAAGATTTTCCTTCAATAGGAGAATATTGGTTTTTTACAGGATTTTTTTTATAGAAATCGGAAAAATTTAATCCATGTTTCATCAGGTTTTCCACAATTTTTTTGTTCTCTTTAGTGAAAAAATAAGTTTTTATACTTTCGGAAATTTTTTTTCCTATTCCTGAAATAGAGGTTAATTGAGCTTCATCCGCCTGTATTAAGGAATTTATATTTAAAAATTTTTCTGTTAATTTTTTAGAAATATATTCTCCTACATGAGGAATTCCTAAAGCATATAAGACTCTTTGAGAGGGATTATCTTTGGATTTTTCTATGTTCTTTATTAAAGAATCTGCTAATTTTTCTTTCACTCCATCTATTTGAAGAAGTTTTTCCCTTTTTAATTGATATAAATCGGAAATATTATATAAAAAACCTTTTTGGTACAATTTTTTTATCATTTCATTTCCAATTCCTTTTATATTCATAGCTCTTTCACTCACAAAGTGTTGTATTTTTCTCATGTTTTGAGAAGGACAAAAATTATTTGGACAGTAGAACGATTCATTTTTTTTTCTTAAATGGCTCCTACATGAGGGACATTTTGTTAAGAAATATATAGGAGAGGCATTGATTAATCTTTTTTTTAAATTTATTTTAGCTACTTTAGGAATAATATCCCCTCCTTTTTCTAATAAAAGAGCATCTCCATAATGAATCCCCATTTTTTGAATAAAATGATGATTATAAAGCGTCACTCTTTTCACTATTGTTCCAGAAATTTTTTTTGGGATCACCTCGGCTACAGGAGTAATGATTCCAGTGCGTCCTACTTGAAATTTCAGGTTTAATAATTTTGTCTCCGATAATTTTTTTGGTCTAAATTTGTAAGCTATAGCCCAACGGGGATATTTATTCGTATATCCTAAAAGGGATTGATTCTGATGTTCATT
Source organism: Blattabacterium sp. (Periplaneta americana) str. BPLAN (assembly GCF_000093165.1). NCBI lineage: Bacteria > Pseudomonadati > Bacteroidota > Flavobacteriia > Flavobacteriales > Blattabacteriaceae > Blattabacterium > Blattabacterium sp. (Periplaneta americana). The sequence goes on along the minus strand of NC_013418.2, from coordinate 324,922 downwards.
GACCTTAATGACTATTCCATCAATTTGATAGGGAAGTGTTTGTTTCCATTGACTCCAATAGTCCAGAAAATGAAATATCTCCTTGATTTTTTTACAAAGTAAAACCTTTTCTGATATTTCAAAACCCCAATTCCGTAGGGTTTGTAAAGCTTGATATTGTGTATCAAAAGGCAAATTTTTTCCCCTTACAGAGTATACGATACAAGATAGAGTCCGTTTATATACTTCTTTACTATTCTGAATTTTCAGAGTTCCACTTGCCGTATTTCTAGGATTAGCATAAGGATTCTTTCCACTTCTTGTGCGTTTCGCATTAATTTCTAAAAACTTTTTTATAGGAAGAAAAATCTCTCCACGTATTTCAAGATATTCCGGATGGTTTTCCCCTATTAATTTTAGGGGAATGGATTGTATGGTCCGTACATTTTCTATGACTTCTTCTCCTTTTTTTCCATCTCCACGAGTCACAGCATGAGTTAAAAAGCCGTTTTTATAAATTAAATTAATAGAAACTCCATCATATTTTAGTTCACAGACAAAAGAAGAAGAAATGGATTTCTGAATCCTTTTTTTCCAAGTCATTAACTCTTTCTTAGAATAGGTGTTTTGAAGAGAGTACATTTTATATTTATGATAATAAATGGAAGAATCTGCATATTTTTTTCCCTCTACTCCTATTCTCAGAGTTGGAGAGCTAGGATCATAGAATTCTGGATGTTCTTTTTCCAATAGAAATAATTCTCTTAATTTTTTATCAAAATTGTAATCAGAGATCTCAGAAGTATTCAGGGCATAATATTGATAATTATATTCTGAAAGTTTTTTTCTTAGCTGATATATTTTTTCTTTGATGTCTTTTTGATTTCTATCCTTTTTCATGTTTTTTTGTAATATATAGCACGAATCATTCGAAAAAAACCTTGGAAGTCTCTTCTAATTTCTAAATTTCTGAATCCTTTTTTTTTCATAAATTCAATGAAATCTAAATGAAGAAATTGATTTATTTCAAAATAAACACATACTAATACTCCAGTAAATTTTTTTTTGATCCAGGAAAGAATTTTTTGATAAAAAATGAATGGGGTCTCATCAGGAACAAATAAAGCTTGAAAAGGTTCATATTGAAAAATATTCGGATGCAATAATTTTTTTTCAGAGATTCTTATATAAGGAGGATTACTTACGACAATGTTAACAGGATATTTTTTTAGAATGGGAAGAGAAATTAAATTTTGCAATATATCCACTTTTTTAAAAAAAATTTTTTCTTTGTGAAATTTTGAATTAATATTTGCTATAAAAAGACTTTCAGAAGAAAGATCTACGGCATGAATATGACGTATTTTAGGAAGTTTCTTTTTTAAAGTAATCCCAATACATCCACTTCCTGTTCCAAGATCAAATACTTGAACGTTTTCACTATTTTTTTTGTGATTCTGTATAATCCAGGATACAAGTTCTTCTGTTTCTGGTCTTGGAATAAAGACTTTTTCATTAACTAAGAAATCCATTCCAAAAAAAGAGGTCTTTCCAATTACATACTGAATGGGTCTATTTTTTTTCAATTCCCATAATTTTTTTATCAATTTTTTGTAGATATAATCTTCTATTTTTTCTTTTTTACTTAATTTTAAGATAATTGTTGTTTTATCACATTTAAACACGTGGGTAGTCAGCAAAAAAAAGAGACTTTCTAACTCTTTAGAGTCTGGATAAACTTCTTGAAGAGCCTCATAAAATAGATGGTAGAATTTATCGATAGACATTCTACAATGTACGAATTAAAAAAAAATATTTATTTTTTCTACCTTAGTTTAGTATTAGAATTTTTTTTTCCTATGTTAGATGAAGATACCATTGTTGCTTTGGCTACTCCTATGGGATCAAGCGCTATCTCTGTTATTCGTATTTCTGGAAATAATTCCATATCCACTGTTGAAACAATTTTTGTTTCCGTTATATCTGGAAAAAAACTAGAAAATCAATCCACACATACTCTTCATCTAGGGTCTATTGTGGATGAAAATGTTTTATTGGATCAAGTATTAGTATCTATATTTAGATCTCCTTCTTCTTACACAGGAGAAAATATGATAGAGATATCTTGTCATGGATCTTATTATATTCAACAAAAAATATTGCAATTGCTGATTAAAAAAGGATTACGTTTAGCTCGTCCTGGAGAATTTACATTTCGTGCTTTTTTAAATAAGAAAGTAGATTTATCACAAGCTGAAGCTATAGCAGATCTTATTTTATCTGAGAATCAAGCTGATCATGAAATATCTTTGCAACAAATAAAAGGATCCTTGACTCATACCATTAAAAATTTACGAAAAAAATTATTGGATTTTGCATCTCTCCTAGAATTGGAATTGGATTTTTCAGAAGAAGATGTGATCTTTGCTAAAAGATCAGAACTTTTTTCTTTCTTAAAGGATTTAGAAAAAACATTAAAAGATTTAATTGAATCTTTTTCACTAGGAAATGCGATAAAAAAAGGAATCTATGTAGCTATTATTGGAGAACCAAATGTAGGGAAATCTACGTTATTTAATTACGTGATTAAGGAGAACCGTTCTATCATATCTCATATAGAAGGAACTACTAGAGATAGTATAGAAGGAGAATTTGTTTTGAATGGGATCCATTTTCATTTTGTGGATACTGCAGGAATTAGAGAAACTAAAGATCCAATAGAAATAATGGGAGTTCAAAAAACGATGGAAAAAATACAAGAATCTCAAGTTCTCTTATATCTTTTTGAAGCCTCTACCAAGGAGAAAAAAAAACAGAAAAAAATTCTTCATGAAATTCAACTTCTTCACAAGAAATATCCACTGAAAAAAATTTTAGCTATTGCTAATAAATCAGATGTCTCCTCTTTTAAAGACTTCTACAAGATAAAGTCAAAGATTCCTTATTTTTTTGAAATTTCTGCAAAAAATCATCACGGAATAAAAAAAATGCTCTATACTTTAAGTAATTTATTCATAAAAAAACTACAAGAAAAAAATATTATTGTGACACAAAACAGACATTATGAAGCTTTGAAAAAATCTTTAGAAGAGGTTTTTCTAGCTCATGAAGCTTTCAATAAAAGGGTTTCAGAAGATTTAATTTCTATACATATTAAAGAAGCTTTGCGGTATTTAGGAGAGATAACAGGAGAAATAACAAATGAAGAGATCCTCAAAAACATATTCTCCAAATTTTGTATTGGAAAGTAAGATTCATGATGCAAAAAAAACACAATCTTGTCAGAGTTCGTTTTGCTCCTAGTCCCACAGGTCCATTACATTTAGGTGGAATAAGGACCGCTTTATACAATTATCTTTTTGCTAAAAAATATGGAGGATCCTTTATTCTTAGAATAGAAGATACGGATCGAAAAAGATTTGTTCCTAATTCTGAATCCTATATTATGGAAACATTAAAATGGTGCCAGATAGAACCTGATGAAGGAGTTGGTTATGGAGGAGTTCATCTCCCTTATCATCAATCTCAACGTGGAGATATTTATCGTTTCCATCTTTCTAAATTATTAGATAAAGGGCATGCCTATTACGCTTTTGACACAGATGAGGAACTTTATATAAAAAAAAAGGAATATCAAAATCGTGGATTAACCTTTTCCTATAATGCGAGTATAAGAATGGGCATGAACAATTCCTTGACCATGACGAAAAAACAATTATATACAAAATTAAATTCTGGTTTTTCCTATGTGATTCGATTTAAAATTCCACCTGGAGAAAAATTGAAAATGGAGGATATGATACGTGGAAATATTGTAGTCAACACAGATAGTTTAGACGATAAAATATTGTTAAAATCTAATGGAATAGCTACTTATCATTTAGCTAATACTATAGACGATCATTTAATGAAAATCACTCATGTGATCAGAGGAGAAGAATGGCTGCCATCTATGTCTTTACACTTATTATTATATCGTGCTTTTGGTTGGATTCCGCCTAGTTTTGCACATTTACCTTTAATATTAAGAGAGGATGGAAAAGGAAAACTTAGCAAAAGAAACGTAGAAAATTTAGATTTTCCTATATTTCCTTTACAATGGCAAGTTCCAGAAACTAAGACGATTATTCCAGGATACAGAGAGCTAGGATATTTTCCAGAAGCTTTCGTTAATATGTTAGCTTTGTTGGGATGGAATCCTGGAATACAAAGAGAAATTCTTTCCTTACAAGAATTAATTAATTTCTTTTCTTTAAAAAGAATCACTAAATCTGGAGTTTATTTTAACCTCAAAAAAGCCAATTGGTTCAATAAACAATACTTGAAAAAAAAAAGGGGAGAAATATTTTCTTATCTTTCTATAGAACTGCAAAAACGTTCTATTTCCTATGAAATAGATTATTTATATAAAGTCATCCATCTCACAATCGATAGGCTACATTTTGTCCATGAAATTTGGGAACATTCTTTTTACTTTTTTATTTCTCCTAATTCTTATGAATCCAGTTCTTTTAATCAAATTTTTCATCAAAATATCATTGATCAATTAGAGTCTTGTAAAAAATCATTATTAAATATTCCTCAATTTACATCCGTAAATTTGAGATTATTATTTCAAAAATACAATCAAAAAAATAGACATAAAATGATGAAAATATTTCGTTTAGCTTTAGTAGGGAGCCTAAAAGGGACTGATCTTTTCATGATTTTTGAAATGTTAGGAAAGAAAGAAAGTATCCAACGGATAGAGAAATTAATGAAAAAAATAAGAGAAAATATCTAGATTTTTTTGAAAAAAGAACATAAAAACATAGATTTATACTTTCGAAAAAAAAAATTCCAATGCTGAGACATTATGAAAATATCATGATAATCACTCCTATTTTGTCTGATGATCAAGCAAAAAAAACGGCAAAAGAGTATGAAAATTATCTTATCCAAAAAAATGGAAAAATAGTTCATCAGGAACATTGGGGATTAAAAAAATTAGCTTATCCTATTCAAAAAAAACAAAGTGGATGTTATCATTTATTTGAGTTTTTATTAAGTTCTAATTTAGTATCTGATTTAGAATTGAAATTAAGACAAGACGAACGTATTTTACGTTTTATCACTGTAAAATTAAATAAAGATGGAATAGAATATGCAGAAAGAAGGAGAAATAAATTATTAAAAAAAGACCAAGAATTATGATTTTAGAAGAGGAGATCAATCAAACCCATCATAATACAAAACAACAACAAGGGGGAGACAGCGATTTAAGATACTTATCTCCTCTTAAGATAGAAACTAAAATAGAAAAAAAATATTGTTATTTTAAACAAAGAAATATTAAGTATATAGATTATAAAGACCCTATATTTTTGATCAAATTTCTGAATGCGCAAGGTAAAATATTGCCACGTCGTATTACAGGAACTTTACAAAAGAATCAAAATAAATTAAATGCGGCTATAAAAAGATGCCGACAAATTGGACTTTTACCTTTTGTTACAGATGACTTAAGATAAAAAAATGAAAATTATTCTCAAAAAAGACGTGGAAAATTTGGGGTTTCAATATGATGAATTAAATGTGAAACCAGGATATGCTAGAAACTATTTAATTCCTAAAGGGTATGCTATTATCGCTTTACCTGGAGAAGTGAAAAATATTCAAGAAATATTAAAACAACGCTCTAAAAAGGAAAGTTTTTTCATTGAGAAATCCAAAGAAATAGAAAAAAAATTAAAACAATTGACTATAAAAATAACAGCTAAAGTAGGAAGAGGAGGAAAATTGTTCGGTTCAATTAATAATCAAGAATTGATGGAAGCTTTGCACAAAGAAGGGATTTCTATAGAAAAAAAATTTATCAGAATTCCTGGAAATAAAGTTATTAAAACGATTGGAAAACATCAGGCCTGTATACGTTTACATCGTCAACGGGAATTTCCCCTAAATTTTGAAGTAGTAGCTGACTAATTTATTAAAGTGTCATATAATAAGAATAAATTGAGTATCACGATAATGACGGTGATAATCCAAGCTAATATTTTTAAAACAGGTCCATTTACAAATGATCCCATTTTATCAGAATTTCCTGTAAAATTTACTAAGGGAATAATAGCGAAACTTAATTGTATTGATAAAATAATTTGACTAATTATTAGTAATTCAGCAGTTCCTTTCTCTCCATAAATAATAGAAGTAATCATAGCTGGAACAATAGCGATGAGTCTTGTTATTAATCTTCTTATCCATGGTTTTAATCGAATGTGAAGAAAGCCTTCCATTACAATTTGTCCAGCTAAAGTTCCAGTAAGTGTTGAATTTTGTCCTGAGGCTAGTAAAGCTAAAGCAAAAAAAATTCCAGAGAGACTAGAACCGAGTATAGGGGTTAAAAGTTTATGTGCGTCCATAATATCTGCTACTTCTGTATGTCCATATCTATGAAAAGTAGCGGAAGATATAATTAATATAGCCGCATTGATAAAAAAAGCTAAGGATAAAGATAACGTACTATCTATAGTGGCATATTTTATGGCCATCTTTTTCCCTTCAATAGTACGTGGATAATTCCTAGTTTGTATAATACTTGAATGTAGGTATAGATTATGAGGCATGACTGTCGCCCCTAGAATTCCAATAGATATATAGAAAGAATGCGAATTTTTTATTATTTCCGGATTAGGGATAATTCCTTTTAAAATGGGAATAATTTCTGGTTTAGAACTAATAATTTCAAAACTAAAACAAACTAAAATTGTAAAAATTAACGCAGCAACTACACTTTCAATGTATCTGAACCCTTTATATTGAAAAAATAAAATAAGCAAAACATCTATAGCAGTAATTAATACCCCCCATGTTATGGGAATCCCAAAAAGCAATTTTAAGGCTAACACAGAACCAATAATTTCTGCTAAATCACAAGCAGCAATAGCTACTTCACATAAAATCCATAAGATAAAACTAATAAATGGGGGATAATGGTCTCTACAAGCTTGTGCTAAATCCCGTTCACAAACAATTCCTAATTTAAGAGCCAAATGTTGTAAGATTATAGCAAAAAGATTGGATATAAAAATAACGGATAAAAGCATGTATCCAAATTGAGCTCCTCCAGCAATATCTGTTGCCCAATTTCCTGGGTCCATATATCCAACGGCAATCAATAATCCTGGTCCAGTGAAAGCCAATAATTTTTTCCATTTTCCCTTTTTTTGAGGAACAGAAACAGAAGAAAAAACTTCCGAAAGGGAAGGATACTTATTCTCTTTTTTCCATCCTTTTATAGAATACCTATTTTTTGGCATATAAAATAAATATGAAATGAAAATATAAAGTTAACCGTTTTCCTTGTTTTTATTTGCGTGGAAGTCCAATAGGAATGGGAAAATCCATTCTTATTTTCCTGAAAAAAAACAGAATGAAATTGCATAAAATCAAATTATTTTATACCTTTGATCTGTACGTACTATATTATGTGTGTGTAGATTGATTAGATGAAAAAAATAGCTATACAAGGGGTAAAGGGGTGTTTTCATCATGCAGCAGTTTCCAGATATTTTGAGGGTTTTCATTATAAATTGATGGAGTGTTCTTCCTTTAGAGAAGTTGCCAGTTCCGTGGCTAAATCCGATGTGGATATTGGAGTGATGGCTATAGAAAATACCATAGCGGGAACTATTTTGACAAACTACAGTCTTTTATCTGAATACAATTTAAGAATAGTGGGAGAAGTCTACATGCCTATACAACATCATTTAATGGCTTTTCCTGGACAGGAAGTAAAAGATATTAAGGAAATTTATTCTCATCCCATGGCTCTTTTACAATGTGAATCCTTTCTAGAGGAACATTCTGATATAAAAATCTCCAAATACTCGGATACGGCAGCTGCCGCTAAATACATTTCTAAATGTAAGAAAAAAGGTTTAGCGGCGATTGCCTCTGCAGATGCGGCTAAAGAATATGGGTTAGAAATCATTTCTAAAAATATACAAACCATTACAAGGAACTTTACCAGATTTTTTGTCATTAAAAATTCTTCGAAAAAAGAAAATAATTTTAATAAAGCTTCACTAAGATTCAAAATTTTACATACTACTGGAAGTTTGTCTCAGATTTTGAGTCTTATATCCAGTCTTGGAATTAATATGACTAAAATACAATCTATTCCTATTATACAAAGACCTTGGGAATATTCATTTTATGTAGATATTATATTCAATAGCATAAAAGATTATGAGATGATGAAAGAACGTATACAAAAAATTCCATGTCTTCATAAATTTTCTATTATGGGAGAATATAAAAATGGTAGAATCAGATCTTAATGATTGGAGCAGCAAAAAGAATGCATCAAATATCGGAATACTTCTTTTCCGAAAAAATGAAAGAGATTCATCTTCTTGAAGAGAAGGGGATAGGAGTGATTAATTTAGGAATTGGAAATCCGGATCTTCTTCCTCCAAATGGGGTGATTTATAAAATGAAAGAAGCATCTGAATTGGAGGAGGCAAACACTTATCAAAGCTATATCGGAATAGAAAATTTGCGTAAAGCCATGGCTGATTGGTATGGAAAGACCTATCAAGTGAAAGTGGATTATAACAAGGAGATATTGCCTTTAATGGGGTCTAAAGAGGGAATTATGCATATAAGCATGTCTTATTTAGACAAAGGAGATCAAGTATTAATCCCAAATCCAGGATATCCAACTTATTCCTCTATTTCTAAACTTTTCGAATCGGAAATTATTTATTATGATCTTCAAGAAAGCAATGATTGGTTCCCAAATATCCCCTTTTTGGAAAAGAAAAATCTGTCTAAGGTAAAGATTATGTGGATCAATTATCCTCATATGCCTACAGGCGCCACTATTACTTTTGAACAGTTAGAAGAAGTGGTTTTTTTTGCTAAAAAAAACCATATTTTACTTGTTCATGATAATCCTTATAGTTTCATCTTAAATAATCAACGTCCATTGAGTATTTTTAATATTAAAGAAGCTAAAGATATTGCTTTAGAATTAAATTCTTTAAGTAAAAGTTATAATATGGCAGGATGGCGTGTTGGAATGGTAATAGGGAACCCTGAATTTATTCAAAATATCATAAAAGTAAAAAGCCAAATGGATTCTGGGATGTATTATCCTATACAGATTGGGGCTATAGAAGCCATGAATCATGATTCAGAATGGTTTAAAAAACTGAATACAGAATATTTAAAACGTCAAAAAATTCTATGGGACATATGTGATCGTCTATATTTAGAATATAGGAGAAATAGTTCTGGAATCTTTGTTTGGGCAAAAATTACAGATGTAGATAAAAATGATCGTGAATGGTCAGAGAAAATTCTAAAAAATTATCACATATTTATTACACCTGGAAGCATTTTTGGGGATCAGGGAAAAGGATATGTAAGATTGTCTATGTGTCGTCCTGTAAATACTTTGGAAGAAGCAAAAAATAGAATTATTTCATGAATATTGGAATTATAGGATTAGGCTTGATCGGTGGTTCGATGAGTTTAGGGTTACGAAAATCCAATTTTGGAGATAAATACCTAGGAACAGACTCTAATCAAGAAAATGCTTTGAATGCCGTAAAACTTGGAATTGTAGATGAAATAATCCCTTTACAGGATCTGATTCTACAATCTTCCGTTATCATTTTATCTATTCCTGTAGATGGGATCGAAAAAATCCTTCCAATTATTCTCAACAAAATCAGGAATGACACAGTTATTTTAGATACGGGATCTACAAAGTATGATATTTGTAATCGGGTTTTTTCTCATCCAAAAAGAAGTCGTTTTGTGGCTACACATCCTATTGCAGGAATTGAAAATTCTGGACCTATTTCAGCTTATTCAGATCTTTTTTATAAAAAAAATTGTATTTTTTGCGATTCTGAACTCAGTGCTCCAGATGCGATTTCTATGACAGAAAGAATTTACTCTACTATGAAAATGCGTAGGATTTATTTAACCTCTAAAGAACATGATTTTTATATTTCCTATGGATCTCATTTACCTCATGTCATCTCCTTCTCTTTAGCTAATACAGTTTTAAAAAAATTTGAAAAGAAGGAAGATATTTTTAATAATATGATGGGAAGTGGATTGTATTCTACTACACGTTTGGCGAGAAGCAATCCTGAAACGTGGTTACCTATTTTTATTTCTAATAGAAAAAATTTGATTCAAGCTATAGATGCTTATATGAATCATTTAAAAATAGTTCGTAACTATTTAAGAAATAAAGAATTTCATAAAATTGATCAGTATATAAAAAAGGCAAACGATATAAAAAAAAAATATGTATAAATTAAATGTATTGTGATGGAAAAAGATATTCTGAATAATAGTATAGACAGATCTTGGATTGAAAAATTTGATAAACCTCTAACCATATCTGGTCCTTGTAGTGCAGAGAGCGAACAACAAATAATGGAAACCGCTAGAAAGTTAGATCCATCCTATGTACAAGTATTTAGAGCAGGGATATGGAAACCTAGAACTAAACCAAATAATTTTGAAGGGATAGGGGTACAGGGACTTAAATGGCTTAAGAATGTAAAAAGACGTACAGGATTAATGGTTTCTACAGAAATAGCTAATGCAGAACATGTAAAATTGGCGTTATCTTTTGATATAGATGTTCTTTGGATAGGAGCAAGAAGTACGGCCAGTCCATTTACGGTTCAAGAGATAGCAGATTCTTTAGAAGGGAAAGAAGATAAAATTATTTTAGTAAAAAATCCTATACATCCCGATATAGAATTGTGGATAGGAGCTTTAGAACGTTTTTTAGGAAAAGGGATAAGAAAGTTAGGTGTGATACACCGTGGTTTTTACACTTATAAAACCTCGAAATACCGTAATCAACCGAACTGGAATCTTTTGTTCAATTTTAGGAATCTTCTTCCTAGAATTCCTGTGATATGTGATCCTTCACATATTTGCGGAAATAAAGAAGGAATTTTAGATATTGCAAAAACTGCTTATCATTTTAAATATGATGGATTGATGATAGAAAGTCATTGTGATCCAGATCATGCATGGAGTGATGCTCAACAACAGATTACTCCGGAAAAACTTTTAGAAATGTTAAAACAGTTGACCGGTTCTAATACATGTCATGAGAAAAATCAGAATAATTTAGATTCTTTAAGAATATTTATTGATGAAATAGATGAAAATCTTATTGCTCTCTTAGCAGAAAGAATGAAAATTTCCAAAAAATTAGGAACCTTTAAGAAATCCGCAGATATAACGATTTTTCAACCAAATCGATGGGATTCTATTATGAAAAAATATCTAAAATTAGGTAAAAGTTTAGGGATTTCGGAAGAACTCCTTGAAGGGGTTTTCAAACTATTGCATCAAGAATCCATGAATATTCAAAATAGAATCTAATTCTAGAATGGATGAAGGAAAAGTTCAAAGATCAGATCCGTCATCAAAGAAAAAAAAATGGCTTATTTATTCACTAGCGAATCTGTTTCAGAGGGACATCCTGATAAAATTTCTGACCAGATATCGGATGCTATATTAGATCATTTTTTAGCATATGATCCAGAAGCAAAAGTCGCTATAGAAACTTTAGTGACCACAGGGCAAATCATCTTATCTGGAGAAGTAAATTCTAAAAATTATGTAAATGTTCAGAAAATAGCTCGTGATATCCTTAGAAAAATTGGATATACTAAAAATGAATACAGGTTCAATGCTGATTCTTGTGGAATACTTTCTGCTATTCAAGAACAGTCTATGGATCTATTACAGGGGATAAGAAGTTTGAATAAAAGTGATCAAGGAGCTGGAGATCAGGGAATTGTATTTGGTTATGCCATTAAAGAAACAGAGAATTATATGCCTCTCTCATTAGAGATGTCACATCATCTCCTAAGGGAACTTTCTTCTATACGAAATGAAGGAGAAAAAATGCCTTATTTACGTCCAGACGCTAAATCTCAAGTAACTTTAGAATATTCTGAGAAGAATGTCCCTATACATATTCACGCGATTGTTATTTCAACTCAACATGATGAATTCGATACAAAAGAAAGAATGCAGGAACGAATAGTTCAAGATATTAAAAATATTTTGATTCCAAGAGTCAAGAATCTCTTCTCTAAGGAAATTAAAAAATTATTTACGGATAGAACAAAATATTACATAAATACTACAGGGAAATTTGTTACTGGAGGACCTCATGGAGATACTGGCCTTACCGGAAGAAAAATTATTGTGGATACTTATGGAGGGAAAGGGGCTCATGGAGGAGGAGCCTTTTCTGGAAAAGATCCTTCTAAAGTGGATAGATCTGGAGCTTATGCGGCTAGACATATTGCTAAAAATCTTGTAGCAGCAGGAATTGCAGATGAATTGTTGATACAAATATCCTATGCAGTTGGAGTGTCGGAGCCGATGGGGATTTATGTAAATACTTATGGAACCTCTAAAAGAAAACTTCTTGATGAAGATATTGTAGTAAAGATTCAAAAAATTTTTGATTTACGTCCTTATGCTATCACAAAAAGATTAAAATTACGTCAACCAATATATGAAGAAACAGCTGTATATGGACATATGGGGAAAAAACCAAGAAAAGTATGGAAATGTTTTTCGGATATAGAAGGTCATCAAAAAAAACAAGAAGTCGAACTGTTTACCTGGGAAAAATTGGATTATTTGCCTGTGATCAAAGAAGTTTTTAACATGGAATAATTCTTCAAAAAAAAATAGGTATTTTTAGTTAAATTTTTCATTTCACTATGTCTTACAATTTATTGAAGGGAAAGAAAGGAATTATATTTGGTGCTTTGGATGAAAATTCTATTGCTTGGAAAGTAGCAGAACGTGCTTATGAAGAAAAGGCGTCTTTTATTTTAACCAACACTCCTGCCTCTTTGAGAATGGGGAAAATTCATGAATTATCTCATAAGACAAAATCTAGAGTGATTCCGGCAGATGCTACTTCTATTGCGGATCTTAATTTTTTGTTTGATAAAACTTTAGATCATTTTGGAGGAAAAATAGATTTTCTTTTGCATTCCATAGCTATGTCCATAAATATTCGAAAAGAATGTTCTTACACATCTCTTAACTATGAATTCTTGAAAAAGGGGTGGGAAATATCTGCCGTATCTTATCACAAGATCATGCAAACCGCATGGGAAAAAAACGCAATGAACAAATGGGGATCTATAGTGGCTCTCACATATATTGCTTCTCAACGGAGTTTTCCTCATTATGGAGATATGTCGGATTATAAGTCCTATCTGGAAAGCATTACACGGAATTTTGGTTATCATTGGGGAGTTAAAAAAAAAGTTAGAGTAAATACAGTTTCACAATCTCCTACTATAACTAAAGCAGCAAAGTCTATTAAAGGGTTTCACAAATTTTTTCTATTATCTGAAAAAATATCCCCTTTAGGAAACGCATCTGCACAAGATTGTGCAAACTATATCATTACACTTTTTTCGGATTTGACAAAAAAAGTGACGATGCAAAATTTGTATCATGATGGAGGTTTTTCTAATACCGGCATTAGTGAAACGATGATTTCTTGATTACTTGCTCCTATTCGTTGAGAAAAAATATCTAAAATTAGAAACCAAATATAATATCATATGAAAAGAATTATTGCTCCATCTCTACTTTCAGCAGATTTGGCCTTTTTATATCGTGATATAAAAATGTTGAATGAAAGTGAAGCGGATTGGTACCACATTGATATTATGGATTCCTCTTTTGTTTCTAATATTTCTTTTGGAAGCTCCTTTGTAAAATCTGTCAAAAAATATGCCAATAAAAATAAATCCATGGATGTTCATTTAATGATTATGCAACCGGAACGCTACATAGAACAATTTAAGGTATGTGGAGCAGATCACTTACATATTCATTATGAAGCTTGTATTCATTTAAACAGGACTATTTTTTCTATTAAAAAATCTGGAATGAAAGTGGGGATAGCAGTCAATCCTCACACTCCAGTTTATCTTTTACAAGATATTATTCAAGATATAGATTTCGTTTTGTTAATGAGCGTCAATCCTGGGTTTAGTGGACAAAAGTTTATCAAAAAAACCTATCAAAAACTAGAAGATACTAAAGATTTAATCTTAAAAAAACATTCTTCTGCGCTTATAGAAGTGGATGGAGGGGTGAATTTAGAAAATGCTTCTTTATTGTTCAAAAATGGAGCGGATATCTTAGTAGCAGGAACTACTATTTTTTCTAATGAAAATCCCCAAAAAATGATTCATAGAATGAAATTTGGAAAAACTTAATTTTTAGTCTATTCAGATAAGATATCATGATATCTAAAGAAACTATAAAAAGAATATTTTCCGTTTCTTGTATAGAAGAAGTCATTGGAGATTTTATTTCCTTAAAAAAAAGCGGCTTAAATTATAGAGGACTTAGTCCCTTTTCCAATGAAAAAACTCCGTCTCTAATAGTTTCTCCTATAAAAAAAATATGGAAGGATTTTAGTTCTGGAAAAGGGGGAAATATTATCACTTTTCTTATGGAACACGAAAATTATACTTATGTAGAATCATTACATTATTTAGCTAAAAAGTATGATATTAAAATTCAGGAAGAAAAGAAAAATACATTTATTAGGAAAATAGATCATGAAAATTTATACTTAATACAAGATTATGCAAAATGTTTTTTCATGAAACAATTGTCTTACACAAAAGAAGGTCAAGAAATAGGATTGATTTATTTGATGAAACAAAGAGGTCTTAATATGAAAATAATTCATCAATTTGAATTGGGTTTTGCACCTTCCTTTTGGACAAAATTTACGGAAACCGCTTTAAAAAAAGGGTTTCAAATACAGGATTTAAAAAAATCTGGTCTTACTGGATTCAAAAGATCTAATCATTTTGACTGTTTTCGTAAAAGAGTGATGTTTCCCATACATGATCTATCAGGAAGGGTTATAGGATTTGGAGGTAGGAAAATTGATAATTCTTCACGTTCTATCAAATATTTAAATTCATCCGAAAACGATATTTTTCAAAAAAGTAAAATTTTATATGGTTTATTTCAAGCTCAAAAAAATATTTTAAAAGAGGACCTTTGTTATTTAGTAGAAGGATATACAGATGTCCTTTCTCTACATCAATCTGGAATAAAAAATGTAGTTTCCTCCTCTGGAACTTCACTAACCATAGATCAAATCTTGTTAATCAAGAGATTCACGAAATCTATCGTTCTTTTTTATGATGGAGATCGTTCTGGTATTCAAGCTTCTTTAAGAGTGATTAATATGATCTTGGAACAAGAGATGGATCTACGGATATTATTTTTTTATAACGGGGAAGATCCAGATTATTTGGCTAAAAAATATTCCTCTTCTCAATTAAGAGAATTTTTAGGAAAAAAAAGTTATCATTTTATTTCTTTCAAAAAAAAAATATATGAAAAATTCCACCAAGATGATCCCATAAAAAAATCCTTTTTAGTTTCGAATATTTTGAAGAGTATTTCAAAAATTCCCAATCTTCTTCAAAGGGAATTATACATACAAGAAACTTCTAAGTTATTCCAACTTCGTCAAGAAGTTCTAATTTATGAATTGGAACGAATAAATAAGAAAAAAAAACTATATAAAAAGATTGAGAATCATCCAATTCGCCTTAATTCAGAAAGAAATAATACTCTTCTTCTCCTTGAAGAAAAATTGATTCAGCTGATTTTGAATTATGGGAATAAAATATTTAAAAAAGGAGGGACCCATACTACTACGGTTTTCGAAGAAATATTCCATACTTTTCAAGATTATAATTTTCGTTTTTCTTTGGATTCTCATCAAAAAATATTTGATAAAATCTGTTTGCAAAAAGAAAATCTAGAAAAGAACCCTTCTTTTGTTGTAGAAGATGAAAAAAAGAAAAAATCTTATTCATTATCCCAATGGAATAGAAAAGGAATTGAAGTGTCCTCCCAAGAAGAAAACATAGATCGATATCTCATGGACATTTTATTGAGATATAAAACCCAATATATTTTGAAATTAATTCAACAAGAAATCCGTAATTTTCAGAAAGAAATACGAAGGGATAAGAATCAAATGATTCTAAAAAAAATCATGTATTTAACAAATTTAAAAAACGAACTTAATAAGAAGTTACATAGATATGTCTAAAAAAAATAGCCTAATCCTATTACAGAAAATAAAACAATCCTTTTGATTTATTTTTGATTCTTATAAGAATTTTGGTAAATTCGTGCATATAAAATATCGAAAAATGAATACATTAATTGCAAAGAAAGCGCCTAATTTTACAGCTAGTGCGGTATTGAATGGAAAAGATATTGTAAAAAATTTTACTTTAGAAAAGTTTCAGGGAAGTAAATATGTCTTGCTTTTTTTCTATCCCAAGGATTTTACTTTTGTCTGCCCCACAGAAATATATGCCTTTCAAGAAAAAATGAAGGATTTTGAATCCAGAAATGTGCAAGTTATTGCGATATCTACGGATACAGAACAATCCCACTGGGCCTGGTTACAAATCCCAAAAGAAAAAGGAGGAATATATGGGGTCACTTATCCTCTTGTTTCTGACATAAATAAAACCATATCCCATAACTATGGGGTTTTATCTGGAGATTGGATTTTCGATAAGGAAGAGTTAAAATCCACTGGAGAACTTATTGCTTATAGAGGTTTATTTTTAATAGACAAACAAGGAATCATCCGACATATTTTAATCAATGACTTTCCTTTAGGTAGGAATGTCAATGAAGCCATTCGTATGATAGACGCACTTCAGTATTATGAAAAAAGTGGAGAAGTTTGCCCAGCAAACTGGATAAAGGGAAAAAGAGCTATTAAGGCTAGTCATCGTGGACTTTTAGATTTTTATTCATCTTCAGATGAATAGAAAAAAAATAGCATTTTATACAATAGGGTGCAAATTAAATTACGCAGAGACTTCTACTATAGCAAGAAAACTTTCGAATTCAAATTATGAACTTGTCTCTTTCAAGAGTGTCGCAGACATTTATGTGATAAATACTTGTTCTGTAACTGAAAAGGCCGAGAAAGATTTCAAGTATGTAGTACGTTTTTTTATGAAGAAAAATGCAAAAGCTTTTATTATAGCGATAGGATGTTATGCTCAAATTCATCCAAAAGAAATTTCTTCCTTTCCCGGTGTAGATCTAGTTTTGGGAATGAAAGAAAAATTTCAAATAATAGACTATCTTGATCAAGCAAATTTATTCAAAAAAAATCCTGCAAAAATTATTTCAAAGGAAACAAATTCTTATTTTCCCTCCTATTCTATTGGAGACAGGACTCGTTCTTTTTTTAAAATTCAGGATGGATGTGATTACAAGTGTAGTTATTGCATCATTCCCATTTCAAGAGGTTTTTCTCGTTCTGAGAGTATAGAAAATATATTGAAAAATATAAGGTTTCTTTTTAAAAAAGGAATAAAAGAGATAGTGTTAACAGGAATAAATATTGGTGACTATGGAAAAAAGATATATGGGAACCATCCAGGTCGTTCCTATACTTTTTTTGATTTGATACAGGCTATAGATCAAATCAAAGAAGAGGGAAGAGGAAGAATACGTTTATCTTCAATAGAACCTAATTTATTGAAAGAGAAATGTATTGAATTTTTATCGAAAAGCAGGCTTTTTATGCCTCATTTTCATATTCCTTTGCAATCTGGAAGTAATTATATTTTGGGAAAAATGCAGAGACGTTATAGACGAGAGCTTTATCAAGAAAAAGTACAATACATCCGTAATTTAATCCCGGATGCTTATATAGGTTCAGATATCATTGTTGGATTTCCTGGAGAAACACATGAACATTTTTTAGAAACTTATCATTTTTTGAAAAAATTAGAAATTTCTTTTCTACATATATTTCCCTATTCTCAAAGACCAAATACAAAATCTCTTTCCATACAGAAAAAGGTCTCTCCAGAAGTACAAAGAAAACGGAAAATAATATTAAGAGTTCTTTCCAAACAAAAATATCGTTCTTTTTGTGAAAAACAGATCCATACGAAAAAAACCGTTTTGTTTGAAAATAATTCTGTGAATCACGGATATTTGTATGGATATACGGAAAATTATATTCGAACAAAAATCGATTCGAATCCCTTATTTGCAAATACAGTACAAGATGTGCTACTAACGAAAGTAGATCAAGATGGGGTCGTGATAGCTAAATCTGTTATAGAGGATGAATGAATTCTACATTAAAAATTTCTTGAAAAGATTTTTTTACTAAATGTTTTACCTCGGAAAAGGAGATATGATTTTGTAATTCTTTCTTTAAGGAAGTTACTTCTTTATTGAAAATTCCACAAGGAATGATATGATCAAAATATCGTAAATCTGTATTTACATTTAGAGCAAACCCATGCATAGTAACCCAACGACTCATTCTGATTCCTATCGCACATATTTTCCTAGATATTCCATTTTTTATTAACCAAACTCCTGTTTTTCCTTTTTCTCTCTCTCCTTTTATTCCATAATTTCTTAATAAAAAATGGATAATAACTTCTTCCAAAAGACGTAAGTATTTATGAATATCCGTAAAAAAATAATCCATATTTAAAATTGGATATGCAACCAGTTGCCCAGGACCATGGTAAGTGATATCTCCTCCTCTATCGGTTTGATAAAATCCAGCATCTATTTTTTTTAAAAAATCCGAGGAGACTAATAAATGTTTATTTTTTCCATTTTTCCCTATAGTATATACATGGGGATGTTCTACAAATAGCAAATGTCCAGGTTTTTCTTTTTGAAAAAGTCTATTTTTTACTTTTTTTTGGATCAGGTTATTAAACAATATTTTTTGATATTCCCAAGTTTCTTTATATCCTTTCATTCCTAAGTCCTCGAAAAATAGGATTTTTTTTTTCATCGTTTTTTATTAAAAATTTATTTAATATAATCAAAAAAACAAATGTACCTTCGTATGGTTTATGACTATAACATCCGGGACTCTGCATGAAATGAATAAGGATATTTTTATGCAAAATTTATCAGAACAACAAATTATACGTAGAAAAAAATTAAAGGAACTAAAATTATTAGGTTTAAATCCTTATCCATCAGATGAATATAGAATAAAAATTCCTATTATTAATATACAAGAAAATTTTACAGAAAAGGAATCCATTAGGATAGCTGGACGTTTAATCCGTTTGCGTATTTTAGGAAAGGCTTCTTTTGGAGAAATTAAAGACCATACAGGACGTATCCAAATCTACTTTAAGAAGAATCATTTTGATTCAGAAAAAATAGGAAAAGAAGAATCCTACAATATTCTTTTAAAAAAACTTATAGATATAGGAGATATTATTGGAGTTCAAGGTTTTTTATTTAAGACTAAAATGAATGAAATTACTGTCCATGTCCAGAAGTTAACTTTACTTTCTAAATCTTTACGTCCATTACCACAAGTAAAAGTGGATAAAAATAAAAAAATATATGATGCTTTTTCCAATCCAGAACAACGTTATCGTATGCGTTATGTAGATCTTATTGTGAATGATCATGTAAAAGAAATTTTTTTAAAACGCACTCATATAATACGAAAAATCAGAAATTTTCTGGATGATAAAGGTTATCTAGAAGTAGATACTCCTATTCTACAATCTATTCCTGGTGGAGCCGTAGCTCGTCCTTTCGTTACCTATCATAATTCTCTTGGGATTCCATTGTATTTACGTATAGCTAATGAACTTTATTTGAAAAGACTTATAATTGGAGGGTTTCACGGAGTTTATGAATTTTCAAAAAATTTTAGAAATGAGGGGATGGATCGTCTTCATAATCCAGAATTTACTGTATTAGAACTCTATGTAGCTTATAAAGATTATTACTGGATGATGAATTTTACAGAAAAACTTCTGAAGTGTATTTTTCATCAAATGCAAAAAAATTTTAAGGACATTTTAATAGAAAACGATTCTATTAGTTTTCAAACCCCGTTTCCTCGTATCCCTATATTGGATGCTATTCAAACACATACTGGATTTGATCTTAGAGAGATGGAAGAAGAGGAATTAAGAAAAATTTGTCAAAAATTGCATATAGAGGAAAATTCACAGATGAACAAAGGAAAACTGATTGAAAACATTTTTGAAGTAAAATGTGAAAAACATTACAAAAATCCTACTTTTATTATTGATTATCCTATAGAAATGAGCCCTTTAACTAAAAGGCATCGTTATAAAAAAAATCTATCAGAACGTTTTGAACTTATTGTCAATGGACAAGAAATTGCTAATGCCTATTCAGAACTTAATGATCCTATAGATCAACTTGATCGTTTGCGAGAACAAATTAAATTTTCCGAAAAAAAGGAATCTATGTTTTTGGATAAAGATTTTATACGTGCTTTAGAATTTGGAATGCCTCCTACAGCAGGAATTGGAATTGGAATAGACCGATTAGTGATGTTATTTACAAAACAAAATTCTATCCAAGAAGTTTTGCTTTTTCCGCAAATGCGTCCAGAAAATAAAGTGAAGTAGAGGATAGTAATTTTCTATTTCAATCCTAATACTTTTAATCCATTTTCCGTAGCGATTTTCACCAAATGGTCTATGTCATAATAATGACATGCTTCTAACATCACACGTAATTCTATCCAAAGATTTCCATCAGAAAAAGGTTTGTATATATCACAGATATTATCGGTTCCAAAAGCCACTATAATTCCTTCAGGAAGCATTTCATCTACTGGAGTAATAGAATTATGACTGGGAGTTAAACGTTCACTTCTAGTATGATCAATCCAAGCAATAGGACAAGATATTACCA
Source organism: Blattabacterium sp. (Periplaneta americana) str. BPLAN (assembly GCF_000093165.1). Classification (NCBI taxonomy): domain Bacteria; kingdom Pseudomonadati; phylum Bacteroidota; class Flavobacteriia; order Flavobacteriales; family Blattabacteriaceae; genus Blattabacterium; species Blattabacterium sp. (Periplaneta americana). The sequence continues at coordinate 304,120 of NC_013418.2, read as the reverse complement.
TTAAATTAGCTCTTTTCATTAATTGGTAAATTTCATAACGATATTTTCTAGTATGTGCGGCTAAAGAAATACTATGTATGGCCACTACTTTTCCTTGCAGGCCATATTCAATAGTTTTTTTTGCTAATTTTTCAGTTTCTTTTTCCTCATCAGTATTAAATTGATCTACATGGACATGTACTAATTTTCCATTTTTTTTAGCTGTTTTTAATAAAATATCGAGATGTTCATCTTCTCTTCCATAATCTTTAGCGGGTAATCCACCAATAATATCCACAAATTCTACAGATTTATCGAACCAATATTTCGATTTTTTATCTAAAACCCCTTTAAGAACTTGATTAGCAAAACGAATATGTATTGAATGACCATAATTATTTCTCAATTTATTAGCGGCTTTTAATGCTCTGTCTTCAATAACTTCATCCACATCAATAAAAGTACATAAAGCTTGTGTCCCTTGTATTAAAAAGGATTCCAAAGCTTTTTCCATACGAATATAAATGTCCTCTTCTGTAGCTAAACGTTTCATTTCATCAACTAAATACCATTTTTTTTTCAGAGAAAAATAAGAGTATTTAAAATTTTTTTTTGTAAGAGTATAAGCTCTGTCCAAGTGAGCATGAGCATTCACCCATCCTCCTTTTTGTTTTACTTTTTCAATAAAAATTTTTTTAGGATTCATCTTAATTGAGTTCAATCTAAATTACATATTGGAAATCCAAATAACTTTTTTTGTTTTAAAAAATGGTTCTCTAAAATAATTAATTAGAGGATATTCTACCGCATGAGGAAATTTTTTTAATTCATCAGAAAGGTCTCCTCCTTTTAGATATAAGGCTCCATTATGAATAGATGGACATCTAAATTTATTTTTGATCCAATTATGAATTTTAGATATTTTTGCCACAGCTCTGCTAACCACAAAATCAAATTTATTTTCCAATTTTTCTGCACGTATACAAATAGTATACGCATTTTTTATGTTCAGATTATATATGATTTTCTCTACGATTTTAATTTTTTTACTAATCGAATCCACTAATATAAATTCTGTATGAGGAAAAACTATGGATAAAGGGATCCCTGGAAACCCTCCTCCTGTTCCTAAGTCCATAACACATGATCCAGGAAAAAAAGTAAAAACTTTAGCAATTCCTAAACAAAAAAGAACATGTTGCTGATAAAAATTGTGGAATGTTTTTCTAGAAATAAGATTTACATAAGCATTCCAATATGCATATAATTTTTTTAAAGAAGACAATTTATATATTTGTTGATCCAATAGATCTGGAAAATATTTTTGAATCAATTCCATATTGATAGAGGAATAAAAATTTATAATCAAATTTATTTAGATTTGTAATCATTTCAAATTATCCATCTATGAAAAATAGATTATCCCACCGTTTGCAAAATATATCTTATTCGCAAACTCTAGCTATGTCTAGTAAAGCTAGAGAATTAAAAAATAAAGGATATGACATTATCAACTTAAGTTTGGGAGAACCTAACTTTTATCCACCGGATTTTGTTTTAGACGCGGCTAAAAAGGCTATTAATGAAGGTTATCATTACTATACTCCAGTATCCGGATATTTAGAACTTAGAGAAACAATATGCAAAAAATTTTCTCGTGATAATGGATTGAAATATTTACCGTCTCAGATTGTTGTTTCTACTGGGGGAAAACAATCTATTATGAATGCTCTTTTATCTTTACTTAATCGAAACGATGAAGTGATAATTCCCGCTCCTTATTGGGTGAGTTATTACCAGATGGTCAAATTGTGTGAAGCCTCTCCTGTTATCATTCCAACAACTATGGAAAAAAATTTTAAAATTCATCCAAAACAGTTAGAAGAAGCTATTACACCTCAAACAAAATTGTTTATTTTTAGTACACCTTGTAATCCTACAGGAAGTGTTTACTCCTATGAAGAATTAGGAAAATTATCAGAAATTTTTAAGAAACATCCGAAAATTCTTATTCTTTCTGATGAAATTTATGAACATATTTGTTACGAAGAAAAACATACCAGTATTGCTATTTTTCCTGATATCTATAATCAAGTCATCACCTTAAATGGTTTATCTAAAGCTTTCTCTATGACTGGATGGAGAATTGGATATATTGGAGCTCCAGAATGGATTGCTAAGTCTTGTGATAAAATACAGGGACAAATAACTTCTTGTGCTAATTCTATCGCACAACGTGCAGCCATTTCTGCATTACAAGCTTCCCCCAGTGAAATAAAATATATGATCAAGGAGTTTAAAAAAAGAAGAGATTTAGTTTTGAAAATGATAAAAGAGATTAATGGATTTCAGATAAATAAACCACATGGCGCTTTTTATGTTTTTCCAAAGGTTTCAGATCTTTTTGGAAAAAAATTTTATGGAAGGATTATTCAAAATTCGGACGATTTATCTGACTTTTTACTTGAAAAAGCTCAAGTAGCTACTGTTAGTGGAAGTGCTTTCGGAGATAAAGAGTGTCTACGAATTTCTTATGCTTCCACAGAGAAGAAAATTATAGAGGCTTTAACAAGAATAAAAAAAACATTAATGTAATGAATGGGTGGACGACCGGATTCGAACCGGCGACCCTCAGAACCACAATCTGATGCTCTAAACCAACTGAGCTACGTCCACCATTTCTGTTCATAACAAAGATAGACAATCAATCCATTTTATTGACAAAAACTTTCGATAATTTTTTTACAATAAGAAAAAAGATCACTATATATCCATTTTCTGATGGAAACTATTTCTTGAATAGGATATAAAAGGTGAACATTTGCTCCTGCATCTAGTGTAAAATAGATATTTTTTTTGCTTTGTTTTCTAAAATCCCATACTTTATAAAGCACGTGAAGTGTATTCGGTTTCATCCATAAGAAATAGGGATGAGAGGTCATAATCATGGCATGTAGCGTCAAAGCTTCATGTTCTATTAATTCTCCAAATTCTTGTAAATCTCCCATTTTTAATATGGATATTAGTCTATCCATGTTTTTATTAGCACATTTAAATCTTTCTTTAGCATAAGGATTGTGAATCATTAGTTGATGTCCTTTTGAACTCAAAATTTTTTTAGGATATTCATCTATTACTAAAATGGTATCTCCCATTTTTGTAAAAATGGGGTGTATTTTATAGGGATAAGGGATAGCATAAAGATTATTACTTCCTTTTATGGATTTGTGCCCCCCCCAAACAACAAGTCCAGGATATATAGATCTACAGGCGCTTCCAGAACCAAATCTGGCTAAAAAAGAAGCTTTTCTTAAAAAAAAGTCTTCTTCTAAAGAAGAGACTAATTTTTTTTCTATTTCCATGATACATAAAGCTAAAGCACTCATAGAGGAAGCAGAAGATGCTATCCCACTACTGTGTGGAAAAGTATTCTTGGTTTCTATCACAAAATTGAAATCTCGTAAATAAGAACAATAAAGTGAAATCCTATGAAAAAATTCCAAAATTTTTGGAAGAAAACTAGTATTTTCTTTTCCAGAAAAGAAAATTTTTATAGATCTCTTTTTTTTTTCTCTCAGATGATAAATTAATCGTGTTTCCGTATAAACTTTTTCTAGAGAATAACTAATAGACGAATTAGACGGAATTTGAATTTTATTTTTTTGCTTTCCCCAATATTTTATTAGAGCGATATTGGAAGGACTTTTTTTCGTAATTACTCCATTTTGAACTAGAGAATATTTTTTTTTTCTATAAAAAAAACAACTTTTCTTCAAAAAATACGATTTTAACCGTTAGTTTTCACGTTTTATGTAATCTAACATTTTTTTATCGTCTAATTCTCCTTCTGAACGAGCAATGACACAACTCGCCAATCCATTTCCTATAACATTTACAGTAGTACGAGCCATATCCATCAATTCATCTATTCCTATAATTGCTAATATAGGCCAAGTAGGTAATCCAAAAGAAGCTACAGTAGCTAAAAGAATTACTAAAGAAGCTCTTGGAACTCCAGCCACCCCTTTACTAGTTAAAATTAAAGTTAAACCTATAAATATTTGTTGACTAAAACTTAAAGGAATTCCAGAAGCTTGTGCTACAAATACAGTAGCTAAAGATAAATAAAGAGTTGTTCCATCTAGATTAAAACTATAACCTGTAGGAATCACAAAAGCAACAATTTTTCTAGGAACACCTAATTTTTCTAAATTTTCCATAAGAAGAGGTAAGGCAGATTCGGAACTTGTAGTAGCAAACGCTAAGGAAACAGGTTCCGTTAAGGCTTTTACGAACCCCCTTAAAGGAACTTTAATCCATAAAAGAATAGGGAGTAAAACCACTATTAAAAATATAAGCAAAGCAATATAAAGCGTCAATAATAATTGAAAAAGATTATATAATATATCCAACCCCATATGTCCTACTGTATAAGCTATAGCGGATCCGACTCCTATAGGAGCAAAATACATGATAATCTTAGTGAATTTAAACATAATCTCTGAAAGACTTTCTGCAAAGAGTAATAGAGGACTACGTTTTTTTTCATCCAAAAAAACCATAGATACACCAAAAATAACGGAAAAGACTACAATAGGTAACACATCTCCATGATAGATGGATTTAATGAAATTTTCTGGAAAAACATGAAGAATAGTATCTTGCCAAGATTTACTTTCTACTTTCGGTAATTGCTGTTCCGTCATTCCTGAAGGCATCACGATTCCTACTCCTGCTTGAGATACATTAATGGCAATAAGACCAATGAATAAGGCTAAAGTAGTTACTATTTCGAAATACAGGAGAGATTTCCATCCCATACTCCCTAATTGTTTAATATTAGAGTGACTAGCTATACCCACTATTAAAGTAGAAAATAATATTGGAGCTATAATAGTTTTGATCATTCTCAAAAATATTTGAGATAAAAATCTTAGTTCTATAGCAATTTTCGGTTGATCTAGTCCTACTTCTATTCCTATGATGATGGATAACAAGATCCAAGTTGTTAAGTCCTTTTTCAGAAAGGTATAAAACATGAACAGAGATATTACGAAACATCTAAACAGGCAAAGAGTCCATTTATCCAATCCCAAAAAGGATTTTGATAAGTGGATAAAAACATATGCTAAAACACTTAAAAATGCTATTAGTAAAATTTTTTCTTTTTTTACTTTCATTCCAATACTCATTTATCAAAGGATTATTTGGTAACAGACCCGTAGGGACTCGAACCCCAACTAACAGAACCAAAATCTGCTGTGCTACCGTTACACAACGGGTCTAGGAAAAATGTAAATATATACCATTTTTTTTCAAAAACCATTATGCCTAAGGCTATTTTTAGATGAAAAAAAACCTAACTCAAGGCACAAAAAAATCATCGTTTTTTTTTTTTTAAGGATAAAAGAAACGATATTTTTGTACTAAATTACTAAGACTACAAGATAAAGAAAATTTTTTCTAGAAAATAATGAATTAATTATGATTAATTATGTCTGTTAAAATACGTTTAAAAAGAATTGGGAAAAAACATAGACCTATTTACCATATAGTGGTAGCTGATTCTCGTGCTCCAAGAGATGGAAAATTTATTGAAAAACTAGGGACTTACAATCCTCATACAAATCCTCCTTCAACAGTATTAAAAATACAAAAATCTGTATCCTGGTTAATGAAAGGAGCCCAACCAACAGATACAGTAAAATACATTTTTTCTAAAAAAGGAGTTTTACTAAAAAAACATTTATTAGAAGGAGTTAAAAAGGGGGCATTTAATGAGGAAGAGGCTAATCAAAAATTTCATGTTTGGTCAAAACGAAAAACAGATAACCTGTAAGATTCATCCTTTTTGAAGGTTAAAAATCCATAGAATAACTATTCCTGATAGAGAAAGGACCTATGCTTTCTCTTCTTAAAGAAAGTAGATAGGCTCCGCTTTTCATCGCTATTCCAAAATCTTGGGCTATGGATCGAATATAAGTTCCTTTCCCACATTCTACAAAAAATTGAATATAAGGGATTCCAATTTTTAAGATATAAAATTTATAAATTTTGACTTTTCTAGGCTTTATAGGATTTATTTTTTTTCCTTTTCTAGCATATTCGTAGAATCGTTTTCCTTCCCTTCGTAAGGCAGAAAAAGATGGTGGATATTGATCTATTTTTCCCTTAAATTTTTTAGATATTTCTTGAATAAGTTCAGGGGTGATATGTGAAGTGGAAGAAAAATTATATTCTTCTGTTTCTGAATCAAAAGATTGGGTCATGCAACCCAATTTGATAATCCCTGTATAAGTTTTTTTATAATTTTGAATAGAATCCATTTTTTTTGTGTATTTTCTCCCTATAAGAATAATTAAAAGTCCTGTAGCAAGAGGGTCTAGAGTTCCCGCATGTCCTATTTTTAAGTTTTTTCCAAAAAAATTCCTAATTTTTTTTTTGATGACTTTCACCACTTTAAAAGAAGTCCATCCCCACGGTTTATCTATTAATAAAAGTTCACCCTTTTCGAATGCGGATTCTGATAAATTTTTCAAAACTTGAATTTTTCAATCGGTTGAAAAAAATAATGTATAACAATAAAGACCAGTCCCAAAATAATTCTATAATATCCGAATAATTTTAAATTATTTCTTTTTAAATAAGCCATAAAACATTTTATGGATAGAATTCCTGTAATGAAAGCCACTATATTTCCAATAATCAAAAACTGGATTTCTTGTAGAAAAAATTCTTTGGACATGGGAATAATAATACGAAAATTCCATGGAAAACTAAAAGAAGTTAATTGAAAATAATAGTCAAATAATTTTTTACATGTGGCAATAACAATAACCGGGACAGATAAAAAAAAAGAAAATTCAATAGCCTTTCTTCTATGAACATTTTGTAACAGACAAGCAACTATAGTAGCAGCACTTCTAGATACTCCTGGAATCAGAGCCATACATTGGCATAATCCAATAATAAAAGCTTGAAAATAATTGATCTGATTACTTTTATCAAAATTTTTTTCGTAAACATTTTCCACTTTCAAAAGAATTATTCCTCCTATAATAAGAAAAAAAGCGACTATGAGTGGATTTCCTAAGAAGAAATTTGTTCTTCTATTCAAGAAAAAACCAAAAATTCCTATAGGAAAACTAGCTAGAAAAATTTTTAGATAAAAATCTGCTTTTTGAAAAAAAATTTTTTTCCGATAGAAAAAAACCACAGAAAAAACCGCTCCAAGTTGAACAGAAATTAGGAATAATTTCGTGATCTTTTTCTCTAGGATTCCCATAATGGAAGCTGTAAGAATCATATGTCCTGTAGAAGAAATAGGAAAAAATTCTGTAAGACCTTCAATAATCCCTAATAGGATTGATTGAATATAATTCATTAAACATCAATTTTTGCATGAATTGCATTTTTTTCTATGAAACTTCTACGTGGAGGGACTTCCTCTCCCATAAGAATAGAAAATATTTTATCGGCTTCCGAAAGGTTTTCTATATGAACCTTGCGTAAGGTTCTTTTTTTGGGATTCATAGTCGTTTCCCAAAGTTGTTCCGCATTCATTTCTCCTAATCCTTTATAACGTTGTATATTGATCTTTTTTCTTCTTCCTAATCTTTGGAGAATTTTTTCTCTTTCTTCATCACTCCAAGCATATTGAGAATGATTTCCTTTTCTGATTAAATAAAGAGGAGGCGTCGCAATATAGATGTGTCCTTTTTCTATTAATGGCTTCATATAACGAAAGAACAATGTTAAAATCAAAGTGGAAATATGACTTCCATCTATATCTGCATCTGTCATAATAATAATTTTATTATATCTAAGTTTTTTTACATTTAAATTTTTTGGATCTTCTTCGGTTCCAATAGAAACCCCCAATGAGGTAAATATATTTCTAATTTCTTCATTTTCAAATATTTTATATTGCATAGCTTTTTCTACATTTAGGATTTTTCCTCGTAAAGGTAAGATGGCTTGAAAGCTACGATCTCTACCTTGTTTAGCAGTTCCCCCTGCAGAATCTCCTTCTACCAAATATATTTCACAATTTTCTGGATTATTGAAAGAACAATCCGCTAATTTTCCAGGTAAAATGCTATTGTATATGGGACTCTTTTTTTGTATTAATTCACGAGCTTTTTTAGCAGCTTGACGTGCTTTAGCCGATAAAATAACTTTATCAATAATTTTTCTTCTCTCACTGGGGTTTTCTTCTAGATAACTGTTTAACATTTCCCCCACAATTTTATCTACAATTCCTCCTACTTCGTGATTGCTTAATTTTGTTTTAGTTTGTCCTTCAAATTGAGGTTCCATCACCCTGATAGATATAATAGCTGTAAGACCTTCTCGGAAATCATCTCCCGTCAAATCTACTTTATCTTTTTTATTATCTTTGTTAGATAAAAGTCCATCCGTATATTTCTTAAATGTCCTTGTTAAAGCTCTTCGAAATCCAGAAATATGAGTTCCTCCTTCCGAAGTATTGATATTATTCACATAAGAATAAATTTTCTCTTTGAAAGAAGTATTGTACTGCATGGCTACTTCCACTATGGTATCTTCTTTTTCTCCTTCAATAAAAATAATGTTCCTTATTAAGGATTCTTGATTCTTATCTAAAATAGAAAGGTATTCTTTTAATCCATTTTTAGAGAAAAAATCCTCTTCTATGTTATTTCTTTCGTCTTTTAAAAATAAGTGCAATCCTTTATTTAGAAAAGCTAATTCTTTCAAACGTGTGGATAATATTTCATAATGATATGTGATCGAATTGAAAATAGAATTATCAGCTAGATAATGAATTTTTGTTCCTTGTAAATGGGTTTCTCCTAAACATTGGACCCTATCAATAGGTGTCCCTCTCAAATATTCTTGTTGGTAGATTTTTCCGTTACGATAAACTGTCACTATAAGTCTTTTGGACAATGCATTGACACAGGATATCCCTACTCCATGCAATCCTCCAGAAACTTTATAGGAGTTTTTGTCAAATTTTCCACCTGCTCCTATTTTAGTCATGACTACTTCAAGAGCAGACTTTCCTTCTTTCTTATGAATATCTATGGGAATTCCACGACCATTATCCAGGACTGTAATAAATCCATTTTTGTGAATGGTCACCCATATTTTATTACAATAACCTGCTAAGGATTCATCTACGGAATTATCTATGACTTCACATACTAAATGATGCAATCCTCTAATTCCCACGTCTCCAATATACATAGAAGGTCTAAGCCTTATGTGTTCAATCCCTTCTAGAGATTGTATGCTATCTGCTGTATAATCTGTATTTTTATTACTCATACAACCATTCTAATTTTATTAGAAATTTTTCCTATTTTCATAAAAATTTATAGTTTTATAGGATCTTTAAAGTAAAGATAGAAAAAATCTAAAACATGTTATCACGTGAAAATTTGGGAAAAAGATATTCATTCTCATAATAGGAATAGAGAAATAGAAGAATTTACCTCAGGTAAAGACTCAAAATTAGATTTACTTTTAGCTCCACATGACGTTATTGGAACCATAGCTCATGTGATGATGTTAGAAAGCATTGGATTATTAAATCAAAAAGATTTAAAAATTTTAATTAAAGAATTACGTCACATTTATATACACGAAATATTAACAAATAATTTTCAAATAGATGAAGGAATAGAGGATGTTCATTCTCAAATAGAATTTTTGTTAACAGATCGTTTAGGAAAAGTTGGAAAAAAAATTCACAGTGGTAGATCCAGAAATGATCAAATATTGGTAGATTTGAAACTTTTTATTCGTACAGAAATCAAAGAAATTGTATTAATAGTCTATTCTTTTTTTGATTTATTATTACAATTAAGTGAACAATATAAAAATATATTAATGCCTGGTTATACTCATTATCAAATTGCTATGCCTTCTTCTTTTGGACTTTGGTTTGCGGCATATGCGGAAAGTTTAATAGATGATATGTTATTAATTTACACAGCTTATCGGATTACTAACAAAAACCCTTTGGGTTCCGCTGCTGGTTACGGATCTTCTTTTCCTTTAAATCGGAAAATGACAACGGAATTATTAGGATTTGAAAATTTAAATTACAATGTTGTATATGCTCAAATGGGACGAGGAAAAATGGAAAGAATAGTAACAGAAGCCCTTGCTTCTTTAGCCAGAACTTTGAGTAAAATGGCTCAAGATATTTGCTTATATTTAAGTCAAAACTTCAATTTCATTAGTTTTCCTGATTTTCTTACTACCGGATCTAGTATTATGCCTCATAAGAAAAATCCAGATGTTTTTGAAATCATACGAGCTAAATGCAATAGCATATCTTCATTACCGAATGAAATTTCTTTAATTGTATCCAATTTGTGTTCCGGATACCATAGAGATTTTCAAATAATTAAAGAAAGATTTTTACCTGTTTTTGATGAATTGAAAAAGTGTTTTTCCATATTTAGGTACATGTTGAATCATATTGTGGTTAGAAAGGACATTCTTCGAGAGGAGAAGTATAAATACTTATTCAGTGTAGAAGTAGTCAATCAACTTGTAGAGAAAGGATATTCTTTTAGAGAAGCTTATCAAAAGGTGGCTGCAGATATTCAAAATGGACGTTTTAAACCCTTTCAAAAAGAAATTTTTTCTCCTTCTCATGAAGGAAGTATAGGGAATTTGTGTAATCAAGAAATTAGAGACATGATGCGAAAACTGATAAATAAATTTGATTTTGAGATCATTCAAAAAGTTATCGAACGGTTAATTTATGGAAAAAATTCATAATGTGATTCTTTAAGAATCCAATTTTTTTTGGATAGATTTTTTAAAAATCCATTCTTTTATTTTTTTGTGATGTCCAGATAAAAGTATTTTTGGGACGGACCATCCTTTGTAAATTTTTGGACGAGTGTAAATAGGAGGGGCTCCCATTTTTTCCATTTGAAACGAATCCGTGATCATGGAATCTGGATTATGCAGGACTCCTGGTAATAATCTGGCAATGGATTCTACTACAACAGCCGCAGCTAGTTCTCCTCCAGATAACACATAAGGACCAATAGATATTTCTTTGGAAATTAAATGATCTCTAATTCTCTGATCAATCCCTTTATAACGACCACACAGGATAAGAATATTTTTTTTACAAGTTAATGCATTAGCATATTTTTGTGAAAAAAGTATTCCATCAGGAGTCATAAAAATTTTTTCATCATAATCTCTTTCTGATAATAATTTATCAAAACACTGATATACAGGTTCTATTCTAAGAATCATTCCAGATCCCCCTCCATAAGGATAGTCGTCTACCTTTTTGCGCTTTCCTAAACCATATTTTCGTAAATCATGAATATGAATATCCATGATTCCTTTATTCATAGCTCTTTTAATAAGAGAACTTGAAAAAGGTCCCTTTAGAATTTCCGGAACCACGCTAACAATATCTATACGCATTTTTTTTTCAGTAATATACACTTTGACTAAGAATCTATGAATGAAACTAGTGAAAAAATTCTACCTTTGTGAACAATTAGTTACAATGAGTTATATCGTATCTATAGTGGGACGTCCAAATGTAGGAAAATCTACTCTATTTAACCGTCTTGTAGGACGAAGGAAAGCTATTGTTCATGTCAGAAGTGGAGTTACACGAGATCGTATTTATGGAGAATCTGAATGGAATGGAGTTCATTTTTCTTTGGTAGATACAGGTGGTTATAACCCCATCCATAAAAATCTACTGGATGCAGAAATTATCAAGCAAATTTTAATAGCCATAAAAGAGGCCGATGTTATTTTATTTTTAGTGGATATAAAAATAGGAATACTAGATACAGACGTAGAAATCTCTCAACTACTTAGAAAGTATAAAAAATATATTTTATTGGTAGTGAATAAAGTAGATAACGGAAAATACATGTATCATAATACAGATTTTTTTTGTTTAGGTTTTAGGGAATATTACTACATATCCGCTATAAATGGAAGTGGAACGGGAGAATTACTGGATAGATTAATAGAAATTTTTAAATCCTTAGGAAAAAGAGAAATAATGGAAAAAGAAGTTCTTCCCCGTTTTTCTGTCATAGGACGTCCAAATGTTGGAAAATCTACATTGATTAACTCTTTTTTAGAAAAAAATCATCATATTGTCACAAATGTTTCTGGGACCACGAGAGATAGTCTTGATGTTTTCTGCAAAAAATTGGGATATAAATGTATTTTAGTGGATACACCTGGAGTAAGAAAAAAATCAAAAATAAGTGAAAGTCTTGAATTTTATTCTACTATGAGAACAGTAAAAAGCATTGAATCCACAGATATCTGTTTTTTAATGGTAGATGCGGTTCGTGGATGGGAGGCACAGGATAGAAATATTTTTAGATTAGTTGAAAGAAATCAGAAAGGAATAATCATTCTTATTAACAAATGGGATTTATTAAATTCTGAAAAAAATTGTTCTCTGCAAAAAAATTTCGAAATTTTCATTCGAAAAAAAATTGCTCCATTTGACAATGTCCCCATCCTTTTTATCTCTGCAAAAAATAAAGATGGAATATATAACATCCTCCCCATAGCTGATCAGGTTTTCCAAATCCGTAAAAAAAGATTAAAAACGAATTTATTAAATAGAGTTATGTTACCCATTTTTCAAAAAAATCCTCCTCCATCTGTACAAAAAAAGTTGATTACTATTAAATATTGTACTCAGTTACCGACATCTACACCAAAGTTTATTTTTTTCTCTAATTTTCCTCATTATATAAAAAAATCTTATAAAAGATTTATTGAAAATAAAATTCGTGATCACTTCGATTTTAGAGGAGTCCCCATACAAATTCTTTTTAGAAAAAAATAATGGTTCATCTTTTGTATTAATAAAACGGTGATCACACATTTAAGAGGAAAGCTAATAGAAAAAAATCAATCTTCTTTAATAATAGATTGTAATGGAGTCGGATATTACCTTCATATATCTTCGTATACCTATTCTTCTTTATTAGAAGAAGAAGGAAAAGAAATTTCTATATATACTTATCTTTTTATCAAGGAAAATCAACATGTATTGTATGGTTTTTTTGAAAGAATAGAAAGAAAAATATTTTCTCATTTGATATCCGTAAATGGGATAGGTCCAAGTTCTGCTATAACTATACTATCTTCCTTAACACCACATGAAATAAAAGAATCTATATCTAGAGAAGATATAGAAGTATTCAATCAGGTGAAGGGAATCGGAAAAAAAACTGCTCAGAGAATTATCATAGAACTGAAAGATAAAATTTCTATTAGTCCTTCTACTATTCCTAAAAAAGGAAAAAACGTTAACTTTTTCGATAAGCCCCCTATTTTCATAAAAAAAGAAGCTTTAAGCGCTTTGATCGTACTAGGTTTTTCTCCTAAAGAATCTAAAAAAGTTTTAGAGGAGATCTTGGATAAAAACCCAGAATTTACTGTAGAAAATCTTATCAAAGAATCTTTAAAAAAATTGTAAAATAGGTATTTTCAATTTCTAAAAAAAACAAACCCCAAAAATAATATACTTTTGTTTTTGTCGTAAAATTAATACTTACTTCTTTATTATGAAACTTTTTTATCCCTCAATTATAGTGATCCTTTTTGTCTTATCTATTTTTGATCTTATTGTAGGTTTAATTAATGACGCAGTCAATTTTCTCAATTCTGCTATTGGATCTAAAGTGGCTTCTCGTAAAATCATCATGATTTTTGCTAGTTTAGGTATTTTATTGGGAGCTTTTTTATCCAGTGGAATGATGGAAGTAGCAAGAAAAGGGGTTTTTGATCCGTCTTATTTTTATTTTTCCGATCTAACCTTTATTTTCTTAGCTGTTATGATATCCGATATTATTTTATTGGATGTTTTTAACACTTTAGGATTACCTACTTCTACTACAGTTTCTATGGTTTTTTGCTTATTAGGTGGAGCTTTTAGTATAGCTATGATAAAAATAGCTTCCCCATTAAGTAATGAACCACTTCATCATTTAAGTCAATACATTAAAGCGGAAAAAACATTGACCATTGGGATAGGAATTTTTTTATCTATTCTAATTTCTTTTTTTTCCGGAGCTTTCATTCATTATTTCATCCGATTTTTATTAAGTTTTGAATATAAAAGTAGATTAAAATATGTGGGAGTAATATGGGCGGCTATTTCATTGAGTAGTATGACTTATTTTTTGATTGTAAGAGGTCTACATAGTACTTTGAAAGGTTTCATGGAAGATAATTTGACAGGATTCTCTTTATTGATTCAACATTTTATCAAGTGGATACATCATCATTTTTTCGTTTTTTTACTGGTCTTATTTTCCACATGGACTCTTGTGGCAAAGATATTTGTTTCTTTAGGATATAATATCTTAAAATTTGTTGTATTATATGGAACCTTCTCTTTAGCCATGGCTTTTGCAGGAAATGATTTAGTCAATTTTATAGGAATTCCTATAGCTAGTATACAATCTTATAATATATGGAAAGAAGCAGGAAGTCCTCCTGCCGAAAGATTTAATATGAAAAGTTTATCTGGAAATGTACAGGTCCCATCTATAGTTTTAATTTTTTCAGGTCTAATTATGATATTGACACTTTGGTTTTCTAAAAAAACAAAAACCATCGTCAGTACAGAAATTAATTTAAGTAGACAAAATGAAGGTCCAGAAAAATTTTTATCTAATTCTTTAGCAAGAGGAATTGTTCGATTTTTTTTATATTTTGGGAAGAAATTTTTCAAATTATTTCCAAAACGATTCCTAGTAAAAATAGAAAAAAATTTTAAGCAAAAAATTCAAAATGAAAACGTTGCTTTTGACTTAGTTAGAGCTTCTGCAAATTTAACCATATCTAGTATATTGATATCTATAGCTACCGTTCAGAAACTCCCACTATCAACTACTTTTGTCACTTTTATGGTTTCTATGGGGACTTCTCTTTCAGATAGAGCCTGGGATCGAGAAAGTGCCGTTTACAGAGTTTCAGGAGTATTAAAAGTTATAAGAGGTTGGTTTTTAACAGGTTTAATTGCTTTTACAATGGCAGGACTTACAGCGTCTTTTTTGTTTTTTGTAAAAGCATGGGCCCTTATATTTTTTATGTTTTTAATTGGTTTTGTTTTTTACAAGAGTTATAAAAACTATCAGAAAGGACTATCTAAAAAATTTGAAGATCAAAGAACAATTTTTGGAACCGATGAGCTGACTTTAGGGAAAACTTTAAACAAGACTATGGATATTTTAGAACCTATCCTGGAATCAATCGAAAATATTTATAAAAATAGTATAGAAGGGATAACTAAAGAAGATTTAAAAAACCTTCAATATAGTAGGAAGCACTTTTTAAAAGTAAAAGAAAGTTTTACGAGCATACAGAATTCTTTAATTCTAGTGATTAGAAAAACGAAAAACAGTGAACCTATTGCTGGGAGACTTTATATGCGAATATACAACAAAATTAAAGAGATCATTGAATCTTCCGATGTGATTACTAATCGCACCTTATTTCATGTGAGTAATAGTCATAAACCTTTAAAATACAAGCAAAAGAAAAATTTATTGATACTTGAACATTTGATGATGGAACATTTCCATATAATCAAAAAAATCACCAGGAATAGAACTTTTCAAAAAGTAAATTGTACAATCAAAATTCAAATTTTCAAGGAAATTGAGGAACAGATGAATCAACAGGTGATGGGAATCATCCATAAAAAATATGGAAAAAAGAACACTCTATTGATGTTGGACGTTCTTCTCCCATCCAAAAAAATTACAGAAAATATAGAAGAGATCCTTCTGTTACATACCGATGGATTATCCCATATTTCATCAAAAAAAGACGCTTCTTTTCTAGCTTTTTAAAAATTATTTAAAATGTCATCAGACTGCATCCCCGTACGTCTGATAAATCCATCCTTCCTAATACTTCGAATTCCTCATCGTTTATTTTTTTTCCTAAATCATTGGTAGAAATAAAAGGACAAGATAAATAATTAGATAAATCAATAATATCAATTCCACCTATTTTATGGTTCTCTATATGTATCAAAGGATCTTCCGGATCTCTTATGTATACTTTCATCCAAGGAGGACATCTAAAAATTCCGTTTTTTTTTGCATATGCTTGAGAAAGCAATTCGGTCATTCCATATTCAGAGTGAATATTTTTTATACAAAAACCTTTCTTTAAAAGATGGTGTAATTCTTCTCGTATGATTTCTTTTCTTTTCCCCTTCATTCCTCCTGTTTCCATGAGAATCACATTATCTTTATTATATCCATCTAGAATAGTATCCCTATGAGACTCTACAAAGTCTAATAAAGAAAAACTGATTCCAAAAATTAAAATAGTTTTTTCATGATGAAGAGGAGGTATTTTTTGAAAAAAAATAAAATTACTTCCATTTTTATATGTTTTTTGGATCAAATATTTCATCATATAAATTAAAGAAGAATCCTCTCTATAGAAAGGAAACAAAGCTAAAAATTGGAATTTTTCTATGGGACCATAAAAATATTCAAATCCTTTACAAATGCTATTTCTATAAATATGCAAATCAGTTACATAATGTTTACTTTTTATTCCTGTCGTTCCAGTACTGGTAAAAATAATTTCTGGAATACTTTTTGATAGACTGCAAACACAATGGGTTTTAAAAAAAGAAATAGGAAAAAAGGGAATTTCAGAAATATTGGAAATCCGAAATGGATCAATTTTTAATAGTTGAAGATAATTTCTGTAAATATGGTTATTTCTGACTTGATAATTGAATATCTCTAAAGTTAAAGATTCAAATTCTTTTTTGGATTCTATAGAAAAAATCTTTTTTTGAAAGTTCATTTAATGATATTTAAAAATAAAAAGTATAATTCTTCTAATTTTTTAAAAAAAAACAAAAATTCTTTCCTAGATATATAAAAAATATATTGAAACTCTTTTTCAAAGGAATTTGAAAAAAAATTATAAGGAATTAAATTTATTTTTTTATTTGCTTCTTTAAGAAAAAAAATCCATATTGATAGATAAAAAAAATATTTCATCAGGCCTAAAAGACCACCAAATCCTTTATCAAAAGGTTTTACCCATGTGATTTTCAAAATTATTTCTATGATTTTTTTAGTTAAAAAAGCTATAAATATTATAAAAAAAAATGAAATTATTAGAGAAAAACCTGTAAGAAAGGGTTCTTCCTTACTGTATTTTTTTAGTAATCCTTCTGAAAAAAAGTGAAAAACATTGATTCCTTTGTATAGGAAAAAAAAACATATCATAAATACAAATAACTGGGAGAGTAATCCTTTTCTATACCCTTTATATGCACCATATAAAACGATAATTAGAATAATAATATCTGTGCCAACCATAATTTTTTACTAAAAAATGAAAAAAAAATTTATACAAAAATTTCAGATAAATTGGAATAAAGTCATTTTATATATACGAAATCATTTTTACATAGAAGGAGAAATTGATCTCATTGGGATTATTTACCTGATAGGGATTCAAGAGCTTGGGAAGGGAAAAAATATTTTTTTGAATAGAGAAGATAAAATTAATATTTTACATATTTCCATATGTAGAATATTAGAACCTTTTGGATATTATAGGTTTATTGGAAGAGACAGAGAAGGATGGCCTCATTATCTTTTGAAAAAAGATCTTCCATTTTTAAACAAAGAAGAACAATCGTTTTTAATTAAAAAAGCTATCATTCGTTATATGAGTGAAGAAAATATTCTGGAGGATATTCAGAAATCATAAGATTTTATGGATCAAAAAGTGGATCAAATAAAAAAGGAGATAAACTGTTTTCAGGCTAAGAATTCTGAAGATTTAGAAGCCTTCAGAATTAAATTTTTGGGTAAAAAAAAGGGCATTTTGACGGTTTTATTTAAAAAATTAAAAAAACTTCCTATTCCAGAAAGAAAAATTTTGGGTAAAATCATCAATGATTTAAAAAAAAAGGTTCAAAAAAAAATACAAATAGATCATTCTAAAAACTTCATCAAAGATGAAGATAAAAATTTTGATCCTACAATTCCAGGAAAATCTGTAGAAATAGGATCTATACATCCCATATCTATTATAAAAAATAGGATTATAGACGTCTTTAAAAAAATTGGATTTTCTTATGTAGAAGGACCTGAAATTGAAGATGATTGGCATAACTTTACGGCTTTAAATATCCCTATAGATCACCCATCTAGGGATATGCAGGATACCTTTTTTTTATGCAAAAATCCAGATATTGTATTGCGCACACATACTTCCTCTGTACAAATACGATATATGAAAAAAAACAGTCCTCCTTCTCGTGTTTTATCTGTCGGAAAAGTATATAGAAATGAAACGATTTCCTCTCGTTCCTATTTTATGTTTCACCAAGCAGAAGGCTTTTATATCGATAAAAAAGTATCCTTTTCAGACCTAAAACAAACTATTCATTATTTGATAACCTCTCTTTTTGGAGAAGTAAAAATTAGATTTCGTCCTTCGTATTTTCCATTTACAGAACCTAGTGCAGAAGTGGATATATATAATAATCATATAGGATGGTTAGAGATTATGGGATGTGGGATGATAGATCCACAAGTATTGAAAAACGTAAATATTGATTCAGAAATTTATTCTGGATTTGCTTTTGGGATAGGGATAGAACGTCTTGCTTTACTGATTTATCAAATTGATGACATTAGAATCTATTTTGATAATGATATTCGTTTTTTGAGACAATTTCAGAGTGATTTTTAATATTATTTGAATTCTCTTTGTCTGAATACTTCATATAAAATGATCCCACAAGCTACAGAGACATTTAAAGAGGATATCCCGTGTATAGCTGGAATTTTTGCCTTTTCGTAGGTTATTTCTAAATATTTAGGACAAATTCCATTGGATTCATTTCCAAGAATGATAGCCGTAGGACCTGAAAAATCTATTTTATACCAATAAATATTGGATTTTTCCGTAGCGGAAACAATCTTTAAACCGGACTTCATCAAATACTCTATAGTTTTCTTAATATTTTTTTCTTGACATATTGGTACTTTAAATAAAGCTCCTGAAGAAGTTTTGATAGAATCAGAGCAAATCATGGCTGTATATTTATTTGGAATAATGATAGCATCTACACCAGCACATGCAGCAGTACGAATGATAGATCCAAAGTTTCTTACATCCGTAATACGATCTAAAATGAGCAAAAGTGGGTTTTTTCCTTTTTCATAAAATATAGGAAGTAAATCTTCTATGGAATAAGTTTCTATTGGAGAGAGAAGTGCAAAAACTCCTTGATGATTTTTATTGTTCAACTGATGAAATTTATTTTTAGGAACGATATGAATGGGAATATTTTCTCTCTTGGAGAGAGAGATTAACTTTTTGTAATAAGGATTACATTTTTTTTTCCATCCTATTTGAAAAAATAACTTACTAATACTCCTTTTGGATTGAATAGCTTCTATTAAGGGATGTATTCCATAAATAATTTTTAATTTACTCATGAGATTACATGATTTTATTTTTTTAAAACTTTAAAAAAGGAATTTTTAATGAAAAATCGTATAATGTCTTTACAGAAAAAAAAGATAAAAAAGAAAAGAAAAAGATATAAGATAGTAATAATCCCAAATCCTACCACATAATTTCCAAAATAATAGGATAGAAAAAAAGATAAAGTAAGGCTTCCTGCAAAAAGGATCATTACGCCAAGTAAAAGGAAAAAAAAATTCATAAAAATTTCTGTCATGATGGCAACTACCACTTTAATCGCTTCATTTTGAAAAAATTTCAATTTTCTATTGATAAAATTTTTAATAAAAACAAACATTTTTTAGATAAAAAAATTAAGTCCCCAATTCCTCTTCGACTTTGTCCATTTTATCTTTTTTATTTTTTTTCCACTTTGCCTCAAAGTTAGATTTAATTCTATGTACTTTTTTTCCTATTTTTTTACTTATTTCTTGTAAATTATCTCTCAGCTCTTCTGTCTTTTTTCCTAGTATATTTCTAATTTTATCCTCTTTTCTTGGAGCTAAAAAAATTCCCACTATTAAGCCTGCCATTGTCCCCAAAATCACTCCCCAAAAAAAACTTCCTCCTTTTTTCATAATAACAATTTTATATTTATAATAAATTTAATCATACAATATTTACGCACAAAATTGTCTTTGTTTATTTAGAAAAATATTTTTCTCTATGTTAGATATTAAAACAAATTTTTCTCTCAAAAATTTTAATACATTTGGAATAAATGTTTATGCACATTATTTTGTAAATGTGAAAAGTATAGAAGATATCCAAAAAATTTTCTTTAAGTATCCATCCATTCCAAAATTTTTTTTGGGAAATGGAAGTAATATTCTTTTTTTAAAGAATTATTATCAAGGAATGGTAATTAAAATTGGAATCAAAGGGAAGAAAGTGATTAAGGAAAACGATAATCAAGCAGTTGTTCAAGCTTTTGCCGGAGAAAATTGGAATGAATTTGTAGGTTGGACTATAAAAAAAGGTTTCAGTGGATTAGAGAATTTATCGTTTATTCCTGGTTCGGTTGGGGCCGCTCCAATTCAAAACATTGGAGCCTATGGAGCAGAAGTAAAGGATACTTTGTTGGAAGTTCAAGTATATGAAACAAATAAGGGAAAAATGCGAATCTTCACACGAGAAGAATGTCAACTAGAATATCGTCATTCTTTTTTCAAGCAGCCACGTTACAAAAATAAATTTTTGGTTTTATCTGTTTCCTTTCTATTAAGAAAAAAGTATCACAAGTTGAACATTTATTCCATTGAGATTCAAAAAGAATTAAAAAAAATGAATATTAAAAAACCAACTATGTACGATTTAAGTAAAGCTATTCTTTACATTAGAAATAGAAAACTTCCAAACCCAAAAAAAATAGGAAATGCTGGTAGTTTTTTTATGAATCCAATAATAGGGATATTGGATTTTAAAAAATTAAAATCTAAATATCCAACTATTACAGGATATTCTATTTCTACTAATCAAGTGAAACTATCTGCTAGTTCCTTAATTGAAACTATAGGATGGAAAGGAAAAAAACAGGGGGATGTAGGTGTATATGAAAAACAACCTATAGTTTTGGTAAACTATGGAAGAGCTAGTGGAATGGATATATATTCTTTTTCAGAAAAAATAACTCAAGACATAAAAAATAAGTTGGGCCTTGTTTTATCAAGAGAAGTGCATCTCATACGATAATTTGTGAAAAAAACACTAAATAAGGAAAGCATTTACCTTTGTTTTATTTTTCTCTATTTTGTAAATAGAAAAGAAAAAAAATTTTTATGTCAATGACTTTAGAAGAAAAATCCACAGAATATATACAAAAAAAAATCAAAGAAAAACCTGAATTTGGAATAATATTATTAGGAAATCAGTTTCATCAATTGGTCCAGGAAATAAAAAATCCTATATGCATTCCTTACGAGAAAATCCCAAATTTTACAAAAGTATATGGAAAATTTATATCCGGAGATATAGAAGGGAAAAAGGTTCTATTTTTAATAGAACCTTTTTCCTCTTATTATGAGGAGGAATATACTCCTTTTCCTCTAGTAATGTGTAAAAATATAGGGATAGATAAGTTGATATTAATTAATATTTCTGGAGGAGTGAATCCAAACTACAAAACAGGAGATGTAATGTTGGTAAAAGATCATATTAATCTTTTCCCAGAAAGTCCTAATATGAAAAAATTTATGAAGAATAATTTTTTTGGAATAACAGAACCCTATGATCAAAAAATGCTTGAGATGGCAGAGAATATAGCCATGAATCACAATATTATCATACAAAAAGGTGTCTATGTAGCTTATCCTTATCCCCATTATAAAACCCCTGCAGAATATGCGATGATACGATCCATGGGTGGAGATAGTGTTGGAATGAGTAATATTGTTTCATCCGTGATTACAGCTAGGTGTATGGATTTACGAGTTTTTGCTATATCCATTATGATGGGAATGGGGTTATCTGAAGAACAAAAGGGATCTTCTGAATCCATCCATTTGATGAAATCATTTTTTCAAGAAACAGAAAAATCCATTCCTCTTTTAATATTGATTGTCAAAGAATTTATCAAACTTTGTTTTTAAGATCTATTAAACCAATTTAGAATCTCTTTTCTAGGAAATGGAAACTATTGGTAAATTATCTATCATATTTTTCGTAATTTTTACAAAAATTTTTCTTATAGAATCGTTTTGTAAAACGACAGGAATCCCTAAATCGGAAGAGACTCGTATGTCTTGTAACAGAGGAATCTCTCCAAGAAAAAAAATATTTTTTTTCTTGGAAAAATTTTTCACTCCATTTTTTCCAAATAAATAGTATTTTTCTTTGGAATCTTTTGGGATAAAAAAAGACATATTTTCTATGATTCCAAGTATGGGAACATGAATAGATTTAAGACGAAACATTCCTACAGATCTATGCACATCCGATAAAGAAATTTTCTGAGGAGTACTAACAATAACAATTCCTTTTAATGGAATTTCCTGAACAAGTGATAAATGGATGTCCCCTGTACCTGGCGGTAAATCTACAATTAGAAAATCTAACCTCCCCCAATCGGTTTCATGAATAAATTGTCTTAAGGCTTTAGTAGCCATGGGTCCCCTCCAAACAATAGCCTGTCCAGATTTTGAAAAAAAACCTAAAGATAGAATCTTTACTCCATAACTAATGATAGGATTCATGATAGAAGTTCCATTCTTCTGGATAATACAGGAAGATATTTTATTTTCTTCTAAATTGAACATTAATGGAATAGAAGGACCATAAATATCTGCATCTAATAAACCTACATGAAACCCCATTTTTACTAAAGAAACCGCAATATTAGTTGCTATTGTGGATTTTCCCACTCCTCCTTTTCCTGAAGCTATGGCTATGACATTTTTTATTTCAGTCTTTTTTTTTTCAGAAGGATCTAATTTCATTTCTATTCGTATTTTTTTATCTACATTTTGATATTTTATAGCCTGTTGGATATTTCGTTCCAATTTTTTTTTCATATGCATAGTCGGATTGGATAAGCTTATATATATTCGGATTTCCTCCTGAAATATATCTATTTTCTTGACGATTCCAGATTCCATAATATTTCTTTTATTAAGAAATACATTTTCTAATGCTTTCGTTATTTTTTTTTTCATTATTCCAGTCCTTATTTTTTCAGAAATATCTAATTTATTTTATTTTTATTAGAGGAGATATCTTTTTCTAATTTATTCTATTATTAGAGTACAAAAAAAATATTTATGTTAAAAATTCCTCATTTTCATACGAAAATTATCGTTTTTAAATGGGGTCATTTAAAAACTCGATTTTTGGAAAAATTGTTAATTCTTTCGGAAAAAGATAAAAAAAACCTTCTTTCTTTATCCGAAAAACGAAAAAAAGAATTTTTAGGAGTACGCTACGCTCTAAAATATATAGGAATAAATAGAAATGTTTTTTACAATGAAAAAAGAAAACCTTTTCTTTTTCCTCAAGAAAAGTATATTTCATTCAGTCATTCTTTTGAAAAAATAGCTATAGCCATCAGCTCCTATCATATAGGTATAGATATAGAAAAGTTACGAAAAAAAATAGTTAGAATAAAGAAAAAATTTATTAGAGAGGATGAATCTATTTTTATCCATCCAAACTACGAAATAGATTATCTACATATCATATGGGGAATTAAGGAAAGTTTATACAAATTAGAAGGAGGGATTTTCCCCAGTTTTTTAGATCGCTATAAAGTTTCTCCTTTTTGCATAAAAAAGGATTTTTGCATATCCTGTTGGATTATGAAAGATTCCTATAGTAAGAGGTTTTCTGCTTTTTACAGAAAAATAGATGACCACTACCTGGTTTATATTATAGATAGGGATGATGAAGGAATGGATTAGTATCCTTTTGTCACCTTCTCCTCATAGTAGTTGGATTCATATTCTTTTGGAATTTACGGCTGTAACATTTAGTATATTCAGTGTGGTATTTGCACAAAAAAACAACATATGGTTATATCCAATAGGAATAGTGAGTACTATTATATACAGTTATTTGACTTTCGTGACTTCTCTTTATGGAGATTTTATCATTAACATATATTATACAGGAATGAGTGGCTATGGATGGTATGTTTGGCTATTTAAAAAGGACAAAAAAAATAAAAAATTATCTATAACTTTTTCCGATAAAAAAGATTATTTCTATACACTTTTATGGTTTTTATCCACTTGTCTTTTCAGTATAACGGTTTATTTTTTCAATGGAAAACTTCAAACCCCTTTTGATTGGATAGATGTATTGACCACGGGGATTTTTTTTTCTGGAATGTATCAAATGGCTATGAAAAAAGTAGAAAATTGGATATTTTGGATGGTTGGGAACCTGATTTCCGTACCTATTTATTTTTTGAAAGGTCTCATATTAACAGGTTTTTTATTTATTTTTCTTGCCTTATTGGCTATAGAAGGTTATATTATTTGGAATCAAAAAGCACTTAATAACAAAGAAATCTATTTTTAATTATGGTTTTTTTTCATTAATTGATGAACTACTTCTTGGATATTATCATATTCGGTTTCTATTCTTTTTTTTAGATTTTTGACTCGTATTTTCTTTTTTTCTATTTCATTTTTTCCTATACTAATAGCAAATGGAATGTGATTCTCGTTTGCATACCTGAATTGTTTACTTATTTTTACGGCATTAGGATACAATTGAGTGGAAATTCCTTTCTTTCTCAAAAAATTTATCATGTTATATGCATATAAAACCTCTTCATCTCCGAAATTAATAAACAATACTTTTGAAGAACTACTAGAAATAGTTGAAAATAAATTTTCTTTTTCCATAGCTAGATATATTCTATCTAAACCCAAAGATACTCCTACGCCAGAAAGATTTTTCATTCCAAAAAAGCTAGATAATTGATCATATCTTCCTCCTCCTCCAATAGAATTTTTCATACAGGAATCCTTATTATCTTTATCTGGAAATATTTCAAATATGGGACCTGTATAATAATTCATTCCTCTAGCTAAAGAAACATTCCATTTCAATTTTGTCTTTTTTAAAGAAATATTTTTTATTTTTTGGAAGATAAAACTGAGATCTTTTATTCCTTTTTTTCCTCTTTCAGAGGATTGGAAAGCGACAGTTAAAGATTCTATTTTTTTTGAAAAATTTTCTTTCATATCAAAAAAACATGCTATTTTTTCAAAAGAATTCGAGGAAATTCCTTTACGAAGCATTTCTTTTTTTACTATATTTCTTCCTTTCTTCTCCCATTTATCTAAAGAGGTCGTAAAATCTTTCCATAAATGATTTTCTATTCCAGAAATTTCTACTAATCCTCCCAAAATATCTCGATGATTAATATTGATAATTATAGGAAAATTTAATTCTGTAAATATTTCATCACAAAGTTGGATGAACTCAACTTCTTGCCATAAAGAAGATAAGGAATAGGTCCCAATCATATCCGCATCACACTGATAAAATTCTCTAAATCTTTCTTTTTGTGGTTTATCTGCACGCCAGACTGGTTGTATTTGATATCTTTTAAAAGGAAAAACAATTTCATTTCTATGCATAACTACATAGCGAACAAAAGGAATCGTTAAATCATATCTAAGAGCTTTATTGGATATATGTTTTATAAAATACTGATTATTAAAAACAGGATTTTCTTTTTTTTTTCTCAAAAAATCTCCTGAATGAAGCAACTTAAACATTAAGTAGTCACCTTCTTCTCCATATTTTCCCATAAGAGTAGAAATTTTTTCAAAAGAAGGGGTTTCTATGGGAGAAAAACCAAAAAGTTCAAATTTATTTCGAATAATTTGAATTAAATAGTTTCTTTTATTCATCTCCATGGATGAAAAATCTCTGGTTCCTTTGGGAATACTAGGATGTTCCATACCTAACTAAACTAAGGTTCATAATTATTAATTAAGGTCCTCATTTTGATTATTTTCTTTTTTTAGCATATGAGTACGTTTCATATTATTTTTCAATACTTTTTCTTCGGAAGAAATAGGAAGATCAAAATTATCTTCTAACATATATTTTTTTTCTACTGTAGTATTGGTAGTATGATTAATAGCTTGATTAAAAACATTTTTCCTTTGATTGAAGGACAAGTTTCCCTTAGAAGAAGTAGTTCTTCTTAAACCACTTTTATGAGTTTTTTCTTTAGAAGGAAGAGGTTCAATTCGTCTTGAATAAGAATGAATTCCCTCTATTTTCGTTAATTTTTGTTTATAAGGTTCTTCTAACCTATGAAATATTTTTTTTTCTTCATGATTAATAGCCCTTTGAACTTCTGTTGGAAATCCAGTTGCTACTATAGTCACTGAAATACTTTCTTCCAAACTTTCGTCTTCCCCTATCCCCATTATAATATTAGCATTATTACCTGCCTCTGCTTGTATATAATCACTGATGATTCCGATTTCATCTATGGTAATTTCGATTCTTCCTGAAACAATAAGTAAAAGAACATTTTTAGCCCCTGTTATCTTGTTATCATTCAATAATGGAGAATCTAAGGCTTGTCCCACTGCATCTTTAGCTCTATTTTCTCCAACAGAAATAGCGGATCCCATAACCGCTGTTCCGCTTTCTTTAAGAACTGTTCTGGTATCTCTTAAATCTATATTTTGTTTATAATGGTGAGTGATCACTTCTGCAATTCCCTTAGCTGCAGTAGTAAGAACTTCATCTGCTTTTGCAAACCCAGCTTTAAATCCAAGATTTCCATACAATTCCCTTAATTTATCATTATTAATAACAATGAGAGAATCCACATTTTTCCTTAATGCTTCTATTCCTTTTTGAGCTTGTTGTAATCTCATTTTTCCTTCGAAATGAAATGGAATAGTGACAATTCCTACAGTAAGAATTCCTTTTTCTTTAGAAATACCTGCAATAATTGGAGCTGCTCCGGTTCCCGTTCCTCCTCCCATTCCTGCCGTAATAAAGGTCATTTTTGTATTAGAATCTAAAATACTTTTAATTTCTTCTAGACTTTCTAAGGCAGCTTTTTCTCCTATTTCTGGATCCGCTCCAGCACCTAATCCTTCTGTAATAGAAGCTCCTAATTGAATTTTTACTGGAACTGGATTATTATTTAAGGCTTGTGCATCGGTATTACACGCTATAAAGTCTACTCCCGTAATCCCTTGTTCAAACATATAACTTAAAGCATTACTTCCACCACCTCCTACACCAATAACTTTTATAGCAGCTGAACGATTTTTAGAAAATCCAAATGGAACGTTTTCTTTTTTTTGCATTATAAAATTTTCTTTTTTCATTGTTTATTATTCTGTATCATTCAGTATTTGACGAAACTTATCTGCCCAAATTTCAAAAAAAGATTTAGATTTATTTTTTTTCTTCTTTTTTAAAGAATCCTCATTCTCATAATATGTTTCCTTATTGAATCTACGATTTTTATTATTATATAATTGGGTTGAGAATAATTCTGAAGGATTATTTTCCTCATATCTAGACCCCATTTCTGTACAAAAATATTTTTTCTGATCCTCAAGTCCCTTTATAACTAAACCTATAGACGTTGCGTATTCTGGATTACTTATCATGCCGTTTTCTCCTCCAGCAATATGTTCATTAGAATAACCTATACGTACATCCATTCCAGTAATATATTCTGTTAAAGGACGAATGTGTTTTAGTTGAGATCCGCCTCCTGTCATCACGATTCCTGCTATAAGTCGTTTTTTTTGTTCATCATTTCCATAATATTTTATTTCTATATTGACTTGTTCTAAAATTTCACATACCCTAGTATGAATAATTTGAGAAAGACGTTTCAAGGAAATTTCCTTAGGGTCACGACCTCTTAATCCAGGAATGCAAACAATTTCTGTTTCTTTATTTTCTCCAGGCCATGCAGATCCAAATTTTATTTTGAGTAATTCGGCTTGTCGTTCAATAATTAAACAATCCGTTTTAATATTTTCCGTGATCACATTTCCTCCAAAAGGAATGACGGCAGTGTGACGAATAATATTGTCTTTAAATATAGCAATATCCGTAGTCCCTCCTCCTATGTCTACTAATGCGACACCGGCTTCCCTTTCTTCCGGATTTAATACAGCCTCTGCAGAGGCTAAAGGCTCTAAAGTCATTCCAGATAAATTCAATCCTGCAGCTTTTACACATCTTCCAATATTTCTAATCGAAGAAATTTGTCCTACAACTACATGAAAATTAGCTTCTAAACGACTTCCATACATTCCTATAGGTTCTCCTATTTCTGATTGACTATCGACTTTATATTCTTGTGGAAGAACATGAATGATTTCTTCTCCTGGAAGCATAACTAGTTTATGGACTTGATCTATTAATTTTTGTATATCTTTCTGATTAATCACATTTTCGAAATCTAATCGAGTAATATAATCATTATGTTGTAGGCTTCTAATATGTTGTCCAGCAATACCAACAATAACTTCTTTTATTTTTAATCCTGAACTTCGTTCAGCCTCAGATACGGCTTCTCGAATAGATTCAATAGTCTGAGTAATATTGTTGACAACACCTCTATGTACACCTGTACTTTTAGATCTACCTATGCCTAAAATCTCAATTTTATTATATTCATTTCTCCTTCCTACCATAGCTACAATCTTCGTGGTCCCCACATCAAGACCAATAGCTATATCTTGATATTCCATAGACTTATCTTTTTTTTGCGACCACTTGGTCCTTATATTGTAAATCAATACTTTGATATTGATTCATATCGATTTTATTTAGATACTGCTTATAAAAAGCTTTTAATTTATTCAATTTACTTTTAAAATCTTTGATATTTCCTAATATAATATGATGATTTCCTATTTTAGGAATCAAAACAAATAAGTTAGGAACCGTTTTTTTTATACTAATAATTTGGTTTTTTAAGAATTCATCCGAATTTATAGTTTGGACTAAATCAGCTAAATGTTTTTTTTCTTCCTTTGAAAAAGATCCTTTTGCTAAAAGAACTTTGGAAGAATAAATAGAAGAAAGTTCTAAATTTTCCGCTTCTTTAGTAAGATAATATTCTTTATTTCCATTTTTTATTCTTAAAATAGGTTCTTTTTGCAAAATTTTAATATTCAGAGTCCCATCTACACTAAGAAATACTTCCGATTTTTTTATAAAAGGGTAATTATTTAATTTTTTTTCCATTGTGAATATACATAATTGACCGATTTTTTTTTCAATTTTTTCTATTTTTAGAAGTTTATTAATAATTTCTTCATTTACAAAATGATCCTTAGATAAGGGATCCATGATGATATTGATTTTTTTCAAGTTCCTATTTTTATGTGTTTTTTGAGAAGAATAAAAAAAGAATATCATAAAAATCATATATAATAATAAAATAGAAATAAAGACTGTTTTCTTTTTTCTCATTTATCCATATCGTTTATATAACCATTTTTTGATAGGAATGATCAAGGTATCAATATTTCCCGCTCCTATTGTAAGTAGAATGTCAAAATTTTTTTTTTCAATTTTTTCTAAAACTTTGGATAAGGGGGCCAATTCTTTATTTTTAGAATTCATTTTTATTTTATCTAATAAACTATTAGAACTAACTCCCTTAATTGGGAATTCCCTAGCTGGATAAATATCTAATAAAATTAAAAGGTCCAATTTTTCTAAACTTTTGGCAAAATCTTCTTCAAAGAATTTAGTCCTACTAAATAAATGGGGTTGAAATATTCCTAATATCTTTTTATCCGGAAAACATGTTCTTATAGTGCTAATTAAGGCGTTTATTTCTGTCGGATGATGGGCATAATCATCTATATATATTTTTTTTCTAGATTTATAATGGATGGAGTACCTTCTTTTAATCCCTTTAAATAAAAATAAGGATCTTCGAACATCTTTCTCTTTTATTTTCAAATAGTCAGATATAGCTAAAGCCGCCGTGACATTTTTTAAATTATGTAAACCTGGAATAGGTAATAGAAGAGATTTCCAGGTTTCTTTCGGAGTATGAAAATCAAAAAACCATTGATTTTCTTTTATCAAAAGATGATTGGAATAATAATTCTCTTCTTTTTCTACAGAATAATAGATAGCATTTTTAAACGGAAAAGATTCCTCTTTCTTTTTACTAAGGAATAGTTTTTTATATGGACTTTTTATTTTTTTTGAAAAATCTATATAAGCCTGTATCAAGGCTTCTTTTTTTGGATAAGTATCTACATGATCTTGATCTAAACACGTAATACATGCTATATTCGGAGATAAATGTAAAAAAGAGTGGTCAAATTCATCTGCTTCTACCAAGAAAATTTCCGTTCCAGGATTCAAAATAAGATTAGATTGATAATTTTCAGATATTCCTCCTAAAAAAGCCGTAACCTTTTTTCCAGTACTATGTAAGATATGTCCTAATAAAATACAAGTAGTGGTTTTTCCATGTGTTCCTCCTATAGCTATACAAATTTTATTTTCTGTAATTAAAGCTAATACCTGAGAACGTTTTTTTATATTTTTTCCATATTTTTTCAGAAACCTCCATTGTTTATGATTATCTGGAATAGCAGGGGTATAAACAATTAAACATCGTGTAGAATGGATCCATTCAGGCAAAAATTCTGTACTATCATGATAGTTTATCAATACGCCCTCTTTTTCTAATTTTTTTGTGATAAGGGTTCTATATCTATCATATCCAGAAACTTTTTTTCCCATGTAATGAAAATATAGAGCTAAGGAACTCATTCCAATTCCTCCTATTCCTAGAAAATAAAAAGACTCAATTTGATTTAGATTCATAAATTAATTAATAATCTGTAAAATCTCGTTGACAATATCGTTCGTTGCTTTAGGTCTTCCTAATTTTAAAATATTCCTACTCATTTTTTTTTTTCTGCTACAATCATTAAGTAGTTCTATAGTAGAATTCACTAATTTTTTCTCTACTTCCTCATTTTTAATGATCAAAGCAGCCTCTTTATCCGCTAAAATTTTAGCATTTTTATTTTGATGGTCATCTGAGGACCAAGGAAAAGGAATTAAAATATAAGGTTTTCCTATTAAACATATTTCTGATATAGTTAAAGCTCCAGCTCTAGATACAATGATATCTGCTGCTGCATAACATATCGGAAGATTTTCAATAAATTCCATTAAAAGGAAATTATGGTGATGAGAAATCCTATTTTTCTTTATATTATGAATATCTGCTTTTCCTATTTGCCAAATAAGTTGTATATCTAGATGAATCAGTTTTTTTAACCCTTTCATCCAAGCTTTATTAATACTATTGGATCCTTGACTTCCCCCTATAGATAAAATAATAGGTCTATTCACTTTCAATCCTAAATGAATACAAGCCTGATCTCTACTGGGTAATTCTTGTAAGATTCCGGATCTAACGGGATTCCCCGTAATTATAGTTTTTCCTTTTGGAAAATATTTTTTAGCTTCTTCATAAGCAATACATATTTTTTTAGCATAACGAGAAAATATTCTATTGGTAAATCCAGGAAAAGAATTCTGTTCTTGAAGTAGAATAGGAATTTTCTTTTTTTCTGCAGCATATAAAGTTGGAAAACTAACGTATCCTCCTGTTCCAATAACTATATCAGGAGAAAATTTTTCTAAAATCTTCTTTACTAAAAAAAAACTATATATCAGTTCCATAGATAAAAAAAATCCTGCTATAGAAAACAATTTATCTTTTCCTCCTGAAATACAAATTCCTTCAATTGGATATCCAAATTTCGGGATTTCTTGCATTTCCATGTGCTTTCTGGATCCAATAAATAAAATATTAACTTCTGGAATCTGGTTTCTCAATTCATCTGCTATAGCTATACCTGGATAAATATGCCCTCCAGTGCCTCCACTACCAATAATTATTCTAGGTGAAATATTTTTCATGAGAAATTCCTTTTTTCCATGTAACAAGGAGTATCATATATGATTCTGCTAACACTTAATATGATTCCAAAACTAAAAAAAGTCACCCACATAGAAGTTCCTCCAGCGCTAATTAATGGTAAAGTTTGTCCTGTCACAGGAAATAACCCAACAGCTATTCCCATATTAATGAGTGCTTGATTAATAATAGGAAAACCGACAGAAAGAACCAACAAAGAACAAAAATAATTTTGTATTTTCGTGGAAATAACCATAATTCTCAGCAAAATAAGAATATAAATAAACAAAAGTAAAATTCCTCCAATAGATCCATATTCTTCTATAATAATTGCATAAATAAAGTCTGAAGAAGATTGTGGAAGAAAAGCTTTCAGAACACTTTTTCCAGGTCCACGACCAAACTTATTTCCTAAAACAATAGCTGTTTTAGATTGTTTCATTTGATAACTTTCTTCAGAATCATGATCCAAAAAATTTTCTATACGACTTTTCCATGTATAAACTCTATTCATGGGATTTTTATCTCCCCATTTGATTACAGAATAAATGTATATTCCTGCTGCTATGATTCCCATCAATAAAATCCCTATAACTCCAGTAAATGGATATCCTCCTATAAAAAGAATAATTAAAACTGAAATAAAAACAAGAACCGCGGTAGAACCATTAGCGGGAAATATAAGTCCAATAATCAAAAATATGGGAAAAATCAAGGGGAAAAAAGAGTGGATCAAGTTCATGCGTTCTTTCTTTTTTTGAGCTAAATATCTAGCACAGTAAATAAACAAAACTAATCCAGCAATACTGGAAGTTTGAAAAGATATATTAATAATAGGGATATATAACCAACGAGAAGCATTAACTCCATCTAGTTCTTTTCCCTGAATAATTGTGAAAATAAGTAAAATCGAGACTATAGGGATTGAAAGGATAGACATACGATAAAAATATTTATAGTCTATAAACTGAGTAAAAAAAAGAATACAAAACCCCACTAACAAAAAAAGGGCATGTTTGAATAAATAACCGAATACGGTATTCGTTTCTCCATAGGTAGTAACTAAATTAGTACTCGCTGAGTATACAGGTAAAAAAGAAAATAGAGCTAATAAAGTAATGAAAGCCCATAAATATTTATCTCCTTTTAAATATCTCAAAATATCTATTTTTTTCATATTCATAGAAAAGTTTTCTGACTTCTTGTTTAAATCTAAGACCTCTTTCCTTATAATTTTGGAAAAGATCAAAGCTAGAACATGCAGGAGATAACAAAATGTTATCTCCATGAATAGATAAAATGTAAGCCATACGAACAGCCTTTTTAAGGCTGTTCGTTTCAAAAATAATATCAATGACATCTTGAAAAAAACTTATAAATTTTTTATTATTTTTTCCTAAAAAAATTATGGCTTTTACTTTTTCTTTAACCAAGGGGAGGATCTCTCTATAATCATTCCCTTTATCCTTTCCTCCTGCAATCCATATTGTAGGAGCTTTCATGCTTTTTAATGCATAAAAAACAGCATTCACATTAGTGGCTTTAGAATCATTAATAAATTGAACCCCATTAATATTTAGTACTTTTTCCATCCGATGTTCTATAGATTTCAATCCTAATATAGGATGGATCATAGATGTCTTTCGAACATTTAATGTTACGGAAACGAGTACTGAAGCCAATATATTATAGAGATTATGATCTCCTTTTAAAGGAATTTTGTCTACATGTAAAAGACATCTTTCTTGATTAAATTTATTCCGAAAAAATATCTTATTCTCTTTGAGATAAGCGCCTACGCATAATTCTTCCTGAATAGAAAAAGGAATACAATTGGACAAAATGGGATATTTTTTAAATCCTTTTCTGATGAGAGGATCATCATGATTATAAATAAAAATATCCTCCTTATTTTGCTGAGTAGAAATTCTAAATTTAGAAGATATGTAACTTTCAATATCATTATGATATCTATCTAAATGGTCCCTTGTGATGTTTAATAAAACGGCTATATTTGAACGAAAATTGTAGCAATCATCCAGTTGAAAACTACTCACTTCTAATACATAAACATCTTTTTTTTTTAAAACCTCTCGTGAAAAACTACGACCTATATTTCCTGCTATCTCTACATGAAATCCTTCTTTTTGAAGGATTTTATAAACGATGTAACTGGTGGTTGTTTTTCCATTACTTCCTGTAATGGAAATAATATAGGAGTTTTTCAGATAACTTTTTCCGAATTCTAATTCAGAAACCATGGGAATATTCAAAAAATTAATTTTCTTTATTAATGGATCTTGTCTAGAAATTCCAGGGCTTTTTATCACTTTAATAGCATTTTGAAAGATGATACTTTCTGTATGCCCTTTTTCCTCAAAATGGATTCTATTTTTTGATAAAATTTTCTTGTATTTATTTTGAATAATTCCAGAATCAGATACAAAAATTTTTAAACCCATTTTCTTAGCTAATAAAGCTGCTCCTACTCCGCTTTCTCCTCCACCCAATACCACTATTAAATTTTTATTCTTTTCCATAATAGGATTATTAATTATAGAATTAACAAAATCAAGACGACCATAGAAAGCATCATTTGTATGATAAAAAAACGATTGACGATCTTACTTTCATGATAACCTATTTTTTGAAAATGATGGTGTAAAGGAGCCATCAAAAAAATCCTTTTTCCTATTCCATATTTTTTTTTAGAGAATCTAAAATAAAAAACTTGTACTATTACAGAAATATTTTCTATAAAAAAAATGCCACATAGAATGGGTAGGATTAATTCTTTTCTAGTTATAATAGCTAAGGTGGCTATTATTCCCCCTATAGTTAAACTTCCGGTATCTCCCATAAAAATTTGTGCTGGATAGCTATTAAACCATAGAAACCCAATTAAGGATCCTAAAAAAGAAAAAGAGAATATCACAATCTCTCCTATGTAAGGAATATAGATAAAGTGAAAATAAGAGGAGAAAATTTTATTACTAGAAATTAAAGAGAATAAAGACAAGGTTCCCAAAATGATAGAAGAAACTCCAGCTGTTAAACCATCAATTCCATCTGTGAGATTAGCGCCATTGGACAATGAAGTAATAAAAAAAATGACGATAGGAATAAAAATGATCCAGGTATATTTTTTCCATTTCTCATTATGCAAACATAAAATGTCAGCGTAATCAAATTCATTTCTGATAATAGGAAAGGTCGTTTTAAAACCATGTTTTTTTTCTACTGCTACGGAATAAGGTGGTTTTACACATAAATTTTTGCACGAAATGGTCGTGATATTCTTATGAAAATACATTGTACTTCCGATAAAAATACCTAAGATTATTTGACCTAATATTTTCAAAATGGCACTAAGTCCATGTTTATTATATTTGATTTTGATGTAATCATCGATAAATCCAAGCCCACCCATCCATAAGGTAGTGATTATAAGAATAATTACATATATATTACTCAATATAGAAAAAAAAATCGTAGGAATTAATGTAGAAACTATAATAATAATTCCTCCCATTGTTGGAGTTCCTTCTTTCTCTTTTTGTCCAGTAAGTCCAAGATCTCGGATCTGTTCTCCTATCCTGTTTTTTTTTTGATTCCAGAAGATAATTACTTTATAAAAAAACAAGGCTATACAAATAGATAAAATGAAAGAGACTCCAGCTCTGAAAAATAACGGAAAAGAAGAACTCGTCTTATTTAAAAACACCATATTATCATACATCTAAGAAAATTCAGAAAATAAGGTTTTAGCAATTTCCATATCGTCAAAAGGATAACGTTTTCCTTGAATTTCTTGATAATTTTCGTGTCCTTTTCCTGCTATGACAATAATATCTTTTTCTCTAGCCATTTGAATGGCTGTTCGAATAGCTTCTTTTCTGTTAACGATAGTTAAAATATCCTCTTTATCTTTATTTAGATAGGATCTAAAATTCTTCATATCTATTAATATTTTTTCTGGATCCTCTTCTCTAGGATTATCTGAGGTAAAAATAGATAAATCACATGTTTCATAAACTATTTTTCCCATTAAAGAACGTTTCTCTTTATCTCTATTTCCTCCACAACCTATTATGCAAATTAATCTTTCCTCCTGTTTTTTTATTTCCTGAATAGCTTTTAAAAGGTTCTTAATTCCATCTGGATTGTGGGCGTAATCCACAATTATCCGAATTCCTGAATAGGATATAAATTGTTCAAAACGTCCTTTTATAGGTGGAATAGTATTTATTTTTTGCAAGATTTCCTCTTTTTTTTTCCCCAATAATATAGCTGTAGCGTAGCAAGCCAAAAGATTGGAAACATTAAATTCTCCAATTAAAAAGGTGAAAAATTTGTGTCCATCAATTAGCAATTGGTTTCCATGGATATTTTTTTTCATAATTTTTATCCTGTAATCTGTTTTTTTTTTCAACCCATAAAAATAAATTTTAGCCAAAACATTTTTTATGATTTCATGTGAATTTGGATCATCAGAATTAATTAAGGCAAAAGCATTTTTAGGCAAAAAATTTTCAAAAAAAGATTTTTTAGTTGATAGATAATTTTCAAAAGATTTATGATAATCTAAATGATCATGGGTAATATTAGTCAATACCCCCCCTGTAAATAATAACCCTGCAATTCTTTTTTGATGAATTCCATGTGAACTCACTTCCATAAATGCATATTTACATCCTTTTTGGATTGATAAATTTAAATATTTATTAATATCAACAATACTTGGGGTAGTATGTTTGGTAGGAAATTCCTGAGATAGAATTTTAATCCCCATGGTAGAAATAAGAATACTTTTTTCTCCCATTTTATAAAATAAATGGTGAAGTATGGTGGCTACAGATGTTTTTCCATTCGTTCCTGTAATGCCTACTAATTTTATTTTTTTTGTAGGATGATCATAAAAATTAGAAGAAATAGTTCCTAAAGCATCCATCGAATTTTTTACAATTACATAGGTGATATTTTTATGAAGGAGAACAGGTTTTTTTTCACAAACTACAGTGTTAGCTCCTTTTTGTATAGCCTCCGTAATAAATTGATGTCCATCTGTTTTTTTTCCTTTTTTAGCAAAAAATATCGTATCTATTTCTACCAATTGAGAACATATAGAAATCCCTTTTATCCATTTTTGAGGATTTCCTATAATTTCTAATACATGTACTTTTTTTAGAAGATATTTTAATATTTTTTTCATTCTTCTAGTTTCAGAAATATAATTTGATTTTTTTTCAACTTATTCCCTGGTTTTACGGATTGAGTAATAACTTTTCCTATCCCTTGATATTGTATATTTAAACCTCTATTTTCCAAAATAGGAATAATGTCTTTTCCAGGAACAGAAATAATATTGGGCATAATCCCTTTATCAAAAAAATAGTTGAAAGAATAGTTGGTGGATTCTTTAATTTTTTTAATCCAATCAATATCCATTTTTTTTTTATAAAGTGTTTTCTTTCCTATTCTTGGATAGATAGATCTAGCTATTTTATCAAACACAGGAACTGCTACTTCTATTCCGTAATATCCTTTTTCTGGTCTTGAAATGACTACAATACAAGAAAATTTTGGATTATTAGCAGGAAAATATCCTACAAAAGAACTGTTGTAAGATAAAGGTTTTCCTTTTATCCAATAATCTAACTGTGTAGTTCCTGTTTTTCCTGCATAAGGATATTCTGGATGATAATATTTTTTTGCGGTTCCATTTTTTACGACTCCTTCTAACATATTCTGAATTTTTTTTAGAGATTCTTTTGCAGCTATAGAAGGATTCATCACAATAGGAGTTGTATATTTTTTGATACTTCTTCCATGGAATTTCATTTCTCTAATGAAAATAGGTTTAATCATTTTTCCTTGGTTGGCAATAGCGTTATAAAAAATGAGAATTTGTAAAGGAGTTAGTTTTATATTATATCCAAAAGTCATCCATGGCAACGTAATACTACTCCAATTTTTTTTTCCAGGTTTTGGGATGAATGGCTGGCTTTCACCTGGAATGTCTATCCCTATTTTTTTATCTAATTTCCATTTGCACAAGTGTTCTATGAATTTTTTTGGATTTTCTTTGTAATTCTCATAAATAATTTTTGCTATTCCTACGTTTGAAGAAAGTTCCAAAATCTGTTTTGGATTCATTTCTCCATATCCTTTGTAATGACTATCGCGGATTTTTTTTCCTCTCAATTTAAGAACTCCACCTTTAGTATTCACAATCATGTCTATGTCTATTTTTTTGTCTTCTAAAGCTGCAAGAATAGCCATGGTCTTGAAAGTAGATCCAGGTTCACTTCCTTCCCATACAGAAAAATTTCTTAAATCTTCATAAGTATTTTTTTTTGTTTTTTCCAGATTGATCATAGCCAAAATTTCTCCACTTTTAACCTCCATGAGGATGACACATCCGTGATCTGCATGAGAAATGGATAATTCTTGAAGTAGGGCATGATAAGCTATATCTTGTAAATAGATATCGATAGTAGAATAGACATCTTTTCCATCTTCTGGATCAATTTCATTTCCTGAATTTAAGGGTTTCCATATTTTAGAGCTGATACGTTGTTCTAATCGTTTTCCATCTTTTCCTTTAAGAAACTTACTATAGGCTCCTTCTAATCCAGCTTTTCCTCTATGATCATCGTATCCTAATGTTCTTTTTCCAATATTCTCTAATGTATGAACTCTGCATGTTTTCTTTTCTACGATAAAACCTCCTTTTATTTGTCCTTTATTAAAAATGGGAAAATTTCGTAATGCTTTTAAATGAGGATAATCTAAATTTTTTGCTAATAAAAAATATCTATTTCCCTTTTTTTTTTCGTACTGGAACTTTTTATAAAAAAAAGATCTTGGTTTTTTGAACAAAGACTCCAAAGAATTGCACAAAAAAGAAATATTTTCTTGAAATAATTTATCTGAAATAGATCTAAAATCAATATGAATATCATACCTAATGATAGACATAGCTAAAAGACTGTTATCTGCAGCATAAATATTTCCACGTTTAGCTTTAATTAAATTAGTTCTAATTGTTTTTTCTATAACAGATTTTTGGTATCCTTCTGAATAATTTTGAATATGAAATAAATTAAAAATAATTAGTGCTGCAATAGAGATGAAAAAAAAACCAATCAAGTAAGATTTATATAATAAAATATATCTTTTTCGTTTCATCATTTTTTTCTTGTATCCATCTCTTTTTTTTCTTCTAAAATTAATTCGTATGGGGGTTCATCTAAATGTTTTAACCCATTAATATTTACTAGTCTATTTAAGACAGATGCTAATTGCATTTGCATATATTTACTGTGTATATCTGCATATTCAGATTTCAATTCCTTTATTTCTTCACTAATTTTCGTTATTTTTCTAATTTTTCTATCCATCATGTGTGAACTAGTAATGCTGATTAAAGATAGAATAGTAATAAAAACAATAAAATTCCAATTACGATATGCATCTTTTTTCACTAAAAATTTTCCTTTCAGGATGTCTTTGATAGAAAAATTGGTTTTCATTTGATGGATGATTTATTTTATAGTTTTTCTGCAATTCTTAATCGAGCACTTCTGGATCTTGGATTATTAATAATATCTTGATACCTTGGTTGAATAACTTTTTTATGGATCATTTTAAATGGAAGTATATTATTCATTTTTTTCTTATGAAAAACTCCTTTTTTAAAAAAATATTTTGTGATCCTATCTTCTATTGAATGATATGAAATAATGGCCATTCTACCTCCTGGTAGAATAATCGTAGAAGATTCTAGCAAAAAATTTTTTAAAACATTTATTTCATTATTGACTTCTATTCGTATAGATTGGAAAAGTCTAGAAAAAAATCTTTTTCTTTTTTTAAAAGATGTTTTTTTTCGAAAAAAAATCTTCACTAAATCCCATGTAGTGGTAATGGGTTTTCTTAAACGTTCTTCTAAGATTTTTTCAGCAATTATTATTGCATTTTTGAATTCTCCATATTTATAAAATATATGAAATAATTCCTCTTTCGAATATCGATTAATAATATCTATAGCAGAATGAGTGGATTCTTGATTCATTCTCATATCCAAAATACAATTCAACTGATGAGAAAAACCTCTAATGGGATTGTCTATTTGAGAAGAAGATAGGCCTAAATCTGCTAATACACCTGACACTTTTTCGATCCGAAGTTTTTTCAATATTGGTTTTAGGTGTATAAAATTCTTGTGAAATAAATGAAGACGTCTATCTCGTATAGGATTATTTTTTATGGCTTCTTTGTCCTGATCAAAAGCTATTAAAGATGCATTTTCATTTAATTTTTTTAGAATAGCAGAAGAATGTCCTCCACCACCAAATGTTACATCTACATAAATTCCATTTCTGTCCGTCACCAAATTATCTATACTTTCTTTTAAAAGAACTGGTTCATGGTAATAATTCATTTTTTTTTCTTTGATTTGAATAGATCTTTTTTTCCCATAGAAAACGAAATTATGTTTTATCCCTATATGTTGCACATATGATTCTTAGAAATATTTAATTTTTACAAAAAAATTTTTTATTCAAAATGAAATTTAATTTAATAAAAACTGATCTTTTTTCTAAAGCAAGAGCAGGCATATTGGAAACAGATCATGGAAAAATGGAAACCCCTATTTTTATGCCAGTAGCTTCAAAAGGAAGTATAAAATCTATTCCAACACATGAACTATATGATGTAGGATCAAAGATTATCCTTGGAAATACTTATCATTTGTATTTTCGTCCTGGAATAGAAGTATTGCATCATGCAGGAGGACTTCACTCGTTTATGAATTGGAAAGAGTCTATATTAACAGATAGTGGAGGGTTTCAAGTTTATTCTATGAGAAAATCTAATAAAATAACCGAAAATGGAGTCTTATTTAAGTCTCTGATAAATGGTTCTTCCCATTTTTTTTCTCCGGAAAAATCTATGGAAATTCAACGTTTTATAGGCGGTGATATGATTATGGCTTTTGATGATTTCCCTCCTTATCCCTGTAGTTATAAAGAGGCAAAATATTCTCTAGAAAAAACACATCTTTGGTTAAGAAGATGTTATTCTTATTTAAAAGAAAATCCAGAAAAATATGATTATAAGCAAAGTTTTTTTCCTATTGTTCAGGGAAGTATTTATCCAGATTTAAGAAGATTTTCTGCAGAAAAGATAGCCTTATTGGAAGCTGAAGGAAATGCTATAGGTGGATTAAGTTTAGGAGAAACTAAAGAACAAACACAATCTATTACTGATATAGTCACGGATATTTTGCCTAAAGAAAAACCTAGATATTTAATGGGAGTAGGAAATCCTGTAGATATTTTAGAAGGAATAGCACTTGGGATTGACATGTTCGATTGCGTCCTTCCTACACGAAATGGACGTCATGGAATGTTATTTACCTGGAAAGGGATTATGAATATCAAAAATAAAAAGTGGGAAAAAGATTTTTCCTGTTTAGATGAATATGGAAATTCTTATGTAGATCGATCCTATAGCAAATCTTATGTAAGACATCTTTTTTTTTCTAAAGAAAATTTAGCAAAACAAATTGCTTCTTTACACAACCTTTCTTTTTACTTAAATCTCATTAAAAAAGCTAGAACCCATCTTCTACAAGAAACTTTCTATTCTTGGAAGAAATCAGTAATTCCTTTATTACAAGAACGTTTATAAAATGAAAATACTAGACCGTTATATCATTCGTAATATTCTTGTTACCTTTATATTTATTACGATTCTATTACAGATCATCTCTGTTATTATAGATCTTTCTCAAAGAATGCATAGATTGGAAAACAATCAAGGATCCATTAAAGATGCTTTAATATATTATTATCCCTTTTGGTCCATATGGTTAGCCTATACATTTTCCCCGATTTCCGTTTTTTTATCAATTATTTTTTTTACATCTAGATTAAATAAACATTCAGAAATAAATGCTATTCTAGCAAGTGGAATTAGTTTTAAAAGGATAACGATCCCTTATTTAATTTCAGCTTCCCTTATAGGAATGGGAGCCTTAATAATTAATTATTCTTTTTTACCCCTAGCTAATAAAATGAAAAACAAATTTCATTACCAATATCTATTAAGTTCCAGATACAAGAATAAATACGAAAATAATCAGACCATAAGTACCCAAATTTCAAATAATGAATATTTATTTATTCGAAATTTTTCCAGAAAGAAGAATATAGGACAAGATTGTATCTATCAAAAGTTCAATGGAAATAAATTGATATATCTTC
Source organism: Blattabacterium sp. (Periplaneta americana) str. BPLAN (assembly GCF_000093165.1). Classification (NCBI taxonomy): domain Bacteria; kingdom Pseudomonadati; phylum Bacteroidota; class Flavobacteriia; order Flavobacteriales; family Blattabacteriaceae; genus Blattabacterium; species Blattabacterium sp. (Periplaneta americana). Next base: position 261,916 of record NC_013418.2, on the reverse strand, counting down.
TGAAAGCTAAAAATATATTTTGGTACAAAAAACATCGTATATATATCCTCTCTAATTATAGTGAAACCTATCTAAATAAGAATAAGGATATTTTTTTCAAAGGGGTTCATAAGATTCAAAATTTTTCTATGACTCCGGAAGAACTTTTACCAGAAGAATATATAGCAGAAACAATGACCATTTCTGAATTGAGAAAATTTATTGATAGAGAAAAAAAGAGAGGAAATAGTAACATAAATACGCACTTAAATGAATATTATCAAAGAACAAGCTATCCTTTTTCTAATTTTATATTGACTCTTTTAGGATTATCTATCTCATCAAAAAAAGGGGAACCCGCTCATAATTTCATCATGGGGATAATATTGGCATTTATATATATCTTTTGTACAGAAATATCCAAAGTATACTCTACAAAAGATTATATTCCTTCTTATTTATCTGTTTGGCTCCCAAATGGGATTTTCGGAATGATTACATTTTTTCTTTATTGGAATAGAAATCGGAATTAAATTAATTCATTTCAAATCCTGCTATATATACTTGACCATTTTGTTTAATGGATTTTATTGTCACATCTCCGGAGTATTTTTTTAAAACACGGTCTACATCACTAGGGTTTCTCATTTTTTCTCCATTAATAGATAAAATAATGTCTCCTTCTTCCATTCCTATAGCACTCAATCTACCTGTTCGGATTTCTTGGATTCTAATTCCATAATCAATTCCAAAATCTTTTTTATACTCTTTTCCAAGAGGCGAAAAAGTGGCACCTAGTAATTCTGATGGAGTGATTTCCTCTTTTTTTCTAATTTTTGTTCTTCCTTGTGAATCTTTTAAAGTAACATTAAAAAATTTCATTTTTCCGTTTCGGATAATCTTCACTTTTACTTTTTCTCCCGGATATTTTGTTCCTACAATAACAGATAAGTCTGCCACATTTTGAATGGGTTTTCCATCTATACTTTTAATAATGTCACCTTTTTTAAGACCTGCATCATAAGCTCCACTTCTTTCAAAAACTTCTCCGATTAAAAAACCCTGTTGTGGTTTTATATTTTGATGCATTTCATGATTATAAGCTTTCAAATATTCTGCTTTAGAAAGATCCATTCCTCTAACTCCTAAATAGGCTCGTTGTACGGTTCCATATTTTTGGATGTCCTGGATGACTTTTGCCACTAAATTAGAAGGAGCAGCAAAACTATACCCTATAAAATTTCCTGAATTGGAAGAGATGGCCGTATTAATTCCAATTAACTCTCCATTTGTGTTTACTAAGGCTCCTCCACTATTTCCCGGATTAACAGCTGCATCTGTTTGAAAAAAAGATTCTATAGCTGCTTGCGTTTCTCCTCTCAATATGCCTAGACTTCTATTTTTAGCACTTATAATGCCTGCGGTCACAGTGGAGTTCAAATCAAAAGGATTTCCAATTGCTAAAACCCATTCTCCTACTTGTACTTTATTAGAATCCGAAAAATAAATAAAAGGTAAATTTTTTTCATTGATTTTTAATAAGGCTATATCCGTACTTGTATCTGTTCCAATTAGTTTTGCCCTATAAGTTCTTTGATCACTAAGAGTCACTTCTATTTTATCTGCATCTTTTATAACATGATTATTAGTAACAATGTATCCATCAGGAGATACTAAAACTCCAGATCCATGAAGTCCTGGAATATCATTTTTTTGAGGAATTTTTCCTCTTCCTCCAAAATCATCAGGAAATCCGAAAAAAAAGTCAAATGGATCAAAATGTAATTTGTTGCTATATTTTTTAGAATAATTTTTGATATTGACTACCGCATGAATGGTTTTTTCTACAACTCTGGTAAAATCTGGTAATCCAGAAGAACTAACCAATGAGGATGGATTAGAAGAGGAGAGTTTTGTTTTTTCGAACGAGTTTCCATACGACGGAAATAGAAGGGCTTCTTCTTTAGCATATTTCTTGTATGCTGCAATAGTCATTACTGAACTAAGAAGACTACTGGCAATAATATAAATAACTATTTTCTTCATGTTTAGTTAAACTATTCCTATACAAATATATATAGTAAAAAGTAAACTTTATTCAAAAAATAATGCTAAATTCGTCTTATTTTTTTTTTGTATGTATGAAAATGGATTTTTTTAAGTACCAGGGAACAGGAAATGATTTCATTATACTAGATAATCGGAAAAAAAGAATCCCGGAAGAGGACCATACTCTCTTTACAAGATTATGTGATAGACATTTTGGAATTGGAGCAGATGGAATTATTTTGATTAAAAATGATCCTTCCCGCGATTTTTACATGAAATATTATAATTCTGATGGAAAAGAAAGTACTATGTGTGGAAATGGAGGACGTTGTGCTATTGCCTTTTCAAAAAAACTAGGAATTCCAAAAGAAAATAAAATCTATTTTAGAGCTATAGATGGAGATCATTGTGGAATTATTCAGGAAAGGGGGTTAATTTCTTTGAAATTCATTGATATAGAAATAAATATGATAAAAATATCCAAAAAATACGTTTTTTTGAATACTGGATCTCCACATCATGTTCTTTTCGTGAATAACATAAAAGAAATAGACGTTTGCAAACAGGGAAGAAAAATTAGATTTCATAAATCCTATTCTTCTAAAGGAGGAGTAAATGTAAATTTTGTAGAAATATCTGGAAAAAATACACTTCAAGTACGCACTTATGAACGAGGTGTTGAAAATGAAACTTTATCCTGTGGGACAGGAATTACGGCTTCTGTTCTTGCTGCATATGAAACGGGAAGGATATCTACCAATAAGGAAAAAAAGGTGTTAATCTCCACCTTAGGAGGAAAATTATGGGTATCATTTGAAAAAAAACATAATCAATATAAAGAAATATATTTAACTGGTTCTGTTCAGTTTATATTTGAAGGATGGGTCCATATTTAATGGAAAAAAATCATGAAAAATAAAAATCATTATTCAATAAACGAGGATTCTATAAAATTTCTTGGAAAATATTTAAATAGTTTTTCCCCAACAGGATACGAAAGTGAAGGACAAGAAATATGGAAAAATTATATTAATCCTTATGTAGAAAAAATAGAAACGGATTTATATGGGACAGTTGTAGGGATCCTAAATCCTAATAATTCTCCATACAAATTAATTATTGAAGCTCATGCAGATGAAATTTCTTGGTATGTAAATCATATAACAGAAGATGGAATTATCTATGTTTCCCGTAATGGAGGATCAGATCCTCAAATAGCTCCATCAAAAAGAGTGGTGATCCATACAGAAAAAGGGTTAGTCCATGGAGTATTTGGTTGGCCTGCTATTCATACAAGAAAATCTTCAGAAGAGAAAACTCCTAATGTGGATAATATCTTTGTAGATATTGGAGCTTTTGATAGAAAAGAAGTAGAGAGAATGGGGGTTCATGTAGGTTGTGTCATTACTTATCCTGATGAGTTTTTGATTATGAATCATAACTATTTTGTATGCAGATCATTAGATAATAAAATAGGAGGATTTATAATTGCAGAAGTAGTAAAAAAAATAAGAGAATGTGGCAAAAATTTAAAATTTGGATTATATGTGGTGAATTCTGTTCAGGAAGAAGTAGGATTAAGAGGGGCTAAAATGATTTCTCAGGCTATAAAACCTCATATGGCTATCGTCACTGATGTCACCCATGATACTTCTACCCCTATGATGGATAAAAAAACACAAGGAGATATTAAATGTGGTTTAGGTCCTGTTGTTGTATATGCTCCTTCTATACAGAAAAATATTAGAGAATTTATTTTTAATACTGCTACAAATAGAAAAATTCCTTTTCAACGTTTAGTTTCATCTAGATATACCGGAACAGATACGGATGCTTTTGCCTATTCTAATAAAGGAGTATTGTCTGCTTTGATATCTATTCCTCTTAAATATATGCATACTACAGTAGAAATGGTTCATAAAAAAGATGTAGAACAAGCTGTTCAATTAATTTTTGAAACTTTAAAAGGGATTAATTCTTCCAAATTGTTTATCGATTGAATCTAAAATGTATAATATCTCCATCTTGAACAAGATAATTTTTTCCTACCAAAAGTCTTTTTCCAGCTTTTTTTGCTTCTTTTTCTGATCCATATTTTATAAAATCTTTATAATGAATGACTTCTGCACATATAAATCCTTTTTTCAAATCTGTATGGATGACAGAAGAAGCTTGATAAGCGGTCCAATGATTAGGAATAGACCAAGCACGTATTTCTTCTTTTCCTACTGTAAAAAAACTTTGTAAGTTTAATAATTTATAAGCATCTAAGATGAGCTTATTAATTCCTGATTGATAAAAAATACTTTTTTGTTTTTTTTGATTCTTAGATTCGTTTTTTAACGACAAAACTACCAGAGGAGATTTTTCTTTTTCCACCATTTTTTTTATATTTTTTAGATAGAGAGGATTATTGGAATCTTTTTCATCTATATTGCATACATAAAGAACAGGTTTAATGGTTAATAAATGTAAATCTTTTATGTACTTTTTTTCATTTTCTTTTAGTGGATACCTTCTTATATTTTTTCCTTTTTTTAGATGATCAATTATTTTTTTTAGTGTTTCTATAAAACATTTATGATTATTTTTTGGTTTTTTATTAATTTTATTTAATTTATTTTCTAGAGTTTCTAGATCTTTAAACTGTAATTCTATATCAATAATTTCTTTATCCCTAATAGGATTGATGGATCCTTCTACGTGAAGAACTTTAAGATCTCTGAAACAACGTATCATATGAATAATAACATTTGTTTCACGAATATGAGATAGGAATTTATTTCCTAATCCGTCTCCTTTATGTGAACCTTTAATTAATCCAGCAATATCCACTATTTGTATCTTTGATGGAACTATTTTCATAGTGTTAATGAATGTTTTTAATTCATACAATCTTTTATCTGGAACGTTTGTGATTCCATAATTAGGTTCTATAGTACAAAAAGGGAAGTTTTCTGATAAAACTTGAGAATTGGAAATAAGGTTAAATAGAGTGGATTTTCCTATATTTGGAAGACCAATAATTCCACATTTCATTGTATATTGATTTTTTTCAAAAATTAAAAATTTTTATTCTAGGTTTTTTCAGATAGATATGAAAAATGAAAAAAATGAGATGCCGTTTTGGGAACATATTGAGGAGCTAAGAAAACATTTAATTCATAGTGTGTGTGCAATGATAATTGCGACGATTATTTTAATGAATAATAAGAATGTTATATTTGATTATATTCTTTTTGGTCCAGCAAAAACGGATTTTATTACTTATCGCTTATTCCATAAATTAGGAAAAATATTTCACCGGAGTCATCATTCCTTTTATTTTTTTTCTCACAATTTAGAAATCCAAAACAGACAAATATTTGGACAATTTAATATATATGTATGGACCTGTTTTATTGGAGGATTCATCTTATCTTTTCCTTATATATTTTATGAATTTTGGAAATTCATAAAACCAGCCCTTTCGGATGAAGAAAGAAAATATTCTAGAGGGATCATTATGATGGTGACATTTCTATTTATATTAGGAGTTCTTTTCGGTTATTTCATTTTATGTCCATTTTTAATTCATTTTGGTTATACTTTTAGGATTAGTTCTTTTCCAAGAAATATATTTGATTTATCGGATTACATATCTTTGATCATGCATTCTATACTATCTATGGGAATCACTTTTTTGTTTCCAATTTTTATATACTTTCTCACTAAAATAGAATTAATCTCCTATCCTTTTTTAAAAAAATATAGAAAACATGCTTTTTTGATCTTATTAATTCTAGCTTCAGCAATTACTCCTGGGGATATTTTTAGCACCATAGTGGTTTTGATTCCTTTAATGATTCTTTATCAATTTAGTATCTATATTTCTTTTTATGTTTCTAAAAAGAAATAAAAAACCTCTTGAAGAGGTTTTTTACTATGATCTTCGTATAGTTATTTCTACAAGTCTTCCTTTATTTCTTTTAACAGATTTTCCTAGTTTTCTTATTTCCATCCTAGATGGATCTATTCCTTTAGAAACTAAAGCTTCAAATACAGAATTCGCTCTTCTTGTGGATAAAATTTTATTGTAAGAATGTTTTCCATAAGAATCTGTATATCCATTTATATAAAATTTTGAATTAGGAAGTTTTTTTATCATAATTTCATATATTTCATCAATAATTTCTAATGAATTAGGAGATAAGGTAAATTTTCCTAAATCAAATAAAATAGGAGGAAAAAAAACACCATTAGGACATCCTTTGTTTTCTTTTTTTCCATATTTTTTCGGACATACATCTTCATGGTCTGGAATATTATCGGAATCTGTATCAGGACATCCTTTAAATTTTTTTAACCCAAATTTGTTAGGACATAAATCCTCTCTATCTAAAATTCCATCGTTGTCTAAGTCGTCTTTTTTGCAGCAAATTTTATTATCCGAATTTTTTTCCTCATTTTTTTCTATGATAGAAGGCAAATAAGAATTTTCTTTTTCTTTGATTTCAACTATTTTTTTAGATTCCTTTTTATCTTTATCCGGATGATAAGGATTATATTCTCCTCCAAAACGATAGACGACCCCTATGGAATGTTCCCAAAAATTCAAATAATCTTTTGACTGAGAAACTAATACTTGATTGTAATTGCTTTGAACGTTGACCCCGAAATTAGATACGATCCAAAAATTCATTCCCAATCCACCATCTAATAGAAAAAAATTTTTCTTATTCAGTTTATAAATTTTTGATCCTGACATTCTTAATTTTCTATCTTGATAGTCAAACTGATGATAACCTGCTCCTAATTTTAAATAGGGATCCAGCCAGTGATGAGGAAAAAAATAGAATTTTATTCCAGGGCTCAATTTTACAAAAAAATTATCTATTATTTTCCATCTATTATTGTCTACCATCCCCAACGAAGCGTTAAAATACCCCCCTATGTTTTTAGTTATATTATGCCCAAATTCTATATTAGAAAACGGAGGATTTATACTATTATTTTTTTTCTGAAAAAAATCTTTGAAAGGATAATTTATGGGATAATAGTTAATATCATTCGCTCCTATACGAATAAACCATTTTTTTTGAGAATGTTCAGAAAATCCAGATGAAAATAAAGCAAATAAAGCAATAATAAAAAAATTTACATTTTTCATAAAACTATAATTTCTTTGAAACTAAACAAATATATATTATTATGTAATATGATGATATGATTTTAAACAGAATCTTTCATAAGGATCGTTGTAGCTCACGAAGAATATCTCTGTTTCGAATGGATTCACGTTTATCATATGTTTTTTTTCCTTTTGCCAAAAAAATTTGTACTTTTATATATCCTTTATCATTAAAAAATAATTTAGTAGGAATCAGGGTCAATCCAGGTTCTTTCAGTTTTTTTTCTATTCTGATTAATTCTTTTTTGGTTAATAATAATTTTCTATCTCTTTTACTTTGGTGATTCCAATTGGTTCCAAATTTATATTCAGCTATATACATGTTAATGGAATATAATTCTCCATTTCTTATTTGACAAAAACTATCCGTAATATTGGCTTGATTTAGTCTTATAGATTTTACTTCTGTTCCAAATAATTGAATTCCAGCTATATATTCTTCTATATATTTATACTGAAATCTAGCTTTTCTGTTTATGATACTCATAATTAATTATTACTTTTGTGCAAAAATAAAATTCTGTAAAACTAAGAAAAAAAACAAACAGTTATGAATGTACGCAGACGTTATTTAAAGGACTTATGTTTTCAAGTGAGAAGAGACATCTTACGCATGGTAAATAACGCAAATTCTGGACATCCTGGTGGATCTTTAGGATGTACAGAATACTTTGTTGCTTTGTATCAAGAAATCATGCATTATAATCCTAAAAAGTTTACAATGGAAGGCTTAAATGAAGATCTTTTTTTTCTATCCAATGGACATATATCCCCCGTTTATTACAGTATATTAGCTCGTTCTGGTTTTTTTTCCATAAACGAATTATCTACTTTTAGAAAATTAAATTCTCGTTTACAAGGTCATCCTTCTACACATGGAGAACTTCCAGGGATACGAATTTCTTCAGGATCTTTAGGTCAAGGGATGTCAGTAGCCATTGGAGCCGCTCTATCCAAAAAACTTAGTAAAGACGATGATTGTTCTATTTACAGTTTACATGGGGATGGAGAATTGAACGAAGGACAGATATGGGAAGCAGTTTTATATGCGGGTTCTAAACATATCGATAATTATATAGCTACTGTAGATTATAATGGACAACAAATAGATGGAACTACCGATGAAGTTTTATCCCTTGGGAATTTGAAAGAAAAATTTCAATCTTTTGATTGGAAAGTTTTAGAAGAATTGGAAGGAAACAATCTTGATAAAGTGATTAATATTTTAAAAAAAGCAAAAAATGAGACGAGAAAAGGAAAACCAGTTTTAATTATCCTGTACACTCAAATGGGATATGGGGTAGATTTTATGGAAGGAAGTAATGCCTGGCATGGAAAATCTCCTAATGAAAAAGAATTAGAAAAAGCGCTATCTCAACTTCCTGAAAGTTTAGGAGATTTTCCAATAATATAAACGAATGTAAAGAAATTATGAAAATATATGAAAATAAAGGATTGAAAGAAACTAGAGCTGGATTTGGAGATGCTTTAACGTTCTTAGGAAGAAAAAATACTAAAGTAGTAGCCTTATGTGCTGATCTTACTAGTTCTCTATTTATGGATCAATTTTCTAAAGAATTTCCAGAACGATTTTTCCAAATAGGAATTGCTGAAGCTAATATGATCAATATCGCTGCTGGACTTAGCATTGGAAATTATATCCCTTTTGCTGGAACTTTCGCTAATTTTGCGACATCCCGTGTATATGATCAGATCCGTCAATCTATTGCTTATTCCTATAAAAATGTAAAAATATGCGCTTCTCACTCTGGTTTAACTTTGGGAGAAGATGGAGCGACACATCAAAGTCTGGAAGATATTGGACTGATGAAAATGTTGCCTGGAATGACTGTAATTAATACTTGTGATTATAATCAAACTTATGCAGCTACTTTAGCTATAGCCAATTATTTAGGACCGGTATATCTCCGTTTTGGGAGACCTTCTGTGCCAAATTTCACAAATGTAAGTCAAATATTTCAAATAGGAAAAGCCCTTCTTTTAACGGAAGGAAAAGATGTTACTATTGTTAGTACAGGTCATCTAGTATGGGAATCATTGGAAGCGGCTAGAATTTTACATGAAAAAAAACGAATTTCTTGTGAAGTAATTAATGTTCACACTATAAAACCATTAGATGAAAAAACCATTTTAAATTCTGTAGATAAAACAAAATGTATTGTGACTGCAGAAGAACATAATTATTGGGGAGGGTTAGGAGAGAGTATTGCTAGAATTCTGACTACTAAAAGGCATTCTATTCCTCAAAGTATAGTTGCCGTGAATGACACTTTTGGAGAGAGTGGAAAGCCAATAGAGTTATTAAAGAAATATAAAATCGATCGTGATTCTATCATAGATCATGTTAAAATTTTACTGAAAAAAAAAAGTAATCAAGAAAAGAAATAATTTGGAAATAAAAAATCTGCAAAAATTAGTTCATAATTGGATAAAGAATCATGGAATACGTTATTTTGACGTATTAACTAACACTATTCTTTTATCTGAAGAGGTGGGGGAAGTTTCTAGAATTATTGCTAGAAATTATGGAGAACAATCCTACAAGAAATATTCAAAAAAAGAGGATCTTGGAGAAGAATTAGCAGATGTCTTGTTTGTTTTACTTTGTCTAGCTAATCAAACTGGAATTGATTTGGAAAAATCTTTTAACAAGAAATTAAAAAAAAAGAAAATAAGAGATCATGAAAGACACCATCATAATGAAAAACTAAAATAATATGTCTTCTTACATTAATATTCATAAAAAACAGAACTCTCTATATGGTTCTGTATCAATAACGGGATCTAAAAGTGTATCTAATCGTCTTTTAATTTTAAAGGCCGTTTATCCGGATGATATTCAGATTGAAAATCTTTCTAATTGTGAAGATACTCAAGTTTTAAAAAAAAGTTTAAACAGCACTTCTAACATTCTGGATATCCATCATGCTGGAACTGCCATGCGTTTTTTAACTTCCTACTTATCTGTACAGGAAGGAAAAGAAGTTATATTGACCGGATCCAATAGAATGAAAGAAAGGCCTATTTCCGTACTTGTAGAAGCTTTGAAAAAATTAGGATCGGAAATTATCTATTTAGAAAAAGTAGGGTATCCACCAATAAAAATTTTTGGGAAGAAAATTTTTGGAGGAGAAATAGATATTAATGCGAAAATTAGCAGCCAGTATATTAGTTCTTTGATGTTAATAGCTAGTACATTTCAAATGGGTCTTAAAATATATTTAAAAGAAAATATCACATCTATTCCATATATAAAAATGACCTTTGATTTGTTAATTTTAGCAGGAATAAAAGCTTTTTGGAAAGATAAAATTATTCATATTCATCCAGGAAAAGAAAAAGGACAAAAACATTTTTCTATAGAATCCGACTGGAGTTCTGCTTCTTACTATTACTCCATGGTTACCATCGCAAAAAAAAGTCATATGACTTTAAGTTCCTATAAAAATGAAAGTTTACAAGGAGATAGAGAAGTATCATCCATATATGAAAAATATTTTGGAATATCTACAATTTTTGACAAAAGTATAATTACACTGAATAAAAGGCTTAATTTTATTCCACCAAGGATCATCAATTTGGATTTAAATAAAACTCCAGATCTAGCGCAAACCATTGTGGTAACTTGTTCCGCTATTGGCATAAGATGCCACTTAAAAGGTTTAGAAACCTTAAAAATTAAAGAAACGGATCGGTTACGAGCATTAAAAAATGAATTATTCAAATTTGGGATAAAAATAAAAATTACCAATTCCTGTTTAGAAATAACAGATTTTTTTCAAAAAGAAATCAATTCAAAGATCAATATAAAAACTTATCAAGATCACAGAATGGCTATGTCTTTTTCTCCGTTTGGATTATTGTATCCTATACAAATAGAAGACCCAAATGTAGTAGAAAAATCATATCCTGATTTTTGGAAAGATTTAAAGTGTTTAGGTTTTTCAATTGATTCTTATGAAGAATAAAGAATTCTTCTTGCTGTAATAAATCGATTATTCCAATATTTTTGATAAAATGGGGAGATGGTCACTCCATTTGATGTAGAAGCATGAATAAAGAATATGTTATGAGTATCTACATGTATCACCATTCCCACATGATTAATTTTTCTTTTAGAAGCGCCTGTAGCAAAAAATAATAGATCTCCTTTTTCTAGGGATTTTTTTGAAACGAAGTAACCTTTTTTAGCTTGATTAGAAGTTATACGTGGTAATGAAATCTTATGAGAAGCGAAAACCTTTTTTATGAAAGCAGAACAATCTATTCCATTTTTAGTATTTCCCCCATATTTGTACGGAGTATACATATAATCTTTAGCTTTTTCAATAATAGAATTATTAATCATCTGAAAAGAATTTTTCTTATTGTATGAGTGATTTCTCTTCTTTCTGAAGAAAATTCTTTCATATTTTTTTTTGTATCTCATATCTCCATATAGGAATGGAATAGAAAAAAAATGAGAATAAAATATAATAAATAAAAGAATTTTAGAATTTATGATCAGGATAATTTTTGCTTTTTTTTCCTTTTTCAAAAGAAATTCTAATAAATTAAGAGATGATCAAATGTAAGTAAAATACTTGTATTAAATATAAAAAAAATTTAATTTGTATTCGTATAGACGAATAAGTATTTTTTTTCAGGCCCATTCGTCTATTGGTTAGGACGTCAGGTTTTCATCCTGGAAAGAGGGGTTCGATTCCCCTATGGGCTATAGTAATACGAGATTATTTTATGGCAAATCATTTATCGGCTTTAAAAAGAATTAGACAAAATCATACTAGACGTTTTCGTAATAAATATGTATATAAGAGTACAAGGACAGCTATAAAGAAATTAATGAAAGAAAAAAAAAAGGAACAATATTCCAAGGTGATTTCTATGATAGATAAATTAGTCAAAAAAAACATTATACATATGAATAAAGCAGCAAGATTAAAAAAAAAATTAAAAACATTTAGGGATTAGATGAATATGTATGTTTTTGTCTAATAATAAGATAGAATGTTTTTTTAAATTTCATTTTTATATAGCTTTTTTGGTGATTCTTTTTTTTATCATAGGATCTATATATATGCTGTATGTAAAAATAAAAGGGGTTTCTTTTTTTTTAGATAAAATTTTGTTTTTTTTTATGGCCATCATTATGTCTGTTCAAATTTTTATAGGTTTTTTGTTGATGAGTTCATTTTTTTTAAAGAATATTTCAGTTCTAGAAATACTGGAACAAAAAAATAAACGATATAAACTTCTCGAACATCCGATAATGATGATGATTGGTTTTTTTTTATTTATTTTATCTTATATAGAATTCAATAAAAAAGGGAAAATTACAAACAAAGCAATATTTTTATTTTTTTTATCTTTATTTATTATTTTTATTCGTTTTCCATTTCATTTATTGATTTGATTTTTTTCACTTTAAAATCCTAAAAAATGGGAATAAGTCCATGTTCTCCGATAGGAATATTTGATTCTGGAATCGGAGGACTCCTTATAGCCAAAGAAATTAAAAATTATATGCCTAATGAATGTATAATTTATTTTGGAGATACTAAAAACATGCCTTACGGAAATAAGTCTAAAGAATTTATTAGAAATCATTCTATGAAAATAGCATCTTTTCTTTATGAAAAAAAATGTAAAGCTATAGTAATAGCTTGTAATTCTATAGTCTCTAATGCTTTAGATGTTATACAAAAAAATTTTTTGAAAAAAATATTAATATTCAATGTTATAGAACCTATAGTTAAAAATAAAGTGTTAATTTCTTCTAAAAGAATAGGGATTATGGCTACCCCTGCTACAATTCGTTCTAACTTTTATCAAAAAAACATTAAAAGATATTGCCCCCATTTAGATATTGTTCAAATATCTACGCCTTTATTAGCTACAATCATTGAAAATGGATTTGAAAAAAAAAAGATAAATTATCTAAAAAACTATTTAAATCATTTTAAATCAATAAAAATAGATACGTTATTATTGGCTTGCACACATTATTTATTTCTGAAAAAGGAAATAGATAATTTTTTCCATGGAAAAGTTCGTCTAATTGACATTCAAAAAATTGTAGTTCAGGAAATCCAAAAAAAATTATATGAAAATAATTTATTATGTCTTCATTCAACATGGAATAATAATCCAATTTTTTATACATCTAGTTCTATCTCTCCGTTTTTTAACGAAAAAATTAAAATTCTTTTTGGAAAAAAAATACTTGTGAAGAGACATCTTTTTAATTTTTTCTAATTTGTGCATCTATTACGGATAAAGTGGCTAGATTCACTATTTCTTCTATGTTTGATTGCATTTGCATAACGTGTGCTGGTTTTCGCATTCCTAGCATCACAGGACCAATGGTTTGAATATTCCCTAATCCTCTAATAAATTTATAAGTTAGATTTCCTGATTCTAGATTGGGAAAAATGAAAATATTTGCTCTTTTTTTAACAAGTTTTGAAAAAGGAAATTTACTGGCTAATAAAAATTCGTTCAAAGCGAAGTCAGGTTGTAGCTCCCCATCTACTATTAGATCTGGATATTTTTTATGTAGAAAAGCAACAGTTTGGGATACTTTAGAAGAAGTTTTAGAATTTGATGAAAAATTTTGAAAGGATAACATGGCTATATGGGGCTCTATATCAAAACCTTTAACAACATGAGCCGCCATTAGAGCAATTCTAGCTAATTCTTCACTAGTTGGATTTGGAATGACAGCAGTATCTGCTAAAAATAAAGGACCACGTTTCGTTAACAAAATCATCATTCCTGCTGTTTTATGAACCGAATCAGCTCTCCCAATAACTTCTAACATAGGTCGTAAACTTAATGAAAAACTCCTGGAATATCCTGTAATTACTGCATCTGCATCTCCTTGATCAACCATCATGGCTCCAAAATGGTCATTGGTTCGCATGCGAATTTTTGCATCGTATAAAGTTAATCCTTTTCTATTTCTTCTTTTCCAAAGAATGTTAGCGTAGTCTTCTAATTTCTCTCTATTTTCTTCCTTTTCAGGATCTATAATAATTAATTCTACATCCAAATTATTTTCATGTATTAAACGTTTTATACGATCTTCATTTCCTAAAACAATGGGAATAGAAACTATCCCTTCTTCACTTAAAATCTGAACGGATTTCAGAACGTCATATTCTTCTCCATTGCAAAAAACTACCTTTTTCGGATTTGTACGTGCTCTATTTTGAATCATTCTAAGCATTTTACTTTCGTATCCCATTCTGTCGAGCAATTTTTCTTGATAGATTTTCCAATCTAAAATAGGATTCCTCGCTACTCCAGAATCCATAGCGGCTTTAGCTACAGCAGGCGCTACACGAGTAATCAGACGATTGTCAAAAGGTTTAGGAATAATATATTCTTTTCCAAAAAAAATATTTTTTTTATTATAAACAATATTTACTTGTTCTGGAACAGGTTCCTTTGCTAAGGAAGCAATAGCATGAACAGCTGCTAACTTCATTTCATCATTGATCATACTAGCTTGTACATCCAAAGCCCCTCTAAAAATATAAGGAAATCCTAGTACATTATTCACCTGATTTGGATAATCACTTCTTCCAGTAGCTACAATAACGTCTGGACGGATTTTTACGGCTAAGTTATAATCAATTTCAGGATCAGGATTTGCCATAGCAAATACAATCGGATCTTTAGCCATACTTTTTAACATTTCTGGAGTTAATATTCCCCCTATGGATAAACCTATAAAAACATCGGCGTTTTTAATAGCTTCTTCTAAATTTTGAATCCAAGAAGTGTTTACAGCAAATTCTTTCTTTTCTTGATTCAAGTCTGTTCGTGAAACATGTAACAATCCCTTGCTATCAAACATAAGAATATTTTCAGGTTTTACTCCAAGTTGTTTATAAGTCCTTGTACAAGAAATAGCTGCAGCCCCTGCTCCACTAACCACCATTTTTATGTCTTGAATATGTTTTCCAACATAAGTGATCGCATTAAGTAATGCAGCTCCTGAAATAATAGCCGTTCCATGTTGATCGTCATGCATAACTGGAATATTTAGTTCAGATTTTAACCTTCGTTCAATTTCAAATGCTTCTGGAGCTTTTATATCTTCTAAATTGATTCCTCCAAAAGTTGGAGCTATAGCTTTTACTACATCTATGAATTTTTCTGGATCAGATTCATCAATTTCTATGTCAAATACATCAATTCCAGAAAATATTTTAAATAAAAGTGCTTTTCCTTCCATAACAGGTTTAGAAGCTAAAGCTCCTATATTTCCAAGACCTAGAACAGCGCTTCCATTAGTAATAACAGCTACAAGATTTCCTTTGGAGGTGTATTTATATACTTCTCTAGATGAACGAGCTATTTCTTTACAAGGTTCCGCAACTCCTGGTGAATACGCTAGGGATAAATCTCTTTGACTGCTATATTTTTTTGTGGGAGAAATTTGAATTTTTCCAGAAGGAAATTGACTATGATAGTTTAAAGATTCTTCACGAAGACTATTTATGTTTTTTCTCATTATGCTAAATATTAATAATTCTGATAAACAGATAAAAAAAGGTAGTACAAGTAAGTAAACATTATGATAACCAAAATAAATCTTTCTCAAAAAAGAATCTTTTTTCATCAGATTTCCATCTAATTATAAGTTTATAATGTCCTTTTTTCAAAAGGGTTTTTGGAATAAATAATATCTTACTTGAAGATTTCAACATCTTAAAAGACCTGGTCACATCTAAATCTTTAGACGAAGATCGGAATAAAGTAAAAAAACCATGAATATTATCTAAAATTGGTGGAAATATAATTTTAATTCCAGAAGATAAGATGAATATTTTAATTTTTTTAGGAAGTTTTAATACATTTTTCTTTTCATTTATAATTTCTTGATATTTCATTTCTTCTTCATAATACTTATCTGATACAAGTTGACTTCCTACATGAGGAAAAAAAAACGCAATATAAGTGATGAAAATTATAAAAGTAACCAAAGATAATACAATTCCTGTTTCCCAACTGAATTTTATTTTCATAATCCAAACTTATAACGTTTAAAAGAAATACAAAAAACTAAAAATATTTAAAGTGAAAACAAATATTTCATAATTTCATTTATCCCAATCTAGAATTTTTTTTCCTTGAGGAGCTTTATTTTTTATAGGCTTTTTTAGTTTTGTATTTATGAAATAAACATAACTAGATATTTTCTGAATCTCATTTCCTTTAATTTCACCTGATTGACCAAAAGCACGCATAGTAGGATTATTCTTGCTTCCATACCATATGATAGAAAATATATTCTTAAATAAATTTTTTTCCATTATGTTTATCCAGTAATCATCTGTTAAATTAGGACCTATGTTTCCACTTCCATCCGACTGATGACAAGTAGCGCAATTTTCTTCAAAAAGGATTTTCCCGCTGTCAATAAATTTTGGATCAAAAAAAGCATTTTCTACAGTTACTTGTGGCGTATTTTTTTCAAAAATTTCTATTTCTTTAAGTTGATTCTGATAAGCTACTTCATATTCTTTATAAGGATTAGAAAAATCCGTGAATAAACAGGAAAAAAAATAAATTGTAGAAAAAACGATCGTAAGATAAAAAAGATGAACCCACCACATCGGCAATTTATTATCTAATTCAAAAATTCCATCAAATCCATGATCTATTTTTTTTACCTCTTGACTCTTTTTTTTAGGATCATGAAATATAAATTTATAAAGTCTATAAAAATAATTTCCTTCATTTTCTTCAAAAATTTTTCGCCTTTCTTCTTCTGTAAGAAATTTTAGTTTTCTACGATAGATTAAATTATCAATAGAATCTAAAATCAACAATAATATCATTATAACAACAAAAAAGGATATAGTAACTGGATGAACTATGTAAGTTCGATTATTAAAACCTAAAAAAACATAGAACATAAACATTATAACGGATAAAACCGAAGGAATCATAATAAAAAAAGGAATTTTTGATCTCATATAGACTCCTGTTTTTTATCTTTATTTTCTAAAGGAAGTAGACTTATTTTTTGATAATATTTCTTAGATTTTGAAAAAACAAAAAATAAAATGAAAAAAAAAGCAAAGAAGAATAAAATTAATATAATGGATTGAAATATTCCAATAGATTTTTCTGTTGAAAAATATTTTTTTAAAAAGTTTATCATTAATTTTTCAAGATTTAATATCTGTACCTAAACGTTGCAAATAAGCAATAAGTGCTATAATCTCTCTTTTTTCCAAAGGAATAAATTTATCTTTTTCTTTTTCTTTCTGTCTTTCTATTTCTTTTTTTAAACTTGGGTATTCCTTATAAATATCAGATACAATATTATTAGCTTGAATATCCATATCTTTATGCATGTTTTTTATGTATTCCAAAGTATATGGAACACCTAACTTAACCATAGCTTTTATTTTTTTTTCTGTATTCGATCGGTCTAATTTGTTATAAATTAGCCAAGGATATCTAGGCATAATAGACCCTGGAGATGTAGAACGAGGGTTGTACATATGATTGAAATGCCAAGAATTAGGGTTTTTCCCTCCCTCTCTAGCTAGATCAGGCCCAGTACGTTTAGAGCCCCATAAAAATGGATGATCGTATACAAATTCTCCAGCTTTTGAATATTCTCCATAACGAACGACTTCATCTCGAAAAGGACGAACTTGTGCACTATGACAAGCATTACAACCTTCTCTTACAAATAAATCTCTACCTTCTAATTCAAGAGCTTTATAAGGCTTAACACTAGAAATAGTAGGGACGTTGGATTTTATCACTAAAGTAGGAATTATCTCTATAAATCCTCCAATAGCAACAGCGATGAAGGAAAGAATAGTGAATTGTATGGGTTTTTGTTCTAACCAACTATGAAATTTTTCTTTTTTTTCTATTTTTTTATCTGAAAAAAGAACCTCTTGAAAAGCCTCATCATTAACAAAATATCCTTTTTTTATCGTCTTATATAGATTATAAATCATCATAATAAAACCTATAAAATAGATCATTCCACCAATAAATCTTATTTTATAAAAAGGAATAATTGATATAACTGTATCTAAAAAGTTTTTATATGCTAAAGTTCCATCAGGATTAAATTTTTTCCACATTTCAGCTTGTAAGACGGATCCAAAATACAGGGGAAAAATATATAATATGATCCCCAACATTCCTAACCAAAAATGAATATTGGCTAATGATATAGAATATAGTTTTGTATTCCACAATTTTTGTGTCAACCAATAAATTATTCCAAAAGCCATGAATCCATTCCAACCTAAAGTTCCTAAATGAACATGAGCAATGATCCAGTCTGTAAAATGTCCAATGGAATTTAAGGTCTTAGTAGCTAACATGGGCCCTTCAAAAGTAGCCATTCCATAACAAATAATGCCTACTACAAAAAATTTTAAAACAGGATCTCTTTTCACTTTTTTCCAATCTCCTCTTAAAGTGAGTAATCCATTTAACATCCCACCCCAAGAAGGAGCAATGAGCATAATAGAAAAAATAGTTCCCAACATTTGAGCCCAATTAGGAAGAGATGTATACATGAGATGATGTGGCCCAGCCCATATATAGATAAATATTAAGGACCAAAAATGAATAATAGAAAGTTTGTAGGAAAAAATAGGTTGATTAGAAGCTTTTGGAACAAAATAATACATTAATCCAAGTATAGGAGTAGTTAAAATAAATGCTACAGCATTATGTCCATACCACCATTGCATCAAAGCATCCTGAACTCCTGCATATATAGAATAACTTTTGAAAGAAAGAAGATCAATAGGTAATTCAAGATTATTAAATAGGTGCAACATAGCTACAGCAACCCATGTCCCCAAAAAAAACCAAATGCTTACATATAAATGCTGGATTTTTCTTTTTAAAATACTTCCTATCATATTTATTCCATAAATAATCCAAATACAAAAAATCCATATATCTATAGGCCATTCATGTTCAGCATATTCTTTACTAGTATTTATTCCAAACAAAAAAGTAATCCAAGTGAAAAAAATGAAGAGTTGCCATCCCCAAAAATGAATCCAACTAAGAAGGTCACTGAAAATTCTTGTTTTCAGTAGACGTTGTAACGAATAATAAGAACCTGTAAAAATCACATTCCCTACAAAAGCAAATACAGCCGTATTAGTATGTAACATTCTCCAACGACCAAACCCTATGACTCCTTGAGAATTTTTTAATTTGCTCCCCAATAAAAATTCTGGAAGTTCCGGATAAAATAAGAGAAGTGCAATGAACAAACCTGCAAAAAATCCAACAATCGCCCAAAATACTGTAGCATACAGGAAAGCTTTTACAATACGATTGTTGTAATAGTTCGTTTCTATTTTCATAATCATAATAATATAGAATTATTATTTTTTTTCTTTATAAGTATCATCTATTAAAATTCTAATTCTAGGAGATTCATAATCATCAAACTGGCCAGAATAAAGACTTATTAAAAAAATTATAAGAAAAATTCCTCCTAAAAAAAGACTAGACAATATCATAATAATTAATATATCCATATAACACAAATAAACAAGTTTTATTTTTTAGCTAAGATAGAAATCTACGCGAAACCATCCAAGTAGATAAGATAGAAAAGATAATAACTGATAAAGAACTTAAAGGCATTAAAATAGCTGCAATGAAAGGTTTTAAATGACCGGTAACCGCAAAGATGATTCCTATGCCATTGTAAAACAAACTAATCATAAAGTTAACAATTACTAATCTAGTAGCTATTTTGGATATTTTTAAAAACAAAAAAATTTTATCCAAATAATTGGATTGAATAAAAGCATCACAACTAGGAAAAAAATTGCTGGGATTTTCTGAGATAGCAACGCCCACTTCACTTTGATTTAATGCAGCATAATCATTGATTCCATCTCCAATCATCATTACCTGTTTTCCATTTCTTTGGATTTTTTTTACATAATTAAATTTTTCTTCTGGACTTTGATTAAAAAAAATTTTACTGGATTTTGGTAAAATAGATTCTAAATATTTTTTTTCTAATTCATTATTATCTCCGGATAAAATAACAATTTCATATTTTTTCAGATTTTTGAAAATCTTCTTTATTCCCTTACGATAAAAATTTCTAAATAAAAAATAACCGAAAAATTTTTCGTTTATAGAAACAGCCACTGTTGTCTCTTTCCAATTGTTTATTGTGATCCCTAAATATTTTGGAGATCCAATTTTTACTGAAACATTTTGAATGACCCCTTGCATTCCCTGGCCTATAATTTCCTGAAAATTATTTATAGAGTAATATTCTTTTATAGATAACTCTGTAAAAATTTTTTTACTTAAAGGATGATTGGAATTTCTTAATAAAGAGGCTATAATTTTTTTTTCTTTGTGTCTAAGCTTTTTTCCAATAAAAAAAACTTTTTCTTTATTGGGATCCGTAATAGTTCCTGTTTTGTCAAAAATTAAAGTACTTATTGTAGAAATTCGTTCCATGGTAAAAATATCTTTTACATAAAATCCCTTTTTAGAAAAAAATCGGATAATGTTTCCAAAAATCAATGGACTTGAAAGAACTAAAGCACAAGGACAAGTGATAATCAATACGGAAAAAGTAGTTTGAAAAACTTTTGATACATTAATAAAAGACCAATATATTCCTGTTATGATAGAAATCATTAAAATAATAGGAGTGAAATATTGGCTAAATCTATTAGATATGGAATTTAAATGAAGTAATTTTTTATGATAGAATTTTTTTTTGTTCCATAATAAACTCAAATAACTTTGATCTATATTTTTAATTATTTTTAAATAAATAATCTCTCCTTTTTGTTTAGATCCAGCATAAATGCGTTCTCCAATTTTTTTATTAATTAAATGAGATTCTCCTGTGATAAAACTATTATCTAATGAAGCTATTCCTTTTATTAGAATAGAATCTGCAGGAATAATTTCTTCGTTTCGGATTGCAATGAGATCCCCTTTTTTTAAAGAGGATAGTAAAATCTTTTCTTCTTTATTATTGCAAATTCTTGATACGTAAATAGGATAAAAAGATTTGTAATTTTGGTCAAAAGATAGAATTCTTCTATGAGTATGAATTTGAAACATTCTACTAAGAAGTAAAAAAAAAGAAAAACCAGCAAGACTATCAAAATATCCAGATCCTAGATCTAAAAAAACTTCATAACAACTCCATAAAAAAAGAACTACTATTCCTATAGTAATAGGGATATCCATATTAAAAATATGTTTTTTTAATCCTAAAAGAGCATATTTGACATGATCCATAAGAGAAAATAAAACTACCGGAAAAGAAAGAATTCCCATTAAATAACGGAAAAAATTTCGGTTTTCTAAAAACCATACATCTTCATAAGCCCCGACATATTCTGGAATAGCTAAAAGCATAATGTTTCCAAAACAAAAAAAAGAAACAGCTAATTTCCCTATCAATTTTCTGTCAAATATTTTTTCCTGGTTATCTTCGATAGATTCAGAATTGATAGATGGTTTATAACCAATTTTTTCAAGAAATACAGCTAACTCGCTTAATCTCAAGTCTTTATTTTTGAATATGATTCCAACTTTTTTATTGGAAAAATCCACAGTAGATTCAAGAATATATTTATGATGATTAGATAGATTTTCCAAAACAGAAATGCACGAACTACAATAAATGGAAGGGATGAAAAAACGAACAAAAGTAATATTTTTATCTTTAAAGTCAATTATTTTTTCTGCTATTTTTTCATCATCAAGAAAATCAAAATTTTCCGTTTTTTTCATTAAGGAATTATTTATTCTCCTATATATTTTTTGTATTCTTCGAAGGACATTAACCGATCATATTCTTTTGTATCCAAAATTTTTATTTGAAGAATCCAACCTTCTTCATAAGGATTTTTATTTATATGCTCTGGTTTTGAGAATAAAACTTTATTAATTTCTAGTATTGTTCCGGAAACAGGCATAAACAAATCTGACACTGTTTTAACGGCTTCTATAGTTCCAAAAACCTTTCCTTCTTGAATTTCCGTTCCTACAACAGTTTCATCTATATCTAGGTAGATAATATCTCCTAATTCCTTTTGGGCAAAATGAGTAATTCCAATATAGGTTTTTTCTTTATTAATCTCTAAGCCTATCCATTCATGATTTTTGCTATACTTTAAATTATTAGGATTCATTTTTAATGATTTTATTTTTCTTACATAAAGAACCGAAAAATTTTATAGAAAAAAGAATCAAAAATAGTGGATCGTGAACTCCTTATTTTTATTAAATGTTTATCTAATCTTTTTTCTATTCCTTGAGAGGTTTCTTGATCTAATTTCCATAAAAAATACTTTTCTATTTGATGAATTAATCGATTATCATAATTTGATGAAGTGGCATAACCCGCTTTTTTAAGGCCTATAGCCCAACTTTGATAATCTTTTTTTTTAAGAAAAAAAAGTTCAGAATAACGTGGTTTTTTCAAAAATTTGGAATGATCATTAAAAGATTCTCTGACAGAATTATATTTACGAAAACATTCCTTTGGGAGATCATCATCGTGATAATAAACATCTCCCCTCCAAGTTTTTCCACATTTTATTCCAAAATGATTATTGGTGGCTTTAGCTAAAGAACTATTTCCAACAGATGACTCTAAAATTCCCTGTCCTAATTTAATGCTAGCTGGAATTCCAGATTTTTCCATTTCCTCAACAGCAAATAAAGCATATTTTTTAACATACTTAATAACATTTTGTATTTCTATTTCCTCTTTTTTCTCTCCTTCTCCTTTTGAATATAAAAATAGAAAAGTTATGGAAAAGAAGAATAAAAAATAAAAAAATTCTTTCATCAGGAATAAAATTACGAATTTTTTGTTTATTGATAGCCTCAAGTAAAAAGGTTCCATAACAAACCTATTTTAATAAATAAATTTGGTTGTTTAGTTTTTTGATTCTCTTCAGGAAAGCCTATATTTTGTATACTAGCATAAAAATTAGTTCTAAATAACTTGAAATTCAAGAAATAATCTATAAAAGGACTTCCTCCTATTTTTTCTGGCAAACATTCGTTCTCTAAATAAAAATAAAATAGATCAAATGGGTAGGAAGAGTTTTGATAGAAAAATTTACTAAAATAATGAATAGAAAATCCAGTTTGTATTAATAAGGCTTGATGGAAATAATAATCTTTGTAAGATATGGTATTTCTTGAAAGAAAATTTGGAATGGAAAAAATTAACTGATCCGAGTTCTGCTTTTGACATAAAATCATATGATTGAATTGAAGCTTCCATAGGTTATGAATAACTCCTATTTTCAAAATACAGGAAGATATATACTTCCAATATAAAAGATGGTTATTCTCTTTTTGATAAGGACGGTTTATTTGAGATATTTTCAAAGAACAATCCATATTTTTATAAAATATAGAGAAGTCTATTGATTTTGTATTTAATACGATATTATTTTGTTTCCTATTATAACAGTTATTATCTCTTTGAAAAAGGGATAAATTGATAAAAGAAGGAAAGATATTCTTGTTGATGTTTAAATTCGTTAAAAGATAAAATTCTGGAAAAAAAATTGTATCCAATTGAATGTTTGCTTGTAAATGGTTTCTGAATTTATCCCCATTTTCTATCATCCATTTTCCATTGGAATGAAATTTAAACATTTTATTAACCAAATAATTAATTTTTGCTTCCATTGTAAATCTATTTATATTTAGATCCTCTTTTTTATTAAGATTCATAAAAACTTTATAGAATAAATGATTTGAAAATAATTGAGAACGGATCTTATCATAAGAAACACCTATTTCTATATTTGATTTTTCCTGATTTAAAATTAAAAAACACTCATTTTTTAAATATGATATATTGATCATATTGTTCGTAAATTCTTTTTTCGAAGAAAAATGAGTTTTAAAATATTTTGTGTATTCTATATGGTTTTTCAAAAAAAAGGATTTTTCATTCTCTAATTTTATCCAGGATGAGAAAGGAAAAATTTTTCGAAGAAAACTTATATCCATTCTTTGATAAAAGAAATTCTTTTTTTCTTGAAAAGAATTCACATTATCCGTAGTATTCCAAAATATTTTTTTTGTTTCTTTTTTTCTATAAAAATTTTGATAGAGATAATGTCCCCATAATTTATAATGATAGGGGGGATGACTTTGATCGGTAGTAAATGTGATTAAAAAAAAACTGTTATGTTTTTCTATTTTTGGTTTTTTTTGAAAAAAAAGATTTCTGTATTCCATAGAATAGTTGGTTTTTTTATTAAGGCTTTGAGTAAAGAATCCTCCTAGGATTTTATAGGGAATCCTTATATAAAAAATCTCGGAAAGCGGAGTCTTTACATCAAAATATCGAATCTTTTCACGAGAAAAAAAAACGTTAGGATTCTTATCAAAAGAAGGAATGAAGATCTCTTTTTCCTGATATTGAAATGAACCAAAATTATCTTGTCTAAAAAAATTATGAGAATAATATTTTTTTATAGAAAGAGATGTTATATCTAAATTTTTTTTTTGAGGACTTTCTTCAGTCCAGTATTTATAATTTTGAGGAGCAGGAAGAACAGAATGATAAATATTCATAGAAAAATTTTTTGGATCCATAGTTTTTATTTCCATGGATGAAGAGACATAAAATCCTATAAATAAGAAAGTAAAAATGAATATTTTCATATAATTAATAATTGCAATTGAATTACAAATTCTTAAATATCCATAGATATGAAAAATTTATTTATCTTTGTGATTAGGTAGATTCTGAAGTAAAAATATTATAGATAATCTTCAATTTCATTAGTCAGTCCTTAACAAAGGAAAGGGTGGATATCCCAAAAATATTTATGAGGCTCGTCTTTGTGGCGGCCTTTTTTTCATCATGTCAAAATGTTATAAATCATGTTCAAATTTAGTTTTAGAACTATTCAGAAAAAAATTTTGGCTGATAGTACTACACCAATAGAATTATATTTAAAACTAAGAGATCGTTTTCCGAAAACTTTATTATTAGAAACTTCCGATTATTCTATTAATAAAAATAGATGTTCTTCCATTCTTTGTATTAATCCAGTTTCTGAATTGATTTTAGATAAAAATGTAGTACGTATATCGTATCCAAATTGTGTTCATAAACATATTTTCATAAATGATAGATTGGATATCCCAATTTTAATTGATGATTTTTTCCAAAAATTTCAAAGCGAAAACACTTCAATTTCTTATTCTGGGTTTTATGGATATATATCTTACGATAGTATTCAATATTTTGAAAATATTCAGTTTTATGCTCCTATTAAAGAATCTTATAATTTACCACAAATCAGATTTGGATTTTATGGAAATTTAATAATATTTCATCCATTTTATAATGAAATGTATTTAATAGAACACAAATTTCCTAATTTTGAAAATCTATCTGTAGATCAATTAATTGAATTAGTTAAAAGAAAAAATTTTTCGGTTTTTTCTTTCAAATCTATAGGAAGTCGTTCGTCCAACGTTACAGATCAAGAATATCAAAAAATGGTAAATAGAGGAATAAAAGCTTGTTTACGTGGAGATGTGTTCCAAATTGTCCTATCCCGTCAATTTCAACAAAAATTTAAAGGAGATGAGTTTAATGTGTATCGTGCTTTACGATTTATTAATCCTTCTCCATATTTATTTTATTTTGATTATGGAAACTATAAGTTATTTGGTTGTTCTCCAGAATCTCAATTGATTATTCATAATCAAATTGCCTACATAAATCCGATAGCAGGGACGATACGAAGATCAGAGAAAGAGGATGAAAATACAAAAAAATTATCTGAAAATCTTTCTAAGAATCCTAAAGAAAATGCAGAACATGTCATGTTAGTTGATTTAGCAAGAAATGATTTAAGTAGAAATTCCTCCAATGTAAAAGTAGAATATTTTAAGGAAATACAAGAATTTTCACATGTATTACATATGGTCTCCAAAGTATCTGGGAAATTAGAAAAAAATATATCCATTATAAAAGTATTTGGAGATTCTTTTCCTGCAGGAACTCTTTCTGGAGCACCTAAATACAAAGCTATGGAATTGATTGATCAAATAGAAAATCAACATAGAGGAGTATATGGTGGAGCCATTGGGTTTTTTGGATTAGATAATAATTATATTAATACAGCTATTGTTATTCGTTCTTTTGTCAGTAAAAACAATATTCTTTTTTTTCAGGCTGGAGCAGGTATAGTTTCCGATTCTAAAGAAGAAAAAGAGTTGGAAGAAGTGAATAATAAACTTATGGCCTTATTTAAGGCTATAGAATTAGCTCAAAATATTATATGAAGAAGTATGAGAAGTAAAATACTAATATTGGATAATTATGATTCTTTTACATACAATCTTGTTCACGCAGTAAAAAAACTTACAAAAAATCCTGTAAAAGTATCTAGGAACAATGAAATTAAACTTTCGGATATAGAAAAATACAGCAAAATAATTCTTTCTCCAGGGCCTGGTATTCCTGATGAGGCGCATATTTTAAAACCTTTAGTCAAAACATATGCTTCTACTAAAAGTATTTTTGGAGTTTGTTTAGGTCAGCAAGCTATAGGAGAAGTATTTGGAGCTACTCTTCTAAACACTAAAGAAGTTTATCATGGAATAACTAGTTTAATCAAAATTGTTGATCCACAAGAAATTCTTTTTCAAAAAATTCCTAGAGAGATAAAAGTTGGACGTTATCATTCCTGGATCATCTCTCCCCACAATTTTCCTAGAGATCTTAAGATTACAGCTATTGGAGATAAAGGAGAAATTATGGCTTTACGTCATAGATTTTATGATGTACGTGGAGTTCAATTTCATCCAGAATCTATTTTAACTCCATATGGAGAAAAAATCATAGGAAATTGGCTGAATATAAAATAATTATGTTAAAAACACTGAATCATCTCTTTTTAGAAAAAACTCTTACAAAAGAAGAAGCTAAAAATATTCTTATAGATCTATTAAAAGGAAAAATAAATCCTACTCAAGTCATGGCCATGGCAATAGTGTATAACATGAGAAAACCTTCTTTAGAAGAAATATTAGGGTTTCAGCAGGCTTTGATGGAATTATGTCTTCCAGTAAATCTAACAGATTTTCATGCTATTGACATTGTTGGAACAGGTGGAGATGGAAAAAATACTTTCAATATTTCTACTCTAGCATGTTTTATTGTTGCAGGAGCAGGAGAAAAAGTAATCAAACATGGAAATTTTGGTTTTTCCTCTAGAACTGGATCTTCAAATCTTTTAGAAAAGTTAGGTTACCATTTTACGAATAAAGAAGAAAAATTAAGAAAACAATTAGAAAAAGTGGGATTTTGTTATTTACATGCTCCTATATTTCATCCGACATTAGATATCCTGTCTTCTGTAAGGAAAGAACTAGGCATAAGAACTTTTTTCAATCTACTTGGACCATTATTAAATCCTGGAAAACCAAAAAATCAATTATTAGGAGTTCACAATCTAGAATTAGCCAGAATGTATTATTATATATATCAAAATACGGAGAATAATTACGCGATCATTCACAGTTTAGATGGTTATGATGAAATTTCACTTACTGGAGATATCAAATGTTATTCTCCAAATGGAGAAGAATTTTATACTGTAGAAGAATTAGGAAAAAATAAGGTTAATCCTGAGGAATTAAAAGGTGGAAAAGATACGGAAGAAAATACACGGATATTTATTAGAGTCTTATCTGGAGAAGGAAGTATAGCTCAAAATGAAGTTGTTTTGATCAACGCTACATTTGCCTTGAGTCTTTTAAATAAAGATAGTTGGGAACATAATTATGATAAAGCGAAATATTCTCTGGAAAGTGGAAAAGCTAAAAATATTCTCAAAAAGTTGTTAGATATATGAATATTCTAGATAAAATTATTTATGAAAAGCAAAAAGAAGTATCCAAAAATAGGATCCTCTATCCCATACAAAAACTGGAAAAGAGCATTCTATTTAATAGAAAATCTCTTTCTTTAGTTAGGAGTATAGAAAAAAGTTGCGCTGGAATTATTGCAGAATTTAAGCGTAAGTCTCCTTCTAAAGGAATAATCAATGATGCAATCTCCATGGAAAAAGTGGTCAAAGATTATGAAGAAGCTGGTGCTAGTGGAATATCTATTCTTACAGATTATTCTTTTTTTTCTGGAAAAAATGAAAACTTAACAAAAACACGTTCAATTGTTTCTATTCCTTTATTAAGAAAGGATTTTATTATTGATGAATATCAAATTATAGAATCCAAATCTATAGGATCTGATGTTATTTTATTGATAGCAGAAATTCTCTCTAAGAAAAAAATTAAAGATTTTGCTTCCTTAGCAAAGAGTCTCGATTTGGAAGTGATTATAGAAATACACTGTGAAAAAGAAATAGAAAAATTGACAGAAAATTCAGATATCATAGGAATTAACAATCGAAATTTGCGAACCTTTCTTGTAGATTTCAAAAATTGTTCAAAATTAGTTTCAAAAGTTCCTAAAAATTATATGAAAATAGCAGAAAGTGGAATTACAGATGTTGAAAGTATTCTGCATTTACAAAAAAAAGGATTTCAAGGTTTTTTAATTGGAGAAAATTTCATGAAAGATAAAGATCCTGGAAAGAGTTGTAGAAATATGATTAAGGCATTAAAAAGTCACGAAAATAAAAATCACAATGAAATTTAGGCATTTAAAAATAAAGGTATGCGGAATAAAATTTCATATACAAGAAATATCTAATTTATTTCCAGATTTTTTAGGTTTTATTTATTATCCTAGTTCTCCTAGATTTGTAGGATATGATTTCATTCCTCCAAAATTAAAAAAAGGAATATTGAAAACGGGGGTTTTCGTGAATGAATCAAAATACAATGTATTAAAAATTAGTAAAGAAAAAAAATTGGACTTTGTTCAATTACATGGAAACGAGAGTCCTTTTTATTGTGAAAATCTACTAAAAAAAGGCTTAAAATTAATAAAAACCTTTAGTATAGAAGAATCTTTTTCCTTCAAAAAGGTTAAAGATTATATATCCTTATGTGATTATTTTTTATTTGATACTAAAACCCGATCCTATGGAGGAAGTGGAAAAAAATTCAGATGGGAAAAATTATATGAATATAATTTGGATGTTCCATTTTTTTTAAGTGGTGGTTTAGGAACGAATGATTTTGATAAAATTAAAAATTTTTTTCATTCGCATTCTAAAATGTTTGGAATTGATATTAATAGTCAATTTGAAATAGAGCCAGGAAAAAAAAATAATATAGCAGTAAACAGTTTTATGAAAAAAATAAGAGAATAATGAAATATTTAGCCGATAAAAATGGATATTACGACTCATTTGGAGGAGCTTTTATTCCTGAAATGTTACAGAGACAAATAATTGAATTACAAACTCATTATCAAAAAATTATTAAAAGTTTAGAATTTCAAAAATCATTTAAAAATATATTAAAGAATTACGTAGGAAGACCTACTCCTTTATTTTTTAGTAAAAAATATTCCGATAAATATGGAGGTAAAATTTATCTTAAAAGAGAAGATTTAAATCATACGGGATCCCATAAAATTAACAATACGGTAGGTCAAAGCTTATTAGCTAAGATATTAGGGAAAAAAAAAATTATTGCTGAAACAGGTGCAGGACAACATGGAGTAGCAACAGCTACTACTTGTGCTTTAATGAATTTAGAATGTATGATTTTTATTGGCGAGAAAGATATGGAACGTCAATCTTCTAATGTATTACGAATGAAGGCTCTTGGAGCTAAAGTTATTCCAGTTCTTAGTGGAGATAAAACACTTAAAGATGCAGTCAATGAAGCTATTCGTTTTTGGATCAACCATTCAGAATGTTATTATTTAATAGGATCCACAATAGGTCCTCATCCGTATCCTCAAATGGTTGCCGATTTTCAATCGATTATAAGCGAAGAAATAAAGAAACAATTAGAAGAGAAAGAAGGATGTAAATTTCCAAATTATATTGTCGCTTGTATAGGTGGAGGAAGTAATGCAGCGGGATCTTTCTATCATTTTTTAGATCATGATTTTGTAAATCTCATTGCAGTGGAAGCTGCTGGTTTAGGGGTCCATACAAAAAAGACAGCTGCTTCTATACATTGCGGAACTAAAGGAGTGTTACATGGAAGTATGACCTTTCTTTTACAGAATAAAGATGGTCAGGTTCTTCCTACTTATTCTATATCAGCTGGTTTAGATTATCCAGGAATAGGGCCTATGCATGCAAATCTTTTTTTAAAAAAACGTGTAAATTTTTTACATGCTACAGATGAAGAAGCTTTGCAAGCAGGATATGAATTGATCCGATTAGAAGGAATTATTCCTGCATTGGAAAGTGCTCATGCATTAGCTGCATTAAAAAAAATCCCGTCTAAAATAAACGATGTTATTATTGTTAATTTATCGGGAAGAGGAGATAAGGATATTAATGTCTATAATAAATTTTTTGATAAGTATTCTAAATATGAACAAACTACATAAATTTTTTGAATTAAAAAAGAAAAATATATTGTGCATTTATTTCACAGCAGGTTATCCAACCATAAGCAGTACAGAAAAAATAATAACCACTTTACAGGATCTTCCTGTAGATTTAATTGAAATAGGGATTCCTTATTCGGATCCTTTAGCAGATGGAATAGTCATTCAAAATAGTAATAAAATTTCGTTAAAAAATGGAATGAATATTTCTTTGTTATTTTCACAAATAAAAAAGATTAAAGATTCTATAAGAACCCCTATTATTCTTATGGGGTATTACAATCAGTTTTATCAATTTGGAGAAGAAAAGTTTTTAAAAGAAAGTAATGAAGCCGGGGTATCTGGACTAATTTTTCCAGATTTGCCTGTCAATGTTTTTGTAGAAAAATATCAAAAAATGTTTAAAAAACATTTGTTATCTATGATCTTCTTGATTACACCAAAAACAGATCCAGATAGAATTTCCTTATTAAATGAAATAACCGATGGTTTTTTATATTTAATTTCTTCTAATTCTGTAACTGGAAGGCCTATTCCTTTTGGAGAAAAGCAAATTTCCTATTTTAAGAGAATACAAAAACTTTCTACACATGTACCTAAATTAATTGGATTTGGAATAAGAGATAAAAAAACCTTTGAAATTTCATGTCAATATGCAAATGGAGGAATAATAGGAAGTTCTTTCATTCAATCATTAAATAAAAATAGATTAGAATCTAGTATTCGAGAATATATAAAATCTATTTTAGGGTAGTTTTCTTTTTCCAAAAAGAGATGTTCCTAACCGAATATGGGTGCTTCCATATTCTATAGCTATGGGGTAATCATTACTCATTCCCATGGAGAGAATATGATGTTGGTATTTTCTTTGATATTCATTATATAATTTTTTTAAAGAATAAAATTCCTGTCTTATTTTTTGAGTAGAACCATGAAGAGAAGCCATCCCCATTAATCCAATAATTTTTACATTTTTCATATGATGATAAATATTATTATTCATGATATTATCGGCTTCTTGATTTGTTATGCCAGCTTTATTTATTTCATTACAAATTTTTATTTGTAATAGACATTTTATCACACGATTATGTTTAAAAGCTTCTTTATTAATTATTTGAAGATGTTCTATTTTTTGAATACTATGGATGAGATGAATGAAAGGAACTATGGATTTCAATTTGTTTTTCTGAATTACTCCAATCATATGCCAACGAATATCTTTCGGTAATTTTTGATATTTTTGGATCATTTCTTGAACATAATTTTCTCCAAAATCTCTATGTCCTATTTGATATAGTCTCTCTATGGAAGAGATATTTTGATTTTTAGATACAGCTAAAATTTTAATGCTTTTAGGGATGGATTTTTTGATGGAAAAAAATCTACATTCAAGGTCTTTCATTTTTTTTCTTTTTAAGAAAATTTTTTTTCAAATTCTTTTATTATCTCAATTAAAAATTGAACACTTTCTAATGGAAGTGCGTTATATATACTCGCACGATATCCTCCTAAAGATCTATGACCATCTAATCCTACAATATTTTCTTTTTTCCACATGGAATTAAATTCTTTTTCTAGATTTTTTTTCTTTAAAAAGAAGGAAACGTTCATATTCGAACGATCTTCTTTATGAATCTTATTTTCAAATAAATTACTCTTATCTATTTCGTCATATAATAATTTTGCTTTTTTTTGATTCTCTTTTTCTAAAATAGAAAGACCTCCTTTATTTTCTATCCATTCTAGAGTTAGCATAGAAGTATAAATAGAAAATACATTTGGCGTATTTAAAATCCTGTTATTTTTTATATGAATATTATAATCAAGATAGGAAGGAATATTTCTTTTTATTTTTCCTAAAATTTCTTTTTTTACTATAACAATAGTCATTCCTGCAGAACTTACATTTTTTTGAGCAGAAGCATAGATTAAACTAAATTGACAAAAATTTAATTTTCTGCTAAAAATATCGGAAGACATATCACAAACTATTGGTATAGTAGTATGAGGAAATTTTTTCATTTGTGTACCTACAATGGTATTATTCGAAGTACAATGAAAATAATCTACTTCATCTGGAACTTGATAAGTTTTTGATATATATGTATAGTCCTTTTTTTTTCCAGAAAAAAGGATTCTTACTTTTCCAAATTTTTCCGCTTCTTTAATTGCATTATAAGCCCATATTCCTGTATCTAAATAAGCTGCTTCTTTTCTCATCAAATTATATGGGACCATACTAAATTGCAATGTGGCTCCTCCTTGAAGAAATAAAATAGCATAGTCCTCATTTAAATTCATCACACGTTTTACTAAATCAGTGGTTTTTTCCATTATTTCTAGAAAATCTTTACTTCTATGAGATATTTCAAGTAAAGATAATCCGCATTGATTATAATCAACGACAGATTGAGCTGATTTTCTAATCACTTGTTTTGGTAAAATAGAAGGACCTGCATTGAAATTATGTATTTTCATAAATAGAATAACTAATTCTTTCCAAAATTAAAAAAAATCCTAATGGGATTTGCATTAATAAGACGTAATAAATCAATTATATTTTTACTCCCAATATTCTTTTTGTTTTTTCTGTTACTTTAAATCTATCATCTAAACGATTTCCTATAATCCAAATAATTTTCTCATTTCCATTAACTAATAACCAGGTATGTTCCTTTTCAAAAAGAGAAAATTTTTTCTCTTTATAATATTTGCTTAATTTTTTTTTTCCTTTCATGTTTAAAGGATAAAAAAAATCTCCTTTTCTCCATGTTCTTAATTGTAAAGGAAATTGAATTTTATCTAAATCTATGAAGGATGCTTCTGTTATATTTTCTTTTTTTGGATCCAAAAAAAATTTTAGATGAATGGGGAAAGAAGTTTTTTTATGATCTTTTAGATTCAATATCATATATATTTTTTTTGAAGGATTTTGATTTTTTACCAAAATCCAATGATTTCTATTTTTAATAATTCGATATTTTTTTGAGAATAATTGTTTTCCAGATTGTGCATAAAGAAGGTTTTTTAAATCTTCTATATTAGAAAATCCATATGGAAAAAATAATTTGAATAAATAAAAAGACAATGGTTGTAATTCCTTAATTTTTTTGCATTCAATTTTCCAAAAAAATGGATTCTCTTTTTTTTCCAGAGTAATCTTTTTATTAATTTTTGTGACCTCACTCTCTATAACTAAATTTTCCTGATGAAGATATTTTATACTTTTTTTAAATCCTTTGTAGAAAGAATCTGAAAAAGTAGATGTGATTAGACGTATTTTATTTCTTAAATATTTATTTTCTTGATTACTGTGATCTAATCTCCAATTAACTTTTTTCATTTTAGCATAGTGTAAAATTTCTTCTTTAGTAAAACTAGAAAGAGGACGAATAAATTTTCTATTTTCTCTAGGAATCCCTAATAAACCTTTTAGTCCAGTTCCTCTCATTATATTGATAAAAAAAGTTTCTACTGAATCACTTAAATGATGTCCTAATGCCATATGATCATAGGAATGTTTCTCTAATAAATTCTCAAACCAATCATATCTAAGTTTTCTAGCTGCCATTTGTATAGAAAACTTATTTCTTTTCGAAAAATCAAAAGTGTTAAATCTTTTTACGTGACATAAAATATGTTTTTTTGCACAAAAATTCTTCACAAAATTTTCGTCTTCATTAGATTCTTTATCTCTAAGAGTAAAATTGCAATGAGCTACTCCTAATGTAAGGTTAGGGACAAGAAGTAATAAATTTAAAAGAACCATGCTATCTAATCCACCACTTACAGCTACACAAATTTTTTTTTTTTCTACTAAGGAAAAAGATTTTATAATTTTCTCTAAAAAAAAATGATCGTCTGAGAGATTCTTCATAATTCTATTAAATGTTTTACAATTTCTTCAACTATTTTGTATTCAGATTTTCCATGAACCTCTATTTTTTTATAAGATTTTTCGTAAAAAAAGATTCTTTTGGATAAATGATGAATGATAAATTGAAATAATTTCTTCTTAGATAAATGAGCTATTAAAGGTCTAGTTTCTTTTTCCTTATATAATCTTTTAAATAAAATATAACTCTGGGTTTTCAGATAAAAAGTTTTTGAAAATTTATTTAATAAATCCATATTATTATAATAACAAGGAGTCCCTCCACCAACAGAAAGAATATATTTTTGATGTGTTTTTAAAAATTTTTTAACCATTAAATGTTCTATTTCTCTAAAATTATTTTCTCCTTTTTTTTGAAAAATATTATAAATAGAATCCTTTTGGTCTTTTACAAGAAGAGCATCTAAATCATAGAAATCCAATTTTAATTCTCTAGATAAAATTTTTCCTATAGAAGTTTTTCCACTTCCCATATATCCGATTAGAGTAACTTTCATAAAACATAAAATTTATTGTAGTATATTTGCTCACAAGAAATTATGAAGACCTGGTAGCTCAGCTGGTAGAGCATTACACTTTTAATGTAAGGGTCCTGGGTTCGAATCCCAGTCAGGTCATTTTTTCTATTTATTTTTAATTTATTTCAATTTCTAATACAGTTGGGCAATGATCTGAATATGGGATTTCAGGTAATAGATAAGCTTTATTCATCTTCTTTTTTAAAGATCTACTCACCATAGCATAATCAATTCTCCAACCTTTATTATTCTTTTTTGCATTAGAATAATAACTCCACCAACTATAATGATTAGCCTCTTTAACATAATTTCTAAAACTATCTATAAATCCTAAATTTAAAAAATTACTCATCCATTTTCTTTCTTCTGGTAAAAAACCGGAAATTTTTCTATTTCGTATAGGATCATGAATATCTATTTCATGATGACAGATATTATAATCTCCACAAATAACGAGATCTTTTAATTTTTTTTGAATTTTTTTTATGTAAGAAAAAAAATTCTCCATAAAATAAAATTTAAAATTTAATCTGTTTTTTAGATGTTTTCCAGAAGGAATATAAAGACTTATCACTGATATTTTTTTTAAGTCAATACGTAGAACTCTACCTTCTGTATCAATGGATTCTATTCCTATTCCATATTCTATGTGATGAGGTTTTTCTTTGCATAAAATGCCTACTCCACTATATCCTTTTCTTTTCGTTGAAGGGAACCAATAATGATAATAACCAAGATGATCAAATAAACTTGTTTTAATTTGTTCTTTAGATGCCTTTATTTCTTGTAAACATAGAACATCTGGTTGATAAGATTTAATCCAATGGAGCAATCCTTTATTTATTCCAGATCTAATTCCATTAATATTATAACTAATAATTTTCATAGCAAAAAGAAAGATTTTATTAATAATTAAAAGTAATCATCATAAATCATTTTCAAAATAATGAATCAATAGAGTTTCAAAAAGGTTAAAGAATATTCAAAATAGTTTTTTATATTTGCTGTAATGCATTAAATCTATAAAGATTACTAAAATAAAAAGCTTACAAAAAGTAAGCTTTTATTATTTTTTATATGGATAAACTTAAAATAGCTATTCAAAAATCAGGTCGTCTTTATGAAGACTCCATAAAGTTGCTTAAAGATTGCAGCATTGAGATTAATATTGGTATAGATAAATTGAAGACAACAGCTCTTAATTTTCCGTTGGAAATCCTTTTCTTACGAGATGATGATATTCCTCAATATTTAGAAGATGGAGTAGCGGATATAGGAATCGTAGGAAAAAATGTTCTTTTAGAAAAACGAAAAAAAATACAAATCAAAGAAACTTTGGGGTTTGGAAAATGTCGTCTTTCCATAGCAGTTCCTAAATCTTTGATATATAACGGTATAAATGATTTAAATGGAAAGAAAATTGCAACTAGTTATCCTTTTTTAGTTAGAGAATTTTTCGAAAAAAAATATATAAAAGCGGAAATTCACGAAATATCTGGAGCAGTAGAAATTGCTCCTGGAATAGGATTAGCAGATTGTATTTGTGATTTAGTGAGTAGTGGGTCTACACTTTTTATGAATGGATTAAAAGAAGTAGAAACAATCCTTCAATCTGAAGCTGTTTTAGCCTCTCATCTTCATTTGGGTTCCCCACAAAACATTATCATGGATAAACTTCTATTTAGAATACGAGCTGTAAAAAAAGCTAAAAATAATAAATATATTCTTTTAAATGTCCCTAATGAACGATTAGAAAAAATAATATCTTATCTTCCAGGAATCAAAAGTCCAGCTATTCTTCCATTAGCAAATTCAGAATGTAGTTCTGTCCATTCTGTGGTAAATGAAAATGATTTTTGGGGAATTGTAGAAAATTTGAAAGCGCTTGGGGCACAAGATATATTAGTACTTCCCATAGAAAAAATTATACTTTAACAGATATTACTTATGGACATACAAGTGTATATATATCCTCCATTTAAAACATGGAAATCTATTATAAAAAGATCTGTACAAGATGTTTCTAGATTAAGTGGTTTTGTTTTGCCTATTATAAATAATGTGAAACTATACGGTGATATAGCTTTAAAAAGCTATACAAAAAAATATGATCATGTGAATTTAAAACATATTCAAATTTCGGAAGAAGAAATAAATGAATCCAGTAAAAACATTTCAGATTGTTTGAAAAAATCTATTGAAGTAGCACATAAAAACATCCAATCTTTTCATAAACCACAAATACAGAAAGAATCAAAAATAGAAGTCTCTCCAGGAGTTATTTGTTGGAGAAAATCTGTTCCTATAGAAAAGGTCGGTTTATATATCCCTGGAGGTTCTGCCCCTTTATTATCTACTGTATTAATGTTAGGAGTTCCTAGTAATTTAGCTGGTTGCGAAGATATTATTTTGTGCTCTCCTCCAAATAAAAATGGAAAAATACATCCATCCATTTTATATACAGCTACTAAGTATATAGGAATAAAACGAATCTATAAAATAGGAGGAGCTCAAGCTATTGCCGCTATGGCTTATGGAACTGAAAGTGTTTCTTCTGTTTACAAAATATTTGGTCCAGGAAATTCTTATGTTACACTAGCTAAACAAATTGTAGCACAAAAAGGAATAGTCTCTATAGATATGCCAGCTGGACCTTCAGAAGTCGTTATTTTAGCAGATGAAACAGCGAATCCAGAATATGTTGCTTCTGATTTAATTTCTCAATCAGAACATGATCCAGAAAGTTACATTCTTTTAATTACCATAAGTATATCCTGGATGGAAAAAATAAAAAAAGAATTAAAAAAACAATTAACTAGTTTTTCCACTAGACAAAATATTATGAAAAAATCTTTGGAAAGGAGCAAAATGATTGTTCTTTCTTCTTTGGAAGAAAGCATTCATTTGATCAATCAAGTGGCTCCAGAACATTTAATCATTAATTGTCATAATGCTTCTTATTGGGGGGATAAAATAAAAAATGCTGGATCTGTATTTCTGGGAAATTATTCTCCAGTCAGTGTGGGAGATTATGCTTCTGGAACAAATCATGTGCTTCCTACTTATGGGTATGCAAAATCTTATAGTGGAGTATCTGTAGATAGTTTTCTAAAAAAAATAACTTTTCAAAAAATTACCAAAAAAGGATTACGAGGTTTATCAAAATGTGTTGGTGGACTATCTTTAACAGAAGGTTTAATAGCACATAAAAAATCCATTGATATTCGATTGAAAAATGAATGAAAATGCATCATGACTAGTAACAATTTTGATTTAAAATCTTTAATTAGGGAAAATATTCTGAATGTAGATCCTTACTTATCTGCTAGAGAAGAATACAATCAAGGAAAAAATTCCATTTTTTTAGATGCTAATGAGAATTCTTTTGGAGCTCCTTTATCTTTTTATAATTCATATAATAGATATCCAGATCCATTACAGAAAGAATTAAAAAGAAAAATATCAGAAGTGAAAAATATTCCTTCATCTAAAATATTTTTGGGAAATGGAAGTGATGAAATTATTGATTTAATTTATCGCATTTTTTCTCGTCCAAAAATAGATCATTCTATCATTTGTCCTCCTACTTATGGTATGTATGAAGTAAGTGGAAAAATTCATGGAGTAAATGTAGTGAAAGTTTTTTTAACTGAAGAAGAATATCAATTAAATTTGAAACAAATAGAAGATAAAATTAATCAATATAGTAAAATAATTTTTATTTGTTCTCCGAATAATCCTACTGGAAATGATTTGAAAAAACAAGATATTCAAAAAATTATAAATAAATTTACAGGAATCGTCGTTTTGGATGAAGCTTATATAGATTTTTCAGATCAAGAATCTTTTTCTCTAGAAATAGAGAAATATCCGAATTTAATCGTTTTGCAAACGCTTTCTAAATCTTGGGGATTAGCTGGGTTGAGAATAGGAATAGCTATTACTTCTGAAAAGATCATTCAATGGATGAATAAAATTAAATATCCCTATAATATCAGTAAAATTTCTCAAAAAATAGCTATTCAGGCACTTGATAATAAAGATCTATTTTTTTACTATTTAAAAAGCATTCTTTCAGAAAGAAAATATATGGAGGAGGCTCTAAATAAAATTTCCATTATACAAAAAGTTTATCCTAGCTCTTCCAATTTTTTACTAGTTAAAGTTCCTTTTTCATCAAAAAACCTTTATAAATATTTGATAGAAAAAAATATTGTAGTTAGAGATCGTTCAAAAATTATTTTTTGTAATGAATGTTTAAGAATAACAATAGGGACTCATGAAGAAAATGAATATTTGATAGATCAAATCAAAGAATACTCTGAAAATCGTGTTTAAATGTTTCAACATATCGGGATAAAAAAAGGATAATGAAAAGAATATTATTTATTGATAGAGATGGAACCATCATTCAAGAATTCCCACCTACTTATCAAATTGATTCTCTTGAAAAGGTGAATTTTTATCCAAGGGTTCTATTTTTTTTAACTAAAATAGCTCATGAATTAAATTATGATTTTGTGATGGTTACCAATCAAGATGGATTAGGAACGGATAAGTTTCCTGAAAAAAATTTTTGGCCTATACATAATCATATTTTGAAAATATTAAAGACGGAAGGAATTCATTTTTCTTCTGTTCATATAGATAGAACTTTTCCAGAAGAAAATTCTCCTACAAGAAAACCTGGAATAGGAATGCTGACTTCTTATTTTCATTCTGGTTACAATCTTGAAAAATCTTTTGTTATTGGAGATAGATTAACTGATGTTTTGTTAGCTAAAAATTTGGGATGTAAATCTATATGGATCAATCCTATTATAGAAGAAAAAAACTTATCTATAGAAAAAAAATCCTTAAAAAAGATCATTGCGTTAGAAACTGATAGTTGGGAAAGAATTTATGAATATTTAAAAGATGTGTCTACTAAAAGAATTTTTCAACATCAACGAAAAACATTAGAAACAGACGTAAAAATAACTATTCAACTTTATGGAGAAGGAAAAGCAAAAATACAAACAGGATTAGGTTTTTTAGATCATCTTTTGGAACAAATGGCTTTTCATAGTCTTATGGATCTAAATATTCATGCAATAGGAGATCTTGAGGTAGATGAACATCATACCATTGAAGATACAGCAATTACTTTAGGAGAAATTTTTCATCAATCTATTATAGATAAACGAGGAATAGAACGTTATGGTTTTTTTTCTCTTCCTATGGATGACTGTTTGGCTACAGTGGCATTAGATCTTGGAGGTAGAAGTCAATTAACTTGGAAGGCTAAATTTATTAGAAACAAAATAGGGAAAGTTCCTACGGAGATGTTTATTCATTTCTTTAAATCTTTTTCCTCTTCTGCAAAATGCAATCTTTATGTTCACGCTATTGGAAAAAACGATCATCATAAGATAGAATCTATTTTTAAAGCTTTTGCTAAAGCTATTAAAATGGCGATAAAAAAAAATAGGACCAATAAGCTGCCTAGTTCTAAAGGAATGTTGTAAAAATTTTTTAATGAAAAAATCATGAAAACAATTATTGTAAAATATCCTGCTGGAAATGTACAATCTGTTCTTTTTTCTTTGGAAAGAATAGGAGTAGAAGCTATTGTTACCGATTCCAAAAAATCTATTCAAAATGCGGAAAGAATCATTCTACCTGGAGTAGGAGAAGCTAATTTTGCTATGAAATACTTGAAAGAAAAAAAATTAGACATTCTTCTATCTAAATTAGAACAACCTGTACTAGGAATATGTCTGGGAATGCAATTACTTTGCAAGTATTCAGAAGAAAGTAACACAACCTGCATGGGGATTTTTGATTTGTTTGTCAAAAAATTTCATTCAAAAGATAAAAATGATAAAATTCCTCAAATTGGTTGGAATACCATTCACAAGCTAAAAGGGCCTTTATTTGAAAATATTCCAGATGGAAGTTATCAATATTTTGTTCATAGTTATTATGCTCCTTTGGGAAAATATACCGTAGCTAAAACAGATTATATCATTTCGTATAGTTCTGCAATACAAAAAAAAAACTTTTACGCTGTCCAATTTCATCCAGAGAAATCTTCTTATATAGGACATAAGATATTGGAAAATTTTATTCGATTGTAAAATAATATATATAAATTACTCATATAATGCAGATTATAGCAGCTATAGATCTTATTGATGGAAAATGTGTTCGTTTGATCCAGGGAGACTATAAAAGAAAAAAAATTTATAATAAAGATCCGTTAGATGTTGCTTTTTTACTAGAAGATCATGGAATATCTAGATTACATCTAGTGGATTTAGATGGGGCAAAAAAGGGAAAAGTTATTCATTGGAAAGTTTTGGAAAAAATAGCAAAATTCACACATTTAATTATTGATTTTGGAGGGGGAATTCATACAGATGAAGATGTACGCATTGTATTTGAAAATGGAGGTTGCATGGCCACAGTTGGGAGTATTGCGGTAAAAGATCCATTTCTTTTTAAGAAATGGATCCATATTTATGGAAGTGAAAAAATCCTTCTTGGAGTGGATGTTAGAGACAATAAAATAGCTGTGAATGGATGGACTAAATTGTATGAAATTCCTTTTTGGGATTTCTTAAAAGAAAAAAAAAGTCATGGGGTAAGAAAAATTTTTTGTACGGACATATATAAAGATGGGAACCTTTCCGGTCCTTCTTTTTCTTTATATGAGGAAATTCTTAAAAGATTTCCCGATATTGAATTCATTGCAAGTGGAGGAGTAAGGAATATAGAGGATCTAAAAAAATTAGACGATTTAGGCTGTCATGGAGTTATTATTGGAAAGGCTATATATGAAAATAAGATATCCTTGTCAGAACTTAGAGATTGGAAGGAAGATAAATAAAATTATTTATGTTAGTTAAGCGTATTATACCTTGTTTAGATATAAAAAATGGGAGAACTGTAAAAGGAGTAAAATTTAAACATCTAAAAGATGCTGGAGATCCCATAAAATTGGGTAGTTGGTACACGCAACAAGGTGCTGATGAATTAATTTTCTTGGACATCACAGCAACAAATGAAAGACGTAAGACTTTCTCCAGTTTAGTTAGAGAAATCTCTCGTCATATAAATATTCCTTTTACAGTAGGAGGAGGAATAGGGGAAGAAAAAGACGTGGAATTATTATTAAATGCAGGGGCTGATAAGATATCTATTAATACTGCAGCTTTTAAAAAACCAAAAATTTTAGAAATTCTTTCCAAAAGATTTGGAAGTCAATGTATAGTTTTAGCAATTGATGCAAAATATGAAGAAAATGAATGGAGGGTCTATTTAAACGGAGGAAGAGTTTCTACCAGGAAAAAAGCTTTAGATTGGGCTAAAGAAGGAGCTAATAGAGGCGCAGGAGAGATATTATTAACCTCTATGAATCATGACGGAACAAAAAACGGATTTGCTTTAGATATCACTAAAAAAATTTCTGAAAAACTTTCTATACCTATTATAGCCTCAGGTGGTGCTGGAAAATTAGAAGATTTTTATCAAGTATTTAAAAGTGGAAAAGCGGATGCCGCTCTAGCCGCCAGTATTTTTCATTATAAAGAAATAGAAATTCCTGAGTTAAAATGTTATTTAAATTATCATAATATTCCCGTTAGAACTAACAAATAAATTAAAAAATGAAGGATCTTCCAATAAAACAAATAAATTTTAAAGACGATTTGATTCCTGTTATTATTCAAGATAACAAAACTAATAAAGTTTTAATGCTTGGTTATATGAATCAGGAAGCGTATAAAAAAAGTATTGAAGAAAAAAAAGTGACTTTTTATAGTAGGTCTAAAAAAAGACTGTGGACCAAAGGAGAAGTTAGTAAAAATTATCTTTTAATCAAAAAGATATTGATTGATTGTGATAGAGATACATTATTGATTAAAGCAGAACCTACAGGTCCTGTTTGCCATAAAGGAACGGATACCTGTTGGAAAGAAATGAATCAAATGAATTTTTTGTTTCATTTGGAGAATATAATTTCTAATAGAGTCAATCAAAAAGATGAAAATTCTTATGTTGTTAAATTATTCAAAAAAGGGGTTAATAAAATATCTCAAAAATTAGGAGAAGAAGCTGTTGAAATGATTATTGAATCTAAAGATGATAATCGAAGTCTTTTTTTGAATGAATCTGCGGATTTGTTATTTCATTATATTCTTCTTTTATATAGTAAAGGGGTGACTATCCATAACGTAATAAATCTTTTAGAAAAAAGACATAAAAGTAAAAACCATTAAGGAATATTTAATATTTTATGAATTTGAAGAGATATTTTCCATTTAGGATGATTTTTTATATAAGAAATTATTTTTGGAAGTATTTTAATGTTGTTTTTCCATTCAGGTTGTAAACATAATACACAATTGGATTTTTTAACATAAAAAGCTTGTTCTTCTGCAAAAGAAAAATCGCTTTCATTACAAATAATTATTTTTAATTCATTCATTTTTTTGTAATTTTCCTTCAAAGGACGTTTTTTCTTTTTAGGAGAAATGGTAATCCAATCTATATCTTTTTCGTGAATAGGATAAGATCCAGAAGTTTCAACATGAATGCGATATCCTTTTTTTTTAAGAAGACTGGTTAAAGGAGTTAGATTCCACATCATAGGTTCTCCACCAGTAATAACAATAGTTTTTACCTTTTCATTGATATTATTAATAATTTTATGAACTGTTAAAAAATCCTTTTTTTCTATTTTCCAACTACTTTTTGTATCACACCAATCACATTGAATATTGCATCCTTCAAAACGAATAAAATAGGCG
Source organism: Blattabacterium sp. (Periplaneta americana) str. BPLAN (assembly GCF_000093165.1). Taxonomy (NCBI): domain Bacteria; kingdom Pseudomonadati; phylum Bacteroidota; class Flavobacteriia; order Flavobacteriales; family Blattabacteriaceae; genus Blattabacterium; species Blattabacterium sp. (Periplaneta americana). The sequence continues at coordinate 217,947 of NC_013418.2, read as the reverse complement.
GCTATTCCAGAAAAAAAACCTTCTCCTTGTATAGAATAAAAGGTCTCTTTAACAGGAAAAGAAACGTTATTTATTTCCATTATTTAATGCTGCTATTAAAGTGTTTTTTATAAGCATAATGCGGGTCATAGGGCCTACACCACCTGGAACAGGGGTTAAATAAGAAGCTTTTCCATAAACACTATTGAAATCAACATCTCCTTTTAAAAAAGATTTTTTTCCATTTTTTACTTTAGTTATACCTACATCTATAACTATAGCTCCCTCTTTAATCATTTTTCCTGTTAAAAAACCAGGACGCCCTACCGCAGTTATAATGATATCTGCTTGTTTTGTATAGTAATCTATATTTGGAGTTTGACTATGAGTAAGTGTAACCGTGCTATTTCCAAGATAGTTTTTTCTGCTCATTAAAATACTTATGGGTCTTCCTACTATACGACTTCTTCCAATAACCACAGTATGTTTTCCAGATATTTCTATTTTATATCTCTCTAAAATAGTTAATATGCCTAGTGCTGTTGCAGGAAAAAAGGCCTTCATATCCAAAGACATTTTTCCAAAATTTTCTGGATGAAATCCATCTACATCTTTTCTTGGATTAATAGACATAATTATTTTATCTGAATTGATATGCTTTTGAAGAGGTAATTGAACTATAAAACCATCTATTAACGGATTGTTATTCATTTTTTGAATTTCTTTTAATAATTCTTTTTCTGAACTATCATTTGGCAAATGGATTAATGAAGATTTTATTCCGATATTTTTGCATTCTTGTATTTTGCTGTTCACATAGGTTAAACTGGAACTATTAGTTCCTAATAAAATGATTCCAAGATGAGGAAGTCTCTTTTTTTTATTTCGTATGCTTTTTTCTATTTCCTTGGAAATTTCTTTTCTTATATCGATAGCTAATTTATTTCCATTTAATAATTGAGTCATTTTCTATTTTCTATTTCTTTTGTTAATTGAAGAAAATCTTTTACAGATAATTGTTCTGCTCTTTTATTTAAAAATGGGAGGTTATAATAATTTGGTATTTCTTTAATAAAATATTGTAAAGCATTTTTTAAGGTTTTCCTTCTTTGATTAAAAGCTATTTTCACACATTGAAATAAAAGATCCTTATTACAGAAAATTTTTCTTTCTTTTCTCTTTAAGGAAATTACGGCAGATTTTACATTTGGGATAGGAAAAAAAACATGTTTATTTACTGTAAACAGATATTTCACTTCATAAAATGTTTGTACGAGAACAGATAAAATTCCATAAGTTTTATTTCCTTCATGAGATGTTATACGTTCTGCTACTTCTTTTTGAAACATTCCAATACATTCTGGAATATATTGATTATATCTTAATATATGAAATAAAATTTGAGAAGAAATTCTGTAAGGAAAATTTCCAATTATTGCGAAGTTTTTTAGATTCATTTCTTCAGGATTCCATTTTAAAAAATCTTTGTGTATGATTTGATTTTTAGAAACTGAAAAATTTTTTCTTAAAAACAGGATTAATTTTTTATCAATTTCTATTAAAAATACTTTATGCCATGGAGTTAATAAATAACGAGTCAATATTCCTAATCCTGGACCTATTTCAACTACAGTATTATAATTTTGAAAAGAAAGATTTTTGACAATTTTCTTAGCTATATTTTTGTCTTTTAAAAAGTATTGATCAAATTTTTTATGAAAAAAAGATTCACGCATTATGCAAAGATAGAAAATATATTATTTGTATCTTGTGAAGACTTAGAAATACGATTTTAATTTTCTCTATGCTTCAAGTCTCTTTCATCCGTAAAAACAGGGAAAAAATTTTATCAGGACTAGAAAAAAGAAAATTTGAAAAAAGAAACTTAATAGATGAGATATTAATCTTAGATAAAAGCAAGAAAAAAATACAATATGAGATCAATAAAATCTCAGAGAATGAAAATAAAATTTCAAAAAAAATAAGTCATATTATAGGTGATAAAAATGTAAAAAAAATTCCAATAAAATCCTTAAAAGAGGAATCTCTTTCTTTAAAAAAGAAAAAAAAAAATCTTCATATTCAATTAAAAAATATTATTCAAAATTTAGAAAAAAAATTAGATCAAATTCCTAATATTCCTGATGAAATAGTAAAAAAAAATTTAGAAAAAGACGATTTTCTTTTTCAAAAAATAGCTCCTCATTCAATAAAAATTGAAAATGCTCTTCCTCATTGGGAGTTAGCCAAAAAATTTCAGTTATTTGATTTATATTTAGGAACAAAAATATGTGGATCTGGATTTCCAGTATATATTGGAAAAGGAGCTAAGCTGCAGAGAGGTTTAATTCAATATTTCTTAGATAAAAATATACAAGCTTCCTATAAGGAGTACAGTTTTCCTTATCTGATTAATGAAATATCAGGCTATTCTACAGGACAAATCCCGGATAAAGAAGGTCAAATGTATTTAATAGAAAAAGATAATTTTTATCTTATTCCAACTGGAGAAATTCCTCTTATGAATTGTTATAGAAATAATCTATTAAGTTATAAAGACTTACCTATAAAATCCACTACTTATACATCTTGTTTTAGAAGAGAGGCTGGATCTTATGGATCTAAAGTACGAGGATTAAATAGACTGCATCAATTCGAAAAAGTAGAAATTATTCAAATTACTACTCCTGATACTTCTTTTTATTATTTAGAGGAAATGATTTCCCATGTTCAAAACATTTTGAAATCTTTAGAATTGCCATTTCGTCTTATTCGTTTAATGGGAAAAGATTTAGGATTTGCTTCTGCAATAACTTATGATTTTGAAGTTTATTCTATGGCACAAAAAAAATGGTTAGAAGTTAGTTCAATTTCTAATTGTACTAATTTCCAATCTAATAGATTAAATCTTAGATATAAAACCATGACAGGAAAAATAGAATTATGTCATACTCTTAATGGAAGCGCTTTGGCTTTACCAAGGATTATGGCAGCTTTATTAGAAAATAATCAAACAGTCAATCAAATTAATATTCCTAAGGTTTTAGTTCCTTATACAGGATTTGATAATATTAAATAGTTTTTTATGTTATGAAAGTCACTGATCATATAGATAAAGCTAAAAAAAGTTTATTTTCTTTTGAAATATTACCCCCTTTAAGAGGACATGACATCAAAGATATTTTTTCCACATTAGATCCTCTAATGGAATTTAATCCTCCTTTTATTGATGTTACATATCATCGTGAGGAATTTATTTATGTAGAAAAAGAAAACGGACTTTTACAAAGAAGAACTATTTCACGACGTCCAGGAACTGTAGGAATTTGTGCAGCTATTATGAATAAATATGGAATAGATGCGGTTCCACATCTCATTTGTGGCGGTTTCAATAGACAAATGACGGAAAATGCTTTGATAGATCTAAATTTTTTAGGAATAGATAATGTTTTAGTTCTTAGAGGGGATCCTTTAAAATCTGAAAAGAGTTTTTTTTCGAAAAAAGACGGTCATCAATATGCTGTAGAATTGGTTGAACAAGTTAAAAACTTGAACAATGGGAAATACCTTGATAATACTTTCGAACAAAAAGACTCTCCATTATTTGATTTTTGTATTGGAATAGCTGGATATCCAGAAAAACATTTAGAAGCGCCAAATATGGAAAGTGATTTATTCTTTTTAAAGAAAAAAGTGGAAGCAGGGGCTAATTACATTGTGACTCAAATGTTTTTTGATAATAAGAAATACTTTTCTTTTGTCAAAAAATGCAGATCAGAAGGAATTACTGTGCCTATAATACCTGGAATTAAACCAATTTCTTCTAAAAAACAGTTAAATAGTCTTCCTTCTCGTTTTTATTTAAATATTCCTCATGAATTAGTGAAAGAAATTGAAAAAGTAAAAGATAAAAAAATGATTTCTCATATTGGAATTGAATGGGCCATCCAACAATCTAAAGAACTAAAAGATTCTGGTGTGGAAGTGATCCATTATTACACCATGGATAAACCAGAAAATATTTATAAGATAGTTCAAGCTGTGTATTAATTAGATAAGATAAAGGGTTTCTTTTATAGCCTTGATGATTTTTTCTTCATTTGGAAACCAAGCTTTAATTAAATTAGAAGCATAAGGTGCAGGAGTATCAAGCAGAGTGATTCTACTGATAGGGGCATCTAAGTAGTCAAACGCTTTTTTTTGTATCATGTAAGAGACTTCAGAGGAAATTGAAGAAAAAGGCCAGGATTCCTCTAAAATCACTAAACGATTAGTTTTTTTCACAGAAAAAAGTATAGATTCATAATCTAATGGACGAATAGTCCGAATATCTATGACTTCTACACTAATGTTTTCTTGATCTAATTTATTAGCAATATTTAAGGCAATTTTCATAATCTTTCCAAAAGAAACTAAACTAACATCTGTTCCTTCTTTTTTTACTTCAGCTTTTCCAATAGGAAGAATATATTCTTCTTCTGGAATCATCATTTTATCCCCATACATTTGTTCAGATTCCATAAAAATTACGGGATTATTATCTCTTATAGCGGATTTTAAAAGCCCTTTAGCATCATATGGATTACATGGAATTACTACTTTTAATCCAGGACAACTAGCATACCAACTTTCAAAAGATTGAGAATGTGTAGCTCCTAATTGTCCAGCAGATCCAGTAGGACCTCTAAAAACAATAGGGATATTCCATTGACCTCCACTCATATAACGTATTTTTGCCGCATTATTAATAATTTGGTCCATGGCGACTAAAGAGAAATTAAAAGTCATAAATTCAATAATAGGTCTGCATCCGTTCATGGCAGAACCTACTCCTATTCCAGAAAATCCTAATTCTGATATAGGTGTATCGATAACTCTTCTTGGACCGAATTCCTCAAGCATTCCTTTAGAAGCTTTATAAGCTCCATGATATTGAGCCACTTCTTCTCCCATAAGATATACAGCGTCATCTCTTCTCATTTCTTCACTCATAGCTTCTGCTAGGACTTCACGAAAAGTTTTTTCTTTCATCATAATGTAAAAGTTCTCAAATTATAAAATAATAACGGAAAAGGAAGCCTAATCTAATATCTGCCTTTTCCGTTTTTTTTTGATAAATTAAGATAATAATCAATCAATCAGTTTTTTTTGTCCTGTGTTGTTGTTTTATCTGTATTCTCGTTTTTGTTGGTTGATTTATTTTTATTTCTTTTTTGTAAATCTTCTTGTATTTTCTGAAGAGCGAGTTGTTCATTTTTAGCTTCTGTTATAGATTTAGTTAATTGACTCAGAAATACATTTTTTTCTTTAAGTATTTTTAATCTTTCTTTTCCTAATTTTTTTTGATCTTCAAATTCTTTTTGAGCTTTTAATTGTTCTTCTGAACCATAGGGTTTAGATTTCATTACCGTTTTTTTTCTTTTCACTTCATTCAATATTCCTTTTTGTACCCCAACCATCTGATAGAATTCATTATGATGAAATTCGCTCTCTTTTTCTAATCTTTCTATTTTTTCACCTATCTCTTTTATTCTTTTAGATAAATCTTCGGGGTCAATATCAGTAGGAATAGAAAAAGAAGGTTGATCTCCATTAGAAGGATCTGGAGGAAGTGAAGGAGGCATAGGAGTGGGAGTGGGTGTTGTTGGATTAGAACTAGCAAATGAAGGATCTGGAGGAGGAATAGAAGGTGAATCTTTTTTTAACCCAGATTCATCAGCAGAAGTGATCTCATCATTACAGGAGATTAGACAAACTCCTAACGATAGAAAAATTGTTGGAATTAAAAATCTAATAGAAGTATTCATAATAAAAATTTTAAATATTTACATAGTTACAGGATACGATTCTTAAATATATAAAAAAAATTATTACATATAACAACAATTTTTACAAAGAATTTTATATATTTCTATTTTTAAATGAATAATCCATAAAATTTACTTTCAAATTTAGTATATTTGGTGATATATAGATATATGTTTTTTCTATGGAACAACTCATCAGATTAGCTATACGTGGAATATCCTTAAGTCAAATACAATCTGGGATATATGTTTTATTATTGGAAGAAGAATCTGGAAGAATAAAACTTCCTATTATCATAGAGAGTTTGCAAGCCCAATCTATTGCTTATGCTTTAGGAAAAAGAGATCCATCTAGATCTTTTACACATGATCTATTTCTTACTTTTGCGAAAGTATTTCACATAAGGTTAAAAGCAGTTGTTATATATAAATTAGTCAATGGGATATTTTTTTCTTATATCCTGTTTGAAGGAGAAAATAAAGAACATAAGATAGATTCAAAGACATCCGATGCAGTAGCTTTAGCTGTGCGATTTCAAGCTCCTATTTATACTACAAAAGAAATATTTGATAAGGCTGGAATTTATTTCGAAAATGGATTTCCTATTGATAATAAAGAAAATGAGCTTCCTTCAGAAGAAGGGATTGAAAATTCTGTTCCACTTTTTTTTAACAAAGAAAAAAGTCAACAAGATTTAGAAAAAATGACAGAAAGAGATCTTAACGCTTTATTAAATCATGCAGTTGTAAATGAATGTTATGAACTTGCAGCTAGGATCAAAAAAGAACTAGATAGAAGAGAATAAATAATTAGTCTTTTCTTTCATATCGTATAAAACTGTAATTATATAAATGATGTTTATCTTTTTCATGAAAAAATTCATATGTTTTTTTCCACTTGCTAAGAGGAATTTTTGGAAATTTTGCATCTCCGTAAAATTTTTTGTGAATTACAGTTAATTCTATGATATGAGCTTTATCTATAGTAGAAGTATATATTTTCTCTCCTCCTATCACAAATATTTTTTTATAATTTAAGTCATAAATCTGTTTCAAAGAAGAATAAACTTCAAAGGTTCCGCGAGGATTAGTCTTATTATTAGTATTAGTCGAGGAAAAGAAATGTATTTTATTTTTTTTTGTTAGTATAATATTTCTTCTTCCTGGAAGAATTTTCCCAATGGATTCAAAAGTTTTCCGACCCATAAGAACGGTTTCTCCAAAAGTCATATTTTTGAAACGTTTTAAATCATTAGGTAAATGCCACATTAATTGATTATTTTTTCCTATAACCCCATTACTAGAAACAGCAGAAATCAGTATAATTTTCATTTTTTTTTATATTTTTAAATTTATGAATATTCCAATTAAATATGACCCAAAATCTGTGGAAAATAGAATCTATCATCATTGGATGAGGGAAAATTATTTTTTTTCTTTACCAGGAAAGAAGCCTCCTTATACAATTTTGATGCCACCTCCTAATATTACTGGAGTTCTTCATATAGGACATATTTTGAATAATACTATACAGGACATATTGATTAGATATGCAAGAATGAAAGGATCCAATCCTTGTTGGATTCCTGGGATGGATCATGCTTCTATTGCTACAGAAGCAAAAGTCGTTCATCAATTAAAGGAAAAAGGATTGTCTAAAATCCTTATAGGAAGAGAGAAATTTTTATTACATGTTTCGGAATGGTCTGAGAAACATAAGAACATTATTTTAAATCAACTAAAAAAATTGGGGTGTTCTTGTGATTGGAACCGTGTTCAATTTACTATGAACAAAAAATTATCCAAATCTGTTACAAAAATTTTTATAGATTTATATGAAAAGGGATATATATACAGGGGATATCGTGTAGTGAATTGGGATCCAGAAGCTAAAACTACTATTTCTGATGAAGAAGTCTTCTATCGAGAACAAAAAGGAAAACTTTTTTATATAAAATATCCAATAGAAGGGGAAAAATATTTTGTGACTATTGCTACGACTCGTCCTGAAACCATGTTTGGGGACACAGCTATTTGTTTTCATCCAGATGACAATCGTTATTTTCATTTAAAGGGAAAATACGCTAGGATTCCAATAATCAATCGATTGATTCCTATTATTCAAGATTCATATGTAGATCCATATTTTGGATCAGGATGTTTAAAAATCACTCCAGCTCATGACATAAACGATAAAGCTATTGCTGATACATATCATTTAGAGATAATTGACATCTTTAATGAAGATGCGACTCTCAATGAAAAAGGTCTTCATTATCAAGGAATGGATCGTTTTGAAGTGAGGAAAAATATAATAAAAGAGTTATCTACCTTAGGATTTCTGTCTAAGGTAGATAACTTTAATCACAAAATTGGATTCTCAGAAAGAACAAAAACCGTAGTAGAACAAAAATTGTCTCTTCAATGGTTTTTAAAGATGAAAGAGATGTCTATTCCTGCTGTAGAAGCAGTTAAAAATGGAGAAATTAAATTTTATCCAAGTAGATTTAAAAAAATTTATTTTCAATGGATGGATAAAATTCGTGATTGGAATATATCTAGACAATTGTGGTGGGGACATCGTATCCCAGTTTATTATTATGGAGATTCAAAAAATGATTTTGTAGTAGCAGAAAACTTTGAGCAAGCCTTAATAAAAGCGAAAATTAAGAGTCATGATCCTCATTTAAAGGATGATAAAATTAGACAAGAACCAGATGTTCTAGATACATGGTTTTCTTCATGGATCTTACCTATGTCTGTATTTGATGGAATTATTCATCCCCATAATCGAGAAATATCTTATTATTATCCTACTGAAGATTTAGTAACAGGTTCAGATATCTTGTTTTTTTGGGTGGCACGTATGATTATGGCTGGTTTTTTTTTTCGGAAAAAAAAACCCTTTAAGAAGGTTTATTTTACTGGAATAGTAAGAGATGATAAAAATCAGAAAATATCTAAATCTCTAAATAATTCTCCAAATCCTGTAGATTTAATTGAAAAATATGGAGCAGATGCTGTTCGTATGGGGATTATGCTAAGAGCTAGTGCAGGAAAAGATTTTCATTTTGAGGAAAATATCTGTTTACAAGGAAGAAATTTTTCTAATAAGATATGGAATGCTTTTCGTCTGATAAAAAGTTGGAAGATAGAAGAAAAAAATAAAGATCTTCCTGAAGCATCTAAAAAGGCTATTAGATGGTTTGAAAATCGTTTTTATCATGTTTTGGAAATTTTTGAAAAATATTTTCATCAATATAAATTTGATGAATCATTGATGATTTTATACAAGTTAATTTGGAATGATTTTTGTTCTTGGTTTCTTGAAATTATTAAACCTGTTTTTGGAAAAGGGATATCGAAACCAGTCTATTCAAATACAATTAAGTGGTTTGAGAATGTGTTAAAACTATTACATCCATATATGCCTTTTCTTTCAGAAGAAATTTGGAGTCTTCTTAAAAAAAGAACAAGAGAAGAAGCTTTAATTATTTCTTCTTGGCCTAAAAAAAAATCCTATAATCAGAAAATTTTAGTTTCTTTTGAAAGAGCTGTTCAAATTATATCTCAAATACGTTCTATAAGAAATAAAATGAATATCCCTTATAAAAAAAGCTTAGTTTTATTTTATCTGAAAGAAGGAGCAGAGAAAGAATACCATTCCATAATATTAAAATTAGCAAATTTATCTCAAATCATTCATGTTTTAAAAAAACCTAAAAAAGAACAATTTTTTTCCTTTTTTTTAGGAACGGATAAATATTTTTTATCTTTAGATAGAAAGTTTTCTTCTAAGAAAAGAGATCTTATTCACATTGAAAAAAAAATTCAATATTTTTATAATTTATTATCTATGATTCGGAAGAATTTATCCAACAATAAATATGTGAGATCTGTTCCAAAAGAAATCCTTTTAAAGGAAAAAAAGAAAGAAAGTGATACTTTGAAAAAAATAGCTCATCTTGAAGAATTTTTAACAAGAAATTAGATCACCAGTTTTCGCATGATCCACCACCTCCAAAATTTCCACCTTCTCCGAATCCGTCAAAACTATCTTCATTATCAGAATATTTTTTTTTGAATAGAATATTCGTTAAAAATAATATATTTAATGATGATGGGTCTATTCCTTTTTTACATAAGCATAAGAAAAAAAATATAATCAAAAAAACACTAATAGAAAAAGCTAAATTCCATTTTGAAAAATGATTTTTTTTGTTTTCCTTGTTTATATATTCATTTTTCATGATTCTGAATATCTCTTTGATACTGATATCTATAGCTTCATAGTATAGATTTTTCTTTAAAAGAGGTTTTATTTTTTGGATGATGCGTCGAGTGGTAAAATCGGTCAAGTATGGCTCTATTCCGTATCCATTTTGGATGGATATTTTTTTATCATTAATAGATAATAATATGATAATTCCATTGTTTTTATATTTTTTTCCAATATGCCATTTATTTCCCCATTTAGAAGCTAAAAAATTTGGATCTTCTCCATAAAGATCTCGAACAATAGAAATTAAAATTTCTGTGGAGGTTTTTTTTGAATATTGAATGAGTCTTTCATTTAATTTTTGTATTTGAATGTGGGATAAAACTCCTGCATAGTCGTTAACAGGATATATTTTTTTTGGCTTATCAGGGATATTTAATTGTTGTCCTTCTACTAAATTTGTGAAAATTAGTAAAATGAGTAAAAATTTAATAATTTCTTTTAGAATTTTTTTCATCTAAAATTTTTTTCTATGTTTTCTAATCCTGAAAATTTACAATAGGAGCCTTTTCTGATCCTATTTGAGATTGGAAATATCCTTTTTCTCTAAATTGAGGAAAAAAATTCGCGATGATAATTTTTGGAAAATTATTTCTATAAGTATTAAAATGATTTACTTGATCATTAAAACGGTTTCTTTCCACATTAATACGATTTTCTGTTCCTTCTAATTGATTTTGTAATTCTGAAAAATTTTGTGTTGATTTTAGATGAGGATAATTTTCCACAATTAATAATAATCTGCTAAGAGAACTTTGTAATCCTTCTTGCGCTCTTTGAAACCTGCTTATTTGATCTTGATTTAAATTATTGGGATTTATATTCATGGAAGTGGCTTTTGCTCTTGCTTCTATGACCTGATTCAGAGTGTTTTTTTCGAAATTAGCAGATTCTTTTACCGTTTTTACTAAGTTTGGAATCAAATCTGCTCGTCTTTGATAAACGTTTTCCACTTGACTCCATTGTGTTTTTATGTTTTCATTCAATTTGACTAATTGATTATATGTTCCAGTTATCCATAAACTGATTACAAATATTAAGATTAAAATAGTGGAAATAATAATTAAAAAACTTTTTTTCATTTTAAATGTTTCTTCCTAATTCTAATTACAAAATACAAATTTTTGGAATTAAGTTGAATTACCAGAAAATTTCGCGATGAGAGAAATAAAATAGACATTCTTTAAAAGCATTTTGATTACTATCTGATCCATGAATCGCATTTTTTTCTAAAGAACTTGCATATAACTTTCGTATAGTTCCTTCAGCTGCATGAATGGGATTTGTATCTCCTATTAAAGTTCTAAAATCTTCTACTGCATTTTCTTTTTCTAGAATAATAGAAACTATTGGTCCGGAAGACATAAAATTCACTAAAGAATCGAAAAAAAAACTTTCTTTATGTTCTGCATAAAATTTCTTGGCAGATCTTTTAGAAAGATCCGTCATTTTAAGTGCCCTAATATAAAATCCTGCATTGACTATATGAAACAAAATAGGCCCTATATATCCTTTTTCAACAGAATCAGGCTTGATGACAGCCAATGTGATTCTTCCCATCATGTGAGAGATCATTTTTGTTTTTTTTTATTAAGCAATATATCAAAAATAAACTTCATTTTTTCTTTTTTGTTAAGAAAATCTGAAAACTGTATTTTCATACAAAAAAAATTAGTATTAATGAATAAAAATAGTAGAAAATCTGGAATGGGGATAAATGAAGGGAAAACCTCTTTCGATTTGTTTCGAAAAATGATTTTGACTGATTATAAATTAGCAAGAATCAGTCGTGAAACAAGTCTTTTAGGTCGTAAAGAAGTTTTAAATGGAAGAGCTAAATTCGGAATATTTGGAGATGGAAAAGAAATCCCTCAACTAGCTATGGCTAAAGTTTTTAAAAATGGAGACTTTAGATCTGGATATTATAGAGATCAAACTTTTATGATGGCTATTGGAGTTTTAAATGTAAAAAGTTTTTTTTCTCAATTATATGCGCATTCTGATTTAGAAGCAGAACCTGTTTCTTCTGGTAGAATGATGACTTCTCATTTTGGAACACGTCTTCTGAACAAAGATGGAAGTTGGAAAAACCTCATAAACCAAAAAAACTCTAGTGCAGATATTTCTTCTACAGCTGGACAAATGCCAAGACTATTAGGTTTGGCTCAAGCTTCTAAAATTTATAAGAATTTAAGAAATTTGAAGAGAACACATAAAATGTTTTCTCATAATGGAAATGAAGTCGCTTTTGGAACCATTGGAAATGCCAGCATTTCTGAAGGTTTGTTTTGGGAAACCGTGAATGCTGCCTCCGTATTACAAATCCCTATTATCCTTTCTATTTGGGATGATGAATATGGAATATCCGTTCCTAATAAGTATCAATTTTCAAAAAAAAATATTAGCGATCTTTTATCCGGATTTCAGAGAACTCAAAAAGAAAATGGAATAGAAATCCTTTGTGTAAATGGATCCAATTACATGGATCTTACAAAAACGTATGTTCAAGCAGATAAAATAGCTCGTCATGAACATATTCCAGTTATAATACATGTTACGGATCTAACCCAACCACAAGGACATTCTACCTCTTCATCACATGAACGATATAAATCTAAAGAGCGTTTAGAATGGGAAATGAAAAACGATGGAATCAAAAAATTTAGGGATTGGATTTTGAATTTTCAGTTTCAAACAGACACTGGCCTTATTAAAAAGATCGCGGATGGAGATTCTCTGAATAAAATAGATGTAGAAGCCAAAGAATATGTTCTTCAGGAACAAAAAAAAGCTTGGGAAGCGTTTCAAAAGCCTATTGAAAAAATAAAAAATGAAGCTGTTAGCATTTTGCAAAAATTGCAATATGCATTTCCACGAAAAAAATGGATAAAAAATTCTGTCAAAGAATTGCTCACTATTAAACAGTTACACACGAAAAAATCCATTTTTCGTGTTGTCCGAAGATCTTTGTTTCTTCTTTCGAAAGAAGAGTCTTATCAGAAAGAATGTCTGATAAAATGGTTTAAAAAAAAATACCAGGAAGAACAAGAGAGCTATTCTTCACATTTATATAGCATTTCTGAAAAAGCTTCCGTAAAACTTACCGAGGTTTTTCCGGTATATAATAAGAAAAATTCTTGTGAAGTAGACGGAAGAATCGTTTTAAGAGAGAATTTTGATAAGTTATTAGAATTATACCCTGATCTTTTAATCTTTGGAGAAGATGTCGGTAAAATTGGAGACGTAAATCAAGGACTAGAAGGTCTTCAAAAAAAATATGGAGAATCACGAGTTTTTGATACGGGAATACGTGAATCTACTATTCTTGGACAGGGAATTGGTCTTGCTTTGCGTGGACTTCGTCCTATAGTTGAAATTCAATATTTAGATTATATCCTGTATGCTTTGCAAATTATGAGTGATGATCTTGCTTGTTTGCAATACAGAACAAAAGGAGGACAAAAATCTCCCGTTATTATTCGAACAAGAGGACATCGTTTAGAAGGAATATGGCATTCTGGTTCCCCTATGGGAGGAATAATTAATTATTTAAGAGGAATTTTTGTACTTGTTCCAAGAAATATGGTAAAAGCTGCGGGCTTTTATAATACTCTTTTAGCTGGAGATGATCCAGCTTTAGTGATTGAATGTCTAAATGGTTATAGAATAAAGGAAAAACTTCCGGAAAACTTAGGTTATTTTAGAACTCCTATTGGAATAGTAGAAGTGACTAGAATAGGAAAGGATATTACGATTGTTACTTATGGTTCTACATGGAGAATTGTTCATGAAGCCGCAGAAGAATTATCTAAAATAAATATTTATCCTGAAATAATTGATATTCAATCTCTATTGCCTTTTGATCTTCAAAAGGATATTGGAAAAAGCTTAAAAAAAACAAATAGATTATTAATTATAGACGAAGATGTTCCAGGAGGTGCTTCTGCTTATATCCTTCAAAAAGTATTAGAAGAACAAAACGGATACTATTATTTAGATAGTCCTCCTATTACAATTACGGCTCAAGAACATCGTCCTCCTTATGGATCTGATGGAGATTATTTTTCAAAACCATCTGTTGAAAACATTATAGAAAAAGTATTAAAAATCATGCAGGATAGTTAGAAAATTTAGGATTATTAATATTTTTTTCAAACAAAAAAGAATAAAATATTTATTATTAATTATCTTTGGAATCTTAAAGATCAAGTTTTTTTTGCCATTATGAAAATAGAAAAAACCTTACATTCTAGGATAGACGAGATAGATTTTAACAATATTTCTTTTGGAAATCATTGTTCGGATCACATGTTTTGTTCAGAGTTTAGAAACGGAGAATGGAAGAATTCAATCATTAAACCATTCGAAAATATAAATATTTCTCCAAAATCTCTTGTATTTCACTATGGACAGGCTGTTTTCGAAGGAATGAAAGCTTATAAAGATAAAAATGAAGAAGTTTTTTTATTTCGTCCAGAAGAAAATTTTAAAAGAATAAATAGATCTGCTAAACGTTTAGAAATGCCCTCTATTCAAGAATCTATATTTATGAATGGATTAAAAAAACTAATAGATATAGATCGAGATTGGGTTCCAAAACATTATGGACAATCTTTATATATTCGTCCTTTCTTAATTGCAATGGATGAAGTTTTATCTGCTAAACCATCTAAGGATTATTTATTTATGATTATATCTACCCCTGCAGATGCTTATTATGAATATCCCTTAAAAATAAAAATAGAAGAAAAATATAGTCGTTCTGCATCAGGAGGAGTTGGATTTGCTAAAGCTGCTGGAAACTATGCCTCTTCTTTTTATCCTACTAGATTAGCAATAGAAGAAGGGTTCGATCAAATCTTATGGACGGATTCATCCACTCACACATGGATTGAAGAATTAGGAACGATGAATGTTTTTTTTTGGTTGAAAAATAAACTCATTACTCCACGAGCTAATGAAAATATATTAAGTGGAATCACTTGCCAAAGTCTTCTTGCTTTAGCTAAGAAAGAAGGAATAGATATAGAAGAAAGAGATTTAAGTGTTTCAGAAATAATAGATGGATTAAAAAAAGGAGTCTTAAAAGAAGCTTTTGGTTGTGGAACGGCCGTAGTGGTTAATTATTTTCAAACTATTAGTTATCAAGGTAAAAATTTTTATTTACCAGATATTCCAGATGATCAAAGAATATCTATTTTATTGAGAAAGAAATTATTAGACATTCAGCATAACTTTTCGGAAGATCCTTTTGGATGGCGATTAAAATTAAAAAGATTTCTGTAGTCTTATGAATGAGGATTTTCCATCTATAGAGGGGACCATCCGAAAATCCATCTCTATTTTATACAGATTAGATCTTTGTCCTAGGTTGGATTTTCAATATCCTAAAAAAGAACATCTAGGAGATATTACTTTTGTTTTATTTTCTTTGTCTAAAATATTAAAAAAACCTGTAGAAAAAATTGGAAAAGATATTGGAAATTACGTAAAGGATCAATTAAAAGGTTTGATTAGTTTTTCTATTGTTGGGGGTTTTTTAAATTTTATTTTTAAGGACAGTTATTATCTTTATCTTCTTATAAATATGTTAAATAAAAATTTTTATGATTTAAAATTGTCTGATAAAAATATCATGATTGAATATTCTTCTCCCAATGCAAATAAACCTCTTCATTTAGGTCATATTCGAAATAGTCTTATTGGTTATTCTTTATCCGAAATATTGAAAATGGTTGGATATAAAACAACTAAAATACAGATAATTAATGATAGAGGAATACATATATGTAAGTCTATGATAGCTTGGAAAGAATTAGGAAAAGGAGAAAGCCCTGATAGGGTAGGTATGAAAGGAGACCATTTCGTGGGAAAATATTATAATTTATTTGATAAAATTTATTGTGAAGAAATTCAAAAATTTTCTCAAAAAAATAAAAATAATCAGAATTATATTCCAATTCTAAAAAAGACTAGAAATTTGTTAAAAAAATGGGAATCAGGAGATCCTGAAACTAGAAATCTTTGGAAAAGAATGAATAAATGGGTTTATGACGGATTCAAAGAAACTTATAAAAAATTAGGAATAATTTTTGACCAAGTCGAATATGAAAGTGATGTTTATGAAATTGGAAAAAATATCATAAAAGAGGGTTTTAAAAAGGGTATTTTTTTTCAAAAAAAAGATGGGTCTATTTGGGTGGATTTAATTAAAGAAGGTTTTGATCAAAAACTTTTATTACGATCAGATGAAACTTCTGTATACATCACCCAAGACATAGGAACTGCTGTAGAACGTTTTAGAAAGTATGATGATATAGATCAACTCATTTATATTGTAGGAAAAGAACAAGATTATCATTTTAAAGTACTTTTTACTATCCTGAAACGTTTAGGATACATATGGGTGAAAAAATTAACTCATCTTTCTTATGGAATGGTAGATTTACCAAGTGGAAGAATGAAATCAAGAAAAGGAAATATTATAGATGCTGATAGTTTGATATCAGAAATGTCTTCTATTGTAAAAAAAAATTTTTTAAAAGATTTTCCCAAAGAAGAACAGGAAAAATATGCAGAAATAATAGGAGTTGGAGCTATAAAGTATCATTTTTTACAAGTAGATCCTAAGAAAAGGATTCTTTTTTATCCTGATAAATCTATAGATCTCAAGGGAAAGACAGGTCCATATATCCAATATGCTTATTCGAGAATTCGTTCTATTGAACGAAAATTTACTTTTTTTTATTCCTTGACTCATAAGGATTTTTCTAATGCAAAATTGAATATACATGAAAAAAAAATGATTAAAATTCTTCAAAAATATCCATTAATATTAAAAAAATCTGCAAGAGATTTGAATCCTTCTTTAGTAGCTAATTATATATATGAAGTAGCTAAGATATTTAATCATTTGTATCAAAATACAAGAGTAATAAACCCTTTAGATATAATTCATAGTAATATTTGTATGAATATCATTCATGTAACAGGGAACATTTTAAAATCTGGAATGAATTTATTAGGCATCAAAATGCTTGATCGTATGTAAAAAAAAATGAACGTTTATGTTTAAACATTTACAAAAAAAATTGAATAAAGCTTTTCATATTTTAAAGGGAAATAGCAAAATAACTGAAATAAATATTGCAGAGACTATGAAAGAAATTCGTAGAGCTCTTATTGATGCTGATGTTAATTACAAAATTGCTAAAACCTTTGTTCAAAAAGTTAAAGAAAAGTCTATAGGTAAAAAAGTATTAACTTCTTTAAATCCAAAACAGCTAATTATAAAACTAGTATATGATGAGTTAGTCACCCTCATGGGAAAAAAAAATAGAGAAATAAATATTTCTAATAATCCTTCCATTATTTTGATTTGCGGTTTACAAGGAAGTGGAAAGACTTCTTTTTCTTCTAAGCTCGCTTTTTTTTTGTGTAGAAAAAAAAATAAAAATCCTTTATTAGTAGCTGCAGATATTTATCGTCCTGCAGCTATAGATCAACTGAAAATTATTGCAGATAAAGTTCATCTTCCTGTTTTCTTTTTAAAAGAAAATAAAAATGTAATAGAGATTATTGAAAAATCTCTTATTTATGCTTCTAAAAAAAAGTATAATGTAGTTATTATTGATACTGCAGGTAGATTAGCTATTGATAAAAAGATGATGGATGAAATTCAAAAAATTTCTCAGTATTCTAACCCAGATGAAACTTTATTCGTTGTGGACTCCATGACTGGACAAGACGCTATAAATACGGCCCAAATTTTTTCTCATACTCTGAATTTTGATGGAATAGTAATGACTAAATTAGATGGGGATAGTAGAGGAGGAGCAGCTATTACTATGTCTAGTGTCATTGGAAAACCTATAAAATTTATTAGTAATGGAGAAAAGATAGAAGATATAGAAATTTTTTACCCAGAAAGAATAGCTAATAGAATTTTAGGAATGGGAGATATCGTTTCTTTAGTAGAAAAAGTTCAAGAACAATTTAATGAGAAAGAAACTCAAAAGATTTATAAGAAAATTTCAAAAAATCGTTTTAATTTTGAGGATCTTTTGGAACAACTTCAACAAGTAAAAAAAATAGGAAGTATGAAGAATCTTATGTCCATGATTCCTGGCATGGATAGATTTTTTGAGCATAAAAACGAAAAAAAAGATTCTTTCAAAGAAATAGAATCTATAGTTCTATCTATGACTCCATATGAAAGAACTCATCCAAAAATACTTGATGATGTGAGAAGAAAAAAAAGAATTTCAAAAGGTTCTGGAGTTTCCTTAAGAGAAATTGACCTTTTTTTAAAACAATTTTATAGCATAAGTAAAATGATGAAAACTATTCATGCAAATTCAGGATCCCAAATGATAAAAAATTTTTTATCTAAAATGATTAATAAAGAAAATAATAGATAGGTGGTTTATATTGGATTAATTTTAATAAAAATTTTCTTTTATTGAAAATATTTTTAATTTTGTTCGTTTGATATGAATGATTTTTTCAAGATCCCAATGGGGATATACAGTTCTTGATGGAATTATATGTATATGAATGAGTAAACCATGATGAAAGGTTTTTTTAATAGAGAAAGGTTTTTAGGAATTTTAGAAAATATAAATATTTGGGATGTTTTGGTTATTGGAGGGGGGGCTACAGGATTGGGAATAGCTTTGGATTCAGCTTCTAGAGGTTATAAAACTCTTCTTTTAGAACAATCTGACTTTTCTAAAGGAACTTCTAGTCGTAGTACTAAATTAGTTCACGGAGGAATACGATATTTGGCTCAAGGAAATATAAAATTAGTCTATGAAGCTTTACAGGAAAGAGGCCATTTGTTGAAAAATGCTCCTCATTTGGTAAAAAAACAACGATTTGTTATTCCTATTTTTAGTTGGAGAATGGGATTTTTCTATTGGGCGGGTTTGAAATTTTATGAATGGTTAGCTGGTTCTCTTAGTTTTGGAAAATCTCAATTTTTATCCAGAAATGAAATGCTGAAAATATTTCCTGAAATTCGACCAAATAGTTTAAAAGGAGGTATTTTATATTATGATGGACAGTTTGATGATGCTCGTTTGGCTATTAATTTAGCCAAAACTTGTGTTCAGCAAGGAGGAGTAGTGTTGAATTATTTTCAAGTAAAAAATCTTATTAAAGAAATAGGAAAAATATCTGGAGTGATAGCTTATGATCTTGAAACTAAAAAAAAATATTCTATTTATTCAAAAACAGTTATTAATGCCACAGGGGTTTTTTCAGATTCTATTTCTAAAATGGATGAATCCACATGGCCTATTTTAATAAAACCTAGTCAAGGGACGCATATTGTTTTAAAAAAATCCTTTTTTAGCAGTTCAAATGCTATAGTCATTCCAAAAACTACGGATGGTAGAATTCTTTTTAGTGTTCCATGGTATGATCATGTTTTGATAGGAACTACAGATACTTTTTTAGATAAGAGTGATCTTGAACCTAAACCTTTAGAAGAAGAAATAGATTTTATTCTACATACTTTTAAACAATACTTTGTATATACACCGAAAAAAAAGGATATTCTAAGTGCTTTTTCAGGTTTACGTCCTCTTTTTGTTCCTCGTCATTTTTCTTTTTCTGCTTCCACTCATACTAAAGACATATCTAGATCTCATAAACTTATGATTAGTCCTTCTGGACTATTAACTATCATAGGTGGAAAATGGACAACATATAGAAAAATGGCAGAAGAAACTGTCAATAAAGCTGTTGAGATAGGAAAATTGAATAAAGTTCCTCCTATAACAAAAAATCTGAAAATTTATGGAGCCATCCCTTCATGCAAGAATTATAATTTTCATTGGAAAAAATATGGAGAGGATGAATCTCACATTCAAAAATTAATTGAGGAAAATCCTCTATGGGGAGAGCCCTTAATATCTAAATGTCCTTCTTATTATTGTACTGAAGCAGAAGTTATTTGGATGGTCCGTCATGAAATGGCTAGAACGGTTGAAGATGTTTTAGCAAGAAGGTTTCGTTTATTATTTTTAAATGCTAAAAAAGCGATAGATATAGCACCAAGAGTAGCAGCATTAATGGCTCAAGAACTTTCTCTAGATAAAACATGGGAAAAATCACAGGTAGCTGCTTTCAAAGAGTTAGCTATGCAATATTATTATCCAGTTTAAGTCAGAGAGAAGTTTAATACCATCATTATATGCTTATGAAAAAATATGTGCTATCATTAGATCAAGGAACTACTAGTTCTAGAGCTATTGTTTTTGATAGGGTTGGAAATATTATATCCGTAGCTCAAAGAGAATTTACACAAATTTATCCTTATCCTGGATGGGTAGAACATAATGCAGAAGAAATATGGTCTACACAAGCTTCAGTAGCTTTAGAGGCAATTTTAAAAGCAAATTTAGAAGGGAGCAATATTGTTTCAATAGGAATTACTAACCAAAGAGAAACAACCGTGGTATGGGATAGAAAAACGGGAGAGCCGATTTCTAATGCGATAGTATGGCAAGACAGACGGACATCTAGTTATTGTGATCAGATGAAGTGTGAAGGTTTGACTGAAATGATTCGAAAAAAAACCGGTCTTATTATAGATCCTTATTTTTCTGCTACTAAAATTAAATGGATATTAGAAAATGTTCCAGGAGCTAGGAAAAAAGCTAATTCTGGAAAATTAGCTTTCGGAACTATAGATTCATGGTTGATATGGAATTTAACCGGTAAAGAAATTCATGTAACGGATGTCACTAATGCATCTAGAACCATGCTTTTTAATATTCATACCCTTAGTTGGGATCAAGATTTAATCAAATTATTTGATATTCCAAAAACCATGCTTCCAGAAGTAAAGTCTTCTAGTGAAATTTTTGGTTATACAACGGGTCATATCTTATCCCATCAAATTCCTATATCTGGGATTGCTGGAGATCAACAGGCCGCTTTATTTGGTCAAATGTGCACTAAAATTGGAATGGTCAAAAATACTTATGGGACAGGTTGTTTTATGTTAATGAATGTTGGAGAAAATCCTGTTTTTTCTCGAAATAATTTAATAACTACTATTGCTTGGAAAATTAAAGATAAGGTTCAATATGCTTTAGAGGGAAGTGTATTTATTGCTGGAGCAGTTGTGCAATGGCTTAGAGATGGGTTAGGTTTGCTTTTATCTTCAAGTGAAGCGGAAAAATTAGCCTCTTCAGTAGATAATACGGAAGGGATGTATATGGTTCCTGCATTTTCTGGCTTGGGGGCTCCTTACTGGGATCAAAAAGCTAGAGGGACTATTGTTGGAATTACTAGGGGGACTTCTTCTGCTCATTTTGTACGTGCTGCTTTGGAAAGTATTGCTTTCCAAAATATGGATGTTCTTAAAGCTATGGAAGCAGATTCTGGAATTTCTATAAAAGAACTTCGTGTAGATGGAGGAGCAACGGTTAATAAATTATTAATGCAATTTCAATCTGATATTTTAAATGTCAAAGTAGTTAAATCCAAAATCTCTGAACTTACAGCAGCAGGTGCTGCTTATTTAGCTGGATTAGCTGTTAATTACTGGACTAGTTTGGAGGATATTCAAGATAAATGGCAATTAGAACAGGTTTTTGAACCAAAAGGGATGTCAAGTCGTTGGGAACGAATTCAAGGTTGGAAAAAAGCAATAAAAACAACACGTTCTTGGTCTAGCAAATAAAGTTTTTAATTATAATAATAATGACAAAAATATCTGCAGAGATTATAGGAACCATGATTTTGGTTTTTTTAGGAAATGGAGTGGTGGCTAATGTTCTATTGTCTAAAACAAAAGGACATGGAGATGGTGGATGGGTCACAATCACTATGGGATGGGCATTAGCTGTTTTTATGGGAATATTAGTTTCCGCTCCTTATAGTGGAGGTCATCTAAACCCTTCTGTCACAATAGGTTTTGCTATAATTGGAAAGTTTAAATGGAATCTTGTTCCTGTTTATATCTTTTCCCAATTTATAGGAGCTATGTTGGGATCTTTATTGGTCTGGATTTTATATAAAGATCATTTCTCAGAAACTAAAAATGAACAAGATAAATTATCTGTATTCACTACAAGTCCTTCTATAAGAAATTTATATTCTAATTTACTGAGTGAAATATTAGCCACTTTTATTTTTATGTTTGTTACTTTCTACCTTACAGAAAAGTCTATTTTTTTTCATCAAAAAAAATATCCCCTTGTAGGATTAGGAGATTTTGGAGCTTTTTCATCAGCTTTAATTATATTAGGAATTGGATTATCTTTAGGGGGAACCACGGGATATGCTATTAATCCTGCTCGTGATTTAGGTCCAAGAATTGTATATTCTATAATTTCTTTATTTTTTGGAAAACCAAAGAGTAACTGGGATTACGCTTTTATTCCTGTATTAGGACCTATTCTTGGGAGTGTAATGGCAGCTGCATTATATTTATCAATAAAATGAAAAAAACTCGTAACTTTTTTTTTAAAAGTTATAGTTAACTTATTTGATTCGTATAATGAATAAATATTCAGTTTCTAATCTGGATCACAGAAAAATAGGAAAAAAACTAAAGTTTTTTATTTTTTCTGATAGAGTTGGAACGGGATTGCCATTATGGTTACCTAGAGGAACAATTTTTAGAAGAAATTTAGAAGAATTTTTGACGGATATTCAGAAAAAATCAGGATATGAGATGATTATGACTCCACATATTGGACATAAAAAATTGTATGTGAGAAGTGGACATTGGGATAAATATGGGAAAGACAGTTTTAAACCGATTCAAACTCCTCATTCAGAAGAAGAATTCCTATTGAAACCAATGAATTGTCCTCATCATTGTGAAGTTTATCGTTCTCAAGAATGGTCCTATCGTGATCTTCCTAAACGTTTTGCAGAGTTTGGAACCGTTTATAGGTATGAACAAAGTGGAGAACTTCATGGTCTGACAAGAGTGAGATGTTTTACACAAGATGACGCTCATATTTTTTGTACGTATGATCAGCTATTGGAAGAGTTTAAAAAAGTCATAAATTTAGTTTTTTACGTATTTCGTCGTTTAGGTTTTTTGGAATATACGATTAGAGTTTCATTGAGAGATCCCAAAAAAATCCATAACTATATTGGATCGGATAAAAATTGGGAAATGGCTGAAAATGCTATTATTCAAGCTGTTAAAGAAGAAAAATTAGATGCATCCCTTCATTATGGAGAAGCCGCTTTTTATGGTCCTAAATTAGATTTTCTTATCAAAGATTCTTTGGATAGGAACTGGCAACTAGGAACTATTCAAGTAGATTATAATTTGCCTGAAAGATTCGATTTATATTATAAGGGAAAAAATAATGAAAGACATCGTCCAGTTATGATCCACCGTGCCCCTTTGGGTTCTTTGGAACGTTTGATCGCTATTCTTATAGAACACACAAAAGGAAATCTTCCCTTGTGGTTGGTTCCTAATCAAGCCGTTATTCTTCCTATAAGTGATAAATATATAATTTATGCAAAAAAAATTTTAAATTTGATGTTAAATCATAATATTCGTGTGTTTCTTGATGAAAGAAACGAGAAAATTGATAAAAAAATCAGGGATTCTGAAGAAAACAAAATTCCTTATATGATTATTTTGGGAGAAAAAGAAGAAAAAAATAAAATGATTTCATTACGACGTCATGGATTAGGTCATATAGGAATATTTACTATTTCCAATGGAATAGATGCTATTTTTAAAGAAACTAATTAAATTTATAAAATTATCATAAAAAAGAAATTTTCCAGGGGGCATAAAAGAAAGAGAATATATCGTCCGTTCCCGCGAAAAAAAGTGGGACATCGTATTAATGCCTATATTAATTCTGATCAGGTTCGCTTAGTTGGAAATATAGTAGAAAACGGGATTTATTCTATCCAGGATGCTCTTCAATTTGCTAGAGATAAGGAATTAGATTTAGTAGAAATTAATCCTAAAGTGGATCCTCCAGTATGCAAAATACTGGATTATAAAAAATTTCTGTATGAACAGAAGAAAAAAAAGAAGCAATTTAAAGCAAAACAAATTAAAGTAAATACTAAAGAAATTCGATTTGGTCCACAAATAGGGGATCATGATGGAAAAGTAAAAATAAAGAGTGCGGAAAAATTTTTAATGCGTGGAGATAAAGTGAAAGTTTTTGTTTTTTTTAAAGGTCGTTCAATAGTATATAAAGATCAAGGAAAAATAAAATTGTTAAAATTTGCAGAAGAAATTGAAGAATATGGAAAAGTGGAACAAATGCCCGTTATGGAAGGAAAAAGAATGTATATGATCTTAGCTCCAAAGAAGTTTTAGTATTATGCCTAAGTTGAAAACAAAATCAGGATCAAAAAAAAGATTTAAAAAAACAGCTAATGGCCGTATAAAAAAAAAACAAGCATTTAAAAATCATCTTTTAACTAAAAAATCGAAAAAAAGAAAACGTCATCTTTCTAAATTTTCTTTATTGAAAAGTTCAGATAAAAAGAATATAAAAAAACAATTCTAACTTAGAAAAGTTATGCCAAGATCTACAAATGCGGTTTCTTCTAGACGAAAACGTAAAAAAATACTTAAATATGCAAAAGGATTTTATGGAGCAAGAAGTAAGGTTTATACCGTGGCTAAAAACGCTGTAGAGAAATCTTTTAGTTATGCTTTTTCAGGAAGAAAAAAAAAGAAAAGAGATTTTAAATCTCTTTGGATTCAACGTATAAACGCTGGAGCTCGTATATATGGAATGTCTTATTCTGTATTTATGAAAAAACTATCTGATAAAAATATTAAACTTAACAGAAAATTTCTTTCCGATTTTTCTATGAATGATCCGGATACTTTTAAAAAAATAGTAGAATATATCATTTCTTAGGGTTTTTATTTCTATCCAAAAGGATCTTTAATTTTTTTTCTATGAGTTTCTTCTTTCTAGAAGAGAAATAATCTATAAAAAGTTTCCCTTCCATATGATCATACTCATGTTGAATCACTCGAGCACATATTCCTTTTAGAGTTTCTTTCTTTTTTTTCCAATTATGATCATAGTATTCTATTGATACGTGAGATTTTCTTTTGACATATCCCATGATCCCAGGAATACTAAGACAACCTTCATTAAATTCATATTCTTTTCCATGGATTTTTAATATTCTAGCGTTAATAAAAACTTCTTTATAATTATCTATATCTTTTCCATTTTCTAATAAATAGGGAGTTTCTACTATAAAAAGTCGTATATTCTTCCCAATTTGAGGAGCAGCCAATCCAATTCCTTTCACTTTGTGTATAGTTTCGAACATATCTTTGACTAATTCCTGTATTTTTTTTCTACAAGAGTAAATGTCTATATCTATGCATTTTTTTCTTAGAATAGGATTTCCATAAACGACTATAGGTAATATCATAGATTAATTTTTTTTTCTTTTTTTGTAAGATAAGATTGTAAAATGATTGTTGCACTAATTTTGTTTATAAGTCCTTTTTGTCTTCTTTTTTTTTTCAAACCTAATTCTATCATAGTAGAAAAAGCAATTTTAGATGTAAAACGTTCATCTATTCGTACTATTCTAATTTTAGGGTTTTTTTTATGAAATTTAGAAATAAAATTCTGAATAGATTTTTCTATTAAAGCATTTTTGTTGTTTAAGGTTTTGGGTAATCCTATAACAATTTTTTTTATAGGTTTTTTAGCTATAAGAATAGCTAAAAAACTCATTAAATTTTTAGTTGGAATGGCATTTAGTCCAAATGCAAATTTTTGTAAAGGATCTGTTATAGATAAACCTGTAATTACTTTTCCGTAATCTATTCCCAATATTCTTGTCATTTTTATAAAAATATAACAAATATATACTTGTTATCTTATTTTATTTTTGCTAATTTTGTCCTTGAAATATTTTTTTTTGTATAATTTCATGAAAATAGATCAACTTAAATTAGATATAGAAAGAGCTTG
The DNA here is from genome assembly GCF_000093165.1 of Blattabacterium sp. (Periplaneta americana) str. BPLAN. Lineage (NCBI taxonomy): Bacteria > Pseudomonadati > Bacteroidota > Flavobacteriia > Flavobacteriales > Blattabacteriaceae > Blattabacterium > Blattabacterium sp. (Periplaneta americana). The sequence continues at coordinate 191,920 of NC_013418.2, read as the reverse complement.
GAAAAATAGAAAAGAATGGTCTAAAGACAGTAGTAATATAAAGGAATTCGTGATTCACGTTATAGATCTTTTAGAAAAGGGATCCATAAGAGTTTCAGAGTTTTTAAATGGAAAATGGAAGGTAAATGAATGGATAAAACAGGCTATAATTATGTATTTTTCCATTAGAAAGATGAATTTGGTTGAATTAGGTCCATTAGAATTTTATGATAAAATTCCGATCAAGAATAAATTTAAAGAGAAAGGGATTCGTGTGGTCCCCCTTGCTGTAGCACGTTATGGATCTTATATTTCCCCTGGAGTGATTCTTATGCCCTCTTACGTGAATATAGGAGCTTATATAGGAGAAAAAACGATGGTAGATACTTGGGCCACAGTAGGTAGTTGTGCTCAAGTTGGAAGTGGAGTGCATATAAGTGGTGGAGTTGGAATCGGAGGAGTTTTAGAACCTGTACAAGCTTCTCCAGTGATTATTGAAGACGATGTTTTTATTGGATCCAGATGTATTTTAGTCGAAGGAGTTCTTATAGAGAGAGAAGCCGTGTTAGGAGCTAATGTAGTTTTAACCGCTTCTACTAAAATATTTGATGTTACAAAAGAGAAACCTGTGGAGAGGAAAGGTTTCATTCCAAAATCTTCTGTAGTTATTCCTGGGTCTTTTCCAAAAAAATTTCCTTCAGGAATCTATCAGGTCCCATGTGCTCTTATTATAGGGAAAAGAAAAGATAGCACTAATAAAAAGACCTCTTTAAATGAAGCCTTAAGAACTCATAACATTGTTTTGTAAATTTCATGTCTTTTTACGAAGAAATAGAAAAAAGTGTAAAGATATTAAAAAAAGGAAAAAGTTTATTATATCCTACAGATACTGTATGGGGATTAGGTTGTGATGCTTTTAATATAAAAGCTGTAGAAAAAATATATAAAATAAAGAATAGAAGTTTTTCGAAAACTATGATTCTTTTAGTAGAAAGCATGGATCGTTTATACGAATTAGTAGAAGAGATTCCTTTTTTCGTAAAAAAAATACTTCTTGAAAATCATAGAAAAAAACCTATCACTATAGTATACGACAATCCTAGGAAAATAGTTTCTAAATTAAATCCCCAAGCTAAAGATAATACTTTAGCCATACGTTTAACGATGGATCCTTTTTGTTCTCTTTTAATTCAAAATCTTGATAGACCCATTATATCTACTTCTGCTAATTTATCAGGATTTCCTACTCCTAAATCCTTTTGTGAAATCAGTCCTTCTATTTTAAAGAAAATCGATTATGCGGTAAATTTACGTAGAAAAGAGATATCTAGTTATAGTAGTTCCTCTATACTAAAAATTGTTTCAAATAAAGTAAAAATATTACGCATGTAAACTTTCATGAAGTTATTTTCTGCTATTCATAGAAATATATTTCGTATTATTAGTCTTTCTGCTAAAAGAATACAACAAGATTGTTATGTAGTAGGAGGTTATGTTAGGGATTTTTTACTTGGGAAAAGAATCTATGAAGATTTAGATATTCTAACTATAGGAGAAGGGATTAGATTAGCCAAAGAAGTCTCTAAACACATAAATCCCACTCCTAGAATAAATATATTCAAACGTTTTGGAACTGCTATGTTAGAGTATAAAAATCACAAAATAGAATTCGTAGGATCTAGAAAAGAATCATATCATTTATACAGTAGAAAACCGATCATAGAGATCGGGTCATTGCAAGATGATCAAAAGAGGAGAGATTTTACAATTAATGCTTTAGCCATTAGTTTGAACGAGAGAAATTACGGAGAATTAATCGATCCATTTGGAGGTTTATCAGATTTAGAAAGAAAAACATTAAGAACTCCATTAAATTCAGATGTTACTTATTCTGACGATCCATTGCGAATGATGCGAGCTATCCGATTTGCTACTCAACTTCAATTTTTTATTGATAAATCTTCATTTCAATCTATTCAAAGAAATAGAAACAGAATAAATATTGTTTCTATGGAAAGAATTATAGAAGAATTCAATAAGATTCTTTTATCTAAAAAACCTTCTATAGGATTATTTTTATTGTATGAATCTGGATTATTATCAATTATATTACCGGAATTAACTTTATTGCAAGGAATAGAAGAAAAAAACGGATATAAGCATAAAGATAATTTTTATCATACTTTGCAAGTAGTAGATAATATTAGTCAAGAAGAAAGCAATTCGATTTGGTTAAGATGGGTAGCTTTGCTTCATGATATAGGGAAGGCTTATACTAAAAAATTTTTACCAAAAATAGGTTGGTCTTTTCATGCACATGAATTAGTAGGATCTAAAATGGTTCCAAAAATATTTCAACGTTTGAAATTGCCAAAAGGAGAACCTATGAGATATGTAAAAAAAATGATACAACATAGTTATAAACCTGTTGCGTTAATAGGAGATAACACTAATGATTCCGCCATCCGTAGATTTTTATTTGATATGGGAAAAGATATCGAAGATTTAATCAAACTATGTATAGCGGATATTACTACGAAAAATGTAGAAAAAAAAAATAGGTATACAAATAATTTATTTCTTCTCCTAGAAAGGATTAAAAAACTGGAAGAAAAAGATCGGATTCAAAACTGGAAATCTCCTATATCAGGAAACGATATAATGAATGCTTTTCATATTAATCCATGTAAAAAAATAGGAGTCATAAAAAATTTTATTAAGGAATCTATTTTGGAAGGAAGAATATCCAATGAATTTCATTCTGCTTATTTTCTTATGTTAAAAAAAGGAGAAGAATTAGGATTGAAAAAAAAATAATGAATTATATGTTATTTTCTATCATTAACGGAAATGAGAAAAAAAAATAGTATTAGTTCCACATACTCATCCAGATGGAGATGCTTTAGGTTCCTCTTTAGCTCTTTTGTTTTATTTTAGAAAACTTAAACATGATGTAGATTTAATATCTCCTACAGAATATTCTGAATTTTTTAAATGGCTTCCTGGAAGTGAGGAGATTCTTATTTTCTCTGAGAAGACTCAATTTTTGGTAAAAAAAAAGATTGCAGATTCCGATTATATTTTTTTTATAGATTTCAATAATTTATCAAGAATAAAGATCTTGCAGGAATTTTTTACAGCTTCTAAAGCAAAAAAAATATTAATAGATCATCATCCATCTCCTTTTTATTTTGATATTATGTTTTCAGATCCTACGGTTGCTGCTACCAGCATTTTAGTATTTAGATTGATATCTAATATGAAAAATTTGGATAAAATTGATAAAAATATAGCTACATGTTTATATGTCGGGTTGATGACGGACACTGGTTTTTTTCGTTTTCCTTCTGTAACATCAGAAACTCATTTTATTGCAGGTAAATTAATAGAAAAGGGAATTAATATTGAAAAAATATATAATCATTTACAGGAAAAATATAGCGAAAACAAATTAAAACTTTTGTCTAAAGCCTTGAAAAAATTGAAAGTGATAGAAAAATATCGGACGGCTTATACAAGTATTAAGGCTTCTGATATAAATTATTATCCATATAAACAAGGGGATACAGAGGGAATCATTAGCTATGGGTTATGCATAAAAAACATAGTTTTTTCCGTTTTCTTTTTTGAGGAAAAAGAAAAATCTCCTATTAGAATTTCTTTTCGTTCCAGAGGAGATTTCGATGTTAATATTTTTGCTAGAAAACATTTTGGAGGAGGTGGACATAAAAATGCTGCAGGAGGACTTTTAGAAAAAAGTCTTTCAGAATCTATCGATTATTTTTTAAGTATTATTCCTAATTATCATAAAAATCTTATATTTTCCATTTGATATTACATCCATAACTAGGTTTTGCAGTTATAGATGTTTCTATTCCTTTTAAAAGTCCTTCTAATACTTTTCTTATATCGAATCCTGTGACGGATATTCCATTTCCTGGTCTAGAATCATCTAATTGTCCATGATAACATAAGTCTCCTACACCGTTAAATATAAAAAATTCTGGAGTGCATTTAGCTCCATAATACTTAGCTACTTCTTGTTTTTCATCAAAAAAATAAGGAAAAGGATAACCTAATTGATGAGATATTTTTTGCATATTTTCCGGAGAATCTTCTGGATATTTTTCTATATCATTAGAATTTATGGCTAAAAAGGAAACTCCTTTATGGAGATAATCATTAGCTAAACGTACCAATTCTGTATTAATGTGTTTCACATACGGACAATGATTGCAAATAAACATAATCACAGTAGCCTTATCGGAAAAAAAATCTTGAAGAAATTTATTCTTTCCTGAAACCGTTTCTAATAATTCAAAATTTTTTATTTTTATTTTAATTTCATCAGAAGAATAAGTACGTACCATAATTATAATTATTTTCTATTATAAAGTTATTTTTTCTTTTTTTTTGAACAAAAAACAAAAGATTTTTTCTTCTCTTCTTCAGCTAATTCCGCATCTATTAATATTCTCCCACTATGTTCATCTATTAAAAGTTTCTTACGTTGTATAAGTTCGGAATATTTCTGAGGAGTAATGGCAAGATAAGAACCTAATGGAGCTCCTCTTTGTACTGGAGCTACAGCTACTCCATTTTTCACTCCATTCCTTATTTTTTTATAAGTTTTTAATAAATTATTATCTACTTTCTTAGAAAAGAAATTAGATTTTTCTAATAAAATTTTTTCCTCTTTCTCATTCTCCAAAAAAATCTGATTTAATTCTTTTTTTTTATGAAAAAGATGTTCTTTTTTATGTTTAAAAATTTCTTCGTTTTTTTCTAAAATTTCTTTATTTTTCTGAATGTTCAGATTGATTTCTTGAATTCTTTTTTTAGATAATTGAATTTCTAATTTTTGATAATCAATTTCTTTATCAAGAGAATATAATTCTTTGTTATTTCTCACATTATCCTTTTGTTTTTCGTATTTTTTTATCAAAATCTCTGAAGATTTAATCTCTTTATTTCTTTTATCAAGATTCTGTTTAAGAGAAAGAATTTCTTTCTGAAAAAGCTCTAATTTTTTTTTCATTTGGTCTAGCTCTTCTTCCAAACTCCTAAGTTCTATAGGTATATTTCTACGGAAATTTTGTATTTCATCTATACGAGAATCTATTAATTGAAGATTATATAACACCCGTAATTTATCTACTACGGTTCCCACTTCTTGTATTTTATTTTCCATAGTATTTTTCAATAAAAATATTGAACTGGATTTGTATGAATTTCTGATTCATAAACAGGTAGATGAATAAATTTTTTATCTAAAAAAGATTTTAATAAATTTTTAGTATTTTTTTCCAATTCATAATGCCCGATATCTACAATCAAAATTTTTCTTTCAGATTTGAAAAAATCATGATATTTGAAATCTGAGGAGATGAAAACATCGGATTTTTCCTTTATAGCCTTTTCAATTCCAAAGCTACCTGAACCTGCTATCATCGCAACTTTTCGAATTTTTTTTCCTGTTAGTGGAGAATGTCTAATACAGGATAAATTCATCTTCTTTTTTAAAGAAGAAAGAAAATTAGATTCATTCATTTCTTCTAGAAAAGATCCTATTATTCCTATTCCTAGATAGGGATTGATATTTTCAATATTATAAATCTCGTAAGCGACTTCTTCATAAGGATGACTTTTAAAAAGTGCATCTTTAATTAGATTTAATTTATGAGATGGAAAAACGACATTAATACAAGTTTCTTTTTCCATATGAAAACATTCTTTTTTTCCGAAAAAAGGTTGGGTTTTTTCATTTCCCATAAAACTTCCTAATCCCTCAAAATTATAACTACAATGACTATAATTTGAAATGTTTCCAGCTCCAGCCTCAAATAAAGAATTTCTTACTTTTTCAGAATAATTAATTGGGACATAGGTCGTTAATTTTTTTATAGATCCTTTCTTGGGAAAAAGGACTTTTTCTCTAGTTAATTGTAAAAGTTTAGATATATAAGAATGAGTTCCCTTCCAGATCAAATCTAAATTAGTGTGAATAACATAAATAGATACATCATTTTTTAATGCAGAAATTAAAACTCTTTCTGAATAAGAATCTCCAGTTAAGCTTCTTATGGGTTTAAAAATTACAGGATGAAAGGAGATTATAAGATTACATTTTTTCTTTAAAGACTCTGCAAAAACTTCTTCCGTAAGATCCAAAGTAATCAATATTTTTTTTACTTTTTGATCATATGAACCAACCATTAATCCTATATTATCATAGGATTCTGCATATTCTACAGGAGCTAAATCTTCCAACTTTTTAGCAATATCTCTTACTAAGACTTCCATAAAAAAAAATACCAAGAAAAACAAATTTATAAAAAAAATTGATTTTATTATCTTTGAGGAAACAATAGGAGAAGAAGTGTACGAAATTATATTTTTTTTTAATTTTTAATTAAAAAATAGAATCCTTAAAAAACTATCATGAACTTAATTAAAAAAAAACCTAATTGGATAAGAGTGAGAATCCCAATAGGAAAAAATTATAAGAAATTGCAAAAATTAGTTTCTTTACATAAATTAAATACGATATGTCAAAGTGGAAGTTGTCCTAATATAGGAGAATGTTGGGGGAAAGGAGTAGCTACTTTCATGATATTGGGAAATATTTGTACAAGATCTTGTAAATTTTGTGGAGTAAAAACAGGACGTCCTGAAGAGGTAGATTGGAAAGAACCAGAAAAAGTAGCTAGATCTATTAAAATATTGGAAATTAAACATGCTGTTCTTACTTCTGTAAATAGAGATGATTTAAAGGATCTGGGTTCTTCTATATGGGTAAAAACTATACAAATGACCAGATATCTGAATCCAGATATAACTATAGAAACTTTAATTCCTGATTTTAAAGGAAATAAAAAAATAATAAATAAAATTATAGATACCCATCCGGAAGTTATTTCTCATAACTTAGAAACCGTTCCTAGATTAACAAAAGAAATTCGTGTTCAAGCTAAATACGATCGAAGTCTTGAAGTGCTACAATATATTAAGGAAAAAAATAAAAATATTCGTACAAAAACGGGAATCATGTTGGGTCTTGGAGAAAAAGAAGAAGAAATCTTAGAAACTCTGAGAGATATTAAAAATTCTCAAGTAGATATCCTAACTATCGGACAATATTTGCAACCTTCTTTAAAACACTTTCCAGTTCGTTTTTTTGTTGATCCGGATAAATTCCAAGAATTGAAAGAAATTGGATTAAAAATGGGATTTAAATATGTAGAAAGTGGACCATTAGTTCGTTCTTCTTATCATGCGGAAAAACATGTAAAATAAAAAGATATCATTTAATAATTCTTTCTATTCCAAAAGAATACTGAAATATGTTTTCATTCCATAATTTCTTTTCATGAAGAAAATTTTTAAGGTAAAATGAAACAGACTTATCATTTCCATGTCTAGAAAAAATGATAAGATGTTCCACCGGACGGGTGGTAGCTACATATAATAAATTAAGATTATCAAATCTTGTTTTGGAGAGATAATCCTCATAAATTTTTATGAGAGAAGAGTCCTCTATATGTTTTTTTAAATCCGGTTCTATATCTAAGTAGAAAGTCTCTAATCCATGATATAAATGAGGACTGATATCTATCCAGGCTCCTTCCTTTCTTTTTGAAACTGCATTCCAATCTGCAAAAGGGAGAATAACTACAGGAAATTGCAAACCTTTAGACTTGTGAATAGTCATAATACGAATGGCATCTATTTTTTCAGAAAAAGTGATACTTTCTTTTTCTTTTTTTGATTCCCAATATTCTAAAAAATCTCCAATAGAATTTCCTACAATTTTCATAGATCTATGAACAAAATCTAAAAAAGAACAGATAGAAGCAGTATTGTATTGATTTAATAATCTCAATCCAGAAATTATATTTTCTGCTCTATTGTATAGAGATGGATTATCTAATAAATTATTGAAATCTAATCTCTTTAGGAAAATATCTAATGGTAAAAAAACAGTTTCTATTAGGAAATCATGATCTTTTTTTTGAGTGCGAATTAATTTATTTTTCAATAGCAATAAAATTAAAGTAGCTCTCTTTTGGGAACAATAAGGTTTGAAAATAACATAAAAAAACTGTATAATGATTTCTATTTCTAAATGATTTTTTATGAGAAGAGAAACGGAAGTATTTACAAAAAATCCATCTACCATAAGTTTTTCAGACAAAAAATTTCCTTCTTCGTTACTTCTAACTAAAATAGCTATATCCGATAATTTATACTTCTGTATAAATAATTTTTTAATTTTTTCTTTTATTTGATTATAAACATATTGTTGATAATTTTTTTTTTCTATGCGAAAGAAATTCAATTCTACATATCCTCCAGGTTTTTTAAATATTTTTTGTTTAGATTTTTTATATATATCTTGGTAGATGGGATCATGAAAAAATTTAGATGCTGATTGATAAAGGGAATTATTAAATTTTACAATTTCTTCAAAACTACGAAAGTTAGTCTCTATGGAGACTACTTCTTTATGGTAATATTTAGAGGAATAATGAATAAGATGAAGAAAAGTCTTTGCATCTCCACCTCTCCAACCATATATAGATTGTTTAGGATCTCCTACTATCATAGCTGAGCCATTTTCCGATAAAGCATTTTCAACTAAAATTCGAAGATTTTCCCATTGTAGAATGGAAATATCTTGAAATTCATCTATCAAATAATGTTTATATTGGATTCCTTTTTTTTCATAAATGTGTGGAAAGGGATCTTGAAGAATTCTTTCATAAAGAATTTGATTTAATTCAGCATTTAAAAGAATTTTTTTCTCTTCTTTTAAGGATTGATATTCTTTTTCTATTTCATGTATTATGGATAAAAGACTCAAGTTTTTTAAAAAAAATTTATCTAAGAGATAAGAGGAAATACTTTTTTCATATAAAAATTTGGTTTTTTTATATAAAAAAAGTATTTCCTCTTTATTCTTTTCTATTAGATTTTTTTGATTGACATCTGTGTTTTTTTTATAGAATGCCTCTATTTGAATATTTTTTTCAAGACGTTTATTATTAATGAAAGGATTTAGGAAAATATCTCCCATACGGAGTTTTTGAAAAAGTTTTGGTAAGTCTAAATAAAGGAAGGAATGTTTTTGAATAGAATTTTTTTTTAAAAATTCAAAAAATTTCTCGCCTTGTTTTTGACACATTTTTTCAAATTCTTGAGTTCTATTTAACAAAGTATTCTTTAAGGTGATCCAATTATCCAAAGAATGCCTTTTAATTTTTTTCATAGGAAAAAAACTATTCTCTTCTACTATAAGGAGGGCAATTTTAAATATTTCTTTGCTGATGTCCCAATTTTTTCCTTCTTTTAATTTTTCCAAAGAAAATTGAACCAAAAGATGCGACCATTTCTCTGAATGGGTTAATAGCTTATCGACAAGCTCCCATAAAAATTTTTTGGCATCCATTTCTAAATTTATATTCTTCTTGTAAAGAAAGGATCGAATGGTCCGATAAGTGAATTTGTCTATAGTGCTTATAGAAAAAGAAGAAAAATCATCCAAAATTGCATATAAAATATTTTTAGAACGTTCGAATAGTTGATCTTTTGTTAATTTCAAACTTTTTGTAAGATGATCGAACAAAAAATGATATTCCTTTCTAATTTTTTGATTAGAAAATTCTTTTATACATTGTAATATTCTTTTTTTTATTTCTTCAGAAGCTTTATTGGTAAAAGTTATAGCCAAGATACGTTTAAATTCTTCAGGATGAGGACTTTTTAATAGAAGATATAGGTAATTTTTTACTAGAAAGAAAGTTTTTCCAGAACCTGCTGAAGCGTTGTATATTTTTAATGTGGATGGAACCAGCATAATAAATTTTTTCATGATCTTTCTAAAGATAAAATTAAAATCGTTAAATTTTGAAAAGATATTTTTTTTTACTTGTTCTTCTTTTGAAAATGGGTTTTATGTCCTGTCATTTGACAAAAAAGGTCCCGAAAGAAAAATACTTACTTACAAAAAATGTTTTCATAATAAACGGAAAAAAAGTTCATTTTTCTAATTTGGAAAACTATGTGAAACAAAAACCGAATAAAAAAATACTAAATTTTTTTCCTGTAAAATTGATAATGTATAATTTTTCTCATCCTGATTTAGAAGAAATTTTTTCTTCCTTTTTTTCTATTCCAAAAGAGCATAGGAATAAAAAAGTGTTAAATCATTTATTAAAACGGATTCCAAGAAATAAGTATTCTACAAAAAGAATTTATTGGAATTTTTTTCTTTTTAAGAATGGAGAAAAACCCATAATTATAGATAATAATCTAACAAAAGATTCTATTCAGAATTTGAATTCTCATTTTTATTCCAAAGGTTATTTGGATGTCCATACAGATTTTTCTTTGTTGAGAGAGAATGAAAAGAAAGGAAAAATCATTTATAATATCTATACTGGAAATCCTTATTTCATAAATTCCATTATTTATAATTTTCCAGAAAAAGAGTTGAAAGATATATATCTAAATAACCTTAATTCTAGTTTGATTAAAGAAGGGAAACAATACGATGAAACCCATCTGATATTGGAAATAGAAAGAATGAAAAACATGTATGAAGATCATGGTTATTATAATTTTGATATATCCGATGTTAAATTTCGTATAGATCCTTCTATAGGAAATCAAAAAATAAATTTATATATGGAAGTAAACAAGGTTCACCCCTCTACGAATAAACATAGAAAACATTTTTTCAATGAAATCGTGATAAAAATTAATCAAGAAGAAAATCATTCCATTTTTTACAATGGATATAAATTTTTTATTCCAAAAAATAAAAAATTTAATCCAAAAATGATCACGGATATTTTGACTATTACACCTGGATCTTTATATAAAAAAAAGGATATTTTGAGTACTCAACAGAATATTTATTCTTTGCATAATTTTAATATTGATCAATTTAAGATAGAAGAAAAAAAAGATCATAAGAAAAATTCTTTCTTAAATGTAGAAATTTTTTTAAGTACTCTAAAAGATCATGAATTGAAATTTCACATAGAAAATTCTATATCCAAAAAAATGGATATTGGAATACATCCAGGAGTAACTTTCTTAAGAAGAAACCTCCTTAAAAGTGGGGCTAATTTAATGTTGTCCATAAAAGGAAATTTTATTTCTTCTAAAAAAGAATTTTTGAATATGTCTAAATTTTCCTTACAAGGAAAATTAATTTTTCCATCCTCTTTTATAGATATAGAAAAAAAAAATACCTTGTATAAACTTCCTAATTCTATTATTTTTCAGATAAATAGTCAAAAAAATATGGGTGTAAGAAGAATGCTTTTTTCAAATTTATTGAATTATGAATGGAAGGATAATTCCTATAGAAAACATAAAATAAAAATCGTCAATTTACAATTGGTTAAAAATCTAGAACAGGAAAAAAATTCTCATAAGGAGGATATTATTTATGGAAAAAATTTTTTTTGTAGAAAAAAAAATAAAATTTTTCCTGAGAAAGAGATTATTCATTGCAAAAATGATAAAGAAGATAAAAATCAGAATTTTTTTTTCGATCAAAGAAATCCTATACGAACGAAAAAAATGAAAAAAACATTTGAAGAATATATGAAAATGAAGAGAGAAAATATTCTAAAAGAAGATTATTTCATAAATTCTATTATTTATAATTATGAAATGAATCAAACTCTTGATAAGAGAAAAAGGAATCCGTTTGTATTACGTGAAAATATAGAGATTTCTGGAAATCTTTTATCCCCTTTATTTCGGAAAACATCTTTCATCAAAAAAAAATGGAATAATATTCCTTCTTATTCTTTTTTTAAATATGATTTATCTTTTAAAAGATTTTGTTTTTTAGAAAAATATCACACCTTAGTCTCCAAGTTATTTTTTGGGATAATTTTTACTCATGAAAAACTTCCAAAAAGTTATTTCCTTAGAAAATCCGAAGAATTTAGTACATGGGACTCTTTTTATACGAAAATTATTCAACCAGAGAAGAAAAAATCTTTTTTTGAAAATACATTTCTCTCTCAGAATAAAATTCTATTAGTCCACGAATACAGATATGAAATACTTTCTAAACTGATTTCAGTTATCTTTTTAGATTTAGGAAATGTTTGGTTTTTAGACAAAAAAAAAAATTCAAAAGAAATAAGAAATTTAAAATGGAATTCTTTTTACAAAGAATTAACATTAGGGGGAGGAATAGGTTTTCGATATGATCTTAAGTTTTTTATCTTTCGTATAGATTTTGCATATAAGTTTTATGACCCATATCAAAAAGAGGGAAAAAAATGGATCATTTCTCATCTGAAAATTCAAGAACCATTGATGAATTTTGGAATTCATTCCCCTTTACCCTTTTAGAAAAAAATTCTTTTTTTACATTTGTTCATCCTTAAATTAAATTAAAAAAACACATGTCTAAAAAATTTCCTTATGGGGTAGCTACTGGTAGCCTTGTCGAAGAAATCTTCGAATATGCTAGAGAAAACATTTTTTCTATACCTGCTGTAAATGTGGTTGGATCTAATACCATGAATTCTGTAATGGAAACGGCCGGAGAAGTGAATTCTCCTGTAATCATTCAATTGTCCAATGGAGGCGCTATTTTTAATGCAGGAAAAGGATTAAGCAATGAAGGACAAAAAGCCGCTATCAAAGGAGCTATAGCTAGCGCTAAACATATTCATGAATTAGCCGAAGTTTATAAAGCAACGGTGATTCTTCATACAGATCATTGTTCTAAAAAAAACCTTCCCTGGATAGACGGATTACTAAAAGCTAATGAAGAAAATTACAAACGTTTCGGAAAAACGTTATTTAGTTCACATATGTTAGATCTTTCTCAAGAATCTTTAGAAGAAAACATCGGAATTTGTGAAAAATACTTTGAAAGAATGAATAAAATTCAGATGACTATTGAAATAGAGCTTGGAGTAACAGGTGGAGAAGAGGATGGAGTAGATCATTCTAATATAGAAAAGGAGAAACTTTATACTCATCCTAAAGAAGTAGCTTATGCCTATGAAAGATTGATTAAAATAAGTAAAAAATTTATGATAGCTGCTTCCTTTGGAAATATTCATGGAGTATATAAACCTGGGAATGTTGTTCTACGACCGGTTATATTAAAAGAAACTCAGGAGTATATACAAAAAAAATTTCATACTAGAGAAAAACCAGTTTTTATGGTTTTTCATGGAGGTTCAGGATCTTCTATAAAAGAAATTAAAGAATCTATTAGTTATGGAGTGATAAAAATGAATGTAGACACAGATTTACAATATGCCTTTACTTGTGGGGTCAGGGATTATATGAATAAAAATAAGAAATATTTAGAGAAACAAATAGGAAACCCACAAGGAAAAAATATTCCAAATAAAAAATATTATGATCCTAGAATATGGCTTAGGGAAGGAGAAAAATCTTTTAAGATTTCTCTAAAAAAATATTTTGAATTAATGAATAATATTAACACTTTATAAAACCATGGCTTGGTTTTTAAGAAAGAAAAAAAATATTATTACTTCCATAAAGGATAGAAAAGATTTGCCGAAAGGTCTTTGGTATAGGACACCTAGCGGAAAAATCATAGATACAGATGAACTAAAAAAAAATGCCTATGTGAGTCCGGAGGATGGATATCATGTAAGAATTCACAGTCAAGAATATTTTGAAATTCTTTTTGATCAGGGGAATTTTTCAGAAATGAATGTTAAAATGATAAGTCAAGATCCTATAAAATGGATAGATTGCAAAAAATATACAGATAGAGTTAAAGAAGCAAGAAAAAAAACAAATTTATATGATGCTATTAGAACAGGAGTGGGAAAAATGGAAGGATTGGATATGGTAATATCCTGTATGGATTTTTCCTTTATAGGAGGATCTATGGGGTCAGTAGTGGGAGAAAAAATATCGAGAGCTATCAAATATTGTATTGAAAAAAAAATTCCATATGTATTGATATCCAAATCTGGAGGAGCAAGAATCATGGAATCTTCCTTTTCATTAATGCAAATGGCTAAGACAATAGCTAGATTAACCCAATTGCGAGATTCAAAAATTCCTTACATTTCTGTTCTTACAGATCCAACTACAGGAGGGGTAACCGCTTCTTATGCCTTACTTGGAGATATAAACATAGCAGAACCAGGAGCTTTAATTGGATTTGCTGGTCCTAGAGTTATTAAGGAAACTATAGGGAAAGATCTTCCAGAAGGATTTCAAACTGCAGAATTTCTATTGGAACATGGGTTTATAGATATAATTTCTTCTAGGACTGAATTAAAAAAAAACATATATAATCTTGTTTCTATGATGATATAAAAAAACTGTTTATTCCCATTCAATAGTTGCTGGAGGTTTAGAAGTAATGTCATATACTAAACGGTTGATTCCATCTACTTCATTAATAATTCTATTGGAAATTTTTTCTAAAAAATCGTAAGGTAAATGGGAAAAGGTAGCGGTCATAAAATCTTCCGTTTTTGTTACACGTAAAACAGCTGCATATTCATAGGTTCTTTTATCACCCATAACACCTACAGATTTTACCGGTAATAATACCATAAAAGCTTGGCTAACGGATTCATAAAGATCAGAATTTTTTAATTCTTGTAAAAGAATACTTTCTGCTTCTTGAAGGATAGAGACTTTTTTCTTATTTACTTCTCCAAGAATACGAATGCTTAATCCAGGACCAGGAAATGGATGACGGTATAAAATTTCTTTTGGAATTCCTAATTCTTTTCCTAGATTTCGGACTTCATCTTTAAATAATTCTTTTAAAGGTTCAAGTAGCTTCAACTTCATGAAATAAGGTAACCCTCCTACATTATGATGAGATTTAATAGAAAAATTTTTGTGAAATATAGAAGACTCTATCACATCTGGATAAATAGTTCCTTGTGCCAAAAATTCTACATTTTTAATTTTTTCTGATTCTTGTTGAAATATAGAAATAAATTCTTTTCCTATAATTTTTCTTTTCATTTCAGGATCAATAACTCCAGTTAAACTAGATAAAAAACGTTCTCTTGCATCTATTATTTTAATAGAAAAATTCATTTTTTTACATATATGGGATATTTTTTCTTTTTCTTTTTCCAGAAGAAATCCCGTATCCACAAAAATACAATGTAAAGAATCTCCAATAGCTTGATGAATTATATAAGCAGCTACAAAGGAATCTACTCCACCTGAAAAACCTAGTATAACTTTTTTACTAGATACACGTTTTTTTATCTTTTCTACAGTTTTTTGCACAAAATTATTTAGTTCCCAATTTGGATGACATTTGCATATATGAAAAATAAAATTTTTCAAGATATGGATTCCAAATTCTGTATGATTCACTTCTGGATGAAATTGTATAGCATAAATATCTTTATTTTTGTGAATGAAAGCTGCAATAGTACAAGAGTGGGTATGTCCGATTACTTTTAATTCTTTTGGAAGATTTTTCACTTCATCAAAATGACTCATCCAAACAAATGATTTTTTAGGGATTCCATAAAATAATTTATTTTTAGGACAATCTATAATAAAATTTGTTTTTCCATACTCTTTATACTTTGATTTTTCTATTTTTCCTCCAAAAAGAAAAGAAATAAGTTGCATTCCATAACAAATTCCAAGTATAGGAATATTTAATTGAAATAATTTTCTAGATATTAATGGAGGTTTTTCGTCATAAATAGAAAAAGGACTTCCTGATAAAATAATTCCTTTTGGTTTTTTCGATACGATATTCTGAATAGAAATATCATAGGGACACAAAATAGCATAAACCCCTATTTCCCGAATTCTCCTGGCCATCATATGGCTATATTGGGAACCAAAATCTAATATTAAAATAAAGTCTTTTTTCATTAGAATTTTTTTCTTATGACAAAGAAATAAAATAAACTATAAACCGATGTCTTTTCTAAAATATAAGTTTTCAAAATGAACTTTTTTGACTTTATCATAAGCATTTTTTCTAGCTTCTTCCATGGAAAAGCCTAGTCCTACCACATTTAAAACACGTCCTTTTGAAGTGATCCATTTTTCTTTTTCTTTCTCAGCTCCAGCAATATAAAAAGGTTCTTTTAAAGAGTTTAACCCCCCTATAACTTTTCCATATTGGAATTTTTCCGGATAACCTTTTGAAGATAAAACGACACAACAAGAACATAATTTTTTCCAAGAAATGGAGATGTCTTTCTGAAGAAGAATAGATTGGATTATGTGAATAAAATTACTATTCATTAATGGCAATAAAGTTTGAGTTTCAGGATCCCCCAAACGAGTATTATATTCTAATAAGTATACCCTATTTGAATTGATCATTAATCCAAAATAAATAAATCCAAAAAAAATTAATTTTTCTAAAAATAAACCTTCTAAAGTTGGTTTTAATATATTTTCTTGGAAATCTATCCAAACATCACTTGTCATATATGGATTAGGAACAATACTCCCCATTCCTCCTGTATTCTTTCCTGTTTCTTTTTCTCCAATTTTTTTGTAATCTTTAGCGGATAAAAAAGGAATAATATCTTTTCCATTAAATATGGACAATATAGAGGATTCTTTTCCTTGCAGAAGTTCTTCTATGATAACTTGATTTCCAGCTTTTCCAAATTTCTTCTCTATCAGAATAGAATTCAAAGCTTTTTCCGCTTCTGTTTTATTATGTGTTAATAAGACTCCTTTTCCTTCGGCTAATCCTCTAGTTTTAATAGCCACGGAATAAGTGGTTTTATCTAAAAAGTCCATAGCTTCTTGATAAGAAGAAAAAACTTTGTATTTAGGAGTACGTACTCCATATTTTTTCATAAATGATTTAGAAAAAATCCTGTCTCCTTCTAGTCTAGCGGAAAAATGAGGCGGTCCAATTATTTTCAATCCATCACTTTGAAATACGTCTACAATTCCATCCCATAGAAAAGTTTCAGAACCAACAATAGTGATATCGATAGCATTTTTTTTAGCAAAAAAACATAATTCTGATGTAGAATGAAAATTTTCTATATTTTTTCCTATTTGACTGGTTCCTCCATTTCCAGGATAAAAATAAATCTCCATGGGAGAAAAATCTTTTAAGATTTTTTTACCAATAGCATGTTCACGACCCCCACTTCCAAGAATTAAAATTTTCATAATTTCTTAATGTTTAAAATGTCTTTTTCCCGTAAAAGCCATAGCTATTCCATATTCATCACAGGCTTTTACAGATTCTTCATCACGTATAGAACCTCCTGGTTGAAGAATAGCTTTTATAACCCCAGAACGAGCTGCTTCATCTATTATATCACGAAAAGGAAAAAAAGCATCAGAAACGAGTACTAAATTTTCTTTTTCTTTGTTTTTTTCTAAAGCTCTTTCTATCGCTTGACGAGCTGCCCAAATTCGATTGGTTTGACCTCCAGAAATTCCTATAGTTTGTGTCCCTCTAGCAACAACAATTGCATTAGATTTTACATATTTTACTACTTTATGAGCAAAAAATAAGGATCTTATTTCCTGATCGGAAAATTTATTTTTAGTGACAATTTTATAATCGGAATAAAAAAGATGATCTACTTCTTGCACTAAGATCCCTCCATCTATTTTTACATATTCTAGTCTATCAGAAATAGGTTCATGTATATTAATTATTCTCAGATTTTTTTTCATTTTTAGAATATTTAATCCCTCTTGTTCATAGCTTGGAGACAAAATCACTTCTAAAAAAAGACTGTTTATTTTATTCGCTAATTCTCTCGTGATGGAAACATTAACAGCAAGAATTCCTCCAAAAGAAGAAATAGGATCAGAAGAATAAGTTTTTTGAAAAGCCTCCAGAATATTTTTTCCCAATGCTACTCCACAAGGAGTGGAATGCTTCACGGTACAACAAGCTGGTTCAGAAAATTGAGAGACCACTTTCCAAGCTATATCCATGTCCCTTAAATTATTAAAAGAAAGCTCTTTCCCGTGTAATTGATGAAAATTCCGCATGGATCCTTGATCAATAGTACTGATATAATAAGCAGCTTTTTGATGGGGGTTCTCTCCATAACGGAGATTCATTTTTTTTTCATAAGAACAATGTAAATAAGTAGGGAAATTTTCTTCCGTGAGAAGATATTTAGAAATAGCAGAATCATAAGCAGAAGTGAGATTAAAAACTTTTCCAGCTAATTCTTTTCTCAACTTTAATGAAGGAAATCCATATTTTTCAATTTCATTTTTTACGAGAAAGTAATCATGTTTATCTGTAATAGGGGTTACATGAAAAAAATTTTTTGCTGCTGCGCGTAGCATAGATGGTCCTCCTATATCTATAAATTCCATTAATGAATTATTATTATTTTTTCCATTGATTGTGAAGGATTTTTGATACAATTTTTCAAAAAATGGATAAAAATTGACTAAGACAATATCAATAGGAAAAATTTTGTGAAAACGGATAGATTTCATATGTTTTTCCATGGAACGATTTGCTAAAATTCCTGCATAAATATTAGGATGAATGGTTTTTATTCTTCCATCTAACATCTCCGGAAAGGAGATTATATCCGATATTTCTAAAAGATTAGATATTCCATGTTTTTTTAAATATTGAAAAGTCCCTCCCGTAGAAATAATTTGATATTCTTTTTTATCTAAAAAACTGACAAAATCAAATAATTCTTCATTTTTTTCATAAACACTAATTAAAGCTCTTTTCATAATAATAAATCAATTTTGTATACTATACAATAAATAAACAATAGGCTACAGATTTTTTAAAGATTGAATAAGAATCTCTTTTTCTATGAGAGATATTTTTTTGGATAAAGATATGGGAGTCTCTTGTGAAGAAATTTTACATGATTTTTTTAAAATTATGTTTCCTGAATCTATATCTTTTGTCACATAATGAACTGTAGCTCCTGATATCTTTTCTTTATTATTGAGAACTTTTTGATGGACTCTCATTCCGTACATTCCCTTCCCTCCATATTTAGGCAAAAGAGAAGGATGAATATTAATGATTTTTCCAGCCCATTTTTCACAAAATTCTGCATCCAGAATAGAAAGAAAACCAGAAAGAATTATAAAATCTGGAATATTTTTCCTCATAAGATGGTCTATCTCTTTAGAGAGAGTATTAGTCCTTCTTAAAGAATAAGTTTTAATATTTTCTTTGTAGGCATATTGAATCGCCTTACAAGATCTATCAGAAATTACTAAACTTACTTTAAAATTAGAAAGTTCTCCATTAGAAATAGATTGTATAATATGCAGCATATTAGTTCCTCTTCCAGAAACTAAAACAGCTAATTTTTTCATATGTATGAAAATATTTTTTATTTCAAAAATACTCTTTTATTTCCTTTAACTAGATGACCAAAAACAAAAGGATTTTCTCCTAAAGCACATAATCTTTGTAAGAGAGAGTATTTATCTTTAACGGATACTATGACAATCATTCCTACTCCCATATTAAAAGTCTCCCACATCTCCTGATCAGATAAAAAACCTTTTTCCTGAATATGATTGAAAACAGGTTGAACAGGTATTTTTTTCTTTTCTACTATAGCTGACAAATTATCCGGAAGGATCCGAAATAAATTATCGGATATTCCTCCTCCTGTCACATGAGCTAATCCATGTATTAAAAACTCTTTTAGCAAAAGATGAATAGGATCATGATAAATTCTAGTTGGAATTAAAAGAATCTCATAAAATGGTTTTTCTTGAATTCTATGCATCAAAAAATCTTCTTTAGAAAAAATCTTTCTAATTAAAGAAAAACCATTACTGTGGACTCCAGAAGAAGGGAGTCCAATTAAAATATCTCCTTCCTGTATAGTTTTTTTTCCATCTATAATATTTTCCTTATCTACTATTCCTACACAAAATCCAGCTATATCATAGTCTTTCTCTTGATAAATTCCAGGCATTTCCGCAGTTTCTCCCCCAATGAGACATGTATTAGTTTTTTTACAAGAGACAGCTATTCCCTGTATTATTTTTTCTACAATATTAGAATCCAATTTTCCACAAGCTAAATAATCTAAAAAAAACAAAGGTTTTGCCCCATGACATAATACATCATTAACGCACATAGCAAAACAATCTGTTCCAATGAGATCATATTTTTTATAATCAATAGCTAAACGTAATTTAGTTCCTATTCCATCTGCTCCAGATACTAGAACAGGTTCTTTGTAACTGCATAAAGATAGTTGATATAGTGCCGAAAAATAATCCAAGTTGCTTAGAACCTTTTTGGTATAAGTTTTTTCTAAAATTGGACCAATTTTCCGTATGGTTCGATGACTTTCTTTCATGATGAATTTATTACAAGAATTTATAATATACAATCATTTTTCTTTATGAATAGGATAGTTTCCAGTAAAGCACCCGAAACAGTAATTTTTACCTCCAAGAATATCAATTAAATTGCTCATGCTTAAAAATTCTAAACTATCTACATTTAAAATTTTAGCAATTTGATCTTTATCAATATTATATGAAATTAGATCCTTTCTACTTGGAGTATCTACTCCTAAATAACATGGAGCTATAATAGGTGGAGAAGCACTTCTAAAATGAATTTCTTTAGCTCCTGCTTTTCTTAAAATATAAACTAATCTACGACTAGTAGTTCCACGAACTATGGAATCATCAATAATGACAATACGTTTCCCTCTGATTTCATTTAAGATAGAATTAAGTTTTAGATTTACCATTTTTTCACGCATCTCTTGTTTGGGGATAATAAAAGATCTACCAATATATTTATTTTTCACTAAAATTGGTTTGAAAGGGATTCCAGATGCTTTAGAGTATCCAATAGATGCTGGAACTCCAGAATCTGGAACTCCAATAACCACATCTGCTTCTACTGGATGTTGCTCATAAAGTTTTTCTCCACTTTTTTCCCTGATTTCATAAACATTTATATTCTCAATTAAAGAATCAGGGCGTGAGAAATAAATATACTCAAAGGAACAAATTCTACGTTTTGTATATTTCTCTTTTTTCAAAAGAGAGAATCGAATGGATTTTGTATCTACAATAGCCATTTCTCCTGGAAACAAATCTCTTATGTAATATCCTCCTACAGAATCTATTCCACAAGTTTCAGAACTAAATATATAAGTTTTTTCATTAAGCATTCCATAACATAAAGGACGGATTCCATTTGGATCTCTAAATGCCGCTATTTTATTATCCATAAGGACTATTACAGAATAAGCTCCTTGAATATCTATAGTAGTTTTTTGAATAGCTATTTCTAAGTTATTATCATATTTCGACAAATATTTTTGGATCAAACGTAAGATTACTTCTGAATCCGAATACTCGGATATAAAAGTAACTCCTTTTGATTCTAAATCTTTACGAATTTTTTGAGCATTTATTAAATTTCCATTATGAACTATGGAAATAGTACTTCTTCCATAGGGATCTTCTCCAAAAAATGGTTGAATGTTTTTTTTACTCTGTCCTCCTTCTGTAGAATAACGTGTATGTCCAATAGCCGCATTTCCATGAAAATATTCAGAATTCGAAATTTTTCGAAAAGAATCTAAAACAAGACCTTCACTTTTATGGGACAAAATAAAACCATCTCGTAAAACGGAAAAACCACAAGCTTCTTGACCTCTGTGTTGCAAGGCAAATAAACCAAACTGAATTAAAGAAAATGTATCAACTTTTTGAGGAGAATAAATCCCAAAAATCCCGCACTCCTCATGAAATTTATCAGAAGATTTTTTTTGATTGAAAATAGGGAATAATTTAGATATCATCTTTCTTCTTTAAAGAAGATCTTTGTCCCGTGAATGGATTAACCTACATTAAGCCTCTTTAATATTTCTATATAGGCATCAAAGACCTTTTCAGAAAATCCACTTCTAAATATATCTTTATCAAGTTTTTCCCTTGTTTTTTTATCCCAAAAACGACAAGTATCAGGACTGATTTCATCAGAAAGAAAAATTTGATTTTTTGAATTCTTTCCAAATTCTATTTTAAAATCTACCAATATAATATTTTTATCTAAAAAAAATTTTTTGAGAATATTGTTAATGTTTGAAGTTATGCGATAAATGATATTTAATTCTTCATAAGAAATTAAACCTAAAAAAACTGCATGATGATCATTAATCAATGGATCTTTTAGTTTATCATTTTTATAAAAAATTTCAAAAATAGTATTCAATGGAGTGGATCCTTCTTTAACTCCTAAACGTTTTGAAATACTTCCAGCAAGAATATTACGAACAACAAATTCTAATGGAATGATATCTACTTTATGGCACAATTGTTCCCTATTATTTATTCTACGAATAAAATGAGTTTTTATTCCACAAGAATTAAGAAACTTAAAGATAAATGTGGTGATTTCATTATTCAAAATTCCTTTATCTTGTAAAAAATCTTTCTTTAATCCATCCAAAGCCGTTATGCTATCTTTATAATGAATAATGACCTCATACGGATTCTCTGTAGCATATATTTTTTTTGTTTTTCCTTCTAATAAAAGTTTTTTTTTAGTTATGCTGCTCATAATTATAAATATTGCTCTATTTCAGTAACTAATTTTTCTCTCCTTTCCATTCTGAATTTTAGTAATAATTTTTTGATTTCGTTATATTTTATAGCTAATATATGAATGGCTAATAAAGCAGCATTATAGGCATTATTGATTCCAACTGTAGCGACGGGAACATCCTTAGGCATTTGGATCATGGAAAAAAGAGCGTCTAGCCCTCCTAACAATCCATTGTTGGAATGATGAATTGGAACTCCGATAACAGGTAAAATAGTTTTTGAAGAAATTACTCCTGGTAAATGAGCAGACAAACCAGCTCCAGCAATAATTAATTCCATTCCCTTTGTAGATTCAATTTTTTTTATTGTATTTGATAGTATATCGGGTAGACGATGTGCAGATATCACATAAGTTTTATTATTTATATTGAATTTATTTAATACTTCTTCCGCTATTTGCATAGTCGATTTGTCGGATATACTTCCACAAAATATAGCCACTTTCATATTTATAATTTTTATAGAAAATATTGTACCGCATTTTTAAAAATGGAATGTTCATGAATATTCGGGATATTTTTCAACAATCCATGATTATAACGCTCTGGATGAGTCATTCTTCCATAAATCTTTCCATTTTCACTTAATAGACCTTCTACAGCCCCAACGGATCCATTAGGATTATAAAACCTTTCTAAGGTTGGAACCCCTTGTAAATCTACATATTGCGTTGCTATTTGATTTTTTTTGAATAAAATTTTAATTATTTTTTCACTAGCATAAAATCTTCCTTCACTATGAGATATTGGAATAGTGTATATTTTATTTTTCATTCCATTTAACCATGGAGACTTATCAGTAATTACTTTTATATGAACACATTGAGATACATGCTTTCCTATTTCATTATAGGTAAGTGTAGGAGAATGTGAATTTCGTAAGCCTATTTTTCCATAAGGTAACAATCCAGATTTTATGAGAGCTTGAAACCCGTTACAAATACCTAAAATCAATCCATCTTGATCAAGAAAGTATTGAACAGCGTCTTTTACGTATGGATTATGTAAAATAGACGTAATAAACTTTGCAGAACCATCAGGTTCATCTCCAGCACTAAATCCCCCACAAAGCATAAATATTTGTACAGTTCTTATACATTTTTCCATTTTCTCTATGGATTCTCCAATATCTTTATTTTTTAAGTTCTTAAATACAAAAGTTTTGATAATGGCTCCTTCTTTTTTAAAAGCGTGAATAGATTCCCATTCACAATTTGTTCCAGGAAATATTGGAATAAATACACGTGGTGTTACTTTTTTTTTAGATTTCCATACTAATGGAAAAATATCTTCTTTTCTATTTTCACGTAGATTGATTCTATGAGATTTTTTTCGATGAATGATCTTAGAAAAAATAGGAGTCAAAGTTTTTCCCCAATTTTCTACAGCCTCATTTATATCAATAGATATTCCATTAAAATTTAAGCTCTTAGAAGAGTCAATTTCTCCTATCAAAATGAAATCTTCTGAAAGAGAAGAAGTAGATTCTATAATTAATGAACCTATGCTGATCTCAAATAAAGGATTTCCAGAACGGATAAAAACTCCTAAACGATTTCCAAAAGCCATTTTAGCTATAGATACAGAAATTCCTCCGTCTTTCACCGTTTTTACTGATATAATAGATCCGGAATGAATGCCTTCATAAACTTGATCATATGCCTTTTTCAAAGAATAAAAATCTGGCATTTCGTTTTTCAATGGTTTGTGATGATACAAATATATTTTATTTCCTATATTTTTCAATTCTGGAGATACAATATTTGAAAAATCTTCGGTGGTCACTCCAAAAGCTATTAATGTTGGCGGAACGTGTATATTTTTATATGTTCCAGACATGCTATCTTTTCCTCCAATAGATGCTAAATTAAATGACATTTGAGCATGATAAGCTCCTAATAAAGAAGAAAATGGGGGACCCCAATCTTCTGGATTATTTCCTAATTTTTTGTAATATTCTTGAAAACTGAAATAGATATTTCTGTAAGAGCCTCCCATAGAAACAATTTTAGAAATACATTCCACCACAGCATAAGCTCCTCCATGAAGAGGACTCCAAGTAGAAATTTCAGGATGAAAACCCCAAGAAGCTAAACTAACAGTACTTGTATCTCCTTGTAAAACAGGTATTTTATGTACACTACCTTCAGATGGTGTCATTTGATACTTCCCTCCAAAAGGCATCAATATCGTAGTCCCTCCTACAGTACTATCGAACATTTCTACTAAACTTTTTTGAGATGCAATATTTAATTGAGAAAGAGTTTTTAAGAAGGTTTCTTTGCTGAAAGGAATATTTTTTGATTTTTGAAAAGGAGAAATGGTAGTTGGAGAATTAACATGAACCACCTGTTTTTTATTAAACCCTCCTGTATTTAGAAAAGAACTTTTCAAATTAAAAAGTTCTTTTCGTTTATGAGAGAATATTATCCTTTTATTATCAGTTACTATAGCAATGGGAACGGAAAGTATATTTTCTTCATGAGCTAATTTCATAAATTTTTTTACATCTGATGGATCTAATACAACGGCCATCCGTTCTTGAGATTCTGAAAGAGCAATTTCTATAGCTTCTAAATCCGCATGTTTTCTAATAGGGATTTTATCTAAATGAAGAACTAAACTATTGCTCAATTCTCCAATAGCAACGGAAGCTCCTCCTGCTCCAAAATCATTGCACTTTTTAACCAAAGATATAACTTCTTTTTTTCGAAAAAATCTTTGAATTTTTCTTTCTATTATTGGGTTTCCTTTTTGGACCTGAATATTTTCAAATGAATTTTTTAATTCAGATTCTTTAGAAGATTCCGTAGCCCCTCCCATTCCATCCCTTCCTGTTAACCCACCAATTAACAAAATAATGTCTCCATTTTTTGGCTTTTCTTGTTTAACTGCATCAACTGGAACGGCTCCAACTACCATTCCGACCTCCATTCTTTTAGCTCTATAACCTTCATGATAGATTTCTTGAATGTGAGAAGTAGCGACCCCAACTTGATTTCCATAAGAACTATAACCATAAGCGGATTCATAGCATATTTTGTATTGCGGAATTTTTCCATTTAATGTTTTTTGATCAAAAGGATTTGAAGAACCACTTAATCTAATTGCTTGATAGACAACTCCTCTAGAAGACAAAGAATCCCGAATAGCTCCTCCTATACAAGTAGAAGCTCCACTAAAAGGATCAATTTCCGTAGGATGATTATGAGTTTCATTTTTAAATAATAGATACCATTTCTCTTTCTTTTTACTACCTAGAATATTTACATCTACCATGATTATACAAGCATTATGTTCGTGAGAGAATACATAATTTTTTAATTTTCCTTTCTTAAAAAGAACTTTAGAAGGAAGATTAGATAAATCCATCAAATTTATAGGAAATTCTGATCTTCCTATTGATTTCCTATCCTTTAAATACTCATTAAAAATATTCTGATATGTCTCTTTAAATATTCCATCAAATGTTATGTCCACTAATGTAGTCAAAAAAGTAGTATGACGACAATGATCCGACCAATAGGTATCTAAAATCCTAAGTTCTGCTTCTGTAGGATCACGATTTTCTTTAGCAAAGTATTGCTGTATAAAAAACAAATCCTTTAATTTAATAGAAAAACCCCACCTCTCATGAAGATTTTGCATTTTTTCATGATTAAAATGAATAAATCCATTTACCATTCTATAATGATCTTTGCCTATTCTTTTTTTGGATTTATCAAAAAAAGGGAAATTCATTTCATGAAGATTCTTTTCTTTCCAAATATGGGGATTCATGCAATGTTTTTTAATCTTATGAAGATCCTCTTTTTTATTTTTCATCCCTATCAATTCAATTAATTGACCCGTTTTTATAAAAACTGTAGATAGAGGATCTATAATTTTTATACATTGCATAGCCGCGTCTGCACGTGGATCATATTTTCCTGGTAAATATTCTATAGAAAAATATGGATTTTTTAAATGTATTTCTTTATGTAAAATATCCGTGACAGGATCCACAAAAATTTTATATAGACTATCTATAAAAACTTCTTTTTTTATACGAAAAATATCATATATATGATAAATAATCACTTGAGATAACGAAATCTCCATATTTTTCAATTCCTGATATAATTTTCTAGAATCAATATCAAAAGGAACTTTTTTTTGTATATAAATTCTGAAATTCATTAAAATTTGTGAATCAAATGGAACATAGAAATTTTCTAAACTTTTAAATCCATATTGGAATCAATAAAATGATAAAATCGATCTAAGAGAGGATTTACCTTTTTCTCAACAAATTCTATAGATTGATCCGACGAAAATCCTATAAAATTTTTAGGATTAAGCATTTGATTTATTTTTTCTTCGTTAACAGGTATTTTTTTATCATCTAAAAGACGTTGTAAAAAATCATTTTTTTTTCCTTCTAACTTGATTTTAGAATTGGTATTCATAGAATGAATTCTAATTCTTTCATGAATTTCTTGTCTATCTGCTCCATTTTTTACACTCTCTACAATAATAGATTCCGTCATTAAAAATGGAAGTTCTTGATCTATATGTTTTTCAATCATTTTAGGATAGACCACTATATTTTCTAATATATTATTCCAAATTGTTAAAATAGCATCTGTAGCTAAGAAGGATTGAGCTATTACCAATCTTCTATTAGCTGAATCATCTAATGTCCGTTCCAACCACTGAGTAGCTGCAACCATAGCTGAACTATTTGATAGAGAAATTACATATTTTGCTAAAGAGGCTATACGTTCACTACGCACTGGATTTCGTTTATATGCCATAGCACTGGATCCAATTTGCTCTTTTTCAAATGGTTCTTCCATTTCTTTCAAATTTTGCAGTAAACGTAAATCATTGCTAAATTTATGAGAAGATTGAGAAATATTAGATAATAAATTTAATACTTGTGCATCTATTTTTCTATCATAAGTTTGACCTGTCACAGGAAAAACTTTTTCAAATCCAAATTTATTGGAGATTTCTTTTTCCAAATCTTTTACTTTTTGTAGATCTCCATCAAATAATTCTTTGAAACTAGCTGCTGTCCCTACAGTGCCTTTTACTCCTCTGAAATTAAGACTTTGCAATCTAAATTCTAATTCTTCTACGTCCAATAATAAACTTTGCATCCACAAAGAGGAACGTTTTCCTACAGTAGTTAGTTGAGCGGGTTGATAATGGGTAAAAGCTAAAGTAGGAGTGTCATGATATTCTAAGGTAAAATTCCTAAGTCTAAAGAGAACATTAACTAATTTCTTAAGAAGAATCTCTAATCCATCACGAATGAGAATAAGATCCGTGTTGTCTCCTAAAAAAGCACTTGTGGCTCCTAAATGAATAATAGGTTTAGCTAGAATTGCTTTTTCTCCAAAAGCATATAAATGAGCCATCACATCATGACGGAATTTTTTTTCATAAAAAGAAACTCTATTCCAATCAATATCATCTAAATGATTTTTTAAGTCATTTATTTGTTCTTCACTAATGTTTAAACCTAATTTTTTTTGGCTTTCTGCTAAAGCTAACCAAAGTTTTCTCCAGGTGAGAAATTTTTTTTTTGGAGAAAAATTATACAACATTTCTCGACTACTGTATCGTTCTACCAAAGGATTTTTATATTCTTTCACAAAAATATTTTTTAAAAAATTAAATTAATCTGTTTCTTTCTAGCTAAGAAAATATTTTAAAAAAGGAAGATTTATCTTTGATAATATTTTGACTTCTTTCAGATCCTACAGAAATTAATAGGATATTCAAATTTAGATAACTTTCAATAAAATTAATATATTTTTTGCAATTTTTTGGTAATTCTTCATACTCATAAATTTGAGAAATATTTTGTTTCCAACCAGGAAAATCCATATAAATAGCTTCTACTTTTTCTTCAAACAATTCTATATTTGCTGGAAAATTTGGAAGAACTTTTCCATGAATACGGTATTCTACACAGATTTTTATAGTTTCTAATTGACTTAAAACATCTAATTTTGTAATGATTAAATAATTAATTCCGTTTATCATACAAGAATATTTTAGAGAGAACAAATCTAACCATCCACACCTTCTTGGTCTTTTTGTAGTGGCCCCATATTCTTTTCCTTTTTCTCGGATAAAATGACTCATTTCTTTATTCTTAATTTCTGTAGGAAAAGGTCCATATCCTACACGTGTACAATAAGCTTTTGCTATTCCGATAAAATTTTTCAAGAAAGTAGGAGGGACCCCAGATCCTACACAAACTCCTCCTGTAGAAGTTGAAGAAGTCGTTACATATGGATAGGTTCCATAATTTATGTCTAGTAGCATAGCTTGAGCTCCCTCAAAAAGAATTTTTTTTTCTTCATGAAAAGCTCTATGAATTTCATGTACAGCATCGATCACACGTGGATGAAGTTCTTTAGCATACTCCATATATTCTTCGTATATTTCTTTAAAAGAAACAGGTTTTCTTTTATATATTTTTGTTATAATCTGATTTTTATAATCAATGTTTTCCTTTAATTTTCTATAAAAAATTTTTTGATTTAAAAAATCTAAAACCCGTATCCCCATACGGGCTATTTTATCTTCATAAGTAGGACCAATTCCACGATGTGTAGTTCCAATAGACTTATTTCCTAATGATTCTTCCTTGTATTTATCTAAGAGACGATGATATGGCATAGTGAGATGTGCTCTTTTTGCCAAAAAAACTTGAGAGGTATTGATTCCTATTGATTCTATATCTTGTATTTCTTGAATTAAAGATTTAGGATCAATAACTACTCCAGGACCTATAATGCATTTAACAGAAGGATAAACTACTCCAGAAGGAATTAAATGAAGAATAAAATAACGATTATTAATGTGAATAGAATGACCTGAGTTATTTCCTCCTTGATAACGAATTACATAATTTGAATTTTTTGCAAGAAGATCTGTAATTTTTCCTTTTCCCTCGTCACCCCATTGGAGACCAACAAGAACATTTGAAGGCATGATATTTTTATAATTTGAGACTTTTTGCAAAGTTAATTTTTATTTATTATAAATAGATAAAAACACAAATCTTTCAACTATCTTTTTTCAAAATTTCGTTTAAGATGTTTATAAGCTAATAATGTTGCTTTTCTTCCTCTAGGGGTTCTTACTAAATATCCTTCTTGAATGAGAAAAGGTTCATAAACTTCTTCTATAGTATCAGGATTTTCATTGACAGCTGTTGCTATCGTGTTTATTCCCACAGGACCTCCTTTAAAATGATCTATAATAGATGCAAGAATTCTATTATCCATTTCGTCTAATCCATGTTTATCCACATTAAGTGCTTGTAATCCTAAATCACAAATATGAATATCTATGGTTCCGTTTCCTTTTATTTGAGCAAAATCACGAACTCTACGAAGTAGAGCATTAGCTATGCGTGGAGTTCCTCTACTTCGATTAGCAATTTCATAAGAGGCTTCTTCTGTTATTGGAATGTTTAATGTTTTTGCTCTTCGAGTTACAATGTTTTTTAATAATTCTTTTCTGTAATAGGTTAACCGACCGTTGATTCCAAATCTAGAACGCATAGGAGCTGTTAATAATCCAGATCTCGTGGTGGCTCCTATTAAAGTAAAAGGAGATAAATCAATTTGAACTGATCTGGCATTAGATCCAGAATCAATTATAATATCTATTTTATAATTTTCCATGGCAGAATATAAATATTCTTCCACTATAGGTGATAAACGATGAATTTCATCAATAAACAGAACATCATTTGAATTTAAATGAATTAGTAATCCTGCTAAATCCCCTGGTTTATCTAAAACGGATCCTGAAGTGACAGTGATTTTAACACCTAACTCATTGGCGACTATATGAGCTAGCGTAGTTTTTCCTAATCCTGGAGGTCCATGAAATAGGATATGATCCAAAGACTCTTTTCTTTTTTTAGCAGCTTGAATAAAAATTTTTAAATTATCTAAGATATCCTGTTGTCCAACAAAATCTTGAAATTTTTTTGGATTCAAAGTTCCTTCTACAATAGATGACACGATTTATAAAGTTTTTTTTAAAATAAGGAAGATTTCCAAAAAAAAATGAATAATATGAAATTCCAAGATCTTAAAATATTTAAAGTTGAATAATCTGTAAAATCGAATTTAATAGGAACGACAGAAACATATCCATTTTTTAAAGCCCATTCATCCGTATCTGATTCTTTATCAAAATTAACAAAATCTCCTACTAACCAATAATAAGCTCTTCCTTTTGGATTATAACGTTGATCAAAACTTTCTTTCCATTTAGCTTCTGCCTGTCTGCATATTTTAATTCCTCTAATTTCTTCTTTTCTCAATTTTGGAATATTCACATTGAGACTCAGGATTCCTTTTTCCATAGGATTCTGAAGAATTTTTTTTACAATTTTCCATACATATTTTTTGGATGGTTCAAAATCTGCATTCCAATCAAAATCTAAAAGAGAAAAACCAACAGATGTAATTCCTTCTATTCCAGCTTCTATTACCGCAGAAATTGTTCCGGAATACATGATGTTTATGGAAGAATTGGATCCATGATTAATTCCAGATACACAGATATCCGGTTTTCTTGGAAGAATATGATTGATTGCTAATTTAACACAGTCTACAGGAGTTCCTGAACATTCCCATTCTTTTTGGATTCCATTGTCAATCTTTACCGAATCACAATAGACAACTGTATCCATAGTTATAGCATGTCCTATTCCAGATTTAGGTGTATTTGGAGCTACCACATAGACATCTCCTAAAGAATTCATCGTATGAACAAGAGCTCGAATTCCAGGAGCTATAATCCCATCATCATTTGTTACTAAAATAATTGGCTTGTTTTTCATTTTTTCATAAAGGATCTAGATATTTGTAATTTTGTTATTTATTGTATTAGTATGATCGTAGATTCAATTAGAAATTTTAAGTATATAATAATTGGTTTTATTTTTACTTTTTTATTAAGTTTCTGTTCTCCACAAGGAGAAGAAGAAACACATCGTATCATATTAAAGACTATATATAAAACACTCTATTTTTTACATCCTAATCCTATTAAAATTAATAATGAATTTTCACAAAAAGTATATAAGCAATATTTTTCAAATTTAGATTTACAAAAACGTTTTTTCTTACAAAAAGACTTAGAAGATATTTCTTTTTATAGAGAAAAACTAGACGAATCTTGGATTCATGGAGATCCCACTTTTTTTAACATTACAATGAAATGTTTTTCTCAAAGAATAAAAGAAGTAGAGAATATCTGTTCTAAGATTTTAAAAAAACCTTTCAATTTTCATAAAAGAGAAGTATATATTCCTGGAGAACAGAAAATTTCTTATCCTAAAAATAAAAAAGAATGGATAGAAGAATGGAGAAAATATCTAAAATATTTGACTTTGATAGAAATCGTTTCTCCAGAAAATCCACAAGGAAATATTTGGAAATCCCTCAAAAAAAATATCAGATGGATGAACCAAGAAAAAGAAGCAAGAAAAAAGGTAGAGGAATATATGCAAGAATATTTTAGAAAATTAAAAATGAAAAAAAAAACAGACTGGTTTTCCATGTACGTAAATACTATTACCTCGCAATATGATCCTCATACTAACTATTTTTCTCCTAAAGAAAAGGAAAATTTTGATTTAAATATATCTGGAAAAACAGAAGGAATTGGGGCTGAATTGCAAGATCATAAAGGTTATGCTACCATTGTAAAACTTCTTGTTGATGGACCAGCATGGAAGAGTAAACAAATAGAAGTAGGAGATAAAATTATTAAAGTAGCAAAAGATATAAATTCAGAATCCAAAAATATTATTGGAATGTTATTGGAAAATTCCATTCGTCTTATAAGAGGAAAAAAAGGAAGTAAAGTGAAATTAACAATTCAAAAAAAAGATGGGTCTATAAAAGAAGTCATCCTCATTCGGGATATTATTGAAAAAAAAGAAATTTTTGCAAGAAGTGTCACAATATTGGATAATGAGAATAAGTATGGGTTGATATTCTTACCAGAATTTTATTTTAATCCTGAAAATAAAAACGGAAGAAATGCGGCTCAAGATATGAAAAAGATTATTCAAGAGCTAAAAAAGGAAAAAATAAAAGGTTTGATTATAGATATCAGAAATAATGGAGGAGGATCATTAGAAACAGTTATAGAAATTGCTGGTTTCTTTTTGGGAAAAGTCCCTATAGTACAAGTAGGTCTTTCTTCTGGAAGAAAGAAAATACTAAAAAATAAAAATAATGAACTCCTTTGGAAAGGGCCCCTTGTTATTTTAGTTAATGAACTATCAGCATCCGCTTCAGAAATTCTTGCTGCGTCTATAGCCGATTATAAAAGAGGAATTATTGTTGGGAGCTATCAAACATATGGAAAGGGAACCGTTCAAACCTTTTATCCCTTAAATAGATTTCTTTTTTCTAAAAAAGAATTGGGGGCCTTAAAATTCACTATGAATAAATTTTATCGTGTCAATGGGAGTTCTACTCAATTAAAGGGTGTAAATCCAGATATAGTTATTCCAAATAATATTTCTTGCTTAGTTAGAGGGATGGAAAAGGATCAACCAAATTCTATGATGTGGGATCGGACTGATTCTATTTCTTACCAACTCTGGAAAGGAAAAATAGATTTGGAAAAAATAAAATTGAAAAGTATTAATCGTTTGAAAAAATATCAGGATATGATGACCATATATCAAACCATACAATTATTAGAAAAAAATTTTTTGAATAAAAAATATATTCCTCTAAATTGGAAAGATTTTTGGGATGAAAATTTAAAAATGCAAAAAATAAATGCAAATTTTCAAGCATTAAAGAATTACTTGAATGTATATGAATTACGAGCTTTTCCTCCTTCTTACCAAATTATTTCAAAACTTGACCAAGAATGGAAAAAAAATTTATTGAACGATTTTCATATAGAAGAATGTGTAAATATTTTACGAGATTTTAATGAAAATCCATTGTCTGACTAACTTTTTCAACATCTGCGATTTCGTCTTTTTCTTTTAGGTTAATTAACCTTACCCCTTGGGTATCCCTTCCCATCACTCGTATATCCGATACAGAAATACGAATAATTATTCCGGATTTTTTAATGATCATTAGATCATCTTGATTCGTGACATGTTTTATAGAAATTAAACTACCTGTTTTTTGAGTGATATTTATTGTTTTGATTCCTTTTCCTCCACGATTGGTTATCCGATAATCTTTTAGATTAGTTCTTTTCCCAAATCCTTTTTCCGAAACAACTAATAAATATCCTTTTTCCTGTCCTTCTACACATATCATTCCAATTACAGTATCCTCTGAAATGGATAAATTAATTCCTCTTACTCCAGAAGAATTTCTTCCAGTAGCACGAACTTTTTTTTCTGAAAAACGAATTATTTTTCCACTTTTTACAGCAATAAAAACATGACTGTTTCCCTTAGTTAAGATAGCTTCTAGTAAAGAATCTCCTTTACGAATCACAATAGCATTAATTCCATCTTTCCTAGGGCGTGAATAGTTTTCTAAAGAAGTTTTTTTAATAATTCCTTTTTGAGTAACCATCATCACGTAATGATTTTGTACATATTTTTTATTTGTCAAATCTCCAGTTAATATGTAAGCATTTACTTTATCATCTGGTTGCAAGTGAATCATATTTTGGATAGCCCTTCCTTTAGATATTTTTGATCCCTCTGGAATTTCATAAACTCTTAACCAAAAACATTTCCCTTTTTCTGTAAAAAAAAGCAAATATTGATGATTGGTAGCTATGAGAAGATGTTTGAAAAAATCAGACTCTCTAGCAGAAGCCCCCCGATTTCCTATCCCTCCCCTTCCTTGACGTTTGTATTCGGATAAAGAAGTTCTTTTAATATATCCTGCATGAGAAATAGTAAGAACTACCTGTTCATCTTCAATAAGATCTTCTATGTGCACTTCATTTCCCAAGTAATCTATTTGCGTTCTTCGTTTATCTTGATATTTATCTTGAATATCCAAAAGTTCTTTTTTGATAATTTGCATTCGTATAGAATGTTGTATTAACACATTTTTTAAGTATGCTATCTTTTTGACTAATTCTTCATATTCTTTTTTTATTTTCTTTAACTCCAAAGAAGTCAAATTTTGTAAACGCATATCTAAAATAGATCTAGATTGATTTTCAGATAGCTTAAACATTTTGATGAGTCTATTACAAGCCTCATGATGATCTTTGGATTCTTTGATCAATTCAATCATTTTATCTAAATGATCTAATATCGTTAGAAAACCTGTCAAAGTATGAATACGATCTTGACATTTTTTCAATTCGTACTTAGTACGACGAATAATAACATCCTGTCGATGGTCCACAAAATGTTGGATAAGATCTTTAATATTTAGTTGAACAGGCTTTCCTTTAACTAAAGCAATGTTATTTACATTAAAATAAGTTTGCAAAGAGGTATATTTGAATAAATTATTCAATAATATATGAGGATTCGTATTCTGTTTAAGCAGATATACTATACGTAACCCATTTCTATCAGATTCATCCCGAATCTGATAAATTCCCTCCATTTTCCCTTCTCTCATTAATTCTACAGTCCTAGTGATCATTTCTGCTTTATTTACTTGATAGGGAATTTCGTCCACAATAATACATTGTCTTCCCTGAATTTCTTCCAAATGAACTTTGGCACGTAAGACGATACGTCCTCTTCCAGTATAAAAAGCTTTCTTCACCCCCTCATATCCATAAATGATTCCACCCGTAGGAAAATCCGGAGCTTTAATATATTCCATTATCTGTTCTATAGATATTTGATCGTTTTCAATATAAGCGAAAATAGCTTTTATAGTTTCTTTTAAATTATGAGGAGGAATGTTGGTAGCCATCCCCACAGCAATTCCAGAAGATCCATTAATCAAAAGATTCGGAATTCTTGTAGGTAAAACTGTAGGTTCTTCTATAGAATCATCAAAATTTAGTTGCATATCCACTGTTTCTTTTTTGATGTCCAATAACATCTCTTCAGACATTTTTTTCATTCTCACTTCTGTATAACGCATTGCAGCAGGTGGATCTGCATCTAATGAACCAAAATTTCCTTGTCCATCTATCAATGGATAACGAAGAGTCCATTTTTGCGCCATCCGAACCATTGTCTCATAAACAGAAATGTCTCCATGTGGATGATACTTTCCCAATACTTCTCCAACAATACGAGCTGATTTTTTATAAGGATTATTAGAAAAAATTCCTAATTGGTACATTCCATATAAGACTCTCCTATGTACAGGTTTTAAACCATCTCTAGCATCAGGAAGAGCTCTGGATACAATAACAGACATAGAGTAATCTATGTAAGATGATTTCATTTCATCTTCAATATTAATAGGAATTAATTTTTCTCCTTCATTCATTTTATAAACATTATGGTATTTATCAGGATAAAGTACATATTTTTCTTAGATTTGTAAAAAACTTTCTTTGATTAAGGAATAAGGGACTTGACAATTATACGAACAAGTTCCTATTTTTTTTAATAAGGAAAATTGAATTTGATTTCTATCGTTTTTTTTATCATGTTCCATGATGGAGAATATTTTATTCATTTCTAAATCTGATATATTTTTTATAGGATATAATTCAGAAAGAATGGATTTTATTTCTTGATAACTATTCATAGACAATCCATTTACTTTATATGACAACCATGATTCAGAGACCATCCCCATAGCTATAGCTACACCATGTATAAGTTTTCCTTTTTTATAATTCATAAAATAGCTTTCCAAAGCATGACCAATAGTGTGTCCAAAATTCAGAATTTTTCTTAATCCTTTTTCTTTAGGGTCTTTCTCCACGATTTTATTTTTTATTAATATGGATTTATGGATTAAATTTACCCATTGAGAATAAGATTTTCTATGATCATCCATGGTAGAGGTTTTCATATCCATCCAAAATTTTTCATCTGCAATCAATCCATGTTTAAACATTTCAGCTTTTCCTGAAATAAATTCCTTTTCAGGAAGAGTTTTTAAAAAATGAGGATCAATAATTAAAAATTCTGGAGAGTAAAAAGAACCTATTTCATTTTTAATGGATTCTAAATTAACTCCTGTTTTATATCCTATAGATGCATCAACCATTCCTAATAACGTGGTAGGGATATTAATAAAACGAACTCCTCTTTTAAATACAGATGCTACAAATCCACCTATATCTGTAATTACTCCTCCTCCTAAATTAATAATTAAACTATTTCTATTAGCTTTAAAATTCTCTAGATTTTTCCATATTTGAATGCAGGTATAAATATTTTTTTCCTTTTCTCCTGGTTGAATTTGAATTATCTTAGATTTTTCTAAAAATTTTGCATGAGAAAGAAGGAGAGGAAGACAATGAATATTGGTATAATGATCTACTAAAATAAATGTATTTCTTATGGATTCTACCTGATTAAGTAGATAATTTCCCAATATCTTATAGCCTTCCTTATCAAAATAAAGAATTTTTCTCTTATCAGACAACATACGTGTGTTTTTTTACAAATTAATCAATAAAATAAAATATTTTGGATAACCAAAAAATTAAAAAGAGGAAAAAAACTATTATGAAAAATATATTTGGTCCCCATCCTAAAATATTAATAAATTTGAACAAATACTCCATAAAGATCCAATTGATAGTAAAAATAAATATTTTAGATCTATATTTTGAGAATATTCCTAATAAAAAACGGAAATATTTAACTTTGTTTTTCTTGAAATAAAATCATATTCGTTATTGAAAATGTCAGATATTTGGGATTTTTTTCAGCATTTTTTCAATCCTAGATGGATTTTTTTCTATTTTGAAAATACCGCTTTATTTATTCTTTTGGCAATTGTTTTTGCAGAGACTGGTTTTTTTATTGGTTTTTTTTTACCAGGAGATTCTTTATTATTTACTGCCGGAATTTTCGGAAAAGATTTATGCAAAAATTTTTATAATGTTCCATTTTTTGTAATTATTTTAATTGTAGCAGTAGTAGCTATTCTTGGGAATATGCAAGGGTATTGGTTGGGATATAAATCCGGAAATTTATTATATAAAAAAAAAGATACCTTTCTTTTTAAGAAAAAACATCTTCTTATAGCCAAATTGTTTTATAACAAATATAAAACAACAGCACTTATTATGAGCCGTTTTCTTCCAATGCTTCGAACTTTTGCTCCCATTGTTGCCGGGGCAATTCGTGTCGATTTTAAAAAATTTATGATCTATAATATTATAGGAGCACTAGCTTGGACTTTTTCTATCATGTTAGCTGGACACTATCTAGACAAAAGGTTTCCAGAACTTAAAAACCACTTGGAATGGATTGTTTTACTCATTGTTTTAATGACAACATTTCCTGTCCTTCTGAAACTTCGAATAAGCAAAAAGAAAAAAGTTCTCATCTAAATTTAAAAATTCATTCTTTTTCTTTTGAAAAAGAAAAATTCCTGTAGAAGATTCTTACATTGATTTTTCATTATTCCAGATAAAAATTTTGTTCTAGGATGCAATTTAATTCCCGTATATAAAAAACCTCTTTTATAATTTAGCGTTCCACATACTACTCTTCCTATTTGAGAAAAAAACAAAGCTCCAGCACACATAATACAAGGTTCCATAGTCACATATAAAGTACATTCTTGTATATATTTCTTTCCTAGATAATCAGAAGCTAAGTTTATGACTAACATTTCTGCATGTGCAGTAATATCACTTAAAGTTTCAGTTAAATTATGTGCTCTAGCTATAATTCCATTTTCATATGTTATTGCAGCTCCTATAGGGACTTCATCTTTATGAAAAGCTATTAAAGCCTCTTCTAGAGCTATTTTCATAAAATAACGATCGTTCACTTGATTATTTTATTTATTTCTTAATTTTTTTATCTTCTTTAGATTTAAGGTCTTTTTTTTCGTCTTGAGAGCTTTTCACAACCTCATCAGTAGAAATAATACGAGAAGTTTTTACTCTGGCTACCAGAGTATTTAAAGGATGTAAAATATTATATTCCTTTTTCAGTAGATCTTTCACCGTTATTCTATCTCCTATGTCTAAAGATTGAACATCCAATTTGATATATTTTGGAAAAGAAGAAGGAAAAGCTTTTACTTTTAATTTTCTAATCGGAGAATAATATTCTCCCCCTTTGGAAACTCCAATAGGTCTTCCAAAAGTTTTTATAGGAATTTCCAATATCATCGGTTTACAATCTTCTATTTTGCAAAAATCAGCATGCAAAATTTTTTCACTAATAGGATCAAATTGAATCTCTTTTTTAACTGCTTTTATGTTTTTCTCTTCTCCTTCTATTTGAATAGAAACCCAATACAATTCTGGTGTATATACCAACTTTTTAAAAGTTTCTAAGGAAGTAGAAAATGGAATATTGATATCTTTTCCATATAAAATACAAGGGACTTCTCCGGAAAGTCGAATGGTTTCAATAAACTTTTTCCCTATATTTCTTTTTTTCCCGGATATATTTATATATTGCATAAAAATCAAATTATAAATTTATTACTAATGGATTCGTCATTATGAATCGATTGCATCACTTCTGCGAAAAGAGGAGCGCAAGATAATACTTTTATTTTTTCATTATTTTTCTTGAGAGGAATGGTATCCGTGACGACTAATTCTTCAAGAGAGGATTTTATTATTCTTTCATATGAATTCCCTGACAAAACGGGATGAGTAGCTATAGCACGTACACTTTTAGCTCCTTGTTTTTTAATTAGACTAGCTGCTTCTGTTAAAGTTCCTGCTGTATCTACCATATCATCTAGGAGAATGATATTTTTTTCTTTGACATTTCCAATAAGATTCATAAATTCTATTTCATTTGCCTTCTTTCTTTCTTTATAGCAGATCACCACATCTGTTCCTAAATATCCTGCATAACTTCTAGCTCTTTTTGCTCCTCCCATATCTGGAGAAGCTATGGTTAGTTGATCAAGGTTCAATTTTTTGATATAATCAATAAATATTCTAGATGCATATAAATGATCTACAGGAATATCAAAAAAACCTTGAATCTGATCTGCATGTAAATCCATAGTCATTACTCTATTAGCTCCTGACGCTACCATTAAATTAGCTATAAGTTTTGCGGCAATAGGAGTCCTTGGTTTATCCTTATGATCTTGTCTTCCCCATCCAAAGTATGGAATAACAAGTGTAATGTTATGAGCGGATGCCCTTCGTGCTGCATCACACATTAAAAGTAATTCCATCAAATTATCCACTGGAGGAAAAGTTGATCCAATCAAAAATACTCGTGATCCACGAACAGACTGTTCAAAAAAAGGGGAATATTCTCCATCACTAAATTCCAAAAAACGGACTTTTCCTAAAAAATTTCCATAATGATAAGCTATATTTTCTGATAGTTTTAATCCACTTCTTGTAGAAAAAAAGAGTACCTTTTGATTCATATATTATGTTTTTTTTATGCAAAAATACTCAAGAAATAACTTTAGTTATGGAACAATATTTAGATCTCTTAAAAAATGTCTTAAAAAATGGAATAAAAAAAATGGATCGTACTGGGATAGGAACAAAAAGTTTATTTGGATCTCAAATGAGATTTAATTTAAAAAAAGGATTTCCTCTTTTAACTACCAAGAAATTAAGCATACGTTCTATTATTTATGAGTTATTATGGTTTTTGAAAGGATATACAAATATCCAGTATCTAAAAGAAAATAAAGTATCTATATGGAATGAATGGGCTAATGAAAACGGAGATCTAGGTCCAATATATGGATTACAATGGCGGAAATGGCCTGCTTATGATGGTCATTTTATTGATCAAATCACTAATCTTATAAAAGAAATAAAATCAAATCCTCATTCACGACGTTTGATTGTTTCTTCTTGGAATGTAGGAATGATTCAAGAAATGAGATTACCTCCCTGCCATTTACTTTTTCAATTTTATGTTTCCGAAAAAAAACAATTGTCTTTACAATTATATCAAAGAAGTGCAGATATTTTTCTTGGATTACCTTTTAATATTGCTTCTTATGCTTTATTACTTACCATGGTAGCTAAAACACTCAATTTTATAGCCAAAGAATTCATTCATACTATAGGAGATGCTCATATATATAATAACCATATAGAACAAGTGAAACTTCAAATACAACGTCCCCCTAAACCCTTACCAAAAATTCTTTTAAATCCCTCTGTAAAAAATGTATTGGATTTTTCTTTCGAAGATTTTAAATTAATCAATTACAATCCTCATCCCCATATAAAAGGAGACGTAGCTGTTTAATTTCTAACTTTGTAATTAGTCCTATCTATTAATTAACCAATTTTGAAACATATCGTAATTGTTGGACATCGATATTTTTTTTTCACTTTTTTCTGAATTCAAAAAAACTTCTAATTTTTTAGGAATAAGAATTTCTTCTCGCAAAGAATATGGCATATGATCTAAAAATTTAATAGGATGAGCTGTTTCTAAAAAAACAGCTGTAGCTAAAGGATCTTTAACT
This sequence comes from Blattabacterium sp. (Periplaneta americana) str. BPLAN, assembly GCF_000093165.1. Classification (NCBI taxonomy): domain Bacteria; kingdom Pseudomonadati; phylum Bacteroidota; class Flavobacteriia; order Flavobacteriales; family Blattabacteriaceae; genus Blattabacterium; species Blattabacterium sp. (Periplaneta americana). The sequence continues at coordinate 150,789 of NC_013418.2, read as the reverse complement.
TCTTGTAGGTATTGTCTAAGTCCTAAATAACCAATAGCTCCATGGGGATCTAGCATATATTTATGTTCTTGCCATACCATTTCTATAATGGCTAAAGTTTCTTCATCTGTAAATTGATAAGAGGACAATTTTTTTCGTAATTTCACTATGCTTTCTTTATATAAATGCCATATTCGAGAAAAATTACTCGGATGGGATATGTCCATGGCATTTGATATCGTTTTTTTTACTGGAAGAGGATGATATTTTTCCGTTTTTAAAAATCTAGGAATGGTGTCATTAATATTTGTGGAGGCTATAAAATACTTAATAGGCAATCCCATTTTTTCAGCCATCATTCCCGCACAAATATTTCCAAAATTTCCACTTGGAACTGAAAAAATCAATTTTCTATTTTCTTCTATTATTTGTCTATAAGCTAAAAAATAATAAAACATTTGAGGAAGCCATCTTGCTATGTTAATAGAATTAGCAGAAGTTAGTAGATATTTATCTCGTATTTTCTTGTCTAAGAAAGCTTTTTTAACCATGGATTGACAATCATCAAAATTCCCCTTTATTTCTATAGCTAGTATATTCCCCCCTAAACAAGTCATTTGCTTTTCCTGTAATAAGCTTACCCCTTTATAGGGATATAATATAATAACTTCTATTCCAGAAACATTATGAAATCCTTTGGCAACAGCCCCTCCAGTATCTCCAGAAGTGGCTACTAAAACAGTAACTAATTTTCCTATTTTTTTGTAAAAATGACTTAAACATCCGGCCATGAATTTAGCCCCTACGTCTTTAAAGGCTAAAGTAGGCCCATGAAAAAGCTCTAACACGTATATATTGTCGTGAATTCTTTGTAATGGAAAAGGAAAATTCAAAGTTTTCTGAATAATGCGGAAGATAGATTCTTCAGAAATAGATTCTCCTATATATGGTTGGATAATCTCCATAGCAATAGTGGATATATCATATTTTTGGAGATTTTCCATGAATTTACGTTTTAGAATAGGAATATTTTTCGGAAAATATAACCCTCCATCTGTTGCTAAACCTCTTAAAACGGCCTTTTCAAAAGAAACTAGATTTTTATGATCTTCTAAACTGTAATATAACATAAAAGAAAAATTTTTTTTTTGAATGGATTGGATTCTTAAAGGATTTCAGAAACCTTTACTCCTTGTTGATTAATAGGAGAAGTATAAGTTTTATAATCTACTTTTAATGGAGAATAAACACGATTCATCACTTCAGTAACTTTTTTTGCGATATCATTTCCTTTACTTAACATAAATACAGAAGGACCTGATCCAGATATCCCTCCACCTAAAGCTCCTATTTCTTTACATCTTATTTTTAATTCGTAAAATGCAGGAATCAGCATAGCACGTATGGGTTCAACAATAAAATCTTCTAGAGATCTACTAATGAGTTCATAATTTTCTTGATATAATCCTGCTACTAATGCACCTATATTTCCCCATTGTCGGATAGCATCTGTCATTAATATTTTTTGTTTTAGTATTTCTCTAGCGTCCGAAGTTTTTATTTCAATTTGTGGATGAATTATGCTTACCCATAATTCATTTGGAGAATGCAATTTAGTAATGTCTAAGGGTTGATAACTTCTTACTAAGGTGACTCCTCCCATAATAGCAGGAGCTACATTATCCGCATGAGCAGTTCCACTGGCTATACGTTCTCCTTCCATAGCAAAACGGATCAGTTGCATCCTATTAAACGGGTTTCCTAGTAATATATTAGCTCCATATACCACCCCAGCAGCACTAGCAGCACTAGAGCCTATCCCACTTCCTGGATGTATATTTTTAATTAATTCTATTTCAAAACCTATTTTTTTCTCTTTATAAAATCTTTGTTTTTGCTGATATTTTTTTAACAAAGCTTGTAAAGCCACAAAAGCTACATTTTTTTTTGGATCATTAGGTAATGTGGTTCCATCTATTCGATTAATACGTATTCCAGGATTATTTGACTTGTATAAAATAATTTCATCTACTGGAATATCTAAAGCTAATCCAATAACATCAAAACCGCAAGCTAAATTAGCTACAGTAGCTGGTGACAATATTTTAATCCTATTCATGATTTTTATTTAGTAGCTTTAATAATATCCGAAAATACTCCAGAAGCAGTGACTTCTGCTCCAGCTCCTGCTCCCCTTATAATCAAAGGTTGTTCAGCATAACGAGATGTATTATATAAAACCATATTATCTTTTCCTTCTAGTTGATAAAAAGGATGGCTTTGTTTGACAGATTCTAAACCTACAGAAGCTCTACCATTTTCATAACGAGCAATAAAACGTAGACGTTTTTTTTCTTTTTCTGCTTCTTTTCTAATTTTAAAAAAGTAATCTCTATATTGATGTAATTCTTGATAAAAATTTTCAATAGAAATAACTTTCGAACAACTTTCAGGGAGAAAAGATTTTTGATGGATATCACTAAGTTCTAATGGAGCGCCACATTCTCTTGCTAAAATAAGTATTTTTCGCATGACATCTAATCCGCTAAGATCAATGCGAGGATCTGGTTCCGTGTATCCTTTTAATTGAGCTTCTTTTACAACTTCTAAAAAGGATTTTACTCCTACGAAATGATTAAAAATGAAATTTAAACTTCCAGATAATACAGCTTCTATTTTTTTTATTTTATCTCCACTGTTTATAAGATCGTTAAGAGTGCTAATCACTGGGAGACTGGCTCCTACATTAGTTTCGAATAAAAAGGGAGCTTTAAAATGTCTAGAAAGAGTTTTTAATCTTTTATAATGATCATAATCAGAAGAACAAGCTATTTTGTTACAAGTGATTACTCCAATTCCATTTTGCAAAAATTTTTCATAAGTCATAGCCATTTCTTCACTAGCTGTATTATCGACAAATAAACTATTTCTTAGATTAAATTTCCAGACTTCTTCCATGAAAGAATAGATATTCATCTTCTGACCTTTTTTATTCAGATGATTTTTCCATTGAAATAAATTTATTCCATTATCATCAAAATACATTTTTTTGCTATTAGCTAATCCAATTACTCTTACTTGAAGTTTTAACTCTTCAAGCAAGTAATTTTGTTGTTGATCAATTTGTTCAAGTAATTTACTTCCAACTTTACCTACTCCACAAATGAAAAGATTAATTTGTTTTGGAGGGCTTTCGAAAAAAGCTTCATGCAAGGTATTCAAAGCTTTTTTAAAATCAGCTTTTCGAATAACAGCAGATATATTTTTTTCAGTAGATCCTTGTGCAATAGCTCTAACATTAATACTATTTCTCCCTAAGGAAGCAAACATTTTCCCACTAGTTCCATGAAGATTTTTCATATTGTCTCCCACTACGGCAATGATACAAAGGTCTTTTTCTATCGTTAATGGATCAATACGTCTTTGATGGATTTCTTGAGCAAATTCGCTATCTATTACAGCCTTTGCTTTGATGACATCCATTTCATGGATCCCGGTAGTTATAGAATGTTCTGAAGAACTTTGGGTAATAAAAATAACATTTATTTTTTCACGTGACAAAGCTTCAAATAAGCGTTTTGAATAACCTGGAATACCTACCATCCCACTTCCTTCAAGAGTTAGCAAAGCCAAATTCTGAATTCCAGAAATCCCGGTAACTGGTTGACTAATATTAGTACTTTTACTAATATAAATCAAAGTTCCTGGGTCTACAGGAGAAAAAGTATTTTTAATTTGTATAGGAATATGTTTTTTCATAGCTGGTTGTATCGTAGGAGGATAAATAACTTTTGCTCCAAAATGCGATAATTCCATAGCCTCTTCATAAGAAATCTCTTTAATAGGAAAGGCTTGATTCACAATTTTTGGATTTGCCGTCATCATTCCACTCACATCCGTCCATATTTCAAGCAAACTTGCAGATATGGCCGCTGCTAAAATAGCTGCCGTATAATCAGAACCTCCTCTCCCAAGAGTTGTGGTTTCATTTTCTAAAGTAGATCCTATAAAACCTGGTAAAACAATATATTCGGATGTTTTCTCCCTAAAAAATTGAATAATATGGTGATTGCTTGTGATAAAATCTACTTGTGCACATCCAAATTGGGAATCGGTGATAATCAACTCTCTGCTATCTTTGCAAACAGCATCTAAACCAGATTGTTTCAGTTTTTCCGCAATGAGAAAAGAAGAACTTAGTTCTCCAAAACTCATGATTTTATCTAAAGAACGTTTTGAGAGTTCTTCTACCTGAAAAATCCCGTCACATAAACTTTCTAAATCATTGATATTCTTTTTTATCCAACTAATTAAATGACTTTGATAAGTAATTGGAAATAACTCTCTGATAATATTAAGATGACGAATTTCTATTTCTTCTAAAATATTTTTATAAATATTTTTTCTTTCAGAAGCTAATTTTCCACATTGAATTAACTGATCGGTAATATTTCCTAATGCAGATACCACAATAGCATATCTTCCTTTTGGTTTCTTTTCTAATAAAGAACAAATACGTTTTATGGAATCAGAATGAGCCACGGAACTTCCCCCAAATTTTAAAACTTGCATTTTTTAATGAATTATTTATTAAAACAATTTTCCCCTGTTATTTTAAAGATGAAGACAAAAATAATGATAATTTGCAGAGGAGTGTCTTTTTCAGGTTTAAAATATTTCTACAGAAGATTATTTATGCTATCGTTTTTTCATAAAAAATTTTCTTGAATAATTTTCTGTGAATTTGAAAAGTTTTAATTTGGAAAATAAAGCTTTCAGGTTCCTTTTCTATAAAGATACGAATCCTTTTGTGTTTTTTTTATCAAAAGTTTACACGAAAAAAAACATCAATGTGATGAACAATGTTTAATTTTTTTTTCGATAATAATATATTTAAATTTGTAACTGTTATTGCAACGATAAATTGATATGCATTTAACTTCTTATGAAAAGGAAAAAATTATTCTTCACATGGCTGGAGAACTGGCAAAAAAGCGTTTAGAAAGAGGATTGAAATTAAATTATCCTGAGTCTGTGGCTTTAATTACCCATTATGTAATGGAAGGTGCACGTGATGGAAAAACAGTGAAAGAACTTATGTTTGAAGCCGGGAACCTCCTACATTATGATCAAGTGATGGATGGAGTATATGAAATGCTTAATAATGTTCAAGTAGAAGCAACTTTTCCTGATGGAACAAAACTGGTAACCATTCACCATCCTATTAAAAAAAGCATTAAGAAAAATTCCTCCAATAACAATATGATGATTCCAGGACAATATGATCTTCTCAAAGAAGAGATTTCTTTATTACCTGGTAGACCTCGTATAGAAAGAGTAGTATCGAATGTTGGAAATCGTCCCATACAAATAGGGTCTCATTTTCATTTTTATGAAACCAATGCAGCTCTTCATTTTGATAGAAATGGAACTAAAGGATATAGACTAGATATTCCTTCTGGAAGATCTATTCGTTTTGAGCCAGGTGAAACAAAAGAAGTTATTTTGGTAAAAATAGGTGGGAGTCAAAAAATTTATGGCTTTTCCGGAAAAGAGAATACAAAAATATGAATATAAAAAAGTTAGATAGAGAATCTTATGCAAGTATGTATGGTCCGACTAAAGGGGATAAAGTCCGTTTGGGAGATACCTCTTTATGGATTGAAATTGAGAAAGATTACACTATTTATGGTGATGAGTGTGTTTTCGGAGGAGGTAAAGTTATTCGAGATGGAATGGGACAACATCCATTTGCTACTAGAAACGAAGGAGTTCTGGATTTAGTTTTAACCAATGCTATTATCATTGATCATTGGGGAATTATAAAAGCAGATCTTGGAATCAAGAATGGAATCATTGTTGGGATAGGAAAAGCAGGAAATCCATATTTTATGGATGGGGTAACTTCAAATATGTATATTGGTGCGGGAACTGAAGTTATTTCTTCAGAAAACCTGATTGTTACGGCTGGTAGTGTAGATAGTCATGTTCATTATATTTGTCCTCAATTATTTGAAGTCGCATTAGAAAATGGAACGACAACCATTATTGGTGGAGGATCAGGTCCTGCTACAGGAACTATAGCTACTAATTGTACTTCTGGAGTTTGGAATATTCAAAGAATGTTAAAAAGTACAGATCACGTTCCGATAAATTTTATTTTTCTTGCGAGTGGAAATAGTTCTCATCCTGAAGCTTTAATCGAACAGATAAAGGCTGGTGCCGGTGGATTAAAAATTCATGAAGATTGGGGAAGTACTCCATATGTGATAGATCAATGTTTAAATGTCTCGGAAAAAATGGATGTACAAGTAAATATTCATACAGATTCCTTAAATGAATCGGGTTATATAGAAGATACTTTAAAAACATTTAAAAATAGAACTATTCATACCTATCACACAGAAGGAGCAGGAGGGGGACATTCTCCTGATTTATTAAAAGTGATATCTCATACAAATATTTTACCGTCATCTACAAGTCCTACTATGCCTTATACCAACAATACTCTTGATGAACATTTAGATATGTTAATGATATGTCATCATTTAGATTCCAATCTTCCGGAAGACATCGCTTTTGCTAAATCACGTATTAGATCTGAAACAATTAGTGCAGAAGGAGTATTACATGACATAGGAGCTATCAGTATGACTAGTTCAGATTCTCAAGCTATGGGAAGAATTGGAGAAGTCGTAAAACGTACTTGGCAAACAGCAGATAAAATGAAAAAAGAACGAGGATCTCTAAAGAATGATTCTCATCAAAATGATAATTTTAGAGTCAAGAGATATATTTCTAAATATACCATAAATCCTGCTATCACTCATGGAATTTCAGAATATGTTGGATCTATTTCTATTGGAAAAATGGCAGATTTGGTCTTATGGAAACCCTCTTTTTTTGGAGTGAAACCTGAATTAGTTATAAAAAGTGGCATGGTTGCGTACGCGAGTATGGGAGATCCTAATGCCACTATTCCTACCCCACAACCATTTATGTATCGTAAAATGTTTGGTTATTTTGAACCAAAATTGAGCAGTATTTTTGTTTCATTACATGCTATCAACGATGGTTTTTTAGAAACAAATGAAATAAAAAAGAAAATTAAGATAGTCAAAGGATGTCGTTCTTTATCCAAAAAAGACATGATATTAAATAGAGAAACTCCAAATTTGGAGGTAGATCCAAAAAACTATAGCGTTTATATAGAAGGAAAAAAAATAACATCCAAACCATCGGATTTTTTACCGCTTTCTCAACGATATTTCTTATTCTAACGAAGATGAGAATAAAAGTAGTACCCAGAGCGGGATTCGAACCCGCATGATGTAAAATCATTGGATTTTGAATCCAACGCGTCTACCTATTTCGCCATCTGGGTTTCGTGATCATTTAAAGGATCTACTATGATTTTAGATTTTCTAAAAAAATTTAATCCATCATTTTTTATGGCATATTTATGATCATATAAATATACTACTCTTTTAATTTTAGATTGATAAATCAATTTGCTACATTCTTTGCATGGAAAATGTGTAATGTATAAAAAAGCGCCTTTACAAGAATACGAAGAAGTAGACATTTTTAAAATAGCATTCGCTTCTGCATGTAAAACATACCATTTGGTTTCTCCATTTTTATCTTCACATATATTATCAAATCCACTTGGAGTCCCGTTGTATCCATCGGATATGATCCGGTTATTTTTGACTATAATAGCTCCTACTTTTTTTTTTTACAATAAGATAATTTTGACCATTCTATAGCTAGACTCATGTAAGTTCTATCAAGAAATTTCATAATCATGGAAAACATATATGGGATACATTGTCATAAAATTAAGAATTTAAGAAAAATTTATAAAAAAAGTTCCAGGAAAATATTTTTTGTAGAAGGAATTAAAGAATTTGAAATGGCAATAAAAGGGAATTTTTTTCCCATAGAAATTTTCATATGCAAAAAAATATTTCACAAATATAATCTTATCAAATCGTTTAATCACATTGTTTTTTTTATTAGCATAAAAGCCTTCAAAAAATTAGCCTATAGAGAAAATTCCGGTGGAATCATTGCCTTATTTAAAAGAAAAAATCTTGAAAGACTAGAAAATATAAAAATCTATAAAAATCCTTTTATTCTTATATTGGATGGGATAGAAAAACCTGGAAATTTAGGATCTATGCTAAGAATAGCTGATGCGGTCGGGGTTCATTTCATTATATTATGTAATATAAAAACCTATATTTACAATCCTAATATAATTAGATGTAGTCTAGGAAGTGTTTTTACAAACAAAATTCTCATTGAGAAAAAAAAATCCATTATTTCCTGGTTGCAAAAGAAAAAAATAGAAATTGTAGTAACAGGATTTCATGAAAAGGCTATACAATTATATAGAACGAAATTTTCTTCACGTTTAGCTATCGTTTTAGGTTCAGAAAACAAGGGCGTATCACCTATTTGGTTAAATATTGCTCACAAAATAGTAACCATTCCTATGTTTGGAGATATGGATTCTCTAAATGTAAGTAATGCAATGTCTATAATGATATATGAAGTCCTTAGACAAAGAAATTATAATTAATGAATATTTTTTTTCTTTTCATAGACATAATCTATTTTTAAATTCTTTCTTTTGGAAGCTTCTACCGATAGTCGATCACAATAATCATTAATATAATGAAAATCATGTCCTTTTATCCATTGAAAAACAATAAAATGTTGATTAAATATATCTAAAAAATCGAATCCATAGATCTACGTTTTTTTTTTATAAAAATTATTTTTTTTCCATTGATATATCCAATTTTTTTGAATAGTATTTACCACATATTTAGAATCGGTAAACACAACAATATTCTGTTTCTTTTTTGTAATTTTTTCTAATCCAACTATGACGGCTAATAGTTCCATTCGATTATTAGTGGTATAACGAAAACCTTCGGAAAGGACTTTTCTATAAGTAGTTCCTACTACTTCTATAAAAATAGCATATCCCCCAGGTCCAGGATTTCCTTTGGAAGAACCATCTGTGTAAATATGAATTTTTTTGTTCACGAGTTAATTATCATTTTTTATTTTTTCACGTTCAAATTTTTCTAATTGATATTTAATTAAATTAAAACATTTTTCTTTTAGGAAATTTTTGTCTTTTAAGGATAAGTTTTTTGTTGAAATGGAATGATGTTGTTTTATTCGTATTTTTCCAGGTCCCCCCTTTATAATAGGAAAACTTGGAAACTTTGTTTTTATATCAGCTATGGTAAATGGAACAATAGGTATTTTTTTTATTATAGCGATAGAAAAGGCACCACTTTTAAAATGATCTAAAAAAATAGAAGGATTAGGAACTCCTCCTTCTGGGAAAATACAGACACTTTTTCCAGAATCTACTTTTTCCTGTATTTGTTTAAATACTTGCATGCAACTAGATAAATTTTTCCTGTTTATTAATATATTGCTTCTTCTATAAACAAAACCGAAAAAAGGAAGTTTAGCTAGTTCCGCTTTTCCTACAAAAACTAAGGGATGGTTTCTCATTAAAGAGTAAATCAACATAATGTCCATAATAGAACTATGATTACTGATTATCACATATTGTTTATTCTTATCTAAGATTTCTTTATCTTTTTCTAATACATACCAAAAACCCATGAGAAAAAGATTGCTTCTCGCCCACATTTGGTGAAACCAATATGCAATATGATAATATTTATCTTTAAAAAGAAATGGAATAGAAGCTCCTGCCCATAATGGCACTAAAAAGATATTGATTAGAAAAAACCAGGCACGCCATAATAATATAAATGAAATTTGAAGAATTTTCATGAACTAATAAAATTACTCAAAAAACGAATGTATTTATTCCTTCTTTTTTTTTGTGGTTAAAAATCAAAAATTTATAACTTTTTTTTTAAAGATTAAAATTTGAATTTTTACAATTTATATTCCATTATTTTTTCAAATGATATTAATTATAAATTTGTATACAAAATAGAAGATTTTTAAAGAAAATAAAAATCTTCGTCTTTTTCAGAAGATTCAATGTTTTTAGAAAAGAAAAAAAATCTGATATTTATATATTTTCCAAATACGTCATGTATACCTTAGGAGAATTTATCATAGAAAATAGGGATCGTTTTTTATATTCCACAGAAGATTTATTACGGTTATTTAGTTCTATTAAATTAGCAGCTAAAGCTATTAATAAGGAGGTGAATAAAGCCGGTTTAACAAAAAAAATTGGAAGTTCCGGAATAACTAATATACAAGGAGAAAATCAACAGAAACTAGATGAATTTGCACACAGAATTTTTATTGAATCATTTAAAAGCAGAAATGTAGTTTGTGGAATAGCTTCGGAAGAAAGCAAAGATTTTATAGTGATAAAGGGAGAAAAAGAAAATCCTTTTCAAAAGAAATATATTGTTTTAATAGATCCACTAGATGGTTCTTCAAATATAGATGTCAATGTGTCTATTGGGACTATATTTTCAGTATATCTCAAGAAGACTCCTATTCAAATGGATTTAAGAATAGAAGATTTTTTGCAAAAAGGAAATAAACAAATTCTTGCAGGATATATTATTTATGGATCCTCCACTATTTTGGTCTATACTACAGGAAATGGAGTACATGGATTTACTTTGGATCCTTCTGTAGGAACTTTTTATTTATCTCATCCTAAACTTCATTTTCCAGAAGTAGAAAAAATTTATTCTATCAACGAGGGGAATTATGTTAGATTCCCTAATGGAATCAAAAAATTTATAAGATTCTGTCAAGAAGAAAAAGATAATCGCCCTTATACGGCACGATATATTGGATCTTTAGTGGGAGATTTTCATAGAAATCTGATACAAGGAGGTATATATATTTACCCCAAAACAGCACTTTCTCCAAATGGAAAATTGAGGTTACTTTATGAATGTAATCCGATGGCCTTTTTAACAGAACAAGCGGGTGGAAAAGCTTCTGATGGAAAAAAAAGAATTCTAGATATAGAACCTTTCAAATTACATCAAAGGACTCCATTCATTTGTGGACCTGTAGGGATGGTTTCTAAGTTGGAGGAATTTATGAATAATGAGAAAAAATAATTATGGGCTTTCAAGTAAAAAGAAAAAAAAATATTATTTATAATACAATCAAATACGGAAAATTATTACCTGTATTCCCTATTTATAGTTTCTTCTTATTGTATCCAAATAAGAAAAAGAAAACGAGATGGACAGAGCTAATTGGGACTTTGGTAAAAAAAAAATTTCAAAAAATCCGTACATAGAAATAGAATAAAACGTTTATTGCGGGCCTCTTTTTTATTAAATAAATTTATTTTAGAAGAAAAAATAGAGAGAATTAATTGTAGTTATCATATTGTATTTATTTATATAGGAAAATTTTTACCAAAATTTCAGGATATTAACCCCTCTATTAAAAAAATATTTAATCTAATAAAAGATACTGAAACCTCATCTTTATTGAAATAATTGACCTGCGTTAGCTCCAAAAATTTTTACTGCGAAAGCCAATAAAACGATTCCGAATATCTTTTTTAGTATATCTAAACCATTAGTTCCTATTTTTTCAGCTATAAAATCACATCTATCTATAACAAAATAAACTACTATCATATTGAGTATTAGAGAAATGAGAATAACATTTACATCATAGGTAGTTCTTAGAGAAATTAGAGTAGTCAAGGATCCAGGTCCAGCTATAAGTGGAAAAGCAATTGGAACGATAGAAGTTTGGGCATTTTCTGTTACTTTATGAAGATCTATGCCTAAAATCATTTCTAATCCAATTAAAAACAAAACGATAGATCCTGCAACGGAAAAAGAGTGGACATCTACACCAATAATTTTTAGCATAGGTTGTCCTAAAAACAAAAAAGATAAAAAGATAATAAGAGAAGTCACTATCACTTTTTTTGTCTCTATAATATTTCCTTTGGATTTAAAACCCATAATTATGGGAGCATTTCCTAGTATATCTATAATGCTAAAAAGGATCATGAAACAACTGATTAATGAATTTATCCATTCCATATTCAAAATTTATTCAAAAAATTTTTAAGTTTCGAATTAGAGTCTTTTTGAGGATAAAAAATGATAAAACATCATTAAAAATATCTACGATTTTATTCTATTATCCTCCTCTTAATCTATACACAAATTAAACAAAAATATAATCAGTACCATTAATTTTTTTGAAAAAAAACTTAATCTATTCATGTTTTAATTTTAAGTTTTGTTGTATGAAGTATAATTTCTAAAGTCCATTTTCATAAGCTTTCCATCCTACTTCTTTATATTTTTCTGCCACAATTTTTGGATTTTTAGATTGATAAATAGCTTTTCCAACTATGATAAAATCACTTTTGTTTTTTTGAAAAGCTAGATTAGGATGAATGTACGTATTTCCCATCGAATTTTCTTTTGATTGAGAAAAATGTATTCCAGGAGTAAATAATAATAATCTATTGTCTACTCTTCTTTGTGCTACGGTTCCAATTACTTTTGGATTTTTCAAAGAGATGTTTAAAGCTTTTCTTATGTAATTATCATCAGATAATCTTCCAGAAGAAGACATTTCAGACACAGTAATTAATCCCATATTTGAAGGAATATTCAAGTTTTGTATACTGATACTTCCTGCAAGTAGATGTACCGTTAAAATATCTGCCCAAGAAGAAATTTTGTGGATCCCATGATGTAATTGTAGATAATTTATAGGTCCCACATCACATAATTTTCTATCTTCAAATAATAAAAATTTCTTTTCTACAGAAATTTTTTTAAGAGATGCAATGAATGAAGATGAAAAATCACTAATAATATCTGCATGAAGTTTCAATCCACAAATGGAATCTCCTGTCAAATTCACTAGTTCTAAAATTTTTTCAGAGTATATTAAGTCTGCTGAAACAATCAAATTTGTTTTTTTTTTCAACGTTATATCAAGAAGTTTTTTTCCAATGGGATGAGAAATTTTTTCTTTTTTTTCTTCATAGGAAAGACGTTTTTCCTGAAAATTTTTTTTACTTCTTTTTTTGAAAAAAAATTGAATGATATGTATTTCTTTTTCCTTTAAAAGATCTTTTTTTTCTAACATCTTTAAAACTTCTCCTATACGAAATAAAGTCCGTATATTAAATCCTCTTTTTTTTATATTATCTATTCCTCCTTGTTCACGATCAAGAATAGATAGAATGTTTTTAATAATCAATCCTTCTTTTTCAAGATCTCTCACGGTTTGTAATAAACTATCTCCACTTGTTATTACATCTTCTATAAGAAGACAATTTTGTCCTTTTTTGTAAATCCCTTCTATCATTCGTTTGGTTCCATAACCTTTATTTTCTTTTCTCTTAATAATCAAAGGAATACTTGACCTTAAGGATAAAGTAGTAGCTATCGGTAAAGCCGCATAGGGGACTCCACAAATAAGTTCAAACGTATGATATGGAACTTCACTAAGAAGCAAATCAGAAAGTTTTATTAATAAATCTGGTCTAGAAGCTATTGGACGAAAGTCTATATATATAGGAGATGTCATTCCACTTTTCAAGGTAAAATGACCAAATTTGATAATGCCTAAATTATAAATCTTTAAAAAAAACTGTTCTTTTTCTTCCATAAAAAACCTTTTTTGGTTAAAGTTAAAAATTTTCTCCTTGTGGGTTTTGTATTATATTACTTACACAATTTTTATGATCATGAAAAAAAAGAAAATAGATATATCTGCTGATATAAATGGGATCAAACTTTCTTCTTGTATTATGAATGCTTCAGGAGTCCTCTGTACTACAGAAAAAGAACTTAAAAAATTGATTATTAGTTCTTCCGGAGCTGTTGTAACAAAAAGTTGTACCTTGAAACCAAGAAAAGGAAATTTAGAACCTAGATATTTTGAATGGAATATTGGAAGCATTAATTCTATGGGACTCCCCAATCTTGGAATAGATTTTTATTTAGATTTTTTAGAAAAAGTAAATCCTAAAAAACCTTTTTTTTTATCTATATCAGGACTTTCTATAGAGGAAAATTATCTTCTTCTTCATAAAGCCAATCTTTTTTCCCGTATCAGTGCAGTAGAATTAAATTTGTCTTGTCCAAATATTCTTGGAAAAGATCAAGTATTAGGTTATGATTTTAATAATATTTCTAATTTCCTCGAAAATATATTTAAATTTTATAAAAAACCTTTAGGAGTTAAGTTACCTCCTTATTTTGAAAATAGGCATATTAAAAAAATGGCTTTTATATTAAATAAATATCCTATTTTCTTTGTTACCTGTATTAATAGTTTGCCTAATGGTCTTTTCATTGATATTAATAAAGAAACTGTGGTGATTCAACCAAAAATGGGTTTTGGAGGGATAGGAGGAAAAACTATAAAACCATTTGCATTAGCAAATATTCGTCAATTTTATACTTATCTACGCAAAGAGATTCCTATAATAGGTTGTGGTGGAATTTGTTCCGGAAAAGATATTTTTGAACACATATTGTGTGGGGCCTCAGCGGTTCAAATAGGAACACAATTTATAAAAGAAGGGGTTTCTGTTTTTGATAGATTGAGAAAAGAGTTAGTTGATCTTCTGCAAAAAAAAAAATTTCCATCTATAAATAAATTTATAGGAAAATTAAACGTTTTTTAATCTCCTTAAATTAATAAGATTTTGCAAAAACAACTCTTTGAGAAGAAGGATTTCCAGAATAAATACACCTCCCTCCTTCTTTTTTAGTAGAAATTGGAATACAACGTATAGTAGCTTCCGTTTCTTCTTGAATTTTTTTTCCTGTACTTTTCGTCCCATCCCAATGAGCAAGAATAAAACCTCCTACACCGTTTATTTTTTTTTTAAAATCCTCATAATGATCTGAAATCATGGTCAATTTTTTGGTTCTATTTAAAGCTCTTTGATAGAGATTCTTTTGTATTTTCTCAAGAAGTTTTGGAATAAAAGTGATAATCTGATTCCAAGAAACATCTACTTTTTCGTAAGTATCTCTTCTAAAAACTTCTGCTTTTTCTTTTATGATTTCATCCAATCCAATGTTAATTCGTATGGGGATTCCCTTCATTTCGTATTCATGAAATTTCCATCCAGGAGTAAAAATCTCTCTGTTATCATATTTCACACTAAATCCTTTTTCTTTTATAATTTTTTGGATTCTTTCAGCTATTTCATTTATTTTACTTAATTCTTGCTTGTTTTTGTATATAGGAATGATAACTATTTGTATAGGAGCTATTTTTGGAGGTAATATCAGTCCGTGATCATCTGAGTGTAACATAACTATTCCACCTATTAATCTAGTCGAAACGCCCCAAGATGTAGACCATACATATTCTTTTTTTCCATTTTTATTAGTGAATTTCACATCGAAAGCTTTCGAAAAATTTTGTCCAAGAAAATGTGAAGTTCCAATTTGTAAAGCTTTTCCATCTTGCATCATGGCCTCTAGACTAAATGTGGTTTCAGAACCAGAAAATTTATCCATGTATGGTTTCATTCCTTGTACTACAGGAATTGCCATAATTTTTTCAGAGAAATCCGTATAAATGTTTAATATTTTTTTAGTTTCTTCTATGGCTTCTTTTTCAGTAGAATGAGCAGTATGACCTTCTTGCCATAAAAACTCAGAGGTTCTTAAAAATAAACGGGTTCGCATTTCCCATCTAATAGCATTTCCCCATTGATTCAAAAGAAGAGGAAGATCTCTATAAGAATGAATCCAATGTCGAAAAGTTTTCCATATGATACTTTCAGAAGTAGGTCGAATAACTAATTCTTCTTGTAGTTTAGATTTTGGATCTACAGTTAATTCTTCTTGATCTGTATTTTTTTTTAACTTACAATGTGTGACTATAGCGCATTCTTTAGAAAAATTTGCAATATGTTTTTTTTCTTTTGAGAAAGAAGATTTAGGAATAAGCATAGGAAAATAAACATTTTTATGTCCCGTTTCTTTAAACATTTTGTCTAATGTGTTTTTTATAATTTCCCATATAGAAAAACCATATGGCTTTATAATCATAAAACCACGAATTCCGGAAAATTCTGCTAAACCAGATCTAATGATAATTTCATTATACCATTTGGAATAATCCACATTACGTTTAGTTAATTGATGCATAAAAAAGAATCAAGAAAAATTTATTAGGATATTATGATCATTAAATATAAAAAAATTATTTTTATTATAGAGCATTTGATTTTCTTTCTAAATTAGTGATTTATTAAAAGAGTACATTATCATGGCACATCCTAAAAGAAGACAATCTAAATCTAGGAGAAATAAAAGAAGAACTCATCTAAAAATACAGGAACCTTTATTAGTTAAATGTCCTTTAAATCACCAAAAACATTTATATCACCATGCTTATTGGCATGAAGGGAAACTATATTATAGAGGGAAAATTGTATTGAAAAAAGATAATCCATCCATGTAATAATAATAGGTAGATCTGCGGTAAAATTTATGGATTTTAAAAATATTAAATCACTGATTCAATTGATTTCTAAATCTAATATTCGTGAAGTAAGAGTGAAAATAGGAGAAACTCAAATTCATATTAAGAATAACATTTTTAGAAGAAAAAGAAAAAAGTTCTTGAATCCAATTTTATCCAAGAACAGAAGAATTTATTCTCCTGTTCCTGATTTTTCCGATAGGTTTTCTAAATTAGAAATGGAAAAAAAACCTGATAAAAGTCAGTACATCACTATTAAATCTCCTATGATTGGAACTTTCTATCGTAGACCTCATCCAGATAAAGAGCCCTTTGTTAAAGTAGGAGATAAGATAAAAATAGGAACAAAAATTTGTGTAATAGAAGCTATGAAGTTATTTAATGATATAGAATCTGAAGTAGATGGAAAAATCGTAAAAATACTTGTAGAAGACTCTAATCCAGTTGATTATGATCAACCGTTATTTATTTTAGATCCTAATTATTAAAAGTATACATCCAAAATTTATGTTTAAAAAAATATTAATTGCTAATCGTGGGGAAATTGCCTTACGAGTGATACGTACCGCTAAAGAAATGGGAATAAAAACGGTAGCTGTTTATTCTACAGCCGATAGACATAGTCTTCATGTTTATTTTGCAGATGAAGCAGTCTGTATTGGTCCTCCTTCTCCATATAAATCGTATTTAAATGTTCCAAATTTAATATCTGCGGCAGAAATCACAAATGCAGACGCTATTCATCCTGGATATGGTTTTTTATCTGAAAATGCATATTTTTCATCTATGTGTAAAAAACATGGAATTAAGTTTATCGGTCCGCTTCCAAATCATATCATTCAGATGGGAAATAAAATTTCAGCTAAAAAAACTATGAAAAAAGCTGGAATCTCGTGTCTTCCTGGATCAGATTTTTTTTTGGAATCTTCTTATAAGGAAATAGAAAAAATGGCAGAAAAAATAGGGTATCCTCTTATTATCAAAGCGGTTTCTGGAGGTGGTGGAAAAGGAATACGATCTGTTTTAGATAAAGAAGGATTAAAGCGTTCTTGGGAAGAAGCAAAAAAAGAATCTTTTGCCTTTTTTGGAAAGAAAGATATGTATATAGAGAAATTAATTCTCAATCCAAGACATATAGAAATACAAATTATTAGTGATCAATATGGAAAAGCTTGTCATCTATCCGAAAGAGATTGTTCCATTCAACGAAGAAATCAAAAACTGTTGGAGGAGGCTCCTTCTCCTTTTTTAACTCCTTCTTTGAGAAAGAAAATGGGAGAAGTCGCCATAAAAGCTGCTGAATTTATTCGTTATGAAGGAGTAGGAACTATAGAATTTTTAGTAGATCAAAATCGTAATTTTTATTTTATGGAAATGAATACTAGAATTCAAGTGGAACATCCTATTACAGAAGAAATAACGGGTTTAGATCTTATACAAGAACAGATTTTTTTAGCTAATGGAAAAAAACTTTCTGGAAAAAATTATTATCCAAAAATGTATTCTATGGAATGTAGAGTTAATGCAGAAGAACCTTCTCAAGATTTTCGTCCTGTTCCTGGTAAAATTACTCAAATGCATTTACCAGGAGGAAAAGGGGTTCGTGTAGATACCCATGTTTATGCAGGATATAGAGTCCCACATTATTATGATTCTATGATTGCTAAAATTATCACGACCGCAAAAAGTAGAAAAGAAACTATTGAAAAAATGCGTCGTTCATTAGATGAATTTGTAATAGAAGGAATTCGTACGACTGTCCCTTTTCATAAACAGCTTATGCAAAATAATGACTTTTTGAAAGGAGACTATAATACAAATTTTTTAGATATACTTCATTTAGATTCCAATTTTGATGATAATGGATCAAATCCGAATTATTGATTTTTTTCAGATAATTTTAAGAAATTAATCATTTCTTGAATATTTCCGTTCATGAATCCTACAAGATTATAAATGGATTTATGAATTCTATGATCCGTCACTCTTCCTTTAGGATAATTGTAGGTGCGTATTTTTACGGATCTATCTCCTGTAGAAACTAAAGATTTTCTCTTAATAGATCTTTCTTTAAATCTTTTTTCTTTTTCATTTTGATAAATACGTGATCGTAAAACGTTCATAGCTTTTTCAAAATTTTTGTGTTGCGAACGTTCTTCTTGACATTCTACTGTTATTTTAGTTGGAATATGTGTTAATCGTACAGCTGATTCTGTTTTATTTACATGTTGTCCTCCAGATCCACTGGATCTAAATGTGTCTTTTTTTATATCCGATAAATGAATTTTCATTTCTATATCTTTTATCTCAGGTAGAACTGCTACAGTGATAGCAGATGTGTGTACTCTACCTTGAGATTCTGTTTTTGGGATCCTTTGAACTCTGTGGACTCCAGATTCAAATTTTAAATTTCCATAAACTCCTTCTCCTTCTTTTCCACTTACATCTAAAATTATTTCTTTGTAACCTTGGATTCCTCCTTTTTGAGCATGGATGATTTTATATTTCCAACCTACTTGTTTGAAATACATTATATACATTCGTAATATATCTTCTACAAAAAGACAGGCCTCATCACCTCCTGTTCCAGAACGTAATTCTACGATAGCATTTCTATGATCGTTTTCTAAATTTTCTCTTCCTGTAGGAGAAGTAGAAAATAGTAGATCATCTGATTTTTTTTCAATATTAGACAGATCTTCCAAAATTTTATTTTTTTCCAAATAAGCTATTTCTTTCATTTCTGGATCTGAATCGTTTTTTAAAATAGAGTTAGCTTCTTGAAGAGCTGTTAACTTTTTTTTGTATTTTTCATAAATATTTACTACTTTTTCCAACTTCCGATACTTCTTTAATAATGTTTTATATTTTTTTTGATTGGATACAATATGAGGTTGTATAATGGAATTTCCAATTCCATGAAATTCTTTTTCAAGTATTTCAAATTTCTTAATTAATGAAATTTTTTTCATTTTTTTTCAATGTTTTTTTAGTAAAAAGAATTTAAATACTTATTTCATCTTTCATCGTATTCTATTCATGGAATGGATTAATTTTATATCCTTTTTGATTTTTTTACTAGAAAGATATAAGAAACATATAGATAAAAATGTAAGAAAAAGGTTCGTTTTTCTTGAAAGAAGGAAATATTTATTCGATTGAAAACATGAAAAAATAAGAATCAATATAAAAGTAGTACTATTTAGAAAGATGTTTAGACCATTGATAAATATTTGTAGTTTTTTTTTTTGAAAAAAAAGAAAACTTAAAATAGATAGAATTAAACATGTTATTATAACAATTAAAATGAATCTATCTAATAAAAAAAAAGAAGGCTTGATATTTTTTTTTGAATATGGATAAAATGGATAAAAATGTAAAGAAATAGAAGAAACTAATATGGATATAAATAAATAAAAAGTTTGTATCCGATAGAACATAGGTATAAAAATATTTTCTAATTTATTCTCTAGAAGTTCAAATTAATTTGTATAATTGTATTGTGTTTATAGTATTATATACTGTCTTATAAGCCAAGAATGGCATATATAAAATAGAACCCAATTACTTTATGTTTGATATTACTGAATTAAAAAGTAAAAAACTTTTTGAATTACAGGAGATTGCTCGTTCTTCAGGATTAAAAAAATGTACACAACTACGAAAAAACGAACTCCTAGAAAAAATTATTTCCATTTTCAATAGTAATAATAATAAAAATACAACATCTACAACAAATTCAAAGATAGAAAATTCTTTATTAAAAAAAGGATTCAAAAGTAGAAAAAATACGGAGTCCAAGACCACATTCTTAGAAAGTGTCAATGGGAAAAAAAAATTAACGAATCAAGAACATTTAAAAAATTATTCTAAACTTTCAGAAGAAACTGGAAAATCCAAAAAAAAATATTTTCAAAATTGGAAAAAAAATGATAGATCAGAATCTTCTACTGGATCAGAAAGTGGATTTTCACAGAGAATCACTAATAAATATCGTACTTCTGAATATGAATTTGAGGGAATTATAATTAGTGAGGGGGTATTAGAAATTATGCCAGAAAATTATGGATTTTTAAGATCTTCTGATTTTAATTACTTATCATCTCCTGATGATATTTACGTTTCTCAATCTCAAATTAGACTTTTCGGAATGAAAACGGGAGATACCATAAGAGGAGAAGTTCGTCCACCCAAAGATGGAGAAAAATATTTTCCTTTGATTAAAATTCTTGAAATAAATGGGAGGCCTCCTTTTTTTGTCAGAGAAAGAGATTCTTTTGAACATTTGACTCCACTATTTCCCAATGAAAAATTTAAACTAGCTGAAAAAAATGCTACTCTTTCTACAAGAATAGTCGATCTTTTTACTCCTATAGGAAAAGGACAAAGAGGGATGATCGTTGCTCCTCCAAAAACAGGAAAAACTACTTTATTAAAAGAAATAGCTAATGCTATTGCTGCTAATCATCCAGAAGTCTATTTGATTATATTACTTATTGATGAACGTCCAGAAGAAGTAACGGATATGCAACGAAATGTTAAAGGAGAAGTGATCGCGTCTACTTTTGATGAACCTGCAGAAAGACATGTGAAAGTAGCTAATATAGTATTGCAAAAAGCTAAGAGAATGGTAGAATGTTCTCATGATGTAGTCATTTTATTAGATTCTATAACACGTTTAGCTAGAGCTTATAACACTGTTGCTCCTGCATCTGGAAAAGTTTTATCAGGAGGAGTCGACGCAAATGCTCTGCATAGACCAAAAAGGTTTTTTGGAGCAGCAAGAAATATAGAAAATGGAGGTTCTTTATCTATTATTGCTACTGCTATGATCGATACAGGATCTAAAATGGATGAGGTGATTTTTGAAGAATTTAAAGGAACAGGAAATAAAGAACTTCAATTAGATAGAAAAATTGCAAACAAACGAATTTATCCGGCTATTGATCTGGTTTCTTCTAGTACTAGAAAAGATGATTTGTTATTAGATCCCAATACCTTACAAAGGATGTGGATTTTACGAAAACATCTTTCCGATATGAATCCTGTAGAAGCTATGGAATTTTTAAGATCGCGTATGGCTAGAACTCAAAATAATGAAGAATTCCTAATATCTATGAATGGGTAAGTATAAATTTTTATCGATTATTTGGTTTTATAAATAAAAAACTTTATATTATGGAATTCGCGGGATGGAGCAGTTGGTAGCTCGTCGGGCTCATAACCCGAAGGTCATAGGTTCGAGTCCTATTCCCGCTATTTCTTTGCTTCTTCAAAAAAAAAATTCTTTGGATTATTTTATGGTAATCTACTATCCATTAGGAATTTTATTATTGTGTTTTGTAGTTTTTTTCCTTTGTTTTTTTAGAAAACTGGAAATCCTTTTAAGGGAGGAATCAAAAGATCAGCGAAGTGAGTTAGCAAACACTTTGAAAGATCTCAAAGAGGGTTTGATGCAATCAATAAGAGATTTTAAAAATTCTATTGAGGAAAAAATGAATCTTTCTTTTGAAAACCAATCTCATAAATTAAATGTTATTCATATAGAACAAGAAAAATTAGTTAGAATAACAGAAAAAAAACTAGAAGAGATTAGAGAAAGTGTGAATGAGAAACTTCAAAAATCCTTGAACTTACATTTGGGAAAATCTTTTGAATTTATTGGAAATCAATTGTTATTCTTACAGAATGGATTGGGAGATATGAAAATTTTAGCACAAGATGTGAATGCATTAAAAAGAACTTTAAATCATGTGAAGGTTTGTGGAAGTTTCAGTGAAATGCAACTTTCTATGCTTTTACAACAAATTTTGGCTCCAGAACAATATGCTTGCAATGTCATTACTAAATCTAGTACGAATTGTGTAGTAGAA
The DNA here is from genome assembly GCF_000093165.1 of Blattabacterium sp. (Periplaneta americana) str. BPLAN. Lineage (NCBI taxonomy): Bacteria > Pseudomonadati > Bacteroidota > Flavobacteriia > Flavobacteriales > Blattabacteriaceae > Blattabacterium > Blattabacterium sp. (Periplaneta americana). The sequence continues at coordinate 128,449 of NC_013418.2, read as the reverse complement.
TTTGCTATTAAACTTCCAGGACTTGGAGATGGAAATATTATCTGGTTACCAATTGATGTAAAATTTCCAAAGGAAACTTATGAAAAAATACAAATTGCCTATAGTCTCGGAGAAAAGAAAAAGTTAGAAATGGCTAAAAAAAATATGGAATCTGTTCTTAAAAAAATGTCCAAAGACATTAAGGAAAAATACATAGATCCTCCACATACTACTGATTTTGCTATTCTTTTTTTGCCTTTTGAAGGCATATATGCAGAGATTGTAAGAAATTCAAGTTTATTAGAAGAATTGCAAAGAAAGTACAAAATAGTAATTGCAGGACCATCTACATTAGCCGCTATGTTAAATAGTTTGCAAATAGGTTTTCGAACATTAGCTATTCAAAAAAGAAGTTCTGAAGTATGGAATATTCTAGAAACTGTAAAAAAGGAGTTTACAAAATTTGGATTTTTGCTTCATCAAGCACAAGATAAATTACAAGCTGCTTCCAAAGACATAGATATGGTAATGGGAGTAAGAAAAAACTTAATTGAAAAACAATTAAGAGATATAGAGAACTCTTGATATAGAAAAAACTGCTGCGGAGAGAAAGGGATTCGAACCCTTGACACTTTTTTGTGAACACGCTTTCCAAACGTGCGCCTTAATCCTCTCGGCCATCTCTCCATAAATAACATGAAAGCAAGACTATAAGCCGGATTCTGTTTTTATACCTATCATTTATCTAGGATGGTAGTTCCCCACTATCTCTATCTGCCGACCCCCCGGTACAAACCGAGCAAATTATCCGGTATACATGGCATTTCACCGTACAGAGTTTACATGATTTCACTACAGCTTTCCTGTACTTTCTTTCTGTTGCACTATTCCTCACCTTTTGGTGGATGGGAATTACCCATTGTACTGCTCTATGGTGTCCGGACTTTCCTCATTTTTTCAAAAAAAAATGCGATAGGACATCTTACTTTCATGTTTTTACTATATTAGAATAAATATTTCTTACATCCTCATGTTTTTCAAGCTTTTTCATGAAATTTAATATTCTTTCCTCTTCCTTTTCTGAAATATATTTTGGGTGTTTTGCTATACGTTTTACTATCGATTGATGGAAAATATTCAATCTTTCTAAATGATTTTTCATGGTTCCAAAATATTCAAAATCTGTGTATATATAAACCATTTTTTCATCTTTTATAAGATCCTTTGCTCCGAAATCTATAACCATAAGTTCAAAATCTTCCATAGAGTTAGGTACATCTTTTTTTCTTATTGAAAAAACTCCTATGCGATTAAACAAATGAACCAATTCTCCGTTATGACATAATCTTCCTCCTTTTTTGTTAAAAAAAATTCTTATGTCAGAAGTAGTTCTAATGTTATTATCTGTCATACATTCTATAATCATGCTAATTCCGTAAATTTTTCCTTCTAAATTTAAATTTTTAAAATGATTCGTATTAGCTTGTGAAGCTTTTTGTATAGCTCTTTCTATAGTATTTTTAGGAATATTAACGGATTTTGCATTGAGTAGAGCATTTCTTAAACGAAACGAAGTTTTATCTGAACCTGATTCTTTAACTGCAATAGAAATTTCTTTAATGATTTTAGAAAACTTTTTAGATTTTCTAAAATCTTGATTAGATTTTCTATGTTGTATATTAGCCCATTTGCTGTGTCCTGACATGGAAAATAATTAGATGGTGATTTTTTTGAAAAAATAGATATATTTTATCTATATTAGCATTATTAGCTAAATAAAGAGATTAAAGTTAGTAAAAAAAATAATTATGTCAAAAGTTTGTGAACTTACAGGAAAGAGAGCTATGATCGGGAATAGAGTATCTCATGCTAATAACAAAAATAAACGTCGTTTCAACATAAATCTATGTAAAAAACGTTTTTTTTTAACAAAAGAAAAAAAATGGATCACTTTAAAAATTTGTACTTCTGCTATTAAACTTATTAATAAAATAGGAATCGAAAAAGCATTAAAACGTTTCAAATATAAATATTAATGGGAAAAAAAGGAAATCGGATTCAAATCATCTTGGAATGTACTGAACAGAAAAAAAGTGGAATTGGTGGGATTTCTAGATATGTGACTACTAAAAATAAAAAAAATACTCCTAAAAGAATAGAATTAAAGAAATATAATTCTATACTGAGAAAATATACTCTTCATAAAGAAATTAAATAAATATGTCTAAAAAAATTGCAGAAAAGAAAAAGAAAAAAATTTCCCAAAAAATGATTTTAGCTATTAGAATAATTAAATCAAAAAAATCTGGTTCTTATGCTTTTGAAGATAAAATGTTAACTGATAACGAGGTTAAGAATTTTTTTAAAAAAAATGACTAATTTTAACTCACAGATGTCATGTTTTTTCTAAAAAACAAGGAAACGAAAGAAACATTTGATCGTGAATTGAAAAAAACTAGAGAATCCTTCTTTTCTAGAATAAAGAGTCTTTTTTTTAGAAAATCAAAATTAGATACAGATTTTATTGATCATATAGAAGAAATCTTGTTATCTTCAGATATAGGAACAGAAACTACCATAAAGATTATTAATAATCTTGAAAAAAAAATTCAAAAGGAAAAGTATAGGGGGGGAGAGATTCAAAAATTATATAAACTTCTTAAAGAGGAAATTGAATTCCTGTTTAAGAATATTAAAAATGAGTGTTTAGAACAAAAAATAAAAGAAGAAAGAAAACCATACGTAATTATGATGGTCGGAGTAAATGGAGTTGGAAAAACTACTACAATTGGAAAATTGGCTTTTTTTCTAAAAAAAAAAGGATTTAATTTAATTATAGGTGCCGCGGATACATTTCGTGAAGCAGCTATAAATCAACTTGAAATATGGTCAAATACAGTTAATGTCCCACTAATAAAACAACATATGTATGCGGATCCAGCGTCTGTAGCATACGATACTTTACAATCTGCTCAATCTAGAAAGGTGGATGTGGTATTGATTGATACAGCTGGTAGATTGCAAAATCGCATTGGTCTTATGGAAGAACTTGCTAAAATAAGTAGAGTAATGAAAAAAGTTATATCTAAAGCTCCTCATGAAATTATGCTTGTTTTGGATGCTTCTACGGGACAAAATGCTTTTGAACAAGTCAAAAAATTTATTTCTTTTGTAAAAGTTTCTTCCATCATATTAACTAAACTAGAAGGAACAGCTAAAGGTGGAGTGGTTATAGGGATCATGGATCAGTTTCAAGTTCCTATTCAATATATTGGAGTAGGAGAAAAAATACAAGATTTAAAAGAATTTAATGGAAAAAAGTTTATTGATTCTTTTTTTCTTCCACAAATACAAATATAGGACTGACATAATGTCTTTTTTATTAAAAATGGTATAATCTTTGTGATTTTTCTTTTATTTGCATAAAACATCTCGAATTTTTATGGAAAAGGATAAAATTAGTGTTACTTCAGATAATATTTTTCCTATCATTAAAAGATTTCTTTATTCAGATCAAGAAGTTTTTTTAAGAGAATTAGTATCCAACGCAACGGATGCTATTCTTAAATTAAAAACTATAGCAAAATTAGGAAAAATAGAAGAAAGGATTGACGATTTAAAAATCAAAGTAAAAATTGATAAAAAAAATAAAACCATTCATATCATTGATAATGGAATTGGAATGACGAAAAAAGAAGTAGAAAAATATATTAATCAAATAGCTTTTTCTGGTGCGGAAGAATTCATTCAAAAATATCAAGAAAAAAATTCTGCATCTTCTATTATTGGACATTTTGGATTAGGTTTTTATTCTTCTTTTATGATAGCTAGTAAGGTAGTTATTTACACTCAATCTTATAAAAAAGATTCACCTTCTATCTTTTGGTCTTGCGAAGGTACTCCAACATTTAGGATGAAGGAAATAGAAAAAAGAGATAGAGGAACGGAAATAGTTCTTTTTCTTAATGAAGAAAGCAGAGAATTTTTAGAATACGATCGTATTTTAAAATTGCTTCAAAAATATTGTAAATTTATGCCTATAATTATCTATCTGTCTTCAACAGAAAAAGAGGAAGAGATATCCATTAATAATACTACTCCTGCTTGGAAAAAACATCCTCCCCTTTTAAGGGATAAAGACTATCTAGACTTCTATCATGAATTATATCCAAATCAATTAGAAAATGCTTTATTTTGGATTCATTTAAATATCGATCATCCTTTTCGTTTAACAGGAATTTTATATTTTCCAAAAATAGAAAGTAAACTTGATTTTCAGAGAGATAGAATCCATCTATACAAAAATCAAGTTTATATTACGGATAACTTAGAGGGAGTAGTTCCAGATTTTCTCAGTTTATTAAAAGGTGTTATTGATTCTCCAGACATTCCTCTTAATGTATCACGTTCTCATTTTCAATCAGATACATCTGTAAAAAATATATCAAAATATATTACAAGAAAGGTATCGGATAAATTAGATTCTATGTTTAGAAAAGATAGGGAAAATTTCCAAAAGAAGTGGAAATATATCAAAATCATCGTAGAATATGGAATGATTAGCACAAAAAAATTTTTTGAAAAAGCAAAAAATTTCTTTATTTTTTCTACTATAAATGGGATGTTTTTTACTTTGGAAGAATTCAAAGAAAAAATAAAAAACTCTCAAAAGAACAAAGATGGAAAAATTGTTTTTCTCTATACTTCAGATAAAGAAAGACAATATAGTTATATTAAAGATGCGGAAGATAGATCTTATGAAGTTTTAGTTTTGAATAGTCCACTTACAGTCCATTTGATCCAAAAACTGGAAATGGATTATCCAAATATTTCTTTTGTTCGTATAGATTCATCTCCTATTGATAAATTAATTCACAAAGAGGAAAAGTATTCTTCCGAACTTTCGGAAAAAGAGAAAGAAGATTTAAAAAATCTTATCAACACTCATTTAATGAATGAATATAAATTTTCCGTAAAATTGGAAAATTTATCAAAGAAGGACTCTCCTTTTTTAATTATCATCCCAGAATTTTTACGAAGAATGAAAGAGATGAATTCTCTAGGAAGAAAAATTGTGGAAAATGATCAAGAGAAATTTTATCAATTAATTGTTAACACAAATCATCTTTTAATAAAAAAAATATTAAAGGAACCAAAAGAAGAGAATAAAAGAATTCTTATTCAAGAGGCCTTCAATTTAACTCTTTTATCCAAAAATTTGTTGCAGGGAAAAAATTTAACTCTTTTTATTTCAAAAAAATTAGAAGATCTTGCTAAATAATTATTTATTAAATTTCCGCAATTTTACACCTGTTAATATTTTTTTTGTATATAATGGAAAATCAGAATTCTGTATCCAACCATAATAATTTGGATCTTTTTCGAAAATTTCATAAACTTTTTCTCCTTTATATTTTCCAAAATTAAATATTTCGTTTCCTTCTTCATCTATCTTTACAAAACCAGCAAGGTCCGCTAAATTTTTTTGGTGGGAAAACTGGTTTAAACTTTTTACATCTTGTTTTAGATCTTGATATTTTTCTAATTGTGCCAGCAATATTTCGTATGTAGCAAATGTATCTGCTTTGGAACTATGAGCTTTTATCAGGTTTTTTTTACAATAATATTTATAAGCAGCGGAAAGAGTTCTAGGTTCCATTTTATGAAAAATGACTTGAACATCTATTGTTTTATGTTTCTTGATATCGAAAGATATCCCAGCACGTAGCATTTCTTCCACTAAAATAGGAATATCAAATCTATTAGAATTATATCCCGCTAAGTCAGCATTTTCAATCATTCTAAAAATATGAATGGCTACATCTTTAAATGGTAATTGTCCTGCGACATCTTCATCTTTAATTCCATGAATAGCTGTAGATTTTGGTGGAATAGGAATTTCCGGGAAAATCAGCCAGGTTTTATCTTCCTGATTTCCATTGGGAAATATTTTCAATATAGATATTTCTATGATTCTATCTTTTCCAATATTGACTCCTGTGGCTTCTATATCGAAGAAGCAAATAGGACGATAAAGTCGTAGTTTCATGTGTTAATGTGAATTTTTTCTAAATCTATGAAAATAAATTGAAGTGATAATGTAAAAAATGATAATGCATGGTAACGCTATTAAGTGTAAAATTAATAAAAGAAATATACTAATCAATAAAAATAAATAACGTATTTTATTTTTTTTCCAAGAAAGACCTTTAAAAACCAAGGAAAGCATTGTTATTTTAGATATAAGAAAGTAACAAGAAAAGAAAATCGTAAAAAGCATTTTTATAGGAGATGATACAAGAAAATCTATATTTCTACTTTTTAGAATAGATAAAAAAGTAAAAAACAAAGCATTTACTGGAGTAGTTAATCCAAAATTTTTTCTAAAAGAGTTGTGTATATTAAATTCCGCTAAACGCCATGCAGAAAATATGGCAATTAGAAAAGCTGACCATTCAATGAATGGAACTTTTTGGCTTCCTTCTATATTTTTCAAGAGAATAAAAACGATAATCGATGGGACTAAACCGAAAGATATCATATCTGCTAAAGAGTCTAATTCTTTACCTAATTTACTTTCATTTTTCATGAATCTAGAAAGAAATCCATCTAGAAAATCAAAGGTCAATGAAAATATGGTGCAAATAGCAGAATATTCAAAACATTTTGATTGCAAAAAAGTTATAGAAATGCATCCAAAAAGGAGATTTAATAAAGTAAAGATATTTGGAATGGCATTTTTTATTTTTTCCATTTAATATGAATTCTTGATTTGTGGTCGTAAAAATAAAAAAATTTTTTTATGATTAATTTTTTTTACGAAATTTCCAATTTTTCTATTACAAATAGATCTCTTTTTATTCAAACTATCTACCTTATATTAAGAAATGAAGGAAAAGAGGTTGGAAATATTAATTATATTTTTTGTAATGATCATTATCTTTTAAATCTAAATAAAAAATATCTACAAAAAGATTATTATACAGATGTCATCGCTTTTGCTTATTCTTCTACTCCTCCTAATATATCTGGAGATGTTTTTATTAGCATAGATCGTGTTTTAGAGAATTCTCAACAATGGAATCAACTTTTTCAAGTTGAATTAAAAAGAGTTATGATACATGCAATATTGCATTTTTTGGGATATGAGGATCGAATAAATGAGAAACTCATGAAGAAAAAAGAGGAGTTTTATTTAATTTTATTTCAATTTTGAAAAAAATCATGTTTTTATTTTCAGATATTTATGATGTGATTGTAGTTGGAGGTGGTCATGCAGGAGCAGAAGCTGCATCTGCTTCTGCTAAGATGGGATCAAAAACTTTGCTCATCACTACAAATTTACAAACCATCGGTCAAATGTCTTGTAATCCAGCTATAGGAGGAATAGCAAAAGGACAGATTATAAGAGAGATAGATGCTTTAGGAGGAAATTCCGGAATAATTACAGATTATAGTATGATACAATTTAGAATGTTAAATAAATCTAAAGGACCTGCAATGTGGAGTCCAAGAGCTCAATGTGATAGAAAATTATTTTCTAATAATTGGAGATATTTTCTAGAAAAAAATCAAAAATTAGATCTATATCAAGATACAGTTACTTCTTTAATTGTCAAAAAGGAAAAAGTCAAAGGAGTTATAACTTCTTTTGGAACAAAAATTAAAGGAAAATCGGTGATCCTCACAAATGGAACATTTTTAAATGGAAAAATTCATATCGGAAAAAAGATCGTTAGTGGAGGAAGAATAGCGGAACAAGAAGTTAAAGGAATCACAGAGCAATTAAAAAGTTTAGGATTTCGATATGGAAGGATGAAAACAGGAACATCTCCAAGAGTAGATGGACGTTCTTTAAACTACCATAAAATGGGATCTCAAGAAGGAGATTTAAATCCTAAAAAATTCTCTTTTTCAAATACCATAAAATTAAGGAAACAACGTAAATGCCATATTACATGTACCAATAAAAAAGTTCATGATTTAATTCGTAAAAATTTAAAATTTTCTCCAATTTTTACAGGATCTATTCAAGGCGTCAGTCCTCGATATTGTCCTTCTATTGAAGAAAAGATTTATAGATTTACAGATAAAGAAGAACACCATATTTTTGTAGAACCAGAAGGTTGGAATACTGTAGAAGTCTATATAAATGGATTTTCAACTTCTTTACCAGAAAAAATACAATCTCAAGCTTTGAGAAACATTTCAGGATTTGAAAAAGCAAAAATGTTAAGACCTGGATATGCCATTGAATATGATTATTTTCCTCCTATACAATTAAAACTTACTTTAGAAAGTAGATTAATTAGTAATCTTTTTTTTGCTGGACAAATTAATGGAACAACAGGATATGAAGAAGCTGCAGCGCAAGGTTTAATTGCAGGAATTAATGCTCATTTAAAAATTCATCAAAAGGAACCTTTTATTCTTAAAAGAAGTCAAGCTTATATAGGGGTTTTAATAGATGATTTGATAACAAAAGGAACAGAAGAACCCTACAGAATGTTTACTTCAAGAGCTGAGTATAGAATGTTATTACGTCAAGATAATGCAGACGAAAGATTAACCTATATGGGATATAAAATTGGGCTCATTTCAGATGGAAAAATGAAAGCAGTAGATAAAAAAAAATCTAAGGTAGAAAAATGTCTTTCTTTTTTTCAAAAGGAGAATTTAAAACCAAAAATTATCAATCCTATTTTGATTGAAAAAAAATCTCCAATCATATCTCATGAAAAAAAAATAGATATTATTTTATCCCGTTCTGAAATTGATATCCATGATATTATTTCTATTCCATTCTTAAAAAATAAAATAGAAAAAAATAATTTTTCTCAAGAAATCTTGGAGCAAGTATCTATTCGAATTAAATATAGAGGATATCTTGATAGAGAGAAAGAAAATGCAAAAAAATTGTTAAAACTTGAAAACCTTAAAATTCCCGAAAATTTTGATTATGAAAAAATCCCATCTCTCTCTCTAGAGGCTAGAGAAAAATTAGCTTATCATCGTCCAAATTCGTTGGCACAAGCGTCAAGAATTAGCGGCGTTTCTCCTTCAGATTTAAGTATTTTGTTAGTGTATATGGGACGTTAATTTTTTTTTATGACAAATAAATCCTCATCTTCTTTTTTCATGTAGAATCTTTCTCTAGCTAATTTTTCCAGATATTTAGGATCTGTCTTTAATTTTTTTAAATGATTTCCTTCCAAAAAGATTTTTCTCTTTAAAGAATCTCTATCTGAGATCATTTTATTTATATTTTTTTTAAATTTCCAGTGTAATACTAAAGAATTTGTATCAAAAAAAAACATCCATATAAAGAAAAATAGACTGATCCAAAAATATTTACTCTTAAATATTTTTTTTTCATAAAAAGCTATTCTATTTTCGATTCTTTTTTCCAATTATGATGTTCATTCCTACACTGATAAGCCAGTATATGCTAAAAAAAGATAAAAAAAGTACACACCAAAATCCAGATATGGCTATGAATAGGAAAAGTAAAAATCCTATAAATTTAATTATCATACATGATCAAAGTTGATAAAATTTAATAAAAATTCGAATTTTTTTTATATAAAGTTTATTAATTTCGTAAAAAAAAATAGAAAAATGATTTTTAGAACAGAAAGAGATACTTTGGGAGAAGTTCAAGTTCCTGTGGATAAGTATTGGGGAGCACAAACAGAAAGATCAAGAAATAACTTTAAAATCGGATTGGAAGGATCTATGCCTATGGAAATTATTTACGCTTTTGCTCTTTTAAAAAAAGCGGCTGCACATGCTAATTTTGAATTAGGTTTTTTGTCCAAAAAGAAAAAAGACTTTATTTCTTTGGTTTGTGAAGAAATTCTAGAAGGAAAATTAGATGATCAATTTCCTTTAGTTATATGGCAGACAGGATCTGGAACGCATTCTAATATGAATGTAAATGAAGTGATATCTAATAGATCTAAAGTTTTAATGGGGGAAAAACTTGGAAAAAGTAAGTCTTTTATACATCCTAATGATGATGTTAATAAGTCTCAATCTTCTAATGATACTTATTCTACCGCCATGCATATTGCTTCTTATAAAAAACTTGTAGAAAAAACCATTCCTTCTCTGGAAAAATTGCGTAACACATTAGAAAAAAAAAGTCATTCATTCAAGAATGTGGTTAAAATAGGAAGAACTCATCTTATGGATGCTGTTCCAATAACTTTAGGACAAGAATTTTCCGGTTATGTTTCTCAAATGAATCACGGGTTAAATTCTATCAAAAAAACTTTAGATCATCTTTCTGAGTTAGCTATTGGAGGAACAGCTGTAGGAACTGGATTAAATTCACCTAAAGGATATGATTTTAAAGTTATTGACTATATTTATCAATATACTGGACTTCCATTTAAAGTGGCAGATAACAAATTCGAATCTATCGCTTCTCATGATGCCATAGTAGAATCTCATGCTTCTCTAAAACAAATGGCGGTTTCTTTAATGAAAATATCAAACGATATCCGTTTTTTAGCTTCTGGACCTCGTTCAGGAATAGGAGAGATTTTTATTCCTGAAAATGAACCTGGATCTTCTATCATGCCTGGAAAAATAAACCCGACACAATGTGAAGCTCTTATGATGGTTTGCACACAAATAATAGGAAACGATATGGCTATTTCAATAGCAGGAGCATCAGGAAATTATGAGTTAAATGTTTCTAAACCCTTAATGGCTTATAATTTTTTACAGTCTGCACAGCTCTTGTCAGATGCTAGCATTTCTTTTTCCAATCTTTGTGTTCAAGGAATCACTCCAAATCATGCAAGGATTCAAGAACTACTAGACAGATCTTTAATGCTAGTGACGGCACTTAACACCAGCATAGGATACGAAAAATCTGCAAAAATTGCAAGATGTGCATATGTGAATAATACTACTTTAAAAGAAGAGGCTATTAGGTTAGGATATTTAACCATAGAGGAATTTGATAAATTAGTAAAACCGGATAAAATGATTTAATTAAAAAAAAGTTCTTGTACATTCATATTAATAATGTCAGCTATTTTTTCTTCTGGAATAGAATAAACTTGAGAAAGTTTTTTTAAAATTATTTTTAGATAAATGGGTTCGTTTCTTTTTCCTCTAAATGGATCGGGAGATAAATATGGAGAATCTGTTTCTAATACGATATTTTTTAAACTAATTTTATGTAAAAAGTGACTGAGATCGTTTTTTTTAAAAGTGATAATCCCTCCAATGCCTAGTTTTAATCCAAAATCAATAATTTTTTTTGCTTGTTCTAAAGTTCCGGAAAAACAATGAAAAATACCTTTTGTAGTAGGAGAAGATTCTTCTAGAATTTCAAAAACTTGATCAAAAGCTTTTCTGCAATGAATAACTATGGGTAAATTTTTCATTTTTGCCCATTGTATTTGAGTTTGAAAAGCATATTTTTGTTCCATAATAAATTTTTTTTCTAAGTGAAAATCCATCCCAATTTCCCCTAAAGAAATGAAAGAATGTAGATCTAACCATTTTCTTATATTATTTAATTCTTTTTCTAAACTTTCTGGATGTACTTTACTTGGATGCAATCCGATCATGGGAAAACATCTTTTCGGATATTTTTTTTCCAATTTTAATATTCTATGAATAGTTGAGCTATCTATAGAAGGAAGAAAGAACCTATTGATTCCATTAGATATCGCTTTTTTTATGACTAAATCTCTATCTACATCAAATTGTTTCATGTATAAATGAGTATGAGTATCCGTTATTTTCATTATAAAACGTTATTAATTTTGTTCAAATTAAAAATTTATTAGGAATATGAAGGCTTATATATTTCCAGGTCAAGGATCCCAATTTTTGGGCATGGGAAAAGATTTATACAAAACTTCTAGTTTAGCAAAAAAATTGTTTCAATTGTCCGATGACGTTTTGGGATTTAAAATGACAAACATCATGTTCGACGGTTCTACTATGAAAATTATAAAAAAAACTAAATATACACAATTGGCTATTTATATCTATTCAGTAATACAAGCAAAAATATTAAATGATTTTTATCCGGATATGGTAGCTGGACATTCTCTTGGAGAATTTTCTGCTTTAGCTGCTATTGAGGTATTTTCTTTTGAGGATGGGTTAAAATTAGTAGAGAAAAGAGCTACTCTGATGCAAGAAATATGTGAATCTATATATGGTGGGATGGCAGTTGTGTTTGGGTTAGAAGATGAAATAATAGAGAATGTTTGTAAAAAAGATCCTGGAATTATTGTTCCAGCTAATTATAATAGTCCTGGACAATTAGTAATTTCCGGAGAAGAAAAAGCTTTGAAAAGAGTTTGTGGTTCTTTAGAAGAAATTGGGGCTAAAAAAATTTTAAAACTGCCCGTTCATGGAGCATTTCATTCTCCTATTATGGAACCAGCTAAAAAAAAATTAAAAATATTTATAGAAAGAATTACTTTTAAAGATTCTAAATGTCCAATATATCAAAATGTAACCGCTAAATCAGTGAGTAATTCTGATGAAATAAAAAAAAATATTATCGAACAATTAACTTCTCCTGTTAAATGGAAACAATCAGTAGAAAATATGATCCAAAAAGGAGCTATTTCATTTACTGAAGTAGGACCAGGAAACGTTTTACAAGGAATAATAAAGAAAATTATAAAAAAGAATAATTAAAAATATGAAATTACAAGATTTACATTTTTTTTATTATTATAGTCATGGAAAATTGTTATTAACAGGAGAGTATTTAATTTTGCATGGAGCTTTTGGTTTAGCTTTACCCACAATTAAAGGACAATCATTTACCATATTTTATTATAAAAATAAACCTACCTATCTCTGTTTTTCTACTTCATCTTCTAAATTTTTACACTGGAAGAGTTTTGATGAAAAAGATCAACTTTGGTTTGAGGGAATCTTTCAACTTCCTTCTTTAGATATCTGTTATGAAACAGAAAAAAAAACGGCTTTTCGATTAAGAAATTTATTGCTAAAATCTAGAGAAATTCAAAAAAATTTTCTTTCCAATACATTTGGAATATATGTAAAAACGAAATTAGAATTTCCTAGAAATTGGGGATTAGGAAGTAGTTCCACTTTGATCAGTAATATAGCAAAATGGTCCAGAGTAAAACCTCATTTATTATTAGAAAAAAATTTTCCAGGAAGTGGATATGATATTGCTTGTGGATATTATTCGAAACCTATAATTTTTAGAAGATTAAAAAATGAAGGACCTCATATTATTCCTATAGATTTTAATCCACCATTTAAAGAAAAACTTTTTTTTTTATATCTAAACAAAAAACAGAATACTTGTGAAAGTATCCGATTTTTTCTAAAAAAAAAAAAAGATCTAAAGATCTTTAGTAGAAGTATGGATTTCATATCTTCTATTACACAAAAAATTCCTTTTTGTAAAACTTTAAAAGAATTTGAAGAACTTTTGTTTAAACACGAAAAGATTATATCCGAAATATTAGATATCCCTACTATAAAAGAAACATATTTTCCAGATTATTTAGGTTTGGTAAAAAGTTTAGGCGCTTGGGGAGGTGATTTTGTTTTAATCAGTTATAGAGATGGAATGAGAAAATATTTTTCAAAAAAAGGATTTTATACCCTTATTTCATTTGATGAAATGATTGTCTAATAGATAGATCGACACCTATTAGAGATCAAAAAACATTCCATGGATGGAGGAAAAATGTGCGGGCGAAGGGATTCGAACCCTTATGCCTGATAGGCATCAGATCCTAAGTCTGACGTGTCTGCCAATTTCACCACGCCCACATTAATAAATTTAAGAAATTAATTTCTTTTAAAGGAAGAGGAAACTACTTCTTTATTTTTATTGAAAATTTTATATTCCGTGTATTTAAAAGAATCTCTAGGAATAATTTTAATCCATTTTTTATATTTAAACAGCCATTTATGTTGAATAGAAGGAAATCCTTTTTTCAGATAAGCCGCCACAAAAGTATGTATATGTAATTGTATTCCTTTATGAAATTTATCTTTTACAAGAGTTTCTAGAATAAATTCTAAATGATGAATATAAACTATAGGAGATTCTTGAGGTTTTTTATCATGATGATTAGCTTTTAATTCAGGTCTTACTCTATGACGAGTAAATTGAACTAAACCAAATTCATTTGGAGGTAAAATTTGATGTTTGGCTCTATCATTTTTCATTTTTTCTTTCAAATGTTCATATAATTTTTTTCTTTGATAGGGCTCAGACATATCTATAAAATCTACTACAATTATTCCTCCCATATCCCTTAATCTCAATTGTCTAGCAATTTCAGTTGCAGCTAAAAGATTGACTTTTAATATAGTATCTATTCTTTCTGATTCTGTACAATTTTTTTTAATGTGATTAATCATCCCACTATTTACATCTATAACATGTAAAGCTTCAGTATGTTCAATAACAAGATAAGCTCCATTTGCAAGAGGAACATTTTTCCCCAAAGAAGTTTGTATCTGTTTTTCAATCCCATATTTTTCAAATATGGGAATATCTCCTCTATAATGTTTAATAATGCTGGTTTTTTCTGGGGCTATTAAAGATAAATAAGAATGAATTTCCTGGCAAAGAAACCTATTATTACAATAAATAGATTTAAAATCATCATTGAATGTATCTCTTAATAAACAAGAAGTTTTACTACTTTCGCTTAAAACCCTAATTGGAGGTATTTTGATTATATTACTTAATATATTTTTCCATTTTTTTCTTAAAAAGAATAGTTCTTTTTTAAAAACTTGTTCTTTTTTGGAATAAGCCGCCGTTCGAATAATAATTCCAAATTCTTTTGGTTGTATTTTCTTTATACAAGAAATTAATCGACTTTTTTCTTTCGTGTTTTTAATTTTCTTAGAAATAGAAATCTTTTCTGAAAAAGGAATTAATACTAAATTTCTTCCAGGAATACATAATTTTGCAGTTAATTTTGGTCCTTTATTGGAAATGGATTCTTTCGAAATTTGAACCAAAATTTTTTGTCCAGGATATAAAATTTTTTCTATAGAACTCCTATCTTCTTTTTTGAGAAAAAAAGAATTTTTTTTTTGAGTTATCAGACTTAACATTTTTTCTATTTGAAATCCAAGATCATTATAATGCAAAAAAGCTCCTTTGGAATATCCTATATCAATGATAGCCGCATTTAATCCATATGAAATTTTTTTTACTACACCCAAATATATATCCCCTACAGAGAACTTTTTATTGAAAACTTCTCGATGAAGTTCTAGCAATTTCCCTTCTTCTAAAAGGGCTATTTTTACTTCTTGTTCTTCTGCATTTATAACTAACTCTTTATTCATACACAAAAACAAGGAAAAAAAGTTTTAAAAATTATAAAAGATGAACTTTTGATAATAATTTTTATTTTTTTTTCTTATGTCTATTTTTCCTATTTCTTTTTTTTCTTTTATGGGTAGAAATTTTACGTCTTTTTCTTTTTTTTCCGTTGGGCATAATTTTAAATCGTTGTGTATCACCTACATATTATTTTTTAATAGGAACGTTTTTTTTAACTAACTCAGTAAATGCTTTTGCAGGTTTAAATGCTGGTATATTATGCGCGGGAATGACAATAGACATATCTTTGGATATATGACGTCCAAGTTTTTTCGCTCTGTATTTAATAATAAAGGATCCAAATCCTCGTAAATAAACATTTTCTCCAGATGTTAGGCTTTGTTTTATTTTTTTCATAAACGTTTCTATCACCTTTTGCGTGTCAATTCTCTCAGATCCCGTTTCTGATATGATTTCTGTTATTATATCTGCTTTTGTCATGTTTAATCATTATATATCGAATAACAAAATTCGGTTTCCTAAATATACCAATTTTTTATAAAATTGCTCTAAAATTAACATAGATATGAATTTTTCTAAAAAAATAATAAACTGGTATAAAAATAATTATCGAAAACTTCCTTGGAGGGAGACTAAAAATCCATATTATGTATTAGTTTCGGAATTTATGTTGCAACAAACAAGAGTATCAAAAACTCTAAAATATTATTTAGATTTTGTAAAAAAATTTCCAAATCTAGAAAAATTAGCCTATGCAGAAGAAAAAGAAGTGTTGAAAGAATGGGAAGGATTAGGTTATTATACAAGAGCTCGCTATTTACATTTGTTTGCTAAACAATTGGTAAAAGAAAAACCAAGTGGATTTTTTCCAAAAACATATAAAGAATTAATCAAATATAAAGGAATAGGTCCATATACAGGGGCAGCTGTAGCTTCTATATGTTTCGATGAAGTGATTCCTGCTTTGGATGGAAATGCTTATAGAGTATTTTCTAGATATCTAGGAATTTACCATAATATCACATCTTTTAGAGCAAAAAATATATTTAGATTTTTCATTTTAAAAATAATGGATCATAATGATCCAGGCATTTTCAATCAAGCTGTCATGGATTTAGGTTCTACTTTATGCACTCCAAGGAAAGCTAAATGTTTCTCCTGTCCAGTAAAATCTTCTTGTTTTTCATTGAAAAATGGAACAGTCTATGATCTTCCTGTTAAAAACATAATAAAAAAATCTGTTTTGCATAGATTTTTTTATTATGTTTTTATATGGGATAAAAAGAACCATCTCTGTATTCAGAAAAGAAATAACCAAGACATATGGAAAGGGTTGTATGATTTTCCGTTAATAGAATCAGAAAAAAATCTTTCCATTAGCGAAATAAAAGATAAGATTTGGACGAGGTTTAGGATAATTTCTGATTCTATTATTTATCAAGTAATACATAAGTTAACTCATCAGACTTTATCCATTCAATTTTTAAATTGTAGAACCATACAAAATGTTCAAAAAGAAAAATACTTTGATAATTTTTTTTTCATTCCATACGAAAAAATTGTTGAATACCCTTTTCCTCGTCCAATTACCTTGTTTTTAAAACATGAAAAAATGATTTAGTTTTGTTATCATCAAAATTAAATCTCTTGGAAAAAGAATTTTCGACGAGCATTTTTTTAGAAAGCACTCTACAAATATTTCTTTATTTTTTGTTAATAATAATCTTACTATTATTTTCTGCACTTATATCTGGATCAGAAACTGCTTTTTTTTGTCTTGAAAAAAAAACTATTGATAGAGAAAGAAAAAAAAATCCATCTAGAGGAGATAGAGTGTTAAATGTTCTTAAGAATAGAAAAAAACTTTTAGCTACAATACTGATATCCAATAATTTTTCTAATATAGGAATTGTTATATTAAGCTCATATTTAATAACAAAATTTTTGAAAAAAAGTTTTTCAATTCCTATAAATTTTCTTTTAGAAGTGGTCTTTTTAACTTTTATTTTACTTTTATTTGGAGAAATAATTCCAAAAATATATGCTCGAAAAAATAATTTTCATTTTGCTCTCTTCATGTCAAAAACCTTGATGTTTCTTGGAAAAATCCTAGATCCTTTTAGTAAAATTATGATCCTAATTTCTAAACTTATAGAAAAAAAGATGAGAAAGAAAAAGAATAGAATATCTGTGGATCAACTTTCAAAAGCTTTAAAAATTGCATCTTCTCATCAAAAAAATGTTAAAGAATGTCTCTTTTTGCAAAGAATTGTGAATTTTGGAAATACAGAAATACATCAAATCATGACTCCAAGAATAGATATGTTTGCTTTGAACAGTAATACTCTTTTTTCTCATGTTTTAGAATTAGTTCGTTATCAGGGATATTCCAGAATTCCTATTTATAAAGACAGTATTGATGATATAGAAGGAGTGCTTTTTGCTAAAGATCTTCTTCCATTTATTCATGAAAAAGAATTTCAATGGATTAAACTGATTCATCCTCCTTTTTTTGTTCCAGAAAACAAAAAAATAGATGATCTTTTAAGTGATTTTAAAAAAAGAAAAATCCATTTAGCCATTGTGGTAGATGAATACGGAGGAACTTGTGGATTAATTACTCTTGAAGATGTTATTGAGGAGATAGTAGGAGATATTGTAGATGAATTTGATGAAGAAGACATGTCTTATTCCAAACTAAATCAGAATAATTATTTATTTGATGGAAAAACTTCTCTGATCAATTTTTATCGTATTATGGGAATAAAAGAGGAAGTATTTTTCGAAAAAAAAAAAGGAGATGCAGATACTTTGGGAGGGTTTCTTATGGAAATAAATAAAGAATTTCCAAAACGGAAACAAAAAATTAATTTTTTGAACTATTCTTTCATTATAAGAAGCATAGATCATAAAAGAATAAAGAGTATAGAAGTAATACGAAAAAAAAACTAAATGATTTTATGTATATTTTAGGAAAAAATTTAGTCAATTTTCTTTAAAATGAAAAAAAAATCCTGTTATCCTTATGAAAAATTTTAATCTTTGTCTTTTTTTAAAAAAGAAAAAAATTATGGTTTTTTTTTTGAGTATAATTGTTATAACAACAGGAAGCTGTTTCTTTTATAAAAAATTTTTTTTATCTCTATCCGAGGAAAAAGCTCTGGAAGAATTAAACTATGCACAAAAATATCTTTCTCAGGGAGCTATAGATAAAGCTTTAAATAAAAAAAAATTAAAAATTCCTTATCTAGGATTTTATGGAATTGTTACTAAGTATCCTTTTACTAAGGCAGGTAATATTTCTAAATTTTATGCTGGAATTTGTTTTTATAAATTAGGAAACTATAAAGAATCTATAAAAATGATGAGAAATTTTTCTGCAAAAGATGAATTTTTATCCTCTATCAAATATGGAATGATAGGAGATGCCTTTGCTCAGATTAGAAATAAAAATGAGGCTTTAAAAAATTACGTTAAAGCAGCTAATATAAGAGAAAATGAAATCACTACGCCTCTTTATTATTACAAAGCGGCATTATTAACTTTTTCTATGAAAAAATACAAAAATTCTAAATTTTTTCTTAAAAAAATTGAAAAAAAATATCCTACTTTTCTGCATCAAAAAAATGTAGAGAAATATCTCATGTTTATTGAAAATAAATTGTAAATTTTACATGAAAAAAACTCCTGTATATCAAATAGATAAATTAAAAAACAAGAATCTAAGATTTGCTATTATAGTGTCACAATGGAATAATGATATTACCGATAAACTATATAAAGGAGCATATGAAACTTTAATTCAATCAGGAATTTTAAAAGAAAGAATCAAAACCTGGAAAGTTCCAGGAAGCTATGAACTCATTTATTCAGCTAAAAAAATAGCTCTTTGTTATAATTTTGATTCTATTATTGTCATAGGATCTCTTATACAAGGAGAAACTTCTCATTTTAAGTATATTTCTCAAGCGGTTTCACAAGGAATAAAGGATATAAATATTCAATATGATGTTCCAGTTATATTTTGTGTTCTTACTGACAAAAATAAACAGCAATCTTTGGATAGATCCGGTGGAAAAAAAGGAAATAAAGGCATAGAATGCGCTAAAACAGCTTTATCTATGGCTATTTTTCGTAAATCTATTGAATGATGAATAATTCTATTCAATTATTACCTAAAAAAGTGATCAATCAAATTGCTGCGGGTGAAGTAATACAACGTCCTTCTTCTGTATTAAAAGAACTTATGGAAAATTCAATAGATGCAAAGGCTAAAATGATTGATGTATTTATAAGAGATTCAGGAAAAACTTTAATTCAATTAATAGACAACGGAAATGGAATGAGTTTTAATGATGCTAGAATGAGTTTTCAGCGATATACTACTTCTAAAATAAAAACCAATGAGGACCTTTTTAGAATTAGAACGAAAGGATTTCGTGGAGAAGCATTAGCTTCCATTGCTTTCATTTCTGAACTAGAAATACAAACTAAAAATAAAGAAAATGTTATGGGATTTCATCTTTTTATAGAAGAAGGAAAAATAAAAAAACAAATTCCCATAAATATGCTTCAAGGGACTAGAATCTCTGTGAAAAACATTTTCTATAAAATTCCTGCTAGGAGACGGTTTTTAAAATCTTCCCGAATAGAATTTAAACATATTGTTAATGAATTTTATAAAATCGTTTTAGCACATAGAGATATTGTCTATCGTTTTTATCATAATGATAAAATTCTTTTTTCTTTTAAAAAGGCTTCTTTAAAGGATAGAATTCAAGAAATTTTTAGTAAAAAAAATAAAATATTAATACCAATTATCATCAAAAAAAGTCGAATTCTTATAGAAGGTTTTGTTAGTCACCCAGATGCTTATGTACAACGAAAAGGAGATCAATTTCTATTTGTTAACCAACGGAGCATCACAAATAATTTCTTGCATAGAAAAATTCTTTCCGCTTATGATGGAATTTTAAAAAATTTAAAAACAGTTTCCTATTTTATTTTTATTCATATAGATCCCAGTTTAGTAAATTGGAATATTCATCCTACAAAAAAAGAAGCAAAATTGGAGGAAGAAGATCTAGTTGGAAATATGATTCAACAGGAAATAAAAAATGTTTTATGTTGTCAATATAAGGTCAAAAAAGAGGATTTAAATCATTCAGATTTTTCATTTTCTTGTAATTCCTCTAAAGAACCATTTTTTTTAATGAATCATTATAATTCTTTTTTTGAAGATCTTTCTTATAAAAAAAAAGTAATTCAGTTAGAGAATTTGATCCAAAAAATGAAAAAATCAGATTTTTTTATCGATATTCATTTTACAAAAAAATTATCTAGCTATGTTTCTAATGAAAAAGATATAAAAACTTTTCAGATAAATGGAAAATATATAATTTTTCCATGGAAGGAGGAAAATCTCATCCTGGTAGATCAACATAGAGCTCATCAAAATATATTATTTGAATTTTTTTTTCAAAAAAGAAAAAAAAAATTAATAAGCCAACAGTTTCTTTTTCCAATTGAAGTGAGACTGTTAAAGCATGAATTAAATTCATTAAATAACATTAAAGATGACTTAATTGAAATGGGATTTCATTTATACTTTTGTAAAAAATCTGCCTACTTATATTCTATTCCGGAAAAGATACATCAAAATATTCTGGTTGAAATTTTTCACAATATTTTAACATATAATTTTGCTAAAGGAGAAAAAAATAACAAAAAAATACTTATTAAATCTATAGCTCAATCTGCTGCCATAAAATACGGGACAAAATTACATTCTAATAAAATGAAATGTTTAATTAGAGATTTTTTTTCTTGTGAAAATACAAGTTACACGTATACAGGAGATCCTGTATTTTTTGTGTTAAATAACAATTTTTTAAAAAAACAATTTCGTAAGTGAATTTTTATATATCAAATTTTAATTCAGATGCTGTCAAACACTTAATTAGTATTAATATACTTGTATATACAGCTACTTTTGTTTTTTCACAATATAAAATAGAAAATATTCTTTCTTTATATCATCCTTTGGATAATAGATTTGAATTCTATCAGATTTTTACTCATATGTTTGTACATTCCAAGCGTCTTTTTCTGCACATTGTTTTCAACATGTTAGCCTTATTCATGTTTGGAGGCCAAATGGAAACTTTGTTAGGAATTAAAAAATTTTTGGTCACCTATTTTTTATCAGGTATTTTAGCTGCGTTATTACAATTAGTGTTCAATACTAGTATTCTTTATTATTTCGTTCATTCATTGGATTTTTCCCAAGCAAAAAGAACATTTGATTATTTAAATCAAGAACAACGTATCAATCTTTACAGTTCTATGTATTCTCCAATGATGGGGGCTTCTGGAGCTGTAAGTGGGATAGTAGGGGCTTTTGCTAGATATTTTCCAGAACATAAAATATTTATTTTACCATTCCCTTTTCCAATTGCTGTACGAAAAGCTCTTCTGATTTTTATTTTTGGGAGTTTGATTTCGGCTCTTTTTAATTTGGCGCCTGGAGTAGCACATTTTGCTCACATCGGAGGAATATTATCTGGTTATTTTATAGGAAATTTTTTTCTAAAAAAAGAAAATCGCTTTTAAGAAATCATTCAGGATTTTTTTTATAAAAGAGGAAATAAGAAAAATATATAAATAAAAATGCAAAAAAAAAGGATAAATAGGAGTTCTTTCCATCTACTGTAGTCATAATACGATCCCAACGAAATTTCCAATTGAGAAAATTTAAAGGATTTTTTCGATCCCAATCTATACTCATCCATATGAATATGGGTTTTCCTACTATATGATCTTCCGAAACGAACCCCCAATAACGAGAATCGGAAGAATTATGTCTATTATCTCCCATCATGAAGTAATAGTTTTTTTGTATTTTATAATGATTATTTTTTTTATTATTGATGACAAAACATGAACGTTCTTTTTTTATTTTATTTCCTTCATATACAAGAATATCATAATAGATATGAATATTTTTTGAATTTAATTTAATAATATCTCCCTTCTTAGGGATATACAAAGGGCCAAAAAAATCTCTGTTCCAACCAAAATAGCTTGGAAATATAGAATCTTCCGAAAAATTTCTTGGTAATAGGTATTTCTTGATATAAATTATATTTTCAAATAAATTACTGATCTGTATTGCTTTCTTTTCAGTCAACATAATTTGATAAAAATATTCGTCATTTTTTTCCCCTATTATATCAATATCTTCTATATCCATATTTTCTTTAAGAAATTCTATATTTAATGGAATATTTTTTGTTTTAATAAGATAAACTTGTTGTTTTTTTATCTGATAGGGAGACCCATTTTCTTGTTCCTGTTTTTTATTTACAAATAAAATTCCATTTTTAATAGAAATTATATCTCCCGGTAAACCTACACAACGTTTGACATAGTTTTCTTTTCTATCTATCACTTGATGATTTAAATCTTTAGGAAAATTAAAAACTACAATATCATTCCTTCTTATAGATTGTATAGGAGATAAACGGAAATAAGGCCATTGAAAAAAAGAAATATAAGATTTCCATTTACCTATAATAGTGTTATGTGTAAAAGGGATAAATATTGGAGTTATAGGCATTCGCAATCCATAATGAATTTTACTGACTAATATAAAATCACCTACTAGTAAAGATCCTTCCATAGAAGAAGTAGGAATGGCAAATGGTTGAACTATATAAGTGTGTGTCAGAAAAGAAAGAATCATAGCAAATAGGATATTTGATCCTGTATTTTTTTTCTCTTTATAGATTATTTTGGATGTTTCCAGTTTTTTAGAGTAATTTATATAATAGATATATCCTCCTAGAGATAGAAAAAATAAAAAAATATCTTTTTTACTTGTATTTCCAAAAAGACGAAGTAAATCTATCCATAAAGTTATAAGCAAAAAAATACTTGTTAATGGAATAAATAAAAGAAAAATCCACCAAATAGGTCTATGAGAAATTTTTAAAAGAAAAACAATATTGTATATAGGAATTATTTGTTGAAGATAACTGATTCCCATTTTTTTTAAAAGTCTCCATGTCCCTAAAACATGAATAATATGTTCAAAAAATAAAAAAATTCCACTAAAAAAAAGATATTGATACATAATACATATCAATCTATATTCCTAATCCTAATACATCTTTCATAGAAAAAAATCCTTTTTTATTTTTAATCCATTCTGCAGCTATAATGGCTCCTAATGCAAATCCTTCTCTGCTATGAGCATTGTGTTGTATTTCTATATCTTCTATTTTAGATTGATATGTCACTATATGTGTTCCCGTAATTTTTTCCAATCTTTTGGAAATGATTAAGACTTGATCTTTTGTATCTTTCTTATCTAAAATCCATGCTTTTTTCATTTTATTATTAATAATATCTTTTGCTAAAGAAATAGCCGTTCCACTAGGTTTATCTATTTTTTCTTTATGATGAATTTCCTCAATTTTTACTTCATAATCTGTGGCGTATCTAGATAAAAATTTTGATAGTTGATGATTGATCTCGAAAAATATATTCATCCCTATACTGAAATTAGAAGAATATAAAAAAGTTCCGTTTTTTTTTTCACAAAGATTCTTAATAAAATGAAATTTATCTAGCCATCCTGTAGTTCCACATACTATAGGGATATTATTTTCCAAACAAATTTTTATATTTTTAAAAGCAGAGTCTGGCTGAGTAAATTCTATAGCCACATCCGTATTTTTCAAGGAAATGTAATTAGGACTTTCATTAGAAAAAAAGGAAATTTGATGATTTCTAATTTTCGCTATTTTTTCTACAGATTTTCCCATTCTTCCATATCCTATTATTGCTATATTCATATTCTTTTTTTTAAATTAATGTATAATAATATAAATCAATTTTATTAAGTAAAAATAAATTATCTTTACGAAAGGATGAAGAAAAAAGTAATAATTACAGGTGGAGGAAATGGAATAGGATATGAAATAGCAAAAGAATTCTTAAATATGGGACATGATGTTTTAGCTATATCCAGAGATGTAAGTAAATTATTAAAATTAAAAAATCACCCATTTGGAATTTTTATTCCATTAGAAATGGACTTAACCAAAAAATATTCCTATAAAAAAATAGAAAAAATTTTATGGGAATGGATGTTCGTAGATATACTTATTAATAATGCCTGTTTTTTAGTGAAAAAAAATTTCGATAAATTAAAAGACCAAGATATATATTATTTATTCTTATGAAGTAAATATTTTTGTTCCTATAAAAATGATACAATTAGTAAAACCCTATATGGGAAAAAAAAGTCATATTGTGAATATTGGCAGCATGGGAGGAATTCCAAATACTAAAAAATTTTCTGGATTATCTGTATATAGTTCTTCTAAAGCGGCCTTATCTAATCTAACAGAAGTTCTAGCTGAAGAATTTAAAGAGGAAAAAAATGGACCTCGTGTAAATTGTTTAGCATTAGGAGCAGGACAATCTAAAATGTTAAAAACAGCTTTTCCTTGTTGGTATAATTCTTCTATTTCTTCTAAAAAAATGGAAAAATGTATTTATTCCTTTTTTAATGGAAAAACAATCCCTATTTCTTCTTAATCTAAAAGCCCACGTGGTGGAATTGGTAGACACGTCACCTTGAGGGGGTGGTATCCGATTAGGATGTGCTGGTTCAAATCCAGTCGTGGGTACAAATTTATATAAGAACACGAAATAAATCCGGATCTTTATTTAGATACTGAAAATGAACTTTATATTTTTTCATTCTTCCTAGTAATCCAGAAAATTCATTCTTATCTGCTAATTCTATTCCTATTATGGCTGGCCCTTCTTCTTTAGAATTTTTTTTCGAGTATTCAAAATAAGCAATATCATCTTTTGGACCCAAAATATTATTAACAAATTCTTTTAAGGATCCTGCTCTTTGTGGAAACTTTACAATAAAATAATGTTTTTTTTCTTCATATAAAAGGGATCTTTCTCTTATCTCTTCTGTTCTAGTAATATCGTTATTTCCACCACTTAATACACAAACTATAGTCTTTCCTTTTATTTTTTTAGAATAAAAATCTAATGCAGATATTGAAAGGGCTCCAGCTGGTTCGGCTACAATAGCTTCCAAATTATATAAATCTAAAATAGTAGTACAAACCTTCCCTTCCGGGACTGTCTTTATTTCAGATAAAACTCGATTACATATGTTAAAGTTTAATTCTCCTACTTTTTTTACTGAAGCCCCATCAATAAATCTATCTATGGTTTTTAATTCTATTACTTTTCCTTTTTTTAAAGAATAACTCATAGATGGAGCGCCCTGAGGTTCTACTCCTATGATTTTAGTTTTTGGACTAAATTGTTTAAAAATACTTCCTACGCCTGAAGCCAAACCTCCTCCTCCAATAGGAAGAAAAACGTAATCAATAGAGTGATCATTAGATTGTTTTAAAATTTCTAAACCTACAGTAGCCTGACCTTCAATAATTTTAATATCATCAAAAGGATGAATGAATATTTTTTTATTCTTTTTGCAATCTTTCATTGCTTCATAACTTACCGCATCGAAAGTATCTCCAATAAGAACAATTTCCACATTTTCTTTTCCAAACATTTTAACTCTTTCTACTTTTTGTTTAGGAGTAGTACTAGGCATATAAATTTTTCCTGGTAATTGTAATATATTACAAGAATAAGCTACACCTTGTGCATGATTTCCTGCACTAGCACAAACAATTCCCTTTTTTAGTTCTTCTATATGGGATAAACTTTTTATTTTATTATATGCTCCTCTAATTTTATAAGAACGTATAATCTGCAAATCTTCTCTTTTCAAAAAAATATTAGCTTGATATTTTTCAGACAAAAGAGAATTTCTCTGCAAGGGAGTTTCATAAATAATATCTTTTAATAGGTTTTTAGCCTTAACAACTTCTTCATAAGAAGGAAAATAGAATTTATTTTTCAATATTTTAAAAATAAAAAAATGTCAATAAAATAATTTCTTGTTTCTTTTCTTTTTATGTAGTTAAATATATAGTGAATTAATTAATTCACTATATATTTACTTTTTTTCTTCTGGTCTGAGATCACGAATCATCTTCCCTACTTTCCATAATTCACTTTCTCGAAGAGAAGTCAATTCTTTTTCTAATTTCAATCTATAATCTGGAAGGCTATTCTCCTCTATAATTCTTTCAACCTCGTTTCCTGAAGAAACTTCTTGATATAAACTTCTAAATACAGGTAAAGTAGCATCTCTAAATTTTCTCCACCAATCTAAAGCACCTCTTTGTGCAGTGGTAGAACAATTAGCATACATCCAATCCATTCCATTTTCTGAAACTAATGGCATAAGACTTTGAGTTAATTCTTCTACTGTCTCGTTGAAAGATTCCGAAGGAGAATGCCCTTTTTCTCTTAAAATCTGATATTGAGCGGAAAAAATTCCCTGTATGGCTCCCATTAAAGTTCCTCTTTCTCCTACTAAATCAGAATAGACTTCTTTTTGAAAAGTTGTTTCAAATAAATATCCAGATCCAATTCCTATACCTATAGAAAGAGCTTTTTTTAAACTTTTTCCACTATAATCCTGATAAATGGCATAACTAGAATTAATTCCTTTTCCTTGTTTAAAAAGTTTCCTTAAACTTGTTCCTGAACCTTTTGGGGCTACTAAAAAAATATCTATATCTTTAGGAGGATGAATTTTAGTTTTTTCACAAAATGTTAATCCCAATCCATGCGAAAAGTATAAAGATTTTCCTTTGGTCAGATTTTTATGAAGAGTAGGCCAAAAAGAAATTTGACCAGCATCTGATAGCAAATACATCAGTATAGTTCCCCTTTCAGAAGCCTCTTCTAAGGAAAAAAGATTCTTTCCTTCAATCCATCCATCTTCTAAAGCTTTTTTCCAAGATAAAGAATTTCTTCTTTGTCCCACAATGACTCTAAAACCATTATCCTTTAGATTAAGAGATTGACCAGGTCCTTGAACTCCATATCCTAATACAGAAATAGTTTCTTTATTTAAGATTTCTTTAGCATTCGATAATGGAAACTCTTCTCTTGTTACAATCGTTTCTTCTACAGATCCAAATTTTATTTTCATGATTTATTTAAAATTTAATTTTCTTAATTAAGATGTTGCTAACGGTAAATCTATTTGTTTCCAGGAATTTTCTCTGGAATTTTTTTCTTTGATTTTGAAAGAGTAAACATGAATGATGCCAATTAATTTTTCAATTAATTTTGTCAATTTAATCAATTGTTCCTCGTGACATTCTAAATCGAGAATATATTGAACGTTATCCATATCTATGGGATCATTTTCATTATGAGAGACATTGATATGATTAATTTTTAAATTTCTACGATTCAATATAACAAGTATTCTACTCAACAATCTTATTTGATTTTCCACTAAAATTATTATTCTGAATTGATGCTTCATAGTATTTTTATTATTTATTATTATTATGTTAAACGAATTTCATCTACAGAAGCTCCTGCAGGAATCATAGGAAAAACATTATCCTCTTGTTCTACTACTATTTCTAACAAAAAAGCATTCTCTTTCCCTAATGCTTTTTTAACAGCCATTTCTAATTCATCTCTTTTATTGACTCTTTCTGCTTCAATATTGTAAGCATCGGCTAATTTTACAAAATTTGGATTAACTAATTCTGTACAAGAATAACGTTTATCAAAAAAAAGTTGTTGCCATTGACGAACCATTCCCAAAAAATTATTATTTAGTAATATAATTTTTATAGGAATGTTATTCTGTAAAATAGTCCCCATTTCTTGTATAGTCATTTGAATCCCTCCATCTCCAACAATACAGATGACTTGTCTTTCTTTTTCCCCTAATTTTGCTCCTATAGAAGCAGGTAAAGCAAACCCCATGGTTCCTAGACCTCCAGAAGTTATCTGACTTTTTTTATAGGTAAAATCAAAATATCTAGAAGCTATCATTTGATGTTGCCCTACGTCTGTGACAAGTATGGCATTTTTTTGTTTATATTGATTTATCCACTTAATCACTTCCCCCATGGTCATTCCCTCTTTCATTGGATGAAGATCCTTTTCTATGACGAATTCTTCTTCTTTTTTTCTTAATTGATAGAATTTTTCTATCCATTTTTCATGAGTAGATTCTTTGACATAAGAAGTCAATTTCTTTAAGGAAATTTTACAATCTCCTAAAATAGGAATATGGCATAATATATTTTTGTTAACTTCAGAAGGATCTATTTCTAAATGGATAATTTTAGCTTGTTTCGCATATTTCTTTACATCTCCTGTAACACGATCATCAAAACGCATGCCTATAGCAATAAGAATATCACACTGATTGGTTAGAATATTAGGGGCGTAATTTCCATGCATTCCTAGCATTCCTACATGTAGGCGATGATGACTTTCTAAACTTCCTAATCCTAAAAGGGTACTAGCAACTGGAATTCCAGTTTTTTCGATAAATTTTTTAAATTCATCTTCTGCATGAGCTAAAATCACTCCTTGTCCTACAAGAATTAAAGGTTTTTTAGACGAATTGATTAAATCAGCGGCTTCTCTTATTCTTTTTTCTTTTATACAAGGATATGGATGAAAATTTTTAACATATTTACAACGATTATAAAGAAATTCAGTTTTTTGAAATTGAGCATCTTTGGTGATATCTATTAATACGGGTCCTGGTCTCCCTTTTTTAGCTATAAAAAATCCTTTTTGAATAGACTCACAAATATCTTTCGCTTTCAAAACTTGAGTATTCCACTTGGTTACAGGAATAGAAATATCTATAATATTCGTTTCCTGAAAAGCATCAGTACCTAAAAGATGAGAAGATACTTGTCCAGTAATACACACGATAGGAGTACTATCTATTAAGGCGTCTGCTAATCCAGTAATTAAATTGGTAGCTCCAGGACCGGATGTCGTAAAACATACACCTATTTTTCCAGTAGCTCTAGCATAACCTTGTGCGGCATGAATAGATCCTTGTTCATGACGCATTAAGATATGAGAAATCATATTTAAATAATCGTGTAAAGAATCATATATAGGCATAATAGCTCCACCTGGATATCCAAAAATATATTCTACTTCTTCATATAAAAGAGTTTTTATTACTATTTCTGAACCAGAGAATAACTTTTTTTCCATACACAATTAAAATTGATCTGTAATACAACCTTCGGAAGCTGGAGAAACGGTTTTTATATATTTATATAGATACCCTCTTTTCACTTTTAATACAGGTGGCGTCCAAATTTTCTTTCTTCTTTTTATTTCCTCATCTTCTACTTCAAGAGTTAGAGTATTATTTTCTGCATCTATTTTAATGAAATCTCCATTTTTAATCAAAGCTATTGGTCCTCCAGATTGGGCTTCTGGAGTAATATGTCCGACAACAAATCCATGTGATCCCCCAGAAAACCTTCCATCCGTAATAAGAGCTACATTTTTTCCTAATCCAGAACCCATAATATAAGACGTTGGTTTAAGCATTTCAGGCATTCCTGGGCCTCCTATTGGACCTACATATCTAATGACCACAACATCTCCATGATGAATTTGATGATTTAAAATAGCTTGATTTGCCTCTTCTTCTGAATTAAAAACATTCGCTTTTCCTCTAAAAATTATTCCTTCCTTACCAGTAATTTTTGCTATGGATCCCTCTGGAGAAATGTTTCCATATAAAATTCGGATATGTCCATCTTTCTTGATTGGTTTTTTTAAGGAATAAATAATTTTTTGATTAAAAGTCATATTCGGGACATTTTTCATATTTTCAGATAAAGTTTCCCCCGTCACTGTTATACAATCTCCAGATAAAATTCCTTCATTTAATAAATATTTTATAATAACGGGCATCCCTCCAATATACATATGGATATCCTCCATTAAAAAAACTCCACTTGGTTTTAGATTTCCAAGAAGAGGGACTTGATTACTAATTTTTTGAAAGTCTTTTAAAGTAAAATTTATATTTGCGGATTTAGCAATAGCTAAAAAGTGTAAAACTAAATTAGTAGATCCACCTAAACACATAGCTAGTTTCACTCCATTTTCTATAGAAGTTTTTGTGACAATATCTTTAGGCTTTATGTTTTTTTCTAGAAGTTTTTTAATAAAAATCGAAACTTCTTCACACTCTATTTTTTTATTTTCACTTGTGGATGGAGAAGACGAAGAATAAGGCAAGGTCATTCCCATAGCTTCTAAAGCAGAAGCCATGGTATTAGCTGTGTACATTCCTCCGCAAGCTCCAGGTCCTGGACAGGAATTTTTTACAATATCTTTATATTCTTTTTCTGATATTTTACAAGTATTTTTTTTACCTAAAGCCTCAAAAGAAGAAACAATGTCTAATTTTTTTTCATTATAATAACCTGAAGAGATACTACCTCCATAGACAATAATCGAAGGTCTATTTAATCTTAGTAAAGCCATCATAACTCCTGGCAGATTTTTATCACATCCAGGTATAGCTATGACTCCATCATAATGATGTGAATCTACCACGGTTTCTATACTATCCGCTATTAATTCTCTGGAAGGAAGTGAATACCTCATCCCATAGGTCCCCATAGTAATTCCATCACTCACTCCTATAGTAGTAAATTGAAATCCTATTAAATTTTTATTTATGATCGAAGATTTTATCTTTTTTCCTAGTTGATTCAAATGCATATTACAAGGATTTCCTTCATACCAGTTACTAACTATTCCTATTTGAGCTTTACAAAAATCCGTTTCTTTTAACCCTGTGGCATAAAGCATAGCGTGTGAAGCTGGTAAATTAGGTTCTTCCGTAATTTTTCTGCTAAAATTATTAATTCTTTTTTTCATGAGATGTTTTATAAATCAAAAAGCCCTACTGAATCGATTATCAAGTAGGGATTAAAAAAAATACTATTCCTTTAAGAAAATTTACTTATGCATATCATAAATTATATAATATGCAAAAATATGAAAAAAATAGATTATATAAAAGTGTTTTTTCTGTATTTATTTTTATAATATCATTGATTTTTCTATTTATTAATGAAAATATTGTAAAGTTTATAATTGAGAATTCGTTTGTATAAAGTATTTTATTATTTCAAAAAAAAAAACACATTTTTTTTTGAAATAATACAATTTTTATCTCAAAAAATAGATTCAATATTTAAAAAAATAAATCTATCCTGATAAATATTATAATAATTTATGAAATAATGCCTGATCCTATTAATTCTTTATCCAAATACCATACAGCGAATTGTCCTTCGGTAATAGCACATTGTAAAATTTCAAATTCTATAAACATTCCGTTTTTGATTTTGTATAACAAGGCTTTTTGCAAAGGTTGTCTGTAACGAATTCTACAAAAAACCTCCATTTTTTCTCCATTTAAGAGAGCTATGTCCTCCCGAATCCAATGAATGTCTTTTTCCTGAATAAATAAGGATTTTTTATATAAACCTGGATGATTTTTCCCCATCCCTGTATAAACTATATTTTCTTTAATATCGGTTTCAATCACAAAAAGAGCTTTCTTATATCCTCCTATAGAAATCCCTTTTCGTTGTCCTTTTGTAAAAAATTGAGCTCCCTGATGATATCCAATTACTTTTCCATCTGATTTCTGATATTTTTTTCTTTTGGATAAAAAAAACAATTCTTCTTCCTTTGACAAAAAGGATTTTTTTTTTGGATGATACATTAAGGCGTTTGAATCAATCATAACGATTTCTCCTTTTTTTGGAAAGATTTTTTTTTGAAGAAATCTGGATAATTGAATTTTCCCTACAAAACACAATCCTTGAGAATCTTTTTTATATGCATTACATAATCCATTTTTTTCCGCTATTTTCCGAACTTGATTTTTAGTCAATGAACCTAATGGGAATAGAGATTTTTTCAATTGATATTGTGTTAACTGACATAAAAAATAGGATTGATCTTTATTAGAATCTTTTCCAACAAGAAGACGATATATGATTTTATTATTTTTTATAATTTTTTTTTTATTAACGTAATGACCTGTTGCAATAAAATCAGCCCCTAAATCAATGGATTTTTTCAAAAAAACATTGAATTTTATTTCTCGGTTACACAAAATATCTGGATTAGGAGTTTTCCCAGATCTATATCCGTCAAACATGTAATTAATAATAGATTCTTCGTATTCTTTTTTCATTTCTACTACTTGAAAAGGAATATTTAAATCTTTAGCTACCAATAAAGCATCAATACTATCTTCTTTCCAAGTACATTGATTAAAAACAGAATCATCCCAGTTATGCATAAATAAACCGATCACCTCATAACCTTGTTTTTTGAGAAGTAATGCTGCCACACTAGAATCAACTCCTCCCGAAAGTCCTACTACTACTCTTTTTTTTTGCATCAGAATAAAAAGATAAAAAATGGAGTTTTCATAAAGAATAGATTTTTTTTGTAAAGTTTAAAGGAGCACATTAAGAAAACATTTCTCGAACGCGATCAAAAAAAGATTTTTCTGAATTTCCAGGATGAGGGAGAAAATTTTCATTTTTTCTCATTTTTTCAAAGAATTTTTTCTGTTCTTCATTGATTTTTCTTGGAGTCCAAACGTTCACGTGAATAAAAAGACTTCCAGATCCATATCCTTCAAGATTAGGTAATCCCTTATTTTTTAATCTGAGAGTTTTTCCGGATTGTGTTCCTGGATCTATTTTAATACGGGCTTTTCCATTAATGGTAGGGACTTCTTTTGAGGCTCCTAATATTGCGTCTGGGAATGAAATATATAAATCATAATGAAGATTACAGCCTTCTCTTTTTAATTTTGGATGAGGAATTTCTTCAATTAATACAATTAAATCTCCGGGAATTCCGTTAAATGGAGCTTCATTTCCCTTTCCAGAAACTTTAAGTTGAATCCCTTCTGTAAGCCCTGCAGGTATTTGTATATTTACTAGTTCTTCTTCTTTAATTAATCCATGTTTATTAGCACCAGAAGGGATATTATCAATACTTTTTCCAGTTCCAGAGCATATGGAACATTGAGAAGTTGTTTGCATTCTCCCTAAAATGGTATTAGCTATACGGGTAATTTGACCCGTTCCATTGCAAGAAGTGCAATTTTTAAATTGAACGCCACTAGCTACTTTCAATCTTTTTACTTTTACTTTTTTTTCTATTCCATTAGCTATTTCTTCTAAGGTCAGTTTTACTCTGATTCTCAAATCGCTTCCTTTAATAGTTCTATTTCGTGTTGATTTTCCAAATCCAAAACTAGAAAATCCCTCTCCAAAGGCATCCGCAAAAATATCTCCAAAATTTGCAAAAATATCTTCCATATTCATTCCCGATCCAGAACTACTTCCTTTAACACCGGCATGTCCAAATTTGTCATAACGTTGTCTTTTTTCCGGGTTGCTTAATATTTCATAAGCTTCAGCTGCTTCTTTGAATTTTTCTTCTGCTTTCTTTTTATTATCCGGATTTTTATCTGGATGATATTTAATGGCTAATTTTCGATAAGCTTTTTTAATTTCTTCTGAAGAAGCATTTCTAGAAACACCTAATACTTCGTAATAATCTTTTTTCACCATGAAGATAAAAGTTAATTATTTTCCAGTAATAACTTTGGCATGTCGTATAACTCTTTCTTGTAGGATATATCCAGATTCTATAATTTCCATAATTTTTCCTTTTAAATTTTCTGTTGTAGCTGGAATCTGTGTAATGGCCTCATGAAAATCAGTATTAAAATCATCTCCTTTTTTGATTTTTATTTTATTCAATCCTTTTTCTTTTAAAATTTTTATGAGTTTTTCCTGTATTAGAGATACTCCTTGAATGAGAGCTTCGTCTTTTGATTTTTTCAGCTCTTTAAGTCCTCTTTCAAAATCATCTAAAATAGGGATTAAATCTATAATAATTTGTTGATGAACAGATCTAAAAAGATCAAATCTTTCTTTTTGAATACGTTTTTTATAATTTTCAAATTCTGCAAAAAGACGTAAAAATTTATCTTTTTCTTTTTCCAATTTTTCTTTAAAAATTTCTACTTCTTTTAATGAATGTTCTGTTTTTTCTTGACAAGAATTTTCCATTTCAGATAGATCTACAGGATTCTTTTCATCCTGAGAATCAATATTTTTTTGATTGATATTCATAACATAAAAAATATTTAGAAAACAATTTTATGCTCTAGGAGCAAAAGATTTGCCATGTTTTATAATTGTGTCATAATGTCAAATCTTAAATAAAGAATTAAATTTGAAAGTTTTTCGAATCTTATTTAATCTTTCATAAGCTATATTTCTTGCTTTTTTAGCTCCTAAATAAAAAATACGATCTAATAAAGATTTATTCTTTACAAAAGAAGAAAATTTCATCCTTTCAGATGAAAATTTTTTTAGAATACACTCATACAATTCTTTTTTAGCCTCTAAATATCCATATCCTCCCTTTATATATCTTTTTTTCATTTCTTCTACTCTATCAAGTGGAGCTAACAATCTGTACAAAGCCATTATACAATCTTTATCCGGATTTTTTTTTTCTTTTAAAGATTTATTATCCGTATGAATGCTCATAATTTGTTTTTTCAGAATTTCATCTGAAGAAAAAATATTAATCCAATTTTTTTGGGATTTACTCATTTTTTTTCCATCTGTCCCAGGAACTAATCCAGTTTTTATTGGTATAAAAGCTTTAGGTAAAACAAATAATTTTTGACCTATTTTTTTATTTAAATGACTGGCTATATGGCGTGTTATTTCTATATGTTGTAACTGATCTTTTCCTACGGGAATGACTTCTGCATTGTAAAGCAATATATCAGCTGCCATTAACATAGGATATGTAAACAAACCTACATTAATTTTCCCTTTCCGACTGATTTCTCTTTTGAAAGAATGAGCCAATGTAAGTCTTTGATAAGGAAAAAAACAATTAAAATACCAAGCTAATTCAGTTACTTCGGAAACATCCGACTGTCTATAAAATATGCTTTTTTCTGTATTTAAACCAAAAGCTAACCATGCTGCCGCAATTTGATAAGTATTATAACGGATAGTTTCCAGATCTTTCATTTGTATCAGTGAATGTAAATCTGCCACAAATATGAACGAAGAGTATTTGGAATTATTAGCCATATTTATAGATGGGATTATAACTCCCAAAATATTCCCTAAATGAGGAGTTCCTGTACTTTGAATTCCTGTTAATATTTTTTTCATAATTTTTTTTATGTTGAATAAAAAACCTTATTACTTAACAACAAATGTAATCAATAAACGGAATGTCCTTCACTCCCATTAATTAATTAGTTTCACTTAAAGCTTCTAATCCACTAATAATTTCAAGTATTTCCTTAGTAATGGAAGTTTGTCTTTCTTTATTATAATTCAACATAAGATTCTTTTTAATGTCAGAGGCACTTTCTGTAGCTTTATGCATAGACATCATACGTGCAGTATGTTCTGAAGTAGATGATTCTAATATACTTTTAAATAGTTTCACGCTAAGAAATTTAGGAGTAATATAATCCAAAATTTCTTCTTTAGATGGTTCTAAAATAGAATAATTAGAGGATTTATTTTCAAAATCTGTAAAAATAATTGGAAGAAATTGTTCTATAATTATTTCTTGAAAGAATGAATTTTTTAGATGATTGTAAATCAAATATATTGAATGAAATTTTTTGGAAAAAAAATCTTCAATTAATTCTTTGACCAAAATGATTACATCTTTATAAGTAAAATTATTTGGTATTTTTTTTTTTTTCTTATACATATTATATTTTCTCGATAAAAAATCAAATCCTTTTTTTCCGATAGAAAAAAAAATACAATCTTTTTTCAAATAACCGTTTTCTTGAATATATCTATGAATTTTATCAAAAATTAAGGAATTGAAAGCTCCACATAATCCACGATTAGAAGTTATGACTATAAACAATTTCTTTTTTCCTGAAGAAAAAAAATATTTTTTATCCTGAATATTTTCTAATTTATCATGGAATGATAACAGAAAATGTTGAAATAATTGCTCTATAGATTCTGAGTATCTTTTTATATGTAAAAGCAATTCTTTGGATTTTCGTAATTTCACGATAGAAATCATTTTCATAGCTTCCGTTGTTTTTACAACGGAATCTATAGATAAAATTCTTTTTTTGATTTCTTTTGGATTAGACATAAAAGTTCTCTTAAGAAGAATATTTTTCACTTAGTTCCATGGCTATTATTTTCAGAATTTCAGCTAATTCTTTGTTAAAAATCCCTTCTTTCAAATCTTTCAATAATTCTTGGTGTTTTTCATTTAAATAAAAAAGATATTCCTTTTCAAAAGAGGATATTTTTTCAATAGGTACTTTTTTCAAAAAATTTTTAGTTCCAGCATAAATAATAGCAATCTGATCGGATATATTATATGGAGAATGAGGAGGTTGTTTTAATATTTCTATGTTTCTTCTTCCCTTCTCTATAATTTCCATAGTTATAGGATCTAATTCAGAACCAAATTTTGAAAAAGATTCCAATTCTCGAAATTGAGCTTGGTCTAATTTCAAAGTTCCAGATATTTTTCTCATAGATTGAATTTGAGCAGAAGCTCCTACCCGGGAAACAGAAATACTTTCATTAATTGCAGGACGTACTCCAGAATGAAATAGATCTTTTTCTAAAAAAATTTGTCCATCTGTTATAGAAATGACATTGGTAGGAATATAAGAAGAAACATCTCCAGATTGTGTTTCAATAATAGGAAGTGCGGTTAAAGAACCTCCGCCTTTTACATATTCTTTGATAGATTCTGGAATATCGTTCATTTTTTGAGCTATTTTTGTATCTTTTATTATTTTAGCTGCGCGTTCTAATAATCTAGAATGCAAATAGAAAACATCTCCTGGATATGCTTCTCTTCCAGGAGGACGTCGTAATAACAAAGAGACTTCTCTATAAGAAACAGCTTGTTTGGATAGATCATCATAAATTACCAAAGAAGAACGACCCGTATCACGAAAGTATTCTCCAATAGCTGTCCCAGAAAACGGAGCAAAAACTTGTATAGATGCTGGATCAGAAGCATTTGCTGCGACTATAACTGTATAGGACATGGCCCCTTTATCCTCTAAAGTTTTCGTGATTCTTGCTATTGTAGATCCTTTTTGACTTATAGCTACATAAATACAATAAACTTGTTTATCTGTATTATACCATTCTTTCTGATTAAGAATAGTATCAATGGCTATAGTGGTCTTTCCTGTTTGTCGATCTCCAATAATTAATTCTCTTTGTCCTCTCCCTATAGGAATCATAGCATCTATAAATTTAATTCCTGTTTGAAGAGGTTCTTTTACAGGTTCTCTATAAATAACACCTGGAGCTTTTCTTTCCAAGGGCATATCAAATAATTTCCCTTCTATAGGACCTTTTCCATCAATCGGATTTCCTAATACATCCACTACGCGACCTAGCATCCCTTCTCCAACTGGGATAGAAAGAACCTTCCCTGTACGCTTTACAATATCTCCTTCTTTGACATCTTTTGATGAATTTACTAATACTATACTTACATGATCTTCTTCCAAATTCAAGGCTATTCCTTTTATTCCGGTGTGAAATTCCACTATTTCTCCAGAAAATACAGAATTCAATCCAACAGATCTAGCTACCCCATCTCCTACTTGAACAATAACCCCTGATTCAGATAATTTTGATTCATATTGAAAATCCGATAATTGTTTTTTAAGAATCGATGATATTTCAGAATATTTTAAATCGGACATGAAAATAAATGCTTTAAACTGAATTTTTCAATAGTTTTTGAATACTAAATAATTGTCCCTTCACACTAAAATCCCATTCTTTGTATCCTATACGAAGCAAAAAACCTCCAAGAATGGATTCATCTATTTTATTAAAAATCTGATATTTTTTATTATTTCTTTTTGATTCTAAAGAAATGATTTTATTTATAATCATTTTTTGAAGATCCATTCTTAATGGAAAAGCAGAAATAAGGTGGAATTTTAACAATCCTTTTTTTTCCTGATAAATTTTTTGATATTCCAAAAAAATCTTTTTGGAAAGATGTTCTCTTTTTCGTACTGTTAAAATTTTTATAAAATGAAAAATAAAAGGATCGAAAGAATAGAAAATTTTTTCTAAAATTTGTATTTTTCTTGCAGAACTTAACAAAGAGGTACACAAAACCTTATTCAATTCAATGCTTTGAGATAAGAGGAAGGATATTTTTTTAATTTTATGATAAGTAGAATCCTTTTTTTCGTTATTCATCGAATACTCAAAAAGAACTTTAGCATAATGTCTAGTCACTTTTTTTTTCGAAAACATTTTTATAATTTGTTTACTAATTCTTTGATAAATTTTTCTTGTTTATTCGTTTTTTGATTTGTCTCCAACTCTTTCTTTAAGATTTTTTCGGCAATGATTATGGAAATATCACCTATTTGATCTTTCAATTCCTGTATGGCCATTTTTCTCTCTACCTGCATAATTTTTTTTGTCTCTTCTATAAGCTTTTTTTTCTCCAAAACACCTTCTTCTATAGCTTTATGTTTTATTTTTTCTCTAATTTGAATGGCCTCTTCCAAAATTCTATCTCTTTTTATGCGAGTTTCTTTCAAAATTTGATTTTTTTTATTTTCTACCATTTTCAATTCTTTTTGAACTAAATCAGCCTTTTCCATAGAAATTCTAATTTTTTCCTCTCTTTGATCAATGAATTTCATAATTGGTTTCCATGCATATTTGGAAAGAAAGGAGATCAATATCAGAAATATTATTGTCTGCCAAACAATTAAACCGATAGAAGGAGTAACCAAATCCATTACAAAAACTTATTTAAACACAGCTAATAAAGCGGTTACTATTCCAAAAAGAGCTGCCCCTTCAATAAGAGCTGCAGCAACAATCATGGCATTTTGTATCTTTCCTGAAGCTTCAGGTTGTCTAGCAATAGCATCCATTGCGGAACTTCCAATTTTCCCAATTCCTAAACCAGCTCCTATTACCGAAATTCCAGCACCTAAAGCGGCTAAACCTGAATAAGTTAAATCTATATCCATAATGATAATATTATTTTAATACGTTTTATGTTCATATTCCTTTACGGCCATTCCTATAAGTAAAGCAGATAAATTCGTAAAAATAAAGGCTTGCAAAAAAGCCACCATAATTTCCAACAAGGAAATAAAAAAGCCGAAAATAATGGAAAAACTAGCAATAAAAAAATTTTTAAAAATAAAAATAAGACAAATAAAACTTAAAATAATGATGTGTCCAGCAGTAATATTGGCAAACAAACGAATACATAAAGTTAATGGACGAATGAAAATCCCTATAAATTCTATGGGTGCTAACAAAAACTTTATCCCTATGGGAACATTTGGCATCCAAAAAATATGTTTCCAATAATTTTTATTGGCTTTCATATTGATGATTATAAAAGTAATTACTGCTAAAACCAATGTGACACTTATATTTCCTGTAACATTTGGAAATCCTGGTAAAAGACCTATTAAATTATTAACCAATATGAAAAAAAACACAGTCAACAAAAAAGGAAAATAGGTTTTATATTTTTTTTCTCCAACATTTGGAATAACTATTTCATTACGAATAAATAAGATTAAGAATTCTAAGAAAATTCCGAAATTCCATTTCGTTTGATAATTTTTATAGCTATATCTCATTCTCCTAAAAATGTAACATAATATTAAAAAGGATATTCCAATAGACACTACATTTTTTGTAATAGAAAAATCCAAAGGTCTATCATTTTTAGGAAAACCTCTTGCATCTATATATAAACTTCCAATAGAATTTGTTTTATATATTTTTTCTTGAAACATTTTATAATTTCCATATTTTCCTTTTACTACTTTTCCATGAGAAAATTGAGAGGATAAAAAAAATTCCCATCCATTATTCCACAAAAGCACTGGTAAAGAAAATATAATTCCCTTTTCATGATTTCCTACAACATGCCATTCGTGAGAATCACTTACATGTTCAAGAATAGTCTTAGCTACATCTATATTTTTTTTATTTTCATTTTCATTAGCAAAAAGATTTGTAAGAAAAATAAAAATCAAAAAAAAGCAATATAATCCTAATTTTTTTAAAGCTAAAGTCATTCAAAAAAAGTAGGAAACAAATTTATATTTTTTTCCAGAAAGAAGGTAAATATTCTCTTATAAAATTTGAATTTTTGAATTGAAAGAGTACATTTGTATATAAATTTGTGCAAAATACAATGACGATGAAGGAAGAAACAAAACTAATTCAAAACATTTTATCAGATCCTCTAACAGGAGCTATCTCTACTCCCATATACCAGACCTCTACTTATGTTCAAAAATCTCCTGGAGTTCATAAAGGTTTTGATTATACAAGAACCAATAATCCTACAAGAAAAATATTGGAAAAATTAATTACAGATTTAGAAAAAGGCTATGCCAGTTTAGCTTTTTCTTCTGGGTTAGCATCTGTGGATGCTGTTTTAAAATTATTAGAATTTGGAGATGAAATAGTTGCTGTGGATGATATTTATGGGGGAACTTTTCGTTTATTAAATTTGTATAAAAAATTAGGAATTAAAACCCATTTCGTGGATACTACCTATGCAGAAAATGTTATTTCTATCCTTACTCCTAAAACTAAGATGGTTTGGTTAGAATCTCCTACTAATCCTACTTTGAAAATATCTGATATTAAGTATATTAGTGAAAATTCTAAAAAAATTAACCCAAACATTTTAGTTGTTGTAGACAATACTTTTGCTACTCCAGCTCTTCAGAATCCTCTCAGTTTAGGAACAGATATAGTTATTCACAGTGCTACAAAATATCTAGCAGGACATTCAGATGTATTAGCTGGACTAATTACCGTGAAAAATCCAGATTTATATGAACAATTAAAATACATTCAAAATGCTACTGGAGGGATTTTGTCTCCTATTGATTGTTGGTTAACTATAAGAGGGTGTCAAACTTTGTATCTACGTATTAAGAAACAGTCTGATAATGCATTTAAGATAGCTTCTTTTTTATTGGAAGAAAAAAATACCTGTATTGATAAGGTTTATTATCCTGGATTATCTCAGCATAAAAATCATAGAATAGCAGTAAAACAACAACTCTATTTCGGAGGAATAGTGTCATTTAGTCTTAAAGAAGATACTATAGAAGCGGCAAAAAAAGTTGTAACCTCTACTAAATTATTTAAACTAGCAGAAAGTTTAGGAGGAACAAAAAGTTTAATTTGTCATCCGGCAACTATGACACATAAATCTACTCCTTTAGAGGTTAGAAGAAACGCAGGAATTCAAGATTCTCTTATCCGTTTATCTTTTGGAATAGAGAATGAAGAAGATCTTCTTGAAGATATAGATCAAGCTTTAAATTAAAAAGACTAAACAAGTTTGTCATCATGTAATGAAATCCCTATGCGCGATAGTTCTTCGCGAATTAAATCTGAAAGAACCCAATTTCTTTTTTTTCTTGCTTCTATTCGAATTTTTATTAATATTTCAGTAAGTATTTTTAATTTTTTAGACGTTTTTTCAAAGGGATTTTTCTCTATCTTTTGAAGACCAAGTATATCAAATAAAAAATGATTCATATATTTTTTTAATAAATGTATAGAATCCCCTATATAGTTAATAGAATGATTCAAAATGTGAATCACTTGGAAGAGATGGGAGATTAATAAAGGGGTGTTAAAATCATCATTAATAGCTTCATAACAATTTTTTATCCATTTATTTACATCAAATTTTGATATATTTTTTTTATCACTTTTAGAAAAAAATTCTAATTTTTCTATTGCATTAATTAAACGATGATATCCTTTCTCTGCATCTATAAGTCCTTTTTGAGAAAAGTTTAAAAGGCTACGATAATGAGATTGTAATATAAAGAATCGAATGATTATTGGATGATATTTAGAGACTAAATCTTTTGTGGATAAGTAATTCCCTGTGGATTTACTCATTTTTTTTCCATTTAAAGTAAGCATATTCGTATGCATCCAATAATGTGCAAGATGATTCTTGTTATAAACTCCTATTGCTTGTGCTAACTCACATTCATGATGGGGAAATTTAAGATCTATTCCTCCACCGTGAATATCAAAAACTTCTCCTAAATATTTTGTACTCATAGTGGTACATTCTATATGCCAACCTGGTACTCCTTTTCCCCATGGAGAGTTCCAGTTCATAATATGACTGTGTTTAGCTTTTTTCCAAAGAGAAAAATCTTGAAAATGTCGTTTTTCACCCAGAAAATTAGATTCTTTCTTAAAAAGTTGATCGATTCTATTATGACTCAATATTCCATAAGAACATAATTGACTATATTTTTTTACGTCAAAATAAACAGATCCATTATTTTCGTAAGCTAGATTTTTTTGAATCAATTTTTGAATCATATCAATTTGTTCTATAATATGACCAGTAGCTGTTGGTTCAATACTTGGAGGTAAAGTATTGAAAATATTTAATATATGATGAAAAGATAAAGTATATTTTTGAACAATTTCCATAGGTTCAATACCCTCAAAACGAGATCTTTGATGAATTTTGTCTTCTCCATCATCACTATCATTTTCTAAATGTCCTACATCCGTAATATTTCTGATATAGCGTACTTTATAACCTAAATGTTTAAAATAACGGAAAACTAAATCGAATAATATAAAAGTCCGACAGTTTCCCAAATGAAGATGATTATAAACAGTAGGGCCACAAACATAAATTCCTATATATTCCTTATGAATAGGTTTAAATAATTCTTTTTTTCCGGTAAAAGAATTATATATTTGTATATGATCTCGTATATAGCGTATATAATTTTCTATATTCATAAAATTAGGATCTTCCAATATAATGGAAAAATTCTCTTCGAATTTCCGAATCTTTTTTAAATGCTCCTACTAATTCAGTAGTGATCGTTCTGGTGTCTATATCTCGAATTCCACGAGAATTTACACATAAATGTTTTGCGTCTATAATGCAAGCAACATCTTTTGTATCTAGTATTTTTTGTAAAGATTTAACAATTTGCATAGTTAAACGTTCTTGAACTTGTGGTCTTTTTGCGTAAAAATTTACGATTCTATTAATTTTAGAAAGACCCACAACCTTTCCATTGGAAATGTAGCCAACATGTGCTTTTCCAACAATAGGTAGAAAATGATGCTCACAAGTAGAATAAACTATTATGTTTTTTTCTATCAACATCTGATTATATTTATATTTATTTTCAAAAGTGGATAAATGAGGATGATTTTTTGGATTTAGTCCGCTAAATATTTCTTTTATAAACATTTTTGCTACACGTTTAGGTGTACTGCGTAAACTA
Source organism: Blattabacterium sp. (Periplaneta americana) str. BPLAN (assembly GCF_000093165.1). Lineage (NCBI taxonomy): Bacteria > Pseudomonadati > Bacteroidota > Flavobacteriia > Flavobacteriales > Blattabacteriaceae > Blattabacterium > Blattabacterium sp. (Periplaneta americana). The sequence continues at coordinate 84,749 of NC_013418.2, read as the reverse complement.
TCATCATTCATATCCAAACCTAAAATTTCCATAATGTGGAAAAAATGTTTTTCTATTTTATCAATTTTTTTTTCATCGCTTATAAGAAAAGCATCATCACGTAGTGGAGTTTCATGATTTTCTAAAAAATTAGTATCCTTATTATCTTTTTCTAAAAATTTTTTATACTCTTCTCCCATCATAATTTAACTTAATCCATGAAAAACAAAGGTACGAAAAGGTTTTTGGATTGATATGTTTCTCTTTTTTTTTCCAAGAATTAGGAGATTATTTTTCTATTTCTTAAAAATATTAGGAATTTCACAGATAGGAATAGGTCTAATTTTGTGCTCGTTTTTTTTGTGTAGATATTGATATTTTTTCAAAATATCATATTCTCTCCCTTTAAAGGTTTCATGAAAATTTTTTTCCTTTTTTTCTGCGATTTTCATGGCCCATTCTAATTCTTCATAAGTAGCTTCTAACTGATCTTCATCTGATCTTTGATCTTCCCATAATCCATCTGTAGGTTCAGCTTTTTGTATTCCATCAATAATATTTAATTCTTTGGCAAGAAAACGGATTTCACTTTTAGTTAAATCTGCTATAGGATGTATATCGACACCTCCGTCTCCATATTTTGTAAAAAATCCAACTCCAAAATCTTCTACTTTATTTCCAGTTCCTACCACTAAATAATTCTCTATATTTGCATAATAATATAGAGTTAACATACGGATACGAGATTTTGCATTGGCTAAGGCCAAAGGTTTATTTTTTTTTTCTGTAATATTATCATTCATAGTGTGAATAAAAGAAGTGAATAAAGAAGATAGATCTTTTTTTAGATGATGAACATTTAAAAATCTAGATTTTAAAAAATTTACATGTTGTTCAGATAGAAAATTTGGATTTTTTTCTAAAATAGGCATTTCTAATGTGAAAGTTGGGTATTTAGTCATAGCGACTAACATGGAGGCCACAGCAGAATCTATACCTCCGGATATTCCAATAACAAAACCATTTGATTGAGTTTTTTTGATGTATTTTTTTAACCACTGCACAATATAGCGAACTATTTTTTTTGCATTATTTATCATTTTAAATAGATTTTAGATATTTTGGTTGTGAAAAAAAATAATAAATAAAATAAAGATGACTTTGATCCTAAATTTGGAAACTTCTACAAAAAATTGCTCGGTTAGCATAGCAAGAAACGGTATATGCTTAATCTCCATAGAAGAACATACGGATAAACATCTTCATTCAGAAAAATTACATACATTTATACAATATGCTATAAAAATTTCCAAAATTAATATAAATGATTTACAATCCATTTGTGTAAGTCAAGGTCCAGGGTCCTACACTTCCTTAAGAATAGGAGTTTCTGCTGCTAAAGGTTTATGTTATGCTTTAGGAATTCCCTTATTATCATTAGATTCATTAACTATTTTGAGTCAAAAAATAGATGTCCAAGATGGATTTTTAATTCCTATGATACATGCAAAATCAGATCTTTTTTATACCACTTTATTTAATAAATATAAAAAAAGATTATGTCCTATTTCTATAAAGAAGTTTTGTGGTGATTTTTTCAAGTCTATAACAGAGAATAAAAAAGTATATTTATTTGGAAATATAATTTGTCCAAAAGTAGAGAAGTTATTTACGGATAATTTTCGTTTTATTTTTCCTATTTATCCATCTGCAATGGATATGTCTTCTCTTTCCTACGTGAAATTTTGTAATAAAAAATTCAATAACATTGAAGAATTTATTCCTTGTTATTTATAAAAAATAAAGAGTTTTTTGAATAAAATTATTAGAATAGGAACAAGAAATAGTCCACTAGCTATTTCTCAAGCAATAGAAGTTCAAAAAGTCCTTCATAGACTAGGTTATTGTTCTCATTTGTTTTTTATAAAATCTGAAGGAGATTTAATTCAAAATATTCCTCTTTATAAATTTAAAAAAGTAGGTATTTTCACTAGAAATTTAACTGATGTTCTTCTTTCTGGAAAAATTGATATGGCTGTGCATTCTTTAAAAGATGTTCCTACTAGTCTTCCAGAAAAAATAGTTCTTTCTGCTTATTTGAAGCGGGGAAGTTTTTCCGATTTATTAATATATCAAGGATCCAGTAATTTTTTATTGAATTCTAAAATAGAAGCCGTTATAGCTACCGGAAGTCTTAGAAGAAGGGCATTTTGGAAGAATCGTTATCCTCATCATACCATTGTGGATTTAAGAGGGAATATAAATACTCGATTAAAAAAATTATATAATAACTCTTGGAAAGGAGCTATTTTTGCTAAGGTAGGATTGGAACGTTTGGGATTATTAAATGATTTAGAAGGTTTTAATTTTAAAGTTTTGGATTGGATGATTCCTTCTCCTGGACAAGGAATTATTGTTGTTTCTACACGGAAAGACAATGAATGGATTCATTATTTAACTAAAGAATTAGATGATAGGAATACTAGATTATCTGCAAATATAGAACGTCAATTTTTGAAAACTTTAGGAGGTGGATGTGTGACCCCTATTGGGGCCCATGCAATCATTAAAAATAAAATTATTTATTTTACCGGAATATTATTCAGTTTAGATGGCATGCAAAAAATAAGAAAAAAAAAAATAGGAACTAATTATAATGTTATAGGATATCAGTGTGCAAAGGAAATATTGGAGGAAGGAGGAAAAAAAATATTGGAGAATATGAGAATAAAAAATATTTCATAGTAAGAGTAAGAGGAGTAAGTAAGCATAGAAAGTCATGACCCAAATTATATTCCGAAATATATTACCATTTATAACTCCAATCACATTTTTCTATATAATTATTTCTTTAGGGTGGAAAACATCTCTAAATCCTGTTTTAGATATAGGGATCCTCATGGGAATAGTATTCATACTTAGCATTTTTCATTTTTGTTTTTTGTTCGAAAGGAGTCTTTATAAGGGATATAAATCCATGATTTTTTTATCTTTTTTTATTTTAATTACTTCTTTTATTTTTTCTGTTGGACAATTCTTTTTTTTCAAAACTGATAAGATAACAGATATACAAATAACCTTATTAATTTGTTTGACTTTATACATATTGATTCGTATTACTTATTTCATGCGAATAATATATGTAAAAATACATAATCCTGCTTTTATTTTTATTACTAGTTTTGTATTTCTATCTTTTTTAGGATCAGTCTTGCTTATGCTTCCGACTTCTACAGTTAAAAACATCTCGTTTATAGATGCTTTGTTTACTTCTACTAGTGCCGTTTGTGTGACAGGTCTAGTAGTATTAGATACCGCAAAAGATTTTACCTATTTAGGGAAAGTGATTATTCTAACGTTAGTAGAACTCGGAGGTTTAGGAATTTTAACCATCACTTCTTTTTTTAGTTATTTTTTTAGAGATGGTTTTTCTTTTAGAGAAGGAATATACATTAGCAATTTTTTGAATACAAAAACTACTAATAATGTTCTTAGTTTAGCCGTAAAAGTTGTTCTGTTTACTTTAACCGTAGAAATTATAGGAACTTTGTTAATTTATTTTTCTATTAATAAGGAAAAAAATTTCATAGAAACTGATAGTCCTTTGTTTTTTTCTATTTTCCATTCCATATCCGCTTTTTGTAATAGTGGATTTTCTACTCTTAGTAAAGGTCTTTATTCTGAATCTGTTAGGTTTAATTATCTATTACAATTTATTATTGCCTGTTTATTAATATTGGGAGGAATAGGTTTTAATATTTTATTTAATTTTTTTACATATATATGGATTACATTCCAAAAATATTTTTATAAAGTTTTTAAAGAGGAATATTTTAGACATCCTGCTCATATTGTTACTTTGAATACAAAAATTGTTGTATTCACAACCTTTATTTTACTTTTTTTTGGAACCATTTTTTATTATTTCAGTGAATTGCATTTCTCTCTTATCGAACATCCTTCTTTTACTGGAAAATGGATTGCTTCATTTTTTTCTTCTGCCACATCTAGAACAGCAGGATTTCAAGTATTGAACCTGAATAAATGGACTCCTCTTACTATATTATTTACTATTTTTTTGATGTGGATTGGAGCATCCCCCGCTTCTACAGGTGGAGGAATTAAGACAAGTACTTTTGCATTAGCCTTAATGAATGTTATTTCTTTATCTAGAGGAAAGAATCGATTAGAAATTCAAAGAAAAGAGATTTCTTCAGAATCTGTTAGACGTTCTTTTGCTATTATCATATTATCTTTAATTGTTATATATATAAGCATTTTGATTATTCTTTTTTTGGATCCAGAAAAAGAGATTTTATCCATTTCTTTTGAAGTTTTTTCCGCTTTTTCAACAGTAGGATTATCTTTAGGAATTACTTCTAATTTATCTAATGGAAGTAAGTTAGTGTTAATCATTTTAATGTTATTAGGAAGAATTGGAGTTTTTAATATTATGGTAGGATTATTAAAAAATAGAATAAATAGTCATTATTATTATCGGTTTCCTCAAGGAAATATTCTCATAAATTAATGATATTATGAAAATTATTATTATCGGTTTAGGAAATTTTGGAAGATCTTTAGCTCTCAATTTAACAGACAATGGTCATGAAGTTTTTGGAGTAGACCATAAAATGGAAAAAGTGGACTTATTAAAAGATCATATAGCTAATGTTGTATGTATGGATGCTAATAATGAAGCCGCTTATAAAGTCTTGCCGATACAACAAGCTGATTTAGGAATTGTAGCTATTGGAGAAAACGAAGGATCATCAATAGTAACTACGGCGATACTAAAAAAATATAAACATCTTAGAATAGTTAGTCGATCTTTATCAAAAATACATGATACTATATTAGAGGCCATGGGGATTAACGATGTTGTACATCCAGAACAAGACGCCGCTTTCCGATTAACTAAACAAATATCCTTTAATTATGCTTTAGATTATTTTAGAGTGGATAATAAATATTCTATTGCAGAAGTTTTTTCTCCATATTCCTTTAATGGAAAGTCTGTGAAAAGTCTAAAATTAACACAAAAATATTCCGTTTCTTTAATCACTGTAATACGAGATATTAAAATTCCGATGTCGCATAAGGGAAATTCATCCACAAGAAAAGTGATCGGATTGGTGACTGGAGATACGATTCTGCAAAAAGGAGATATATTAACACTTTTTGGATCTAATAAATCCATAATGAATTTTGTAAAAGAAAAAAATTATGATTAAAATTCTTATCACTAAATCTGTAAATTTTCCTTCTTTTTTTTCAAAAAAGTTTTTTTTATTAAATCTTGTGATTTTTTATCCGTAAAGTATTCTATTTTACAAAAAAAACCTATTCTATTAAATGATCGATTTATTTTTACTAGTTATAATGGAGTAAAAGGATTTATATATAATTTTGGAAAAGATCTTTTGAAGAAAAAAAAAATTTGGAAATTTTTCTTTTATTTTGAGAAAAAATTATGTACAAGATCTTATAGATGACATTTTTATAAAAAATTCCAATAAGTCTTATGATTGGTTTTGTGGAAAAAATAATCTACTTAAAAAGAGTAATGACAAAGTTTTCCAAAAAAAATATTCTTTTAAATCGATATGAAGTTTATCAAACTTTTTTTCTTCCTCATAAAATAGAAAATCTATCCAGTTATCATGGAATCATATTTTTTAGTCCTTCTGGAGTAAAATCGTTTTTTCTAAAAAACAAAATACTGGATGACTACAAAACAGAATTTTTTGCTATAGGAAGAACTACAGCAAAATCTGTTTCAAGATATTTGAATAAAGAAATCTGGATTCCAGATATCCCTTCTATGAAAGAAGTTCTTCTTTTTGTAAGAAAACTTTGTTTCCATAAGTAAAAACCGTCATTTTTATTTATATATAAGGATATTTGTATTTTTTACTTTCTTGAAAAAGAGGGTTTCCAATAGAATGAAGTTTTTTCTTGTTTAAGTTGCTAAATAAAATATAGCAAAAAATAGAACCTATCAATAGGAAAGATCCAATTTCAGATAATCCAAATTTAGGATCAAAGATTCCATTTACATCTGGAGCTATTAAATTGTATATATCTATATAATGTCCAAAAAGTAATATACTAGCAATTGTAAAGACTATTCTTGGATTAGTTTTACATCTGCTGCTCATTAAACCTAAAAAAGGAATCAAAAAATTTGAAATGAGCATCCAAAAATGAATAGATCCGTAGACTTCTTCTCTTTTTAGAAAAAAAGAAATTTCTTCCGGGATGTTTCCGTACCAATAAAGGATAAACTGTGAAAACCACAAATAAGTCCACAGTAAACTAGTGGAAAAAAGATATTTACTTAAATCATGTAAGTGATTTTCATTAAAGAAAGGTAAACATCCTTTCTTTTTTAGATAAATAGCAATTATAGTAATGGTGCTTATTCCTGTTACTATATAGGTACTTAAAACATACCAACTAAATAAAGTACTAAACCAATGAGGATTCAAGGACATTATCCAGTCCCATCCCATAAAAATAGATGTGATAGAAAAAAATATTATAAATATGATAGATAAAAAATTTAGTTTTTTGTAATCCTTCAAAGAACATGTTTTATCTAAAATAGAAGATGTTTTTTTTATTTTGAAATAAAAAAAACACCAGCCAATTATATAAATAAAACTTCTGATTAAGAAAAAGGGAATGTTTAAAAATAACTTTTTACTTGCAATGACTTTATCATATTCTAAAGAGGTCGGATCATATAAAGTGGGATCCATCCAATGAAATATATGAATGTAATCCATAGCATTTAATAATAATATTATTAGAATCATCACTCCTCCATATGGAAGAAAAGAAGAAACTTCTTCCATGATAGGATGGATGATAATGGACCATCCTGATTTTGATACATATTGTATTCCTAAAAAAAATAAAGATCCTAGAGAAATACTGGTAAAATAAAATAGAGACATATATAATCCTATCCAAGGTTTATTTTCTGTTTTTTCGGCTTTTTGGAAAGCATTTTTTTTATTTTCCGTGGATTTCCTTTCTAAGAAAAGTTCTTTTTTTTTGGAAAAAAAAATTTTCTTTGAAAAAAGAATTTGATCAAAAAAAAGAAGAAAAAAACCTATGAGCATTATAAAAATAATAATTTTTTTATTTTTTTGAGAAAATTGATACATCTTTTATTTTTATTTATTCTTTAGAATCATTATATATTCTGCTACTTTCCATCTATCTGTTTCATTTAATTGAGAGGCGTAGGAACTCATGTTATTTTTTCCATAAGTAATCACATGATAAATACTTCCAATAGTAATGTCTCTATCCTTATAACTGGGAATTCCTAATATTTTTTCTTTTTTTACTAAAAAACCTTGTCCATCTCCATTTTCTCCATGACATATAGAACAATTAATTTTATAGATATTTTTTCCATCTTCTATGATTTTATTTAATTCTTTTTTATTACTCTTTTGTAAAGGAGATTTCAATATTTTTTTAGATAGATTATATCCTTTCTGGGTCCCATCAGGTTGGTAAAAATTAAATCCATAAGAATTTCTTGGAATAGTTCCTTTCACAGGCAAAAGAGATGAAGTTTTCCCTTTTATAAAAAGAGGAATTCCACTTTTTTTAAGAGTTTTTTTATAATTTGGATATGGATCTGAATAAGGCTCGTATGCATCTGAGTAGTACATATCAGGCATATATACTCTATTAGGTTTTGATTTATCAAACCAACAAGAATTCAGTGTCATAAAAAGGATAAGAACATAAAGATATTGATTTTTCATGTTTGAACTATTTTAGTTATATTCACTTCCATAGCTCCATTTTCTTTTAAAAAATTCCGTAACTTTTCAGCATTTTCTTCTGTATAAATTTCTATTAGAAACATATTATCAGTAGTTCTAGGATCCGGATTTTTTGGAGGAGATCCTGGAAATAATTTACATTGAAAAAGATAAGTGATGCACATAAAATGTGCAGAAAAAAAAATAGACAATTCAAATATTACAGGAATAAAAGAAGGAAGATTGCGAATCCAAGAATAAGATGGTTTTCCTCCAATATTTTGCGGCCAATCATAAATCATTGTATACCAAGTAAGTATACTAGATGTAACAAATCCTAGAAGTCCATAAATAAAAGATAAAAAGGACAAATTTGTTTTTTTTAATTCAAGTAATTTATTCAAATTATGAATGGGAAAAGGAGAATAAACTTCATGTATATTTACGTTCTTTTTTCGAAGAATTTTTAAATGATTTATCATTAAATCTTCATGATCATATAATGCCTGAATATTAAATACGGATTTAATCATTTTTTGTTATATTTTTTTTGGAACATTTCAACGTCAATATTGTTTTTAGTTCTGCCTGTGATATAACTGGAAATACACGTATGTATAACAAATAAAGAACGAAAAAAAAACCAATAGTTCCTATAAATATTCCTACATCCACAAATGAAGGCATAAAACCAGTCCAAGAAGAAGGCAAATAATCATGACTTAGATTTAAAACGATAATATCAAACCTCTCAAACCACATTCCAATATTGATGAAAATTGCTATTATATAAGACCAAAAAAAACTCCTTCTTACAGATCTAATCCATAAAAATTGGGGAATCAATACATTGCAAATAATTAACGCCCAAAAAGCCCACCAAAATGGTCCTGTTGCAGCTTTTGCAGAAAAATAAGTGAACTCTTCAAAAGGACTGCTAGAATACCATGCAAGAATAAATTCGGATATATAAGCTAATAAAACTATTCCTCCTGTTAATAAAATAATCATATTCATATACTCAATATGATTTCTAGTTATATAACTTTCTAAAGAAAGGACTTTTCTAGCTACTCCTAATAGAGTTTGGACCATTGCAAAACCTGAAAATATAGCTCCAGCTACAAAATAAGGAGGAAATATAGTGCTATGCCAACCCTTAATCACAGAAGTAGAAAAATCAAATGAAACAATAGTATGTACTGAAAAAACTAATGGAGTGCATAGTCCAGCTAGCAACAAAGAAATTTCTTCAAATCTTTTCCAATCTTTAGATGTTCCTCCCCACCCAAAACTAAGAATGCCATATATTTTTTTCTGTATAGGATCTGTGACTCTATCTCTGATCATAGCAAAATCTGGAATTAATCCCATAAACCAAAAAACAGTAGAAACAGAAAAATAAGTACTAATAGCAAATACGTCCCATAAAAGTGGAGAATTAAAATTAGGCCACAAAGAACCAAATTGATTTGGAATCGGTAAAACCCAATGAGCATTCCATGGTCTTCCCATGTGTATAATAGGAAATAATCCAGCTTGAATAACCGCAAAAATAGTCATAGCTTCAGCTGATCGGTTAATAGATAAACGCCATTTTTGACGAAACAATAATAGAACAGCAGAAATCAAAGTTCCAGCATGACCAATTCCAACCCACCAAACAAAATTAGTAATATCCCAAGCCCAATTTATAGTTCTATTTAAACCCCATACTCCTATTCCCGTCCCTATAGTATAAAAGATGCATCCTAAACCCCACAAAAAAGCCATAATTGAGATTAATAAAGAAATCCACCATAGCTTTCCAGCTTTATTTTTTATAGGTCTCAAAATATCCTCGGTAATATTTTGAAATGTTTGATTTCCTATAATCAATGGTTCTCTTATAGAGGGTTCATGGTTTTTATTTAGTTTTAACATAATAATCCCTTCTTTCTATTTCAAGTTTCTAATCTTTAATTGATAGGATATATTCGGACGTATTCCGAGAAATTCCAGAAGTTTATAATTTCTTTGATCTTTAATTTTTTCTAAAATATGACTATTTTTGTCATTAACATCTCCAAAAGTAATTGCTTTTGTAGGACAAGAAATACTGCAAGCTGTTTCAAATTCTTCATCTTTTATCTTTCGATTTTCTTTTTTTGCAACTCCTATAACAGATTGTGTTCTTTGTATGCACAAAGAGCATTTTTCCATAACTCCTCTGCTTCTAACAACAACATCTGGATTAAGAACCATTTTTCCTAGATCGTTATTCATATGAAAATCAAACTTTTGGTTATTAGTATAATTAAACCAATTAAAACGTCTTACTTTATAAGGACAATTATTTGCACAATAACGTGTTCCTACACAACGATTATATGCCATCATATTTTGACCTTGCTCTCCATGAGATGTAGCTCCAACCGGACATACAGTCTCACAAGGAGCATTCTCACAATGCTGACACATGACAGGTTGAAAAGAAACCTTTGGATCTTTTAAAAATTCACCCCTAGAATTTTCTTTTTCAGAATAATATCTATCCACACGTAACCAATGCATATCTCTAGATTTTCTAATCTCTTCTTTTCCCACAATAGGAACATTATTTTCAGAATGACATGCAATAATACAAGCTCCACATCCAATACAAGCATTCAAATCTATAGATAGATGAAAATGATGACCTTTTTTATCTTTTTCTTTTACGACAGGGTCATTCCAAATAGAAATATTCTCTGGTGGAAGCATTCCTTTGTGAGTAAAAATTTTTTCTTCTTCATTCCAAATTTCTTTAGAATGTTTTAAAAAAGTTTCTAAATCTGTTTCTTTGACTAAGTTTCTTCCTGCAGTTGTATTTTGTAATTGAATACAAGCAAATTTATGTATTTTATTTACTTTTTTTATCTGTATATTTTTTTGTATCAAATGAAAATTTTCGTAAAGTACATAAGCATTTTTTCCTTTGATCATTTTAGAAAATTTTCCTATTTTTTGTCCATATCCAAAAGATAAACCTATAGAACCTATAGCTTGTCCAGGTTGAATATAAACAGGTAGATCTTTAATCAAGATTTTATGATCTTTGATTAAATCCACACAATGGCCATTCATAGCTCCTGTTCCTGTATACCAATTTTTTATTCCTATTTTTTTTGCATCATCATATGATATAGTTAAATAATTTTCCCAAGTAGTCCGCGTAATCGGATCTGGAAGTTCTTGAAGCCATGGATTGTCATGTTGATGGCCATCTCCTAGACTTGTTTTTGTGTATAATCTAAGTTCAAAATTTTTATCTAATTGATTTTTTTCATCTATATAATATTTCTTATTAGATAGAAGATTTTTTTTCTGGATAATATTTTCTTTTTTTTCCACTACTCCGTGAAACAAAGCTTCCTGAAAAGAGGAAACATTGGATTTTGGAATAATTTCTTTTTCCCAAATGTTTTTTAAGTATTCGTAATAATTTTTTTCTGGAGTTTTTCCCCAAATCATTAAAGAATCTTGAAATTGTCTTGTATTAAATATACACTGAATGGTAGGCTGAATGAGGGTGTAAATCCCTGTGACAGGATGAGTATCTCCCCAACTTTCTAACCAATGAGGAATAGGAGTTAATACATCCATTAATTCATTGGTTTCATCTTTTTTCATAGAAAAAGATATAGTAACTGGTATTTTTCTTAAAAATTTTTTTAGAGAATGAGAAAGAGAATAAGGAAGACTATAGACTGGATTAGTGTTATGAATTAATAAAGCTCCAACTTTTTCTTTTTCTAAATTCTTTATAAAGTCTTTTAGTTTATCATCATCACTTTCTTTTGATAAAACAAATTTATTTTTTTGTAAAGCTTGACTATGAATTTTTTTGTTTATTAAAAAAGAAAAAATATATGCTTCTTTACTTCCATCTGCAAAAACTACACTTTTTGATCCTTTTTTTTGAATTAAGTCAGTTATTTTTTTTCCCATTTCACTATTAGTATCTTTTTTAAGAACTAGTTTTTGGTAAACTTCAAACAACATTTTTTCTATATCTGATGGCTTTTTTGAAATACGAATGTCAGCATTTGCTCCAGATAGACTCATATTACTTTCTATCTGAATATGTTGTATCATAGATTTTTCTGGATTTTTATTCCTTGCATAAGAATTACTCATATTTTCCGGACTCCAATCTCCTAAAAAATCCGCATTGAAAGATACTATTAATTCAGTTTTTGATAAATCAAAAAGTGGAAAAGCCCGGAATCCAAATATTTCTTTCGCAGCATCTAAAGCTTTTGAATAAGAAATAGCATCATAAGTAATCCATTTTGTGGTTGGATAGGTTTTTGTAAAATCTTGGATTAATTTTTTTGTCGAAAAACTTGGATAAGAGGACGAAAGAATCACAATATCTTTTTCTATTTCTGATATTTTTTCTAAATGGGAAATGACATAACTATCTATTTGATTCCAAGAGCATTTATTTCCCTTAATGAAAGGATTTTTTAATCTTTTTTCATCATAAAGAGATAACAAAGAGGATTGAATTCTAGCTGATGTGGTATTGAAATAATTGGAAGTTAGATTAGGTTCTATTTTTATAGGACGTCCTTCCCTTGTTTTAACTAATACACTTCCAATATCGAAGGAATCTATCATGGTAGATGCGTAATAGGTAGGGAGTCCTGGAGTAATCACTTCTGGTTTAACGACATAAGGAATAGATTTTATGACTGGACCTTTACATGCGGCTAAAGTAACAGAAGCTGTACTAAAACCTATCCATTTCAAAAAATCACGTCTAGAGGTTCTATTTTTTAAAAAATTTTTAATTGGGATATCTATTTTAGAAATAGCGTTTTCTTTTTTATTTGATTTCATCATAAATAGTTTATTAAGAAAAATAAATGACGGATTAAGTCATTTAATAGTGACATTTAGCACATTCCGTTCCACCAATCATATCTATGGTTATTTTTTTTCCTTTTCTTTTTTGGATAAAATTGGAAAAATATTCTTGATAATATTGATTATTAATGTCTATTTCTGTTTTTCTATGACAAGAAATGCACCATTCCATGGTAAAATTTTGAGACATTTCTACTTGATCCATATTTTGAACATCTCCATGACAAGCATTACAAGTTAAATCTACTTTGTTTGATTTTTTGATCATTTTTTCTCCTGTTATTATATGTTGAGAATGATCAAAATAAACAAAATCAGGCATATTGTGTATTCGGATCCATTGAATAGGATTTATTTTTTTAGAATATTCTCTTTTTTCTGGATTCCAACCCACCGAATGGTATATTTTTTGGATTTCCTGATTATAGACTTCTCTACTCTTTCCATTTTCAATATAATCGCCTTTATATTCATTGATAGTAATATGACAATTCATACAAATATTTGCAGAAGGAATTCCAGATACTTTGCTATATTTTGCTGAAGTATGACAATACTGACAATCTATTCCATTAATTCCAGAATGAATTTTATGAGAAAAATAAATGGGTTGTTCTGGTTTGTATCCTTTATTTATATCTATTTTCATTAAAAATATCCAAATTCCGTATATTCCTAATATGAATAAAAATCCTATAAAACAAGATAGGAAAGCGAAATTTTTTCTCTTCTTTCCTAAAAATTTAAATAAAACAGTATATATCCAAAAATATTTTTTATCTTTTTTCTGATAAAGGAGATCCTCGTTTAGTAATAATTTAGTTAAAACTTGAATTTTGTATAAAATCCAAAGTAAAATTGCAGATAAAATACTAAGTCCAAAAACAATTATTTTAATTAAAAATGGATCTTCTTCCAATTCTAACTTGGCATTTTTTTCCTCTTTCTCCTCAGCGGTACTTTCTTTCTTGATGACAGGATTTTTGATAAAAGATAATATATCATCTATTTCCTGTTCGGATAATTGAGGAAATAAATTCATTTCCACATTTCCATATTCTTTGTAAATAGCTATAGCGTCTTTATCTCCACTTTCTCGAAGAGATTTGTTATCCACAATCCATTTATGCAACCATTCTCTGCTTCTTTTTTCTATTACACCAGCTAAAGGGGGTCCTATCATTTTCTTTTCTAAATCTATAGAATGACAAGACGTGCAATTCTTCTTAAAAAGTTCTGCTCCTTTTTTTGCATTTCCTTCTATATTTTTTGCTTCAATTTTTAGAAAAAAAGAAAAGAAAAAAAGGAAAAGAAATAAAAAATATTTCATAGTTATATTGATGAATACATACATTATCTCTATAGACTCTACATTAATTCCACAAATTAATAGAATAAAAGAAAAAAATCCCATTTTTTGGGAAAAAAAATTCGTAAATTCCTTTAATTTATTTTTAAATTTGTTTTTTATTCTATGCAATATGAATAGAATTTTTTTCTTAATCATCATAACAATAATAATGTTTAATTCTTTGAAAGCTGATCAAGTACCTAAAATTAGATTTTTTGAGGAAATCCTGTCAAATGGACTACATGTTATTTTACACCAAGATAACACAAATCCTTTGGTATCTATTTCTGTTTTATATCATGTAGGAACTAAAAATGAATCTCCCGGAAAATCCGGTTTTGCTCATTTTTTTGAACACCTAATGTTTGAAGGTTCTAAAAATATTAAAAGAGGAGAATTTTTCAAACATATAGCTTCCAATGGAGGAAAAAATAATGCTTATACTAATCATGATGAGACTTGTTATTACGAAGTTTTGCCATCAGATCGCCTTCCTTTAGCTTTATGGTTGGAATCTGAAAGGATGCTTCACGCAAAAATAGATAAAGAAAGCATTAATATTCAAAGAGAAGTAGTTAAAGAAGAAAAAAAAATGCAAATAGAAAATCAACCGTATGCTAAAGCTATCTCAGAAATTATTCCTTCTTTATTATTTAATAAACATCCTTATAAATATCCTATTATTGGTTTTGAAAAAGATTTAGATTCTGCTACAGAAGTGGATTATAAAAGATTTTATGAAACTTATTATGTTCCCAATAATGCCACTTTAGTGGTAGCAGGTGATTTTGATATGAAAGAAGCAAGAGATTTGATTAGTACATATTTTTCTCCTATTCCAAAAGGAAAAATAGATTTTCACATGAAGAGGATAGAAGAAAATCCTATTAGAAAGGAAATTTTTTCTACTTATGTAGATAAAAACACTAAAGTTCCCGGTGTTTTTTTGTCGTATAGACTTCCAAAAATAACGGATAAAGATTCTTATGTATTAAAAATTATAGATCATATCCTTTCTTCTGGAGAAAGTTCACGGATAATGAAAAATGTAGTAAATAAAAAACAGTTAGCTTCTTATGCAGGATCTTTTTTGGATGCGATGGAGGATTACGGGATTTTTATTATATACGGATTAATAAATCCTGGAGTGACTTTAGACAAATTAACAAAAGTTATAGATAAAGAGATAGAAAATTTAAAAAAAAATGGAATAACATCGTATGAATTAGAAAAACACAAGAACTTTTTTGAAAAAAAATTTCTTTTCGATAATTATTCTATGAGTGGAATAGCAGCAAATTTAGCTCATTATCATTTATACTATAAAGATGCAGATTTAATTAATACAGATATAGAAAAATATCGTGAAATATCTGTAGAAGATATTAAGATAGTTGCTAATAAATATTTAAATAAAAATAGTAGAGTACGTTTATATAATGTTCCAGTTAGTTAAATTTTTTAATCAAAAAATTATTTTTTTGTAATAACCATCAACATTTTTTTTCATACAAGTATGTTTTCTCAAATAGTTAATCGTAGTTTTCCTCCTAAGTCTTTAACAAGAAAGACTGTTATCAATATTGAAAAGCCTAAATTTTTTCAAATGAAAAATGGGTTAAAAGTTTTAGTTGTAGAAAATCATAAACTTCCTTTAGTTAGAGTAGGTTTAGAATTGGACTATAAACCTTTTTTGGAAAAAGACAAAGCTGGAATAAAAAAAATTTTTGGACAAATGCTTCGTTCTGGAACAAAGAATTCTTCTAAGGAAGAATTGGATGAAATAATTGATTATATAGGAACCACTATGTATACTTCTTTTTCAGGAATATCTATTTCTACTTTAAAAAAACATTTAGAGAAGTCTATTGCTATTATGAGTGATATTTTGATGAATAGTCAATTTGATAATTCTAAAGAATTGGAAAAAATAGTAAAACAAAAGATTATAGATATCAACTTATCAGAAAAGGATCCAAATGCCATTTTGCAACGGGTACGAAATGTTTTGTATTTTGGAAAAGATCATCCTTATGGAGAATATGAAACTTACGATACAATAAAAAACATTACTCTTAAAGATTTAAAGAAATTGTATCGAAAATATTACATTCCAAATACCTCCTATCTTTCTTTTATAGGAGATGTATCTTTAAAAGAAGCGAAACAATTATGTGAACATTATTTATCTAAATGGAAAAAAGGATCTTGTTCTCAAGGAAAAAAGATTTTAAAAAAATCAAATATTTCTCCAAAAATAGAAATAGATTTAGTGGATATTCCTTCTCTTACTCAATCTACCATTTGTTATGGGGGACCTATCTATTTTCAGAAAAATGATCCGACTTATTTCTCTTCTATTTTAGCTAATGGAATTCTTGGAGGAGGACCTCAAAGTCGTTTATTTTTAAATCTTCGAGAAAAAAAAGCTTATACATATGGAATTTATTCTGTTTTAAAATCAGATAGGGATATAGGTTATTTTTCTGTTTATACTCAAGTAAGAAATGGAGTAACAGATCAAGCTATAAAAGATATTCTAAAAGAAATTGTAGAAATTACTACCAATAAAGTTACCCCAGAAGAATTGAATATTAAGAAAAAAGAAATTTGTGGTTTATTTATTCTAGATTTAGAAGATCCAAATAGAATTAGTGATCTTTTTATAAGTGAATTAAAAAACAATCTTCCAAGTGGATTCTACAAAAATTATTTGAATAGTGTTCAGTCTGTAACTATTTCGGATGTACATTCTTCATGTAAAAAATTTTTTTCTGTAAAAAATGGGAGAATTTTAATTATAGGAAAAGCTAATGAGATTTTACCCATTTTGAGAAATTTTGATTATCCTATTCGTTTTTTTGATAAATTTGGAACAATGTTAAAATGAGTATAATAAAATGAAAGAAGATTATTCCTCCTTAGAGGATCGTATTGTTTCTGTATTGAAAAGAATATATGATCCAGAAATACCGGTAGATATTTATGAACTTGGTCTTATTTATGATATACAAGTTTTTCATGAAAAAGAGGTCAAAATAGTCATGACACTCACTACATCGAATTGTCCCGTTGCAGATAGTTTGCCTATAAAAGTCAAAGAGAAAGTTCAGTCTATTGAGGGAATTAAAAAGGTGGATGTAATTTTAACGTTTGATCCTCCTTGGAGTAGAGAATTTATGAGTGAAGAAGCTCGTTTAGAACTTGGAATGTTGTAAATCTTTAATATATATATGAGCATTTTTAGTTTACTATTTTATGGATTATTAATTCTTTTAATCTTTTCTTTTTTTTCTAGTTTTGTTTTTATAGTTCATCAAGAAACAGCCTCTATTGTTGAAAGACTTGGAAAATTTCATAGTATTCGTCAAGCGGGATTACATTTAAAGATTCCTTTCATAGATAATGTAATAGGAAAATTAACATTGAAAATTCAACAATTAGATATTTTAGTGGATACAAAAACTAAAGATAATGTTTTTGTGAAAGTAAAAATATCGGTTCAATTCCAAGTGATTAAAAATAAAGTATATGAAGCTTTTTATAAATTGGATAATTCTCATTCACAAATTACTTCCTATATATTTGATGTTGTGAGAGCTGAAGTTCCAAAAATGCGTTTAGATGATGTTTTTGAACGAAAAGATCATATAGCTCTTGTTGTAAAGGGAGAGCTAGAAGGTGCCATGTTAAATTATGGATATTCTATTATTAAAGCTTTAGTTACAGATTTGGATCCAGATGAACAGGTGAAACAAGCAATGAATCGCATTAATACAGCTGAAAGAGAAAAAGTAGCTGCTGAATATCAAGCGGAAGCTGAAAGAATTAAAATAGTGGCTAAAGCTAAAGCAGAGGCTGAAAGTAAAAAATTACAAGGAAAAGGAACAGCAGATCAACGTAGAGAAATAGCTAGAGGAATTTTAGAATCTGTAGAAGTTTTAAACAATGTAGGAATCAATTCACAAGAAGCATCTGCTTTAATTGTCGTTACGCAACATTATGATACCCTTCAATCTATGGGAGAAAGTTCCAATGCTAATTTAATTTTATTGCCTAATTCTCCGGGAGCTGCTAGTGAAATGTTGAATAATATGATAACTTCATTTAATATATCTAGTCAGATTGGAGAATCTATAAAAAAGAAAAATGACAATAAAAATAGTAAAAAAAATAAATAAAATTACATGGAAATAATAGGAAGAGTTAAGAAATTATTTGATATTCAAAAATTTGATAGTGGATTTAAAAAAAGAGAAATGGTTCTTACTACGGAAGAACCGTACCCTCAAAATATATTGATAGAATTTATTCAAGATAAAGTGGATTTACTAGGATCTATAAGACCAGAGGACAAAATAAAAGTTTTTATCAATATTCGTGGAAGAGAATGGACAAATCCAGAAGGAATTATCAAATATTTTAATTCGATCCAAGGATGGAAAATTGAAGAAATTCAGCATACTATAGAAAATAAAACATCTATATCTCCATCTTTATCCTCATCTTCGGAGGATTTTGATGATTTACCTTTTTAATAGATTGTTGTTTATCAGTTTTTGATAGATAATGTCATTTTTAGGATTCCATCCCCTAGATGGAGAATATTCTTTTCCGTAAGAAATGATTTGAAGGTGTAATTTTTTCCAATTTTTTTTCGAAAAAAAACGTTTGGCATCTTTTTCTGTTTGTCTTATATTTTTTCCGTTACTTAGTTCCCATCGAAACATCATTCGATGAATATGAGTATCTATAGGAAATACAGGTTCTTTTGATACATGAGACAAGAAAACGGAGGCTGTTTTATGGCCTATACCTGGTAAAGATTCTAATTCAAAAATACTTTTTGGAATAATTCCATCATATTTTTTTATTAAAGTAATGGATAAATCATAAATATTTCTAGACTTTCTGTTATAAAGTCCAATATGTTTTATATGATTTTGAATATTTATCACAGATAATTGAATAATATCTTGAGGTTTTTGAATTGTTTTAAACAAGAGTTTTGTTATTTGGTTCACTTTTTTTTCCTGACTTCTTGAGGTTAATAGGATTGCTATAAGTAAAGTAAATTCATTAGTGTAGTATAAGGAACTAATTGGATTAGGATAAATAAAATTTAAAATATCTGTGATAATTTTTATTTTTTTTTCTATTTCTAACATTAAATTCTATTCTATAGTTTTTGAATGATAACTTGAACACCATCTTTTTTTTCATTCATTTTCAATGTAATTTGATTTCCTTTTTTTAAGGTTTCACTAATGATACATTCCGATATAGGATTTTTTATGAATTTTTCTATAATTCTTTTTAATGGACGAGCTCCATATTCTTTATCAAATCCTTTTTTTTCAATAAAATTTTTTACTTCAGGAAGCAGTATTAATTGATATCCTAAATTAGATATATGAGTATTTATTTTTTCTAATTCTAGATGAGTTATTTTAGATATATCCTCTGGTTTCAAAGAGTTAAAAAGAATAATGTCATCTATTCTATTTAAAAATTCTGGAGAAAAAGTACGTTTTAAAGCATGTTCTAAAATATTTTTATAATTATTCGATTTCCTAGCCTGAGTATAGAAACCAATTTCATGGCCAAATTCTTTTAATTTTTGGATTTCCGTGTTTGAAGTAAAAATGATTACGGTATTTTTGAAGTTGACTTTTCTTCCAAGGCTATCTGTCACACATCCATAATCCAACATTTGTAATAGAACATTAAATACTTCAGGATGCGCTTTTTCTATTTCATCCAGTAAAATGACAGAATAAGGTCTGCGACGTATAATTTCTGTTAGCTGCCCCCCTTCTTCGTAACCAACATAGCCAGGAGGTGCTCCTATTAGTCTAGAAACAGAAAATTTTTCCATATATTCACTCATATCAATGCGGACTAATGACTCTTCTGAATCAAATAATTCCCTAGCAAAAACCTTTGCTAAATAAGTTTTTCCTACACCAGTTTGTCCTAAAAAAATGAAAGATCCTATAGGACAATTAGGATCTTTTAATCCTGTTCTATTTCTTTGAACTGCTTTCACTATTTTTTCCACAGCTTCATCTTGTCCGATTATTTTTTCTTTTAGAAGATCTATCATTTTATTCAACTTTTTCATTTCAGCTTGAGCTATTCTATTTACCGGAATTCCACTCATCATAGATACTACTTCTTCTACGTTTTCTTCAGAAACAGTTTCTCTATTCTCTTTGGAAGACTCTTCCCAAGCTTTTTGTGCTTGTATTAATTGCTTTTCTATACGTTTTTCCGTATCACGAAGACGTGCAGCTTCTTCATATTTTTGACTTTTAACTACTTGGGATTTTTCTTCACGAATATTTTCCAATTCTTTTTCCAGAAGAACTATTTCTTGTGGAACTTTAATATTTTTAATGTGAACACGAGATCCTGCCTCATCTAATGCATCAATAGCTTTATCAGGAAAATAACGATCTACAATATATCGCCCAGTTAAGTGTACACAAGCCTTTATCGCATCTTCTGTATAAATTACATTATGATGACTTTCATATCTTCCTTTTATTTTTTTTAAAATTTCAATAGTTTCTTCTTCAGAAGAGGGTTGTACGATGATTTTTTGAAATCTCCGTTCTAATGCTCCATCTTTTTCTATATATTGTCTATATTCATTTAATGTAGTAGCTCCAATACATTGAATCTCTCCCCTCGCCAAAGCAGGTTTGAATATATTAGAAGCATCTAATGAACCTGTAGTCCCTCCAGCTCCAATCATTGTATGAATTTCATCGATAAAAAGAATTAAATCTGTATTTTTTTCGGATTCATTTATGATAGCTTTCATTCTTTCCTCAAATTGCCCCCTATATTTAGTTCCAGCTACTAAACTAGCTAAATCTAAAACAACTACTCTTTTATTATATAAAACTCTAGATACTTTTCTCTGCACAATACGTAATGCTAATCCTTCAGCTATAGCAGATTTCCCAACCCCTGGTTCTCCTATGAGAAGAGGATTATTTTTTTTTCTTCTACTCAGTATTTGAGAGACCCTTTCTACTTCTTTGTCTCTTCCCACTACGGGATCTAATTTTCCTTGAATAGCTATGGCGTTTAGATCTCTTCCAAAATTATCTAATACTGGAGTTTTACTTCGTATTGAAGCTCCTCCATAATAACTTGATCCCGTTCCACTTCCCCCAGATCCATAGGAAGTGGAACTATCATTTTCAATATCTTCATCTGAATAAGCAGAAGAAAAAAAAATTCTTTTTAAATACTTTTTTTCATTTATAAAAAAATTATGAATCATAAATTAAAATCATTAAAAATGTTTATCTGAGAAGATAAATGATCTCTTTCATTTGTACAAATAAATAAACGGATCATTCCAATGTTTACTTACGATAAGGATATTTTTTTATTGTATAGTTTAGTTGGAATAGAGGATAAAATTTTCAAATTTAATCTTTCTATCAATTTATCTACACACTTATTCTTTCTGGATAAAAGATTGTATTGTTCTATTGGAAAATTTTCCAAATCTTTTTCTTTTACTAAAATTTTGAATTCTAAATGTGGATTATTCAATTTATTTCTGAAATATTTTATAAAATGTGTTTGTATGAAAGAAAAATTACGATTTTCTAATTGTGGGGGGACCACCAGAAGTATTTTATTTTTATAAATATGAAATCTTATTTCATGTTTTAGTGAATTTAAATAAGTAGGATGAATTTTTTCAGAAAACTTTTGGATGAACTTTATCCAGTTTTCTTGTAAATATTGAATTTTTTTTTTTTCCTCAGGATCTTTTTTCTGAATAGAAATTTCCTCAGGATCTTTTTTCTGAATAGAAATTTCCTCAGGATCTTTTTTCTGAATAGAAATTTCCTCAGGATCTTTTTTCTGAATAGAAATTTCCTCAGGATCTTTTTTCTGAATAGAAATTTCCTCAGGATCTTTTTTCTGAATAGAAATTTCCTCAGGATCTTTTTTCTGAATAGAAATTTCCTCAGGATCTTTTTTCTGAATAGAAATTTCCTCAGGATCTTTTTTCTGAATAGAAATTTCCTCAGGATCTTTTTTCTGAATAGAAAATAGACAATTGGCTAATTGGATCAGATAGATTTCTATTGTTAATCTAGAATTCTTATATGTTAGAGATTCTTTTTCCATTTGACGACAAATTCTCAAAGCATTAATTAAAAAAGAAGAACGTATTTTTCTGGATTGCTGTATATAAAATTGTATAGTTTTCTTTTTTAATTTTAAAAGGAATAAAGTTTCAGGATTTTTCGATAACAATAGATCTCTAAAATGTTTAGTTAATCCACTTATGAAATTAATAGAACTCACTCCGAATTGAAAAATTTTATCTAATAAAATTAATATCTGAGAGATTTTTTGATCTAATAGATAATCAATTATTTTAAAATAGTAACTAGTATCCAGAATTCCTAATTTTTCCATAACTAATTCTCTAGAAATCTTTCTTTGGTCATAAAAAGTAAGTTTCTCGAAAGTATTAAGCGCTTCACTAAGTGAACCATTTCCATTTTTTGAAATTAGAAACAAAGCCTCATTATCTATTTCTATACGTTCTTTTTCCGCTATTTTTTTTAAGTAAAAAAAAATATCTCTTAAAGAAATAAATCTAAATTCATAGACTTGACAACGTGAAATAATAGAATTTATTTTATTTTTTTCTGTTGCACAAAAAATAAATAATACATGTGTAGGAGGTTCTTCTAGAGTTTTCAAAATAATATTGAAAGAATCTTGAGAAAAAAAATTAAAATCATTGATTATAAGTATTTTATATTTTCCTTCTTTTGGATAGAAACGGATTTTACGGATTGTTTCACATATAGATTCCACTGAATGATTCAAAAATCCACTTATTTCGAAAACATTTGAAAAAGAGTCCAATTCACTAGCCAAAATTCGTGCACAGGTATTTTTTCCAACTCCTCTAGGTCCCAAAAATAATAAAATTTGAGATAAACGATTTTTTTCTATGGAATTTCTTAAAATGGTTGTAACATCCATTTGTCCAATGACATCTTCCCATCTGACAGGTCTATACTTTAAACTCCATACAATGTATGAAAAACATTTATCCATAATATATTATCTAGTCATTAAAATTTTTTTTATTCTATCAGCTGCCTCTTTTAAAGTGGATGTGTAATAAATAGGCAATTGACTATTTTCAAGTCTTTTTTTTGCGACCATTTCATTGGTTCCTTGTAAACGAACAATTACCGGTATTTTAATTTTATGATCAATGTTATGATATGAGTTAATAATTCCTTCTGCAACTGTATCACAACGAACAATTCCTCCAAAAATATTTATGAATATAGCCTTTACAGATGGATCTTTCAAGATAATTTGAAACGCTTTTTCAACACGCTCTTTATCAGCAGATCCCCCTATGTCTAAAAAATTAGACGGATTTCCTCCACAAGATTTAATCATATCCATGGTAGCCATAGCTAATCCAGCTCCATTTACCATACATCCTACATTTCCTTCTAATTTTAAAAAATTTAATTTTGCTTCAAAAGCTTCTATTTCAACAGGATCTTCTTCTTTTTGATCACGAAAACTAGCATATTTTTTTTGACGAAACAACGCATTATCATCCAAAACCATTTTTGTGTCTACTGCCACAATTTGATGATCAAAAGTTCGAATTAAAGGATTAATTTCCAATAATAAGGCATCACAAGACAAATAAGCATTGTATAGAGAAATTAAAAAATTTCTGAAATCTTTTAGAACTTCTTCATTTAATCCTAAATTATATCCAATCTTTCTAACTTGAAATAACTGCAAACCCAAAAATGGATCTATTTCTTCTAGAAAGATTTTATCTGGACGTTTCTTAGATATATCTTCTATATCTATTCCTCCTTCTTTAGAATAGAGAATGACATTTTTTTCTATATCACGATTTACTAATATCGATAAATAATATTCTTTAGGAGAAAAAAAAGAATTTTTCATTATCTCTCCCATCCTATTAGGAGTAGAATAGACATCATCGGAAATGAGTACTTTTCGAACTAATTTTCCTTTTTTAGAAGTTTGTGGAGTAATCAAATACTTTCCTAAAAGGTTTTTTGATTTTTCATATACTTCTTCCAAAGATTTGGCTATTTGTATTCCTCCTCCTTTTCCACGACCACCTGCATGTATTTGTGCTTTAATGACTAAAGAATTTTTATTAGTTTTTTTGAAAATCATTTTTGCAGCCTGAACTGCCTCTTCTGGAGTAGTAACCAAAACTCCATCAGGGATCTTAACAGAAAAAGATCTTAATATTTCCTTTCCTTGGAATTCATGTAAATTCATTTAAAAAAGTTTTTACAAGTAAATTTAAACTAAAATTCGTTTATTTTTGAAACGTTTTTTAACGAGAAGATTTCTAAATTTATAGAAAATTTTATGGTTCAAGCTGAAAACATTTACAAATCTTTTGGAGAAAAAGAGATTTTGAGAGGAATCAATATTAGAGTGAAAAAAGGAAATATAGTATGCATATTAGGGGAATCTGGAGCTGGAAAAAGTACATTATTGCATATATTGGGAACTCTAGAAAAACCTACTTTCAAAAAAAAGGAAAAAACTGTTTTAAAAATAGATGGAGAAAATGTCCTATCCTTATCGGAAAAAAAACTTTCCATTATTAGAAATGAAAAAATCGGTTTTGTTTTTCAATCTCCTCAACTTCTTCCTGAATTTACCGCATTAGAAAATGTTTGTTTACCAAGATTTATAAAAATAAAAGATAGAGGACATGTAAAAAAAAAGCAAAAAAATTATTAAAAAAATTGCATCTTTCTCCATACGAAAATTCAAAACCTGAGGAATTGTCTGGAGGTCAAAAACAAAGATTATCAGTAGCCAGAGCATTAATTAATGATCCTAAAGTTATTTTTGCGGATGAGCCTTCCGGAAATCTAGATTTAAAAAATGCTAAAGATCTACACGATCTCTTTTTCTCTCTAAGAGAAGAATTAGAACAAACTTTTTTAATTGTAACACACAATCTTCAATTAGCTGATATGGCAGATGAAAAACTAAAAATAAAAAATGGAAAAGTGAATAAGATTCAGTAAAAAATAAAAAAAATGCTTTTAAATAAACTTTCTATTAAACATATTATAAAAAAACCAATAAATAAAAAAAATTATCCTCCTCTTTTTTTAATGATTCACGGATATGGAAGTAATGAAAAGGATCTTTTTTCCTTGCATAAGGATATTCCAGAAAAATTTTTTATAATCAGTATTCAAGGAATATATCCCATGAGTAAGGAAAAATATTCATGGTATAATATTAATTTTCAAGATCAAAAAAAATTTATCAATATTTCACAGGCTAAAGATACAATTGAAAAAATATCTTCTTTTATAGATGAAGCCATTGAAGAATATAAATTAAACAAAAATAAGGTATGGTTATGCGGATTTAGTCAAGGAGCTATTTTAAGTTATGCTATCGCTTTAAAAAAAGTTAATCAGGTAAAAAGGGTTATAGCTTTAAGTGGTTATTTCGAAGAAAATCTTTTCCCAAAAGAAGAAATATGTGAAGATTCTTATGCAGATTTAAAATTTTTTATTTCTCATGGGAAATATGATACTATTATTCCTATCCATTGGGTAAAAAAAGGTTTGTCTTTTCTTAAGAATCGTCAAATACTTTCTTTACACTATAAAGAATATGATTCTGGACATGTCCTATGTGATTCCAATTATCAGGATTTAATTAATTGGATTAAAAAACATTAAAATCATGAAAAAATCTACAAAAATAGTTTTATTCTTGATAATAATAATAGGTAGTATTTATTTTTTTTTGCAGAAAAATTACTTCTATGGAGCAATTTTTTTATTATTAAGTTTTCTTCCTGTTTTTTTTCTTTTTAGAAATGAATTTTTGTTATTGGCCTTTTTTAAAATAAAAAAAAGAGATATGAAAGGTTTAAAAAAGTATTTGGAATATATAAAAAATCCAAAATTACAACTAATGAAAAGTCAACTAGCTTATTACTATTTTCTTCATGGAATTCTATATTCAGAATCTAATATACATCAATCAGAAAAATATATGGAAAAAGCTCTAGATCTTGGATTAAAATTTAAACAAAATATAGCTATAGCTAAATTAAATATAGCCATAGCTTCTTTATCAAAAGGGAATAAAAAAAAAGCTGAATTATTATTATTGGAAGCAAAAAAAACGGATATTCATGGTTTATTACATGAACAGATTCAGATCATAAAAATCCAAATGAAAAAAATGAATATAGGAAATAGGCAAAACCCTTTTATCAGAAAAAATTTCTGATATTTTTTCTAATTTCTTATCTTTTATAATTCTAATACTCTCTCAATGTTATTTTCACTTCCTTCCATTAAAAATTTTATTGGATTTTCTATTGCTTCTTTTACAGAAACTAAAAATCCAACAGATTCTCTTCCATCAATGATTCTATGATCATAAGATAAAGCCAAATACATTACAGGACGTATTTCTATTGACCCATTAATAACCACAGGTCTTTCTACTACTTTATGAATTCCTAAAATAGCACTTTGTGGCGGGTTTATTATTGGAGTAGAAAGCATAGACCCAAATACTCCGCCATTAGTAATAGTAAAAGTTCCACCCGTCATTTCATTTATAGTAATTTTTCCATTACGAACACTTGTAGATAATCTATGAATTTCCTTTTCTATTCCACGAAAGGATAGATCTTCAGCATTTCTAATAACAGGGACCATTAGTCCTTTAGGTCCAGATATAGCAATACTAATATCATAATATTCAAAATTAATCTTTTCTGATCCACTAATCATAGCATTAACATCTGGATATAATTTTAATGCTCTCACACAAGAGAGAGTAAAAAAAGACATGAAACCTAAATTAACTCCATGTTTTTCCTTAAAAATATTTTTATATTTTTTCCTTATAATAAAAATTTCCTGCATATCCACCTCATTAAAAGTGGTCAGCATGGCCGTTTGATTTTTTACAGATACCAATCTTTCAGATAGTTTTCTTCTTAAAGAAGAAAGAGGAGTGATTTTTTTTTCACGAGACCTGTAAGTAGGGAAACCTTTTTCTATGAGAGGAGATAAAGAACTATCAGTAGTAGTAGAAGATTCAGCAAGAATACAATCTTTTTTTGTAATTCTTCCCTGTTTTCCAGTTCCGTGAATAAATTCTGTGGAAATATTTTTTTCTGACAATATTTTTTTTGATGCTGGAGAAGGAATTTTTTTTATTATATCCTGTTTTTTTTGGATTTTTTCTTCATGAAAATCTAAATTTTTATAATTTTCATTGGGTTTTTTTTTAGAAGTGTCTATAATACATAGAACATCCCCAACTTGTATTCTTTTTCCTTTTTCTACCATTAAGGAAATCGCCCCATTTTCTTCCGCAGAAATTTCTAAAGTAGCCTTATCTGAATCTATTTCAGCTATTACTTGATTTTTAAATACGTAATCTCCATCTTTGACAAACCATGAGGCGATCTCTACCTCTGTAATAGATTCTCCTGGAGAAGGGACCTTTACTTTGATTATCATATTTTTTTTAATTATAAAAAAGCCTTTTCCAATAGGTTATTTTGAATTTTCAAAAAATCGGGATAAGATCCTGTAGATGGACTAGAACTTTCAGATGGAGCAATTAATTTAAAAGGAAAATCTTTTCCTATTTTTCTGAAAATAAAACTCCAGAATCCCATATTTTCTGGTTCTTCTTGAACCCAAAAAATGCTTTTTTTGTTTTTATACTTATTAAATAACTCTTGAATTTTATCCTTTTTTAAAGGGTATATTTGTTCTATACGAATTATAGCAGTTTTTTCATCTCTGAGGAATTCTTTTTTCTTTAGGAGATCATAATATATTTTTCCAGAGCATAAAATCAATTTGGTGATTTTTTCAATATCTCCCATATCCGAAGGATCATCCAAAATTTCTTGAAATTCTCCTTCAGAAAGTTCTTCCATTTTTGATAGACATTTCGGATGACGAAGCAAACTTTTAGGTGTAAAAACTATAAGTGGTTTTCTAAAATTTAACTTCATTTGTCGTCTCAAAAGATGATAAAAATTAGCAGGAGTGGTACAATTAACAACAAATAAATTATTATTAGCACAAAGTTGTAGATAACGTTCTACACGTGCAGAGGAATGTTCTGGACCTTGTCCTTCATATCCATGAGGAAGTAACATCACTATTCCATTTCTAATTTTCCACTTATTTTCTCCAGAGGAAATATACTGATCTATAATGATTTGTCCTCCATTTCCAAAATCACCAAATTGAGCTTCCCATAAAGTTAAAGTATAGGGAGAATACATAGCGTATCCATAATCAAATCCTAAAACTCCATATTCAGAAAGCGGAGAATTATACACTTGCATTTTTCCTTGCCCCATACGAATACGATTCAACAGAATAATTTCTTCTTCTTCTTCTGTTTTTATAATAGCATGACGTTGAGAAAAAGTTCCTCTTCCTACATCTTCTCCTGATAAACGAATATGAAATCCTTCATATAAAATTGTTCCATAGGCTATTAACTCAGAAATACTCCAATCTACCAAATTTTTTTTTACCATTTCTAATCTTTGTTTGAAAAGATGTTCCGTTTTTCTAAAAAATTTTTTATTCTTAGGAAGAGTAAAAATCTTCTCAGAAATTTTTATAAGTTTTTCAATTGGAAATTGAGTATTTACTTTTTTAAATATTTCATCTGTATTAGATACAATAGGAAAATTTTTCCATTCTTCTTCTAAAAAAGAGTTTAAAACATTCCATTTAATATTTTTTGCTTCATTATATCCTTCATTAAGAATTTCTTCATATTCTTTTTCCATCTTTTGTATTTCTCCCGTACTAATCAATCCTTCTTTTTCTAATTTTTCTTTATACAAATTATATGAATTAGGATGTTTGGAAATAGCTTTATATAAAGTTGGTTGAGTAAAACGAGGTTCATCCCCTTCGTTATGTCCATATTTTCTATATCCTAATAAATCTATAAAAACATCTTCGTGATAATGCATCCTGAAATCTACTGCAAAATGAACGGCATGAATAACAGATTCTATATCATCCGCATTTACATGTAAAACGGGAGATAGTACTATTTTGGCTATATCTGTACAATAAATGCTAGAACGACCTTCTGTATAATCAGTAGTGAACCCAATTTGATTGTTAATTACAATATGAATAGTTCCTCCAGTTTTATAACCTTTTAATCTAGATAATTGGATGACTTCATAAACAATTCCTTGACCTGATAAAGCGGCATCTCCATGAATAAGAATGGGGATTATTTTTTCTGAATTACTATTCTGATTATAGTTAATGTCTATTTTTGAACGAGTAATTCCTTCTACAATAGCATCTACAGATTCTAAATGAGATGGATTTGGGACTAGACTCATTTTTATATATCGTCCTTGACGATTTTTTCTAATTTTTGTAAAACCTAAATGATACTTAACATCACCAGAAAAGCTTTTTTCTTTATATTCTTTTCCCTGAAATTCGCTGAATATGTGAGAATAGTTTTTTTGAAAAAAGTTAGAAAGAAGGTTTAAACGTCCTCTGTGGGGCATTCCTATCACAAAATCTTCGGTGAAATATCTTTTGGAAGTATATTCCATCATTTCTTCCAATGCGGGTAATATAGATTCATTTCCTTCAATAGAAAATCTTTTTTGACCCACAAATTTAGTATGAACAAAATTTTCAAATGCAACTGCTTCATTTAATTTTTTCAGAAAAAATTTTTTCTTTTCTGCAGGAAATTCAAATTTTTCTTTTTGAAACCATTTTTCAATCCATTCAATTTTTTTCGGATCCGAAATGTACATGTATTCTATCCCTATTGAATTGCAATAAATATTTTTGAGATGATTAATGATATTCCTTAAGGAATTTTTTCCTATTCCAATTATTTTTCCAACTTCGAAATGAAGATCAAGCTCTTTTTCAGATAATCCAAAATTTTTTAAATCTAAAGAAGGATAACGTTTTCTTCTTTCTCGTATTGGATTTGTTTTGGTAAAGAAATGACCTCTTTTCCTATAATTTTGAATCAAATTATAAACTAAAAATTCTGTATGTACGGATGGCTGTGGGAGGAAATTCTTTTTGTTTTTTTCTATCTGAATAGCAGTGGAAGTGTTTTTTTTTTCTTGAAGATACTGATAATTTTCTTCGTTAAAATCAAATCCATAAAAAAAAGCACACCAGCTGGGTTCTATTGAATTAGGATTTTCTTTATATTTTTTATAGAGAGATTCTATCTCTTTAAAATGGATGGCATTTAAAAATGAATATCTATCACTCATACATACAAAATTTTTCGCTAATTTAATAAACAATTTAACACAATCTATCAAAGATATCTAAAATATTTTAGATATTCTTTGGTTGTCTTTAAAACTAAACTTAATCCATTTTGATTACTTCCTATAGCCGTGGCAAAAAAAGATTTCCCCCAAGATTTTCCATGAATGTAATCCGACATTTTACGTATAATTTGGTTAGCATGAATATTTTTATTTTTGATGATATGATCGGAAATAGATATAAAAATTATTGGTTTTTTATCTTTTATAAATCCAACCACCATAAATAAATTAGATATTACGTTTCGTAAATCTAAAATAATTTTCTTAAAAAGATTAAGATCAAAATCCTTTTCTTCAAAAGAAATATCACATATATATGTAATAGAAGGTAATTGAATTGCTTTCAGCAAATATTCTTTTTTGAAAATTTTTATTTGTTGAAATTGTAATTTTTCCAGTTTTTTTTTTAGTTTTTTATTTTGTTCTTGTAAACTAAAGATGCTTTTTATTGTAGATTCTGTATTATTCAGAATTTTTCTCAAAGATTTCTCTTGAAAATGAATAGACTTTAAATATTGAATGGCTTTTTCGGAAGTGAAAGCTTTTATTCTTCGTATTCCATACGATACAGATAACTCAGAAACAATAGAAAAAACTTGAATACATCCAGTATTCTTTGCATGTGTTCCAATGCATAATTCAGAAGAATCACCAAAAGTAATCCCACGTACTTCTTTTTCATACTTTTCGTAAAATATCCCATTATATCCTTTTTTTATTGCTTCTTGCAAAGGAATAGATCGTCTTTCTTCTAGAGGAAGATTTGAAAAAATTAATTTTTGAACCATTTCTTCTATTTGGAACAATTCTTCAATAGTTATTTTTTTAGGATGTGAAAAATCAAAACGAAGGTAATCCTCTCCTACATAAGATCCTTTTTGTTGAATATGTTCTCCTAAAATTTTTTTCAGAGAAAAATGTAATAAATGAGTAGAGGTATGATTTTTTTCAATTTTTTTTCTTCTATTTTTATTGACAATAGCCTGAAAACGAGAATAAATATTTACAGGAAGCTTTCGAACAATATGTATAATAATAGAATTTTCTTTTTTAGTTTTTTCAATGAAAATTTTTTCAAGATCATTTTTTATAAAACCAGTATCTCCTAATTGTCCCCCTCCTTCAGGATAAAAAGGTGTTTTTGAAAAAACTAATTCGTAATAATGATTTTCCTTAATTTTATCTTCTATTTTTCTATATTGAATAATAAGAATATGACATTCTAAAAAATCATATCCTATAAAATTATTTTTTTCACTAAAAAACTGATTGCTATGAATTTTTATCCAGTCATTTTTTATGATGATATTCTTTTTCTTGTGAGATTTTTCTTTTTGTTTTAATAATCTTTTTTCAAATGATTTTTCATCGATATATAAGTTATTTTCTTCTGCAAAAATTTTAGACAATTTTAATGGAAATCCATAAGTATCATATAATTGAAATAAACTCTTCCCATCAAGAACTTTTTGATTTCTTTCTTTAGCTTTTAGGATTATATGTTGAATTCTTTCATAACCTTTTTCAAGGACTTGAAAAAAAGAAGATTCTTCTTCTTTTATGACATTTTGTATATAATCTTTTTTCTTTTCCAATTCAGGAAAAGAATTTTTCATTCTCCTAACCAAAGAATCCACAAATTTATAAATAAAAGGTTCTTTTTGATATAAAAAACGAGTAACATAGATAACCGCTCTTCTTAATAATCTTCTTATTACATAACCAGCTCCATTGTTCGATGGTAATTGTCCATCGAAAATAGAAAAAACAAGAGCTCTTAAATGATCTGCGACAATACGTATAGATATATCTTGGTTAAATTCTTCTTTATAAATTCCTCCTAAAGATTCTTTTATGTCTCTAATTATTGGAAAAAATATATCCGTATCATAACTAGAAAATTTTCCTTGCAAAACCATACAGAGTCTTTCCAATCCCATTCCAGTATCTACATGTTTTGTAGAAAGTTTTTCTAATATTCCATCTGACCTTCTATAAAATTCTATAAAAACGAGGTTCCAAATTTCTATAACCTTAGGGTTTTTTTTGTTAATCAGATACTTACCAGGAATTTTTTCTTTTTCTTCTTTATTTCGAAGATCTATATGAATTTCAGAACAAGGACCGCAAGGACCTATAGATCCCATTTCCCAAAAATTTTCTTCTTTTCCAAAAAAAACAAGATTTTCTTTATTTATAAAAGTTTTCCAATGTTGGAAAGTTTCTTTATCCATAGATAGACCTTCTTTTTCATCTCCAATAAAAATGGATATATAAAGATTCTTCTCTGGAATATTATATACTTTTGTCAAAAGTTCCCAAGCCCATTCTATGGTTTCTTTTCTAGAATAATCTCCAAAAGACCAATTTCCTAACATTTCAAACATAGTATGATGATAGTTATCATGCCCAACATTTTCTAAATCATTGTGTTTTCCAGAAACTCTAAGACATTTTTGAACGTTTACAATTCGTGTATATTCCGGTTTTTTATGTCCTAAAAAATATTCCTTGAAAGGATTCATCCCTGCATTAATAAAGAAAAGTGTAGGATCGTCTTTTAAATAAATAGGAAAAGAGGGAATAATTTTATGTTTCTTATTTTGAAAAAAATCCAGAAAAGTGTCTCTTATATATTCGTATTTCATGATTTAACTGATTGTAATTGATTGGGTTTTATTTCTATATTTTGGAGATTGTTCTATAGCATCCATAATTTTTTCCATAATCATATCAGTAGTCTCATTTTTCAAATCCCATTTTATGGGAGCTTTAAAAATCATTTTTTGTAATACTCCCTTTTTTTTGATTCTAATTCCTTTTTTATCATAAGCTTTCTGAAATCCATCTAAAACAATAGGAACCACTATAGGGGTAAATTTTCTTATAACATGAACAATTCCTCTACGTCCAGGTGCAAAGGCTTTAGTAGTTCCTTGAGGAAAAGTAATTAACCATCCGTCATCTAAAGCAGTTCCCATACGAGTTATTTCAGATATATCTACTGACCTATTTATTTTTTTATTTCCCTCTCTCCATGTTCTCTTTACAGTGATGCATCCTGAATAAGTAAACAATTTTGTAAGAAAACCCTTATTCATTGTTTCTTTAGCCGCTACGTAGTATAGATTAACTTTTGGATCTAAAAGATAAATAGGATTTTTGATTGTATTTATAAATCCATTTTTAACACTGCAAAATACATGAAACATGGCGAAAACATCTGCAAAATAGGTTTGATGATTAGAAACAAAAAGAACTCTTTTATCAGGAAGATTTTTAATGTATTCTGTTCCCTTTAATTGTAATTGATTAAATCCATTATAACGGTTATAAGAAATACAACCAAAAGTGAAAATTAAAAAACGTTTTATGAAATGTAAATTTCCAAACGCATCTCTGAATAGAGTGCTTCTCTTTTTTTTCAAATGTTTTCTTTTTTTTTTTAACATGAAAGGATCTTCATAAATTTTCTATTTTTTTTGTATTATTAAACTTGTTTGAATAATACGAAAGAATTGTAATGATTGCTAAAATTAGTAAACTAGAGTAAATCCAAAAAGGAATAGAAACTGGTTCTCCTCTAGCGTAAGAATGTAATCCGGATAGATAATAATTTACTCCAAAATAAGTCATGATAATGGAACTTATTGCTAAAATACTGGAAAGATTGAAAGAAAATCCGCCTATAATACCTGGAACTAAACGCATATGTAATACAAATGCGTAAACCATAATACTAATGAGAGACCAAGTTTCTTTTGGATCCCAACTCCAATAACGTCCCCAGCTATTGTTAGCCCAAACAGCTCCTAAAAAAGTTCCTATAGTTAACAAAAAAAGTCCTATGGTCAAACTCATTTCATTAATAATAGTTAATTTATCAATATGAATTTGAATTTTTTTCTTATACGTGATCCTAGGATGGACTCCTTTTAGAACATATAAAATTAAAACTAAAAACCCTAGAAAGGATCCTGTAAAGAAAAAACCATAGCTTGCTGTTATTATAGCTACATGAATAATCAACCAGTGGGATTTTAAAACAGGAACAAGATTGGTTATTTCTGGATCCATCGTATCTCCACGTGCTACCATTAACAAAATAGACGCAATTAATGCTGTCACTCCTGATACAAATTGATTTCTAGAAAATAAAAAACCTATCCCCACTAAACACCAACTAATGAAAATAGACGATTCATATCCATTGCTCCATGGAGCATGTCCAGAAATGTACCATCTAGAAATCAAACCTAAAAATTCAAAAAAAAATAGAATAGATAAAAGAGAAATGAAAATTCTGGAAATCCAATATAGGTATTGTCTTTGACAAAAAATTCTTATAAAAGAAATTGTAAGAATAATTGTTCCAACTGATGCATAAAAAAAAGATAAAAAATAAAATATATTCAATCGATTATAAAGAATTTCTATGGAGATTTTTTTTTCTGAAGGCAAAATAGGTTTAGCATGCCTAATCTGATAGAATCGTATTTTTTTTATCTCATTATCTGCTAGGTTCCAATTTTTTTCGTTCTGTGCATGAAATAAAGATCTAAGATAATTGTTGAACATAGAGAATCCAATAGGATTTAAATTGTTGGAATCCAATCTTACCCAACTAGACCATGTATGATTCATATCATTTGGAATAGGAAAAATACGAATATATCTTCCCTGAAAAATCCCATGAATGATACCTATCCGTTCACTAAGATTAATAACCGCTTTGTCATATTCATTTCTTTGAATAGGATCTTTAGAAAAAGCTTTTTCATAATCTTCTTGTAAAAGAAACTTTAATTTTGAGGTAGAGATATTGGAATCTATCACATATAGATCCATCATAGACACATAATTATCTTTATTGGCTTTTACTTTAGTCAAAAACTTAGGTCCGCCTTTTTCATCCACTTTAATAAAAGGGATTTTTGTCCAAAAAATATTATCTTGATGTATAGATATGAACCATTGATTCGCATCTAAGTTTTCTATAGAACTTTTTTTATGTATTTTCCTTAGGAGTTCTAATGCAAGAGTATGAATTGGTTTTATTCTTCCCCTGTTATCTTGTACAAGTAAACGTCCAAAGTTTTCGCCATGTTTTTTAGGAATGTGTATGTTATCAGATATGCTTTCTAAAGGGATTTTTTTGAATTCTTCATGAGCAAAAATGAAATTACTACTAATCCACAGTAAAAATATAGTAGAAATTTTAGATAATACTTTCAACTTTTTTTTAAGATTACTAAATCTAGTTCCTTTCCAAAATAAAGTAAGAAACATTCCTATACTCATGAAAAAATAACCTGTATATGAGAGTTTAGTACCTAAATAGTCTTTATTTACAGAAAAGTGCGTTCCTTTTCCGTCTGGGTCATACCCAGATTGAAAAAATCTGTATCCTTTGTAATTCAAAACATGGTTCATATAAATAAAAAAATTTTTCTTTTTTTCCTTGTCCATTAATGTTACATGGCTAATAAAAAAAGATGGAAATTCAGAACCTGGGTAATTTTCTACCTGAAACTTATTTAATCGTAAAAAAAAAGGAAGATTGAATAAAATAGATCCATATCCTATAGAAATTTTGTGATTATTGAACCGGATAGGATCACTCATATCCGTGATATTTTTTCCTCCTAAAAAAGTTACTAACTTAGATTTATTTTGAAACGATATTTTGGCCGTAATAGCATCCAATAAATTAGAATTTTCATTATCACATGATTTTGCATATTCTAATTTCCCTTTTATAATTCCTTCAGGAATTACCCAATGTAGTTTTCCATTTTTTGTCCTATTACTATTTTCTATTTGATATAAATGTTTTATCCTTAAAGGAGTATAAATATTTTTTAATAAAAAGGAAATCTTTTTATTCTTCATATTCATACTTTTTCCAAAAAAAGAAGATTTTACATAAAGTTGATTCTTTTTTTCTAAGATTTGAATTCCAAAAGGAATTTCTCTATTAAGAGAAAATACTATTCCATTGATTTTTATTGTTTCTCCATTTTTAAGAAAATTTTCCGTTCTTTCTTTTTCATTTGTTGAAACAATTTTTAGAATTTTTTCTTCTGGAATTTTTTTCGAAAGAATGACTTTTGCACAAGGAATATAGTTTACAATTTTTATTTTTAAAATATTCCCCTGAAAAAAAAATTTTCTTTTATATCCATGATGAAAAGAAGAAAGAATATAAGGTTCTTGATAAAACCTGGTATGATTTCCTCTATGCACTTGCAATTTGATATAATTCTTTCTAGAAAGAATTTTTCCCTTCATCTCTCCTTCTCTTATAGACATCATTCCTTCAAAACTATAGTATCTAGAAATAATCCCTCCAATAAAAATAAATATGAATGATAAATGAAAAATAAATAAAGGAAATTTATTCTTTTTCCATAGTTTATATTTCCATATATTTCCCATTAAATTTATTACAAATAACAACAGAAGACTTTCAAACCAGACAGATTCATAAACGAATATCTTTGCTATATCTGTAGAATATTTTTTTTCTACGAAAGTTGCTATAGCCATAGAGAAAGCTAATAATAGAAACAAAATAGAAGTGATTCTTGTGGAAAAAAGAATATTTTTTAACGTTTGCATATTATGATTTTTTTCATAGAAACATAAAAAAAATTTCCGAACAGCAACTATTTAGTAATAATTAACCCATCATAAGCTAAATAAACATTTTTAGGTAATTGGGTTTGTACTTCCTCATGAAACCCTAGTAAATGACTAATATGAGTGAGGTAAGTTTTTTTAGGATTAATTTCTTGAATCATTTTCAATGAATCTGACAAAGTGAAATGAGATGAATGTTTCGGAACTTTCCTTAATACATTCAAAACCAAAATATCTAATCCTTTTAATTGTTGTATAGTATGAAAAGGAATACGGCTAGCGTCTGTAATATATGCAAAATTTTCTATGCGAAAACCTAAAATAGGAAGAAGCCCATGCCATATAGATAAAGGAAAAACTTTAAAATATTCTACAACAAAAAAATCCGTATAATTATCCAATTCGTGAATAGAAATTTTTGAAGTATTTGATTTTTTATTTTCCGAAAAAATATAATAAAATCGTTTCTTCAAACTTTCTAAAACACGACGCAATCCATAAACCGGAATAGGTTTTTCCCTATTAATAGATCTTATCTCATCTAACCCACCTATGTGATCTTGATGCTCATGTGTAATCAAAATAGCGTCCAATTTTTGATGATTACTTCTTAACATTTGATAACGAAAGTCTGGACTACAGTCTATCAGAAAAACTTTTTTTCCTTTTTCGATAAGAATAGAACTTCTAAGTCTTTTATCTTTTGGATTTTTAGAAAGACATACTGGATGGGTAGAACCAATAATAGGAACCCCTTGTGAAGTCCCAGTGCCTAAAAAAGTAATTTTCATATTTTTTTAGAAGATTCTATTGAAGATACTGATTTATTATATTTTTTTGCATCTCATTGAGAATATTTTTTTTACCTTTTAAGAATTCTTTAACGGAATCCCGCCCTTGACCTAATTGAAGATCTCCATAACTGAACCAAGATCCATTTTTTTTAATAATACCTAAATCGACCCCTAGATCTAGAATCTCTCCTATTTTAGAGATTCCTTCCCCGTACAGAAGATCGAATTCTGCAGTTTTAAAAGGAGGAGAAAGTTTGTTTTTTACTACTTTTACTTTTGTTCTATTTCCTAAAATTTTTTCTCCATTTTTAATTTGATTTCCTTTTCGAATATCCAATCGTATAGAAGAATAAAATTTTAAAGCATTCCCACCGGTAGTGACTTCTGGATTTCCATATACTCCAATTTTTTCTCGTAATTGATTAATAAATATAAGAATACTCTTAGATTTTCCTATACTAGAAGTCAACTTTCTTAAAGCTTGAGACATTAATCTTGCTTGCAATCCAATTTTTGAATCTCCCATTTCTCCTTCAATTTCACTCTTAGGTGTTAAAGCAGCTACCGAATCCACTACGATCATATCAATCACACCAGATCTTATTAAATTATCCACTATTTCAAGTGCTTGTTCTCCATTATCTGGTTGAGAAATGATTAATTCTTTAATATTTACTCCTATTTTTTGGGCATAAACACAATCAAAAGCATGTTCTGCATCAATAAATCCTGCAAATCCTCCAATTTTCTGAGATTGTGTAATAGCATGTAAAGCTAAAGTCGTTTTTCCGGAAGATTCTGGTCCAAATATTTCTATAATACGACCTTTTGGAAATCCTTTTATACCTAAGGCGATATCCAATCCAATAGATCCAGAAGAAATAATTTCTAAGTTTTCTTTATGAGAATCCCCCATACGCATTACTGTTCCTTTTCCATAGATCTTATCCATTTTGTCTAAGACAAGTCTCAATGCCTTTTTTTTTTGTTCAAATCTTTCTTTTTTTTCGTTCATAATTTTTTAAATAAACGGGATTCTACATATATCAAAAATTAATTTTTTTTTTTGAAAAAAAACCTTCTCTTTCTCTCTCTTTAAAAAGAGAAATT
The DNA here is from genome assembly GCF_000093165.1 of Blattabacterium sp. (Periplaneta americana) str. BPLAN. Classification (NCBI taxonomy): domain Bacteria; kingdom Pseudomonadati; phylum Bacteroidota; class Flavobacteriia; order Flavobacteriales; family Blattabacteriaceae; genus Blattabacterium; species Blattabacterium sp. (Periplaneta americana). The sequence continues at coordinate 45,743 of NC_013418.2, read as the reverse complement.
TTGATTCTTGGTAATCTTAGAAAAAATTTTTCTCCAATAGGAATAATATCTACAAGATATTGTGGATTGAGAAATTTCAAATCTTGATAGGAAAGATTTAATGCAGAAGATAAGGATCTTAAAGAGACTTTTTCTTTTATAGAGACTAATCCTGTCTCTTTATATTTAAGATGAAAATGTGGATAAGAAGGAATGTTATGTTCTTTGTAATAATTCATCACATAATTAATAGCAATGAATTTTGGAATATAATTTTTTGTCTCTTTTGGGAGAAATTCCCATAAACTCCAAAAGTCTTTTTTTTCTTTATGACGTTGTATTATTTTTTCTATCGTCCCTGGTCCAGCATTATAGGCAGCTAAAACTAATTCCCAGTTTCCCATTTTATTATACAAGTGTTTAAAATATCTACAAGCTGCTTCTGTAGATTTAACAGGATCATTTCTTTCATCATAAATGTGATTGATATCTAAATGATAGATTTTTCCTGTTTCGGACATAAATTGCCAAATCCCTTGAGCTCCAGCTTTAGATGTAATAGTGGAGTTTAGATTGGATTCTATAATGGCAATATATTTTAACTCTTTAGGAAGATGATAGATTTCAAGTTTTTCTTCGAACATAGGGAAATAATAGTCAGATAATGAAAGAATTTTTCCTATATATTTTCCCATTCGAAGATAACTCTCTACAGAAGCATGTATAATGGTGTTATATTTGAGTATTTTTATTTGAGATTTCTGATTAAGATTGTTAATTCTTGATCTTAGTTCCTCTGCTTCTATGTTGGTAATAATGATATTTTTTTTAGGTGAAATTTTTTTTCCAGATAAAGATTTTTTTTTTCCACCAAAAATTTTTTTCCATAGATTGTCTATATAAATGTGATTTAAATCGAATTTCTTAATAGGAGCATTTTTATAATTCATTACACTTTTTTGTTCCACTAATGGTTTTGAGACTGATTGTATAATCAGACTTTTTAAGATGAGTAGAAAAAACATAATATTTCTTATTGTTGTCATTATTAGTTGGTAAAAAGTGCTAATAAATAAACAAACAGAAAATGAAAGAATGTTCTATTCTTCTAAATTTTCGTTTTCAGAAGCCTTTCTGAACTCTTTCAATCCTGTACCTAATCCTTTCATTAATTCTGGTATTTTTTTACCACCGAAAAGTAAAAGTGCAAGAATAACAATGACCACAATTTCTGTGGTTCCAAATGTTCCAAGTAGTATAGAAAAAATAATAAAAAAACCCATGGACATGGAAATTTTATTCCAAATATAAAAAAATTATTTTTAATCCGATTTATACAGAAACTTCACCTAAAATTTTTGAACTAAAAGTTTAAAATAGAATAATCTCCTAAATTAACTTTTTTTGTTTTTCCTATATAAGAAGTGTGATTTCCAATCATAGAATTAGAAATATTCGCATATATAATTTTTGTATGATCTTGAATAATTGATTTTTCAATATTACTATTTTTTATCTTCGTAAATTTTCCTATTGATACATAAGGACCAATGATACTATTTTCAATAGTAGTATTCTCTCCTATAAAACAAGGTTTGATTATTACACTGTTTTTTATAATTGCTTTTTTGTGAATTAATTCTTCTTTTTTGGATTCAAAAGATAATATTTTAGAATTGGAAGAAATAATTTTTTTTTGATTTCCAAAATCCATCCATTCCTGAACTTCTTTACTAGAAAATGGAATCCCTTTCTTTCTCATATTTTCTAGGGCTGAAGTTAATTGATATTCTTTTTCATTTTTAATATTATGATCTAATAGATATTGTAATTCTTGTTCTAAAAGAGAACTGTTTTTAAAATAATATATGCCGATAATAGCTAAATTAGATACATTATTTTTTGGTTTTTCCATAAAATGAGTAATTAAACCTGAGGGGTCACATTTTACAATCCCAAATAAGTGAGGATTTTTAACTCTTTTTGTCCAGATGATATTATCTATTTTCGCATCTATTCGAAATTTTTCATGGTGAAATAAAGTATCAGAAAAAGCAATAATTATAGGTCCATTTAAAGACTTTTTTGCTTTAAGTAAGGCATCTGCAGTTCCTAGTGGTTTTTCCTGATAATATATAACACCAGGGAGTCCTATATCATTAGAAATTCTTATTAATTGTTTTTCTATTTTTTTTCCTAGATCTCCTATAATGAAAACTATTTCTTTTATCGAAAAAATTTCAATAAATCTAGAAAAACTTTCTATTAGTCTTTTCAAGATTGGTTTTCCTACAATAGGAATCAACGGTTTAGGAGTATTTAAAGTATGTGGACGGAGACGGGTTCCTTCTCCGGCCATAGGAATTATGATTTTCATAATCAAATGAAATAAGTTAGATCAAGATCTATTTTAGATTCCGGTACTTCCAAAACTATTTTCTCCTCTTATACTTTGATTGAGAATGGAGCATTTTTTCCATTTTATTTCATTTTCTTGATAAATTTCCATTATAGCTATTTTTTGATAAGGTTTAATGAGAATTGGTTTTAAAGAAAGATTTATTATAACTATTTGTATTTCTTTATAGATAGATTCGTCTTTTACGGAGATTTTTTTTTTTTCCGAAAAATGAATAAAAAAAATAGTTACAGTCCTTATTAATTTTCTTTTAATAAAAAAATTTTTTCTTTTAAGTTTATAAAAATCAACATAAAGGCCCGTTGGGATTAATTTTCTTCCCAAGAAATTTATGTATATGGATTTCTCAATATTCGTTTCTAATACGTATGAGTATTGATTATTTTTTTTATGCAAAATTTATTTTTCTATTTATTTTTTAAATTATTTTTTTCGAATAAGAAGATAATAATTACATACAAAAATTGTAAAAAAATGCTAATCTCTATCCTATTTTCATGATTAACCATATATACCACTAAAAAAAGGGCAAATAATAAGTGAAGGACAATATTCCAAGTTTTTATGCAAAATTTAAGAAAATTTTTTTTTCCCCAAAAATATAGAACTAAAACCATACTTCCATAAGAAGCAAGTGTTCCCCAAGCAGGAATCATAAAACTGCTATGAGGAATTAGGATGAACACTATATTAAATAAAATGGTGATCAACACTCCTACTAAAGAGATATAAGTTCCAATAATAGGTTTATCTATAATTTTGTAGAAAATGGATAAATTTGTATATATTCCTAGAAATAGGTTTCCCATCATGACTATTGGAATAATAGAGATGGCGAGATGATATTTTTTATCAATTAAGAATTCTATAAGAATAGAAAGATTTCCACATATTAATACGTAAAATATTAAACCAAAGATGATAAAAAAATAGGTGATTTTTTCGTAAAAATATTTTGCATCAGCATCTTCAGATTTTTTAAAAAAAAAAGGTTCTATCCCTAATCGAAATGCACGAATATATAAACTCATAAAAGACGCTATTTTGTAACAAGCAGAATAGGCCCCATTTATTTCATCAGAAAGCCATCTTTTAATCAGAATTTTATCAAGGTTTTCATTAATAGAAAAAGCTATAGTTCCAAGCATAATTGGAATTCCATAATATAACATCTCTTTTGCAAGAATTTTATTAAACTTTTTTATGGTGACTTTTTTAAAAAGGATAGGCGTAATTAAAAGAAAATTACTTAAAGATGAAATCATATTTGCAAAAAAAATGTATCCTGTTTTATCTGTAAAAGAATTAACTAACTCAAAAATGGAAGAAAAAAAATGATTTTTTTGGGTATAAAAAGAAAACATATATATTATCATAGAGGATTGTAATAATATATTTATAACATTTATTGTAGTGTATTTTAAAGCCATTTCATTAGCACGAAGCCAAGCCATAGGAAGAATACAAATAGTGTCAAAAAATATAATTAAAAAAAACATGAAAAAATATTCTGGATGATTTTTATATCCAGCAATAGAAACTAAATATTTTATCGAATTAACTGAAAGGATTAAAAAAAAAGAAGTTATCAAAAATTGGACAAAAAAGCCTGTTGAAAAAACGACTTCCTTGTTGTGGTCTTTTTTAGATAGAAATCTGAAATAGGTATTTTCTAATCCAAAAGAAAGAAATCCTATGACTAGGAAGGATAGAGCATACATATCCGTATATAGAGAAAATTCTTCTCTTCTTAAAGATTTCGTAAAAAATTTTAAAAAAGCATAATTAATAATCTTGGGAAGAATGGATCCTATAAAATAGATTATAGTTTGAATAACTAATTTCTTGTACAAATTCAATTTTTTTTATCAAAATTCGGTTTCTAATTTCTGCTTTTTTTTGTCCAATTTTTTATTTTTTTTATTTATGAATTTTTTTATCCAGGAGATGAATATATAGTAAGTAATTATGAGTAAATTTGATGGAATACTATATAAAAGATATGGACTATCATAAAAAACATTCAGAAGAATTTAAAAAATACGCAATAAAACATCAAAGAATCAACAGTTTAACTATTGATCAATATATTAAATTGATGACTCCTTATATTGTTGAAGAACGTAAATTAAATGTAGCTCAAATGGATGTTTTTTCTCGTTTAATGATGGATCGTGTTATTTTCTTAGGAACTCCTATAGAGGATCAAGTAGCCAATATTGTACAAGCACAATTGTTGTTTTTACAATCTGTAGATTCTTTGAAGGATATACAAATTTATATTAATTCTCCAGGAGGAGATGTTCATGCTGGATTGGGAATATATGATACAATGCAAATTGTGGAACCAGATGTAGCAACTATATGTACAGGAATGGCGGCTTCCATGGCCGCTGTTTTGCTTTGTGCTGGAGTAAAAAATAAAAGATCTGGATTAAAACATTCTAGAGTGATGATTCATCAGCCTATGGGTGGAACACATGGACAAGCTTCAGATATTGAAATTACAGTTCGTGAAATTTTAAAATTAAAAAGAGAACTTTATGAAATTATTGCCATTCATTCGGGATCACCTATAGAAAAAATAGAAAAAGATTCTGATAGAGATTACTGGATGACTTCTGAAGAGGCTAAAGAATACGGGATGATAGATGAAGTGTTAAAAGAAAAAGTATCTAAAAAAACATTTGAAAAACCGAAAAAGTGATCACGACAGGATTCGAACCTGTGACCGACTGCTTAGAAGGCAGTTGCTCTATCCATTTGAGCTACGTGATCTACAGACAAGACAACCATAAGTCGGGGTAGCAGGATTTGAACCTACGATCTCCTGGTCCCAAACCAGGCGCGATAACCAAACTACGCTATACCCCGTTTTTTTTGCGGAGAATGTGGGATTCGAACCCACGCAGTATTTATCATACCGACAGTTTAGCAAACTGTTCCGTTAACCACTCCGGCAACTCTCCAAGAAGTCTTTCTACAAATCTAAAATAGATCCATTTAATAAACAAATCTATCCAGATAGATTTATTGATTATTTAATTAGGATATTCTATTCTAGTATGATAAATATTTATCAATTTCTTTTTAAGAACTTGTTTTATTTTTTCTATTTCTTTCAAAGTTATGTCTGCATTAGAAAATTGATTTTCTTTTTTCTGTTTATTAATAATATTTTCTACTAAATTTTCTAGATCTTTGCTAGATGGATTTTTTATGCTTTTAGAGGCAGCTTCTATAGAATCACATATCATCACAATAGCTGTTTCTTTAGAAAATGGTTTAGGTCCAGAATATTGAAATTTTTTTTCATCTACCATCATATTTGGACATTTTTCTTTTTGCTTTTCATAAAAATAATGAATAATACTATTTCCGTGATGTGTGCGTATAAAATCCGTAATGGTATCAGGTAAATGATATTTTTTTGCTAATTCTATTCCAATTGTAACATGTTCCAAAATAATTTTTGCGCTTTCTTTTGGACTTAGTTTTTCATGAGGATTTAGTAGGAGGTTATGTTGATTTTCGGTAAAAAAAATAGAATTTTTTATTTTTCCTATATCATGATAAATGGCTCCTATTCTTGTTAATAAAGAATTAGCTCCAATAGAAACCGCTGCTTCTTCTGCTATATTCGCTACTGTTAAAACATGTTGAAGAGTTCCTGGAGCTTTTTGAGAAAGCAATCTTAAAATAGGGGTATTAGTATCGGAAAGTTCTAATAAGGAAATATCTGAAGTCAGATTGAATAATTTTTCGAAAAGAAATATCAATGGATGAACAAATAAAGTCAACACTCCACTAAGAAAAAATAAGGAAAAAGGATACAAGGAAATACTTTCTAAAGATCCTTTCCGTATCAAAGTTAAAGAACAAAAAGTTATTATATAAGTAATAGTTATTTTTCCTACCGCAATAAATAGGTTAGCCATTTTATAAATATTTTTTTTTGTTAACAGGACTAAAAAACCTGTAATAACTTGAAGAAAAATAAATTCGAAACTATTTGGCGTAATTAAGGATAATAGTAAAATTGTTGTCAAATGGATAATAAGACTCAAATTTAGATTAAAAAAGGCACGAATGCTTATGGGAAGAATACAAAAAGGAATTAGATATAATATTTTAGAATGATATTTTAAGGTTATAATTGTTATTGACGATATTAATAATATATTAATTATCAAAAAATTTATTTCTCTGTTATTTTGAAATATTTTATTTTGAAAATAAAAAAGATATAAAAGCAGTATCGAAAATATCGTACTGATTATTAAAAAATATCCTAAAATTAAACCATAGTCCTTTTTTTTATTCCATACTTTAATCTCATATTCCTTTCTAAACAAGGATAAAATTTGAAACTTTTCTCCATCGATGACCTCATTTTTTCTAATAATTTTTTCTCCTTTTGCAATAGTTCGTTTTATTCTAATAATGGATTTAATTTTTTCATGAAAAACCTTTTCCGTATAGTCTTTTTTATAATAAAGATTTGGAACTATCATTTTTTTTAATGTTCTTTTTAAACGATAGTTATTTTTTATTTTCTTGTCAAGAAGATTATTTACTTTTTGAGAAGTGTAAATATTATTAGACGATACGGGAATCCCATATTTGTTTTTTTTGTAAAAAATAAAAAGATTATTCTTAGAAAAAAGTTTGGAATCTAAATATCCATATCGGTATACGGTATTTATAATCTCACGAGATTTTTTATATAAGAATTTATTTTTTCTTATGAAGGAAATTTTCTTTAATTTTTTTTTTATGTTTCTAATTACATGTGGTTTTTTATCAAAATAATGATTTTTATTTTCTTCTAATTTTCTTATTTCCAAAGAAATATCTCGTATATTTTTTGGAACGATAAAATGAAATGGAGAAAATAAGTCTTCGTGATTCCAAATTTTTCCTTTAGAAAATTCATATTTAAAAATCTCTTTTTTTGGAAAAAAAAATGTTAATGATAAGATTGCAATAAGAGTAACAAAAATCTTATCCGCGATATTTTTATGTGTATAAAATCTTAAGAATTTAGCCATTTCCTTAATAAAAAATTGAAGCTATGCAATTTTTTGGAAGGATGAAAAAATATCATAATAATACTAAAACATGACAAAGAAAGTTTTCTATATTTTCAAATTAATTATTCGTAGAATACGATTATGTTTTTTTTTTCTTATAAGAGGGTTTCTGTTTTTGTAAGATGTTAGAAAGTAATCTATTTTCATCATTAATGCTTTCTTCTAAACAAATAGTAGATTCTGTTCTAAGTACTCCTTTTATTTCTCCAATTTTAGAAATAACATCTCTAGCATCTGAAGGATCCCTAGCTATAATTCTACAAAAAAGATTATATTTACCGGAAGTGATATATAATTGTACAATATTAGGAATTTTTTTTAGTTCTTCTTTGACTAATTTTGATTCGCGAGAATCGGATAATATTCCCACAAAAGCAATTAGATGAAACCCTAATGATTCATAGCCTATTATCAAAGTGCTTCCTTTTATGATTCCAGCTTCTTCCAATTTTTTAACTCTTACATGAACAGTTCCAACGGATAAGGGTTTAATTTCTTCGCTTATTTGTTTACTGATTTCAGTATACGGGGTCCTAGCATTTATATTCAGTTTTCTGACAATGGTATTGTCTATTTCGTCTGTATTATATCTTAGAATCATTGTTATATATTTTTTCTTTTTGGATAAAGGTATTAAAAATACCAAGATACAAAACTTTCTTTTTAAGATGTATTTCCTTCTTTTTCAAGATATTTTTTTGTTCTTTTATAGAAAAGATTTTCCTATCTAGAAAATATTTTTCTGATAATTTTCAATAAATCTTCCGAAGAGATGGTATAAATAATTTCGCTTCCATAAATTTGAGAAATAGCACTTTTTTTGGAAAGAATAAAGTTCTCTGGACGAGAGAAAAGAATAAGTTTTAAATTGCTATTTTTAGTACGGTGGATATCTAAATCCAATTGAATATCTCCTATACCTAGGTAACTTATTTTTTCTTGTTTCATTTTTTTTAAAATAAAACCCAAATTACTTTTTATAAAAAAATGATCATTAATTTCATAATATATTGAAGAAAGGAAACTATTAGATCTATTTTTCTTATCCTTGAAAAATTCGAAATTAATGTTGAATGATTGATTAATTTCTGATAAAATGTTTCCTAACTGTTTTAAAATTATATTGTAAACATAAGAATGTAAAAAGTCTTTTTTTATAGAATTTTTTAAAAAAAATCTTCCTATGGTTAAAATAGATAAAAATTGAATAGTTTTTTCTTCATTAGAATTTAATTTATTTGATAATTTTTTTTTGATTTCTTCATGGCTTTTCGGAAAAAGAATATCCAGACTTATATTAGGTTTCTGTATTTTTCCATGAAGATTCATTCTTAATTCTGTCAATATTAGATTTTCATGGTTTGAATAATACTTGGACAAGTCCATATATTCCATTATGTTAGATACATATTTAGTATAATAGGCTATTAAATTAATATTGGAATAACTAAAATTATTAGTCCAAGTAATTAAACCTCCTGGCTTTATTCTAAATCTTTTTTCCAATTTCATAATTGGAATTTTTTCTTGATTGGAAAAATGATAGAGTCCATCCGTCACGAAATATTTTCCACTTATTTGGACTTCTTTTTTTGGCTTTTTTTCTAAAAGAAGAAAACCTTTTCCTCTTAATTCCAGAAAATTTTCTAAATTATCGTCTAATAATATGGATACTTTTGTTTTTTCATCTATATCTGTTTTTATGTTTAAAGATAGGGAGTCCTCTTTATTTTCAATTTTTTTTATTTCCTTATTTGAATGAATATTAGGATCCATCAATTCAACAAAATCTTTTTTTTGATATTTTGAAGACCCATTTGGATTAATATATAAATGAGAAGAACTTAAAATATTTCCTTTTTCCATGCAAATGTTTACATCATCATTTTTTTTTATTATTTGAATTTTTCCTTTAGAAAAAATCTTTCCAAAAAAAGATGTACGGGGTTTCTTCTTTGTATTTAAAACAAGTAATTTTTGGGTATCTATAGATAAATATCCATTCCATTTCAAAAAATTTTTATGTAAAAAAACTCCATTTATGCATCCTTTTGTATTGTATTTTATGTCTCTAAAAGAAAATGTGTTTAAAATGCAGGATTTATAAACAAGATTTATATAAGCTGGACTGGTCATTTCATAATCTGTATTTATAGAATTTATTTTTATTCCAAATTTTTTAAGTTCTAACTTTCCAAAATAATGCGGATCATCTAATTTTCCAAAAATTTGTATTTTTCCGGAAATAAAACCTCTAGCTTCACTATCCATTTCTTTCCAGAAAAAAGGAAAATCACTTATGTTGAAATTTTTAATACTTACGTTCCAATTGAGTTTATATTTTTTTTGTAATTCGTTATTAATATTTCCATATAATGAAAAAATTTCAGAAGAGTCTTTATTCTTCAATATCCCATGAATTTCAGAATTATTTTTAGAACGAATATAAAAATTCCCAAGAACCTTTTTTTCAATTGAAATATTTTTAATATTGATATTTATATTATTGGGTTCAATTTTGTTTAGACGCACTTTAAAAACAAAAACGCCATTTGCACAACCATTTATCATTAAGTATTTTTTTGGAAGTATCTTTTTTAATTGAATATTTTTCAAAAATATTTGAAATTTTATATCATTTTTTTTATGAAAAAAAGATTTTATGAAAATTTTTTCATTATCATTATCTGATGATAATATTATATTATCAATGATATATTTTTTATTTTCTAAGTCTATTTTTATTTTACCTATATTTCTATTCATTTGATTGATAATAAACCAGTCATATCCATTGATATTCAATTTGGAAGGAAGTATAAAAAAAATCAAAGAATTCCTATTAAAATTAATTTTTTTAAAAAGAAAATTTAGTGTTTGTTTTTGAAATTCTTTTTTTTTGAATTTGAAAAAAAAATTGAAATTGATTATTAAAAAGTTTTTTTTGTCAAAAATGGAAAGATCTATTTTTTTAGATAAAAAATTATTAAAGGATATTTTGTTTATGTATAATTGGATTTTATTCTTTATAAAGGAATTTATTTTAAGATGAAAACGATCAATTAATATTTCCTTGAATTGGATTTTTTTTGTGAAAAAACTCATTTTTACTACATCATTTTTGTATAGTCCTGATAATTGAATGTCTGATAATATTTTTATTTTTTTTTGAAAATTCATCAATTTCCAAAAGCCTTTTTTAATTGAAAAATGAAAAAAAGCATATTGTTCTTTTATTATAGGATTATTTTTTAAATGAAGATTCTTTCTTAAAAAAGAAATCTCCTTTTTTATAGATTTCAAGAAATCTTTCCATATAAAATTTCCATGAATATAACCGGTAATTATATCGGATATATCTATGAAAAAACTTTTTTTGGATTTATTTTTAATTAATAGGATTTTCATTTTTTTGAAAAATTTATTTTCATTTTTTGTATTAATACTTAGAAATAATTTTTGAAAATTATTGTGTATTTTTCCATTACAATTTATTTCTATTCCTGAATAAGGAAAAGAAAGGGTAATAAAAAAGTGATTCAAACTATTTTGAACATTTTTTTTCAAAGAAGAATTCTTATAGATTCCTTTGAAATTGAAAATCCATAAACCTGATGGAAGACTAATCAAGGGGATTCTTAATGGGATTAAAGAATCAATACTTTCTTTTCTTTTTGTTGAAATTCTTCCTAGATATTGAATATCTAGATTATTAGTACGACTAATACAAGCATAGATGTGAGTTTTAAAAGTTTTGTAATGGATGTTCCCATTTATTTTCATCCATTTTTTTTTGAAAATAAAATCTCCTCTGTAGGAAAAAATATGGTTAAAAGAATTCAAAAGATTTAATTTCGAATGATAAGAAGATGGAAATATTTTTTTTATTTCATGAACTGAAGTTTGAAAAACAGTTTTTAAAAATTGAATCTCTCTCCATTCTTTTTTTAGATTATAATAAATATTAATTTCTTCTGCAAATATTTTATTGAAAGGAATGTTTTTTATACAAATTTTTGAAAAAGAAATTTTTTCATTCAATTTTCCATTTATAAATCCTTGAACGGAAAACATGAGTGGAAAACTCTTTTTTTTAGAAAAGTTTGAAAAAAATATACTGATTAAATCAGAACCTAATTTGGATCCTTCAAAGATTTCTCCTTTTATGCTCATATTCTTTTTATCCACATTTTTAGTAGCATCATAAAAAAATATTACTTTTCCCTTCAAATGGCTATTAGATGTTTTTAGAAAAAGATTGTGGATTTTTAACTTCGAAGGAAAATAAGTAAAATGACAAAAAAAATTTTCTATGCGATAATTTTTTCTTTTTATATATCCATTTAATTTTAGAGAAAAAATAGTGGCTTTTATTTTTTTATCTCCATCTATTTTTATGTTTTTTATGGAAGTAGAAAAATTATTTTTGTAACTTTCTTTAGAGTTTAAATCTTCATATACTAAATGAGCATTTTTTATTTTAAAATTAGAACAATTAATGGTTTGGATAGAGTTTTTTTTATTTAAATCTCTTTTTAGGATAAATTCTTTGAAAAGAGTAAAGAAACTGTTTTCTTTTTCATTTAAATACTTTTTGACAAAAATTTTAGGATTTTCAAGTATTAAATTTCCTATATTTAGACATTTAGAACTTATAAAAAAGTATTGAAAGAAATTTTTTACAGAGATTTTACATTTGGATAAATGAATCAAATAAAAATTATGATGATCCATGATTCTAACATCGTAAAGATGAAATTCTTTTTTAAAAAGATTCATAGCCACATTTTTTGACACGAATTCTTTGACAAAGATTGGTATTCATTTTTTTCACAAAAAATGCCGTTATTTTTTCTTGTATCTCTTTTCGATAATGAAAAGTCGTGCTAATTACTCCCAATAAGAAAATAGCTATACAAAGGATATAGATATTTTTTTTTCTAAAAAAGAATTTTCTTAAAAATCCATGATTCATTTCTAAAGATATTGTTATTTTTTTTATGAAAAAAAAACTTATTGTCATTGGAATAGAGTCCTCGTGTGATGATACGGCCGTTTCTCTTATAAAGAATAGATGTGTATTATCCAATGTTATAATTCGTCAAAAAATTCATAAACAATATGGAGGAGTAGTCCCAGAAATAGCTTCAAGATTGCATGAGAGGTCTCTCATTATAGCCGTAAATAAAGCTATCTCCTATGCAAGGATAAATAAAAATCAAATTGATGCTGTATCTTTTACGCTAGGTCCAGGACTAATAGGTCCTTTATTAGTAGGTGCTTCTTTTGCAAAATCTCTATCAATGGGATTGAAAATTCCTTTATTAACTGTAAATCACGTACAAGCACATATACTTTCGCATTTTATACAAAAAGCCAATATGAATAATACTTATCCGGAATTTCCTTTTTTATGTTTGATGATCAGTGGAGGACACACTTTAATAGTAAAAGTTAATGATTTTTTTCAAATGGAAATATTAGGATCTACCTTAGATGATTCCGTAGGAGACGCTTTTGATAAAATAGCTAGAATTTTAGGATTTTCTTATCCTGGAGGTCCTTTATTAGATCATTTTTCTATAAATGGATTTTCTAAAAAATTTAGGTTTTCTAAACCATCAGTAAAAGGATTAAATTTTAGTTTTAGTGGTTTGAAAAGCCAGGTATTCCAGTTTATAAACAATAAATTACAAAAAGATTCCTTTTTTGTAAAAAAAAATTTGTCCGATTTGTGTGCTTCCGTACAAAATATTATAGCAGAAATCCTTTTGGAAAAAGTGTTTAAAGCAACCTTAAAAACAGGAATTTTTAGAGTAGCTTTAGCAGGAGGAGTTTCTGCTAATAATGAAATTAGACGACATTTTATTCTTTTTGCAAAAAAAGACAAAAAACGGGAAATTTTTCTTCCAAAAAAGGAATATGCTACAGATAATGGAGCTATGATAGCCATTACTGGACTACTTAAATACGAAAAAAACATATTCGATTCCATGAATGTCACTCCATATTCTAAATTAAAAACATTCTAGACTAAGTACATGTACAAATTAGATTTCTATCTCCGTATCCATCATCGATTCTACTAATAGAGGGCCAAAACTTTCTTTCCTTTACCCAATTCAATGGATAAGCGGCTTTTTCTCTAGTATAAGGATAAATCCATTTGTTGTCTGTTAATAAATCTAAACTATGTGGAGCATTTTTTAAGACATTTTCTTTTTCAGAAAATTGACCTCCTTCAATTTCCTTAATTTCTTTACGTATGTTTATAAGTGTTTCAATAAAACGATCTAATTCTTCTTTAGATTCACTTTCCGTAGGTTCTATCATCATACATCCTTCTACAGGAAAAGATATAGTAGGAGCATGAAAGCCATAATCCATCATTCTTTTGGCTATATCTATAACTTCTATCCCAATTGATTTGAAAATTCTACAATCTATAATCAGTTCGTGTGCTACTGTATCATTTTTTCCAACGTATAATATTTTATAATCATTTTTTAATTTTTCTTTTATGTAATTAGCATTCAATATAGATATTTCCGTGCATTTTCTAAGTCCATCTGGACCTAAAAGACGAATATAAGCATAAGAAATTGTTAAAATTAGAGGAGATCCATATGGAGAAGAAGAAACGGTCAATGTTTTTTTATTTTTTTCATTTTGAAGAAAGGGATGATCCGGAAGAAAAGGTTGCAAATGTGAAGCGACACAAATAGGTCCCATTCCTGGACCACCTCCTCCATGAGGAATGGCAAAAGTTTTATGCAGATTTAGATGACATACATCTACACCTATTTTTGCTGGTTTCATTAATCCGATTTGTGCATTCATGTTGGCTCCATCCATATAAACTTGTCCTCCATTTTCGTGAATTATTTCTATAATTTCTTTAACATGAGATTCGTAAACTCCATGAGTTGATGGATATGTAATCATTAATACGGATAAAAAATCTTTGTTTTCTTTTACTTTTTTGAACAAATCCTTTTTATCGATGGATCCATCTTTTTTAGTAGAAATTAAGATAACTTTCATTCCAGCCATCATCGCGGATGCAGGATTGGTTCCATGTGATGAAGAAGGAATTAGGGCTACATTTCTTTTATATTCTTGTAAAGAATGATGATAAGCTTTGATAACCATAAGTCCAGCATATTCTCCTTGAGCCCCTGAATTAGGTTGTAAAGATATTCCAGAAAATCCAGTTATTTCTTTTAGGTATTTTTCTAAATTTTTTATAATAAACTGGTATCCTTTTGTTTGATCCTTAGGAACAAAAGGATGAATATTTCTCCACTCGTACTGGCTAAGAGAAAATAATTCTGCAGATGCATTTAATTTCATGGTACATGATCCTAATGGAATCATAGAATGAGTCAAAGAAAGATCTTTTCTTTCTAATCTTTTTATATAACGCATAAGTTCATTTTCTGAATGAAACTTATGAAAAATTGAATGGGTTAAAAAATTAGATCTTCTTCTTAAAGAATTAGGAATTTTATATTTTTCTTCTTGATTTTTTTTGAAAAATAATTTATAGGTATTTCTTTCCATTTTGTGATTATTAACTTCATGAAATATAGAAAGAATATGATGGATATCCTCTTCACAGGATGTTTCGTCTAAAGTGATTGTTATATGATGAAAATCTACATATCGGAAATTAGTTCTTCTGCGTTCAGCTACTTTTTTGAGTTTTTCTAAAGAAAAAATTTCTGGTTTTTTTATTTTTATTCTGAGAGTATCAAAATAAAAGGAGTTAATTTGCTCTATTCCATTAACCGTGTGGATCAATCCATTTTCTAACTTTTTTGTCCATTTATGAATATTTTCTGCTATTATTTTTAACCCTTTTGGACCATGATATAAAGCATACATAGAAGCCATGATAGCAGGCAATACTTGTGATGTACAAATATTGGAAGTGGCTCTTTCTCTTTTTATATGTTGTTCTCTTGTTTGCAAAGCCATACGAAATGCTTTTTTATTTTTTCTATCCACAGATTCTCCAATAATTCTTCCTGGAAGAAAACGTTTGTACTTTTCACGAGTCGAAAAAAAAGCAGCATGAGGTCCCCCATATCCCATAGGAATACCAAAAGATTGAGTTGATCCTACTACTACATCCGCATTCCATTCTCCAGGAGGCGTTAATAAGGTTAGAGATAAAAGATCTGCAGAGACTATCACCGATACATCTTTTTCCTTTGCATATTTTACTGTTTCAGTATAGTCATAAATTTCTCCTAAAGAGGAAGGATATGGAAGGAGTAATCCGAATATATCTTTTTTTTGATATTTTTTTAATTTACCATGAGAATCTTGAATCAATTTGATTCCTAAACCAAAGCATCTAGTCTTTAGGATGGAGAATGTTTGTGGGAAAATTTCATCTGAAACGAAAAAATAAGGATCATTTTTTATCCGTTTTCTTCTTAGACTTTCTTTATAAATCATAAACATCGCATCAGCTGTTGCTGTTCCTTCATCTAACATAGAAGCGTTACTAATTTTCATGGAAGTAAGATCTGAAATCATAGTTTGAAAATTGATTAAGGCTTCTAAACGCCCTTGAGATATTTCCGATTGATAGGGAGTATAAGGAGTATACCAATTTGGATTTTCTAAAATATTTCTTTGAATTACGGCTGGCGTAATAGTATTTTTATATCCAAATCCTATATAAGAACGAAAAACTTTATTTCTTTTGCTAATTCTAAAAATATGATTCAAATATTTATATTCCGAAATAGAATTCGGAAGAATTAAATTTTTTTTTAAACGTATTTCTTTTGGAATTGTTTTATTGATTAACTCTTTGATTGAGCTACATTTTAATATTTTCAACATTTTGTGAATTTCTTCCAAAGACGGACCTATATGTCTGAAATAAAATTTTCTCCTAATGAAATCCTCATTCATAAAAAATAGAAATTGTGTTTATATTTATAGCATTACAAAGTTAGATAAATATTTAATCGTTTAAAAAATGAAAGTTACTATTATTGGAGCGGGAAATGTTGGAGCTTCATGTGCTAGTCTTTTAGCTGAAAAAGATATCGTGAATGAAATCGTTTTATTAGATATAAGAGATAAATTTGCCGAAGGAAAGAGCTTAGATATATCTCAAATGTTTCCTATTATTGGTTCAAACACTCATATCATTGGTAAAACCAATGATTATTCAAAGTCTAAAAATTCTGAAGTAATTATTATTACTTGTGGAATCCCTAGAAAACCTGGAATGAGTCGTGATGATTTAGTAAATACCAATGCAAAAATTATTCATTCTGTAACTAAAGAATCTATTCATTTCTCTCCGAAAGCAAAATTTATCATTGTTTCTAATCCATTGGATGTCATGTCCTATGTAACCTATCTTACAGCTAAAGTGGATTCTTCTCGTGTGATTGGAATGGCTGGAATTTTAGATTCAGCTAGATATCGCTATTTTTTGTCTGAAGAATTAAATTGTTCTCCTCATGATATACAAACTTTATTATTAGGTGGACATGGAGACACGATGGTTCCTTTATACAGATATACATCTATATCAGGAATTCCTATTATGGAGTTTATATCAAAAGAAAAAAATCAAATAATTATTGAAAAAACTAAAAAAGGTGGAGAACAAATTATAAATCTGTTGGGAACTTCAGCATGGATGGCACCTAGTGCTTCCGTAGCGCAAATGGTAGAGGCTATTATAAAGGATTCTAAACGAATTTTATCATGTTCTGTTTTTTTAAAAGGAGAGTATGATTTGAAAGATGTTTATTTAGGAGTTCCAGTTATGTTGGGGAAATCAGGAATAGAAAAAATTATAGAATTAAAACTGAACCAAGAAGAAAAAAATCTTTTAAAAAAATCCGCTAATCATGTAAAAAATATGATAAAAAAATTGGAAAATTTTCATTAGAATATTCTGATAAGAAGTTTATGCAGTCTTTATCCAGATTTCAAAATCAATTTTCTTATATACATACGATATATTATTGTATATATAAAAATTATTATAGAAGTTATAATACTTATTTTAGCAAAATAATCTCCATATTTTATATAAAAAGTTTTTTTTCTATTCAGACGAATTTTTGAGGATAAAACCCCATCCATTCCATAAGGAATGGAAGAAAGGATTTGTCCTTTTTCATCAATAATACAAGAGACTCCTGTATTGGCAGACCTAGCAATATATTTTCTATTTTCAATGGCTCTAAGACGTGCATAATACAGGTGTTGCTTATAACCTTGTGAAAAACCCCACCAACCATCATTAGTAATGATGATCATAAATTCTGCATTTTTTTTGAAAAATTCAGAAACATATTCTCCAAATATAGATTCATAGCAAATAATAGGAGCTACCTTGATTCCTAAATCAGGATGTATAAACACAATAGGCTCCTTCTGTTTTCCATGTTCCATGACAGTTCCCCCAAAATTAAGCAAGATATTTCCTAATATGGGAAAAAGAATTTTTTTGTAAGGAAAAGTTTCTACAGCTGGAACCAGTTTAGATTTGTGATGAATCTCAATATTGTCATCAGATGTCCCTATTTGTATTACAGAATTGAAAATATCCAACCATTGGATCCGTTTTTCCTTTTCCATAAAGATTGGAGTGGATGTTTTGCTCCTATTTTCATAGTATAAAGCATATAATTCTATACCTGTAATAAATACAGTTTTTGGATATTTTTTTTTTAGATGATTTCTAAATGTAGAAATTAAGCTATCTTTAGCTAGATGATCCATAGAAATTTTACGACCATATCCAGGCAATACCGTTTCAGGGGCTATAATAAAATTTTTCTTCCCAGAAATAATTTTTTTATCTATCAATTTTTTCAATTTTCTGATCAATTTTTCCGTTGAAATTTTATATTTTTGGTGATATGGATCAATATTTGGTTGTAAAATAAAAACATCTGCAGTCTCATCTTTTCCCTTCCATTCCTCACATTTTAAATATAAATAATTTGAAATAAAAATAAGGAAGAATATTTGTCCTACATTAATAAAAATATTTTTATATAAAGTGAGTTTATTATCATTTTTTTGATATTCAGTAATCGATTTAATGAGTCCTATATTGACACTCCATATCCATAGAGTTCCTCCTAAAATTCCAGTATATTCATACCATTGAATCCATTCTGGATAATTAGAAAAACCATTTCCTAGATTCAACCAAGGCCAAGAAAACTCCCATTCTAAGTGCATTTTTTCAAACGATATCCATATGCAAACTAAGAAGAGATATCCTATATTTGGATCTTCCACATTTTTTTTTACATACGAATAAATTGCAAATACAATAGACATAAAAAAAGCATTAAGCATAACAGGAATCAAATAGGCCTCTATTATAGCAAAATCTCCATTAGGTTTTTTTGCATAAGATAACCACCATGTAGAAAGAGCGTTCCATATGAAAAAAGTAAGAAAGGACCATAAAAAAATTTTTTTGAAAGAAGAACGACTAAAGGATTCTTCTATATATAATAGAGGAACAAAAGCGATGAATAAACACAAAGGATTCCCATATGTAGGCCATCCTAATCCTAATAAAAATCCTGAAAGAATACTACAGAAAAAAAATTGTATTTTTTTGTTGTTTGTGAAAGAAACAGAACTCACAATACAATTCAAAAATTGATCAGATGAAAAGTGGAGCTGGCGGGATTCGAACCCGCGTCCAAACAAGTACGAAAAAGGGGTTCTACATATTTATCCAAAGTCTATTTTTTTTAGATTAGAATCGTTCTTTGGATTCCTCATCTAATCCTAGATTCAAAATTTAATTGGAAAACTTGAGAATCATCCGCTTTCTTATCCTTATATTTTGAGTATCTCTATATCAGAAACTATAAGGAGGATTTCTGAGAGATATTTTGCTTCTGTTTCTTACAGATTAAGCTATAATGATATGATTTCATTAAGCAGCAAAAGCGTATTGTTTTTCGCCATTTATATTTGTAACGCGGTATTTACGTGTAACGCCTTACGTAACACGATATGCTTCCCTTTATCAGGACTCTTGCTGTCTATTCCAAAATCAGCCCCTAATAATTCATGCTACTAAGATAAACAAATTTTATTAATCATGATTAAATACTATTTATAATAAACTCGTTTGATTTGAAACGTCTAATCGAATAAAAATAAATAATAAAACTGTGAAAGACCAAAGAGAAGATCCACCGTAACTGAAAAAAGGTAAAACAATTCCTATTGTTGGAAATAAACCCATGACCATCCCTAAATTGATAAAGACGTGTATGAAAAGAATATTTCCTACTGAATATCCAAAAATTCTTCCAAAAGGATCTTTTTGTCTTTCAGATAAAAAGTATATACGACTAATAAATAATAAATAAACTATAATTAAGGTAACACTTCCTATAAACCCCCATTCTTCTCCTACCGTGCAAAAAATATAATCTGTGTGTTGTTCAGGTAAAAATTTCCCTTTTGTAATGGTCCCTTTTTGATATCCTTTTCCAAAAAATTTTCCAGAACCAATTGCTGTTTTGGAATAAAGTAGATTATATCCTACGTTTTCTCTGTATTTTCTATCAAATTCATTTTGAAATAGGATATTAATTCTATCCTTGTGATGTTTTTTCAAAAATTTTTGATAAAAAAGTGGAGAAATAAAAACAAAAATAGAAAAACTGATAATAAACAAAAGGAAAAAAAATAAATCATTTATGGATCTCTTTTTTTTTATAAGAAAAACTGATAATAAAATTAAAAATAATAAAGAGGTTAGGATCCAAGGTGATATATTTAGTGAAAGAATGAACAAAAAAATTAAAATCAATGCATAAAGTATAAAAAAAATAGACAATCCCTCTCTATACAAAGTAAGAATAAAAGAGGAAAAAACTATAGATGAACCTGGATCTGGTTGAAGAAGAATTAAAACAGTAGGTAATATTAATATTATAAATATATATAATAATATTTTTTTATTTTTTTGAAAATCTTCTTGACTCATAAGATGAGCTATCATCAAAGATGTCGAGATCTTGGATAATTCAGAAGGTTGAAAACTAATAGAGCCAAAAACATACCATGATTTTGATCCATTCACATTTTTTCCTAAAAAGAAGACTCCAATTAAAAGAATTAACGTAAATAAGAAAAAATAAGGAGAAAAATATTTATAATGTATAGGTTTAAATAAAAAAACTATAAATATGAAAATAAGACTTAAGAGAATCCATATTAACTGTTTTTCTGCTTTTTCAGAAGAAACAGAATAAAGGTTCATACATCCAAAAAAGGTCATGAAAACATAAAGAAGAACGATATACCAATCTATATTTCTTAGTAATGTTTTATTTCTTTTTATCAATAGAATTTTTTGTATTATTAGTAGTGGAATATATCCCTTTCATTTTTGCTATAAAATCGTATACCTTTTGTAGTCCTGAAGTCATTATTCTTTTCTCAAGACTTTTCCTTTGTACTTTATTTCTAATATATTTCTCTGCAAGAAGACTAGCTATAGGTCCTGCCCAACGAGATCCAAATCCTCCATTTTCTATAATCACTGAAATAGCTATTTTAGGGTCTTCTACAGGAGCAAATAAAATGAAAATAGAATGATCAGGTAGAGAAACCATCTTTTGATTAACTTTAAGAAAATTTTGTGCAGTTCCAGTTTTTCCAGCCATTCTAATATCCGAAGATCTAAAACTTTTTCCGGTTCCAATTATAAAAACTTTTTCCATTCCACTAATAATCAAATTAAAATACTTACTTTTTACTTTAGTATGTTTAGCCATAGTATAATTAGGATTGGAAATAGGTTGATGATTAATAGACTTTACAATATGTGGAGTATAAAAAAAACCTTTGTTTGCTATAGCACAAACCATATTAGCTAATTGAATAGGAGTAACATTTATTTCTCCTTGACCAATACTATTTGAAATAATTGTAAGAGCATTCCATTTGGAAGATCCATATTTTTTATTGTAATAATCGCCAGATGGAATCACTCCTTTTTCTCCCGTAGCTAAATCATTATATAAATAATTTCCAAATCCAAAACTTTTAATAATCTCATTCCATTCATTTACCCCTTTTGTTAAATTTTTTGGATATTTTTCAATCACACGTTTATAAACTTGTGCGAAATAATTATTACAAGATACAGCTACAGCCGTTTCTACTCCTATAGGTAATCCATGAATTCCAGAATGACAATGAATTCTTTTTTTCCCGTATCTAAATCCCTTATAGCATACAAAAGTAGTGTTTTGATCTACTACCCCCATTTGAAGACCAGCCAATTCCGTCAATAATTTAAACGGAGAAGCTGGAGGATAACGAGCTTGTGTCGTTCTATCTAATAAGGGGTAATCTATTGTATTTTTAATTAATTTTCTAAATTCTTCAGAACGATGAATTCCTACAAACAAATTAGGATTATTAATAGGACTAGAAACTAAGGATAAAATTTCTCCATTTTTAGGATTAATAGCGACTATTCCTCCTTTTTTTTGATACATAAGTTTTTCTGCATAATTTTGCAATTTCCAATCAATCGTTAAAGAAATATCATTTCCACTAATGGCTTTTACATTATTTTTTTTGTTGTTATAACTTCCTATAATGCATCCATTCCTATCTCTAATCCAATATTTAACTCCTTTTTTTCCTCTTAAAATCTTTTCATAAGATTTTTCTACTCCAGCCCAACCTATAAAATCGCCCATTTGATAATAATTGGATTCCTTCTTGATATCTTTTTGGGTCACTTCTCCTATATATCCTAAAATATTTGCGGAACTTTCTACTTTGTAATCTCTAAGAGAACGTTTTGTCCAATCAAACCCCTTATACTTGTAAAGTTTTTCTTGTATAGTAGCAAATTTTTCTTTTGAAATAAAAGGAAGAAAAACAGATGGTAAATACTTGGAATAAGCTTTTGCTTTTTCTAAATTCTTGTAAAAAATATCTTTTTCTATTCCTAGAAGATTACAAAATTCTATGATATTAAAATGTTCATCTATAAGCATAGGAATCACTATCAATTCATAAATAGACTTATTGAACACTAATAAATTGTTATTTCTATCAAAAATAGATCCTCTTTCAGGAATAATAATTTCTTGTTTTATAGAAGTATTAAATGCATTTAAAATATACTTTTCAGTATATATCTGTATATAAAATAATCTGATTATAAAAATTAAACCTATAGAACTTAGGAGAATATAAAATATGTATAATTTTTTCAATGTTTAATCTTTCTAAAGAAAAAATATATAATACATAAAATAGTTGTAAAAATACTGCTAAATATAGTTCTCAATAAGATAATTTTATTAAAATGAGCGACTTTAAATATTTCTAATATAAATAAAGAAAAATGATGCATTAGAACTAATGAGAATATGTAAAGAATTTTTCTAATAAATGGCAATTCATAAATAGAAAAATCACTTTTATTAATGTAATTTTTTCCGTCAAAAAATTGTAAAAATCTTAATCTAAAAAAAGCAGAAAGAGTCGTAGAAAAAGCATGATTCCCTCCTGTATTCATACAATGATCTATAATCCATCCTATTATAAAAGATAAAAATAAAAATAGAAATCTATTTCCATGATAGGAATAAATAAATATAAAAAGTATATATATATAAGTGGACCATCCAAAAAATATAGGATTTAATATAGATATTTGAATTAAGCAAAGAATAAAAATGTAAAAAACGTGTACAAGGAAACTTTTGATAGAATTCATTATTTATGTTCAACTTTATAAAGTTGAATATTATTCCATTCTTTCTTAAATAAATTTTTTACCACATAAGCATTTTCTATGGTTGAAAAATTGGAAAAAAGTTTAACTGTTATAACATAATTGGCATGTTCTTCATCAAATCTATAAGAAGAAACTTTTCCTATAGGGATTCCCTCAGGAAAAGTAGCTGATTTTCCATCTGTTTCCACAATATCTCCCTTAGAAAAAATGGAATGTCTAGGAATATCATATAAAACAACATGTTCATGGTCCAATCCATCCCAACTAACAGTTCCAAAATATTTGTTTTTTCTTAACCTAGCATTTACTTTAATTTTTGGATTTAAAAGAGAAATAGCAATACTAAAATGTGGAGAAGTTTTTATAATAATTCCTGCAATTCCATCAGATAAAATTATCCCCATATCTATTTTTATTCCATCTAAACTTCCTTTATTAATAGTTATATAATTTTCCTGTTCATGAATACTATTATTGATAATTTTTACAGGAGTATAAATATACTGTTGTAAATATTCTACATTTTCTTCTTTAAAATCTTTAATTATTTTTTTTATTTTTGAAGAAATAGACGCATGACGCAATTTTATATTTTCGTTTATAAGTCTTTTATTCTCAATATCTAATAAAAAATAACCACGTAATCGATAAATAGTTTCATAAATTTTTCCAAGAAGAAAGCTAGAAGATTCTGTATAGATTGGAAAATTCTTTTTTGAAAAAGAAAGAAAAAGAGCTGAGGATTCTAAAAAAATGAAAAAAATAAAAAAACGCCATTTTAAAAAAAAATTCAAAAGTTCACGCATAATATAAACCCCCCTATTCTATTTCATTAAAAATGTAAATTTATCAATATTTTTTAAAGCGACGCCCGTCCCTTTCACTACAGCTCTCAAGGGATCTTCTACTAAAGAAACAGAAAGACCCGTTTTTTTAGAAATTCTTTTATCTAAACCTCTTAAAAGAGAACCGCCTCCTGCCATATATATACCTGTTTTGTAAATATCTGCAGCAAGTTCTGGAGGGGTTCTAGAAAGTGTTTCCATAACTGCATCTTCAATGCGTAAAATAGATTTATCCAATGCAGGAATAGTTTCTTTATAAGAAATATTCATTTCTTTAGGTTTTCCTGTAGGAAGATCTCTTCCTTGTATATGAATATCTTCCGGAGGGTTTTCAATAGCTTCTATAGCTGAACCTATATCTATTTTTATTTTTTCTGCAGTTCTTTCTCCTATGTATAAATTATATTTAGTACGAAGAAAATAAGCTATATCATTAGTAAAAACATCTCCAGCTATTTTAATAGATTTTTGACAAACAATTCCACCTAAAGCTATCACTCCACATTCTGTAGTTCCTCCACCAATATCAATAATCATATTTCCTTCAGCTTTAGTTACCGAAATTCCAGAACCAATAGCTGCTGCCATAGGTTCTTCAATTAAATATACTTCTTTCGCATTAAGATGTTGTGCTGAATCTTTTACGGCTCTTTTTTCTACTTCCGTAATTCCGGATGGAATGCAAATAACCATAGTTAGGGATGGGGTAAACAATTTTTTATTTATACCTGGAACTTTTTGGATGAACTCTCTTATCATTAACTCTGCAACTTGGTAATCTGCAATCACCCCATCTTTTAATGGTTTATAAATCTTAATATTATCATGCGTTTTTCCTTGCATTTGTTTGGCTTCTTCTCCTACGGCTAACACTTTTTTAGTTCTTACATCTATGGCAATTATAGAAGGTAAATCTACAATCACCTTATTGTTATGCATGATAAGAGTATTCGCAGTACCTAAATCTATGGCTATTTCTTGAGTAAATAGATTCTTCATAAAGTCAACTAAACCCATTGATATTTTTTTATGAAAATATTCGCTTAATTTAAATAAAAAAATAACTTCATTAAAAATGCAGTTTTTCAGTATATTACTAAAAAAAATTTTTTTTTTGAAAGAACATGATATTTTCTTATTACAAGGAAGCAATAAGAATAATAAAAAAAATTATTTAGAAGAATCTTTAGTCTTAATTTCTAAAGAAATAGGAAAAGTAATTAAAAAATCCTCTTATTTTGAAAGTGAAGCTTGGAATATGAACAAAAATACATCCACTTTTTATAATAGGGCTTTACATATAAAAACTTTGTATTCTCCCATGGAGATTTTGGAAAAAATCTCTCATATTGAATTGAAATTCGGAAGAAAATCTAAATCTATTACGGATAAAAATGATTCTTCTGAAAAAAGAAAGTACAAGGATAGAGAAATAGATATAGATATTTTGTTTTACGATCATCTTATAATGCACAGTTCTATTTTAACTATTCCACATCCTTTATTCCATTTTCGTAGATTCGCTCTAGAACCTATGTGTGAAATATCACCTAGAAAATATCATCCCGTATTTCATATTACTCTATTAGAGATATTAGGTTTGTGTGCAGATAAATTTAAAACAAGAAGAATATAATTGAAAAAAACAGGGGAAAACCAAGAAACAAAGGTTTTTTTTACTAAGATATTGATATTTTTCTGATTAGAATTTTTTTCTAAAATGTTAATGTTAAGTAAAACCTTTTTCATAGATAGTTATAGAAATTTAATTCAGTTGCCTAGGACCATAATATTTTTGTTTTTTTTATTCCCTATTTTTAGTTATGCAAGAAAAGAAAATAAGAATTCTATATCCTTTTCTGAATCAAAGATAGAGATAGAGAAACTTGATAAGGAAAATCCTTTAAATATAGTCAAATATCGTTCTAATATTCAAGAACATAATGTAGAAAAAGGAAAATCTTATTTAAATGGAAATGCTTTGATAGAATATCTTGATACGAAAATTGAAGCAGATAGTATAGAGTTCAATTGGAAAAAGGGATATATACACGCTACAGGAAAAAAAAACCATCCAATTTATCTCCAAAAAGGAGATAAAAAATATTCTATTTACAGACTTTTTCATCTAGACTTAGGTGAAAAAAAGTGGAATGCTAAGGAAATCTATATCCAAGAAAAAGATCATGTGATTATAGCCAATAGTATAAAGGAAGAAAAGAATTATAGTTTAATGGAAAAAGTAATATATACCGCAGATCCACTCTTTATAGAAAAAAAGGAGATATATCCAGATTTTTATTTGAAAACCAATCATTTGAAATATTTTCATAAAAAAAAATCTATTTTTACCGGACCTGTATTTTTTTATTTATATCGAGTTCCAATTCCTCTAGTGTTTCCATTTTTATATATCCCTGATAGTATTTCTTCTTATGGAATTCCTTTTCCTAGATTTGGAATTAAGAACAAGAAAATTTATATAGAAAACATAGGAATTTTTTTCCCTATTTCCAATTATTTCAATTGTAGAATTAACGGTTCTATGTATGGAATTGACAAATGGAAATTAAAAACAGAAATGGAATATAAATTAAAATATGGAAATAAAGGATTCCTTTTTTTTGATTATCAATCCGTATCCAAAAAAGATTTTGATTATCAATTAAAATGGAAACATAATCAAGATATTAAATCAAATTCTGAAACAAAATTTAATGCAGATATGAATTATCATAATAAATTTACTACAAAAACAAATTCATCCATAAATAAGGAAGTAAATATTTCTAATATTAGCTTAAGAAAAAAATTTCAAGAATCTTTTTTAAAGATCGAGGCTTATATGATTCAAAACCTACAGAAAGGAGAGATGGATTTAAAAGTTCCAAAAATTAATCTAGCCATTCGAAAAAAACCTTTTTTTCTAAATAAAAATCCATTTTTACGTCAATTCGTTATGGACTATAAAGTTTTGGCATCTAATTCTATCTATCCAAATAAAATAGAAAAAAAAACAGATATTCAAACTGAAATCAATAATACTATAAACTTATCCACCTATTATATTCTTCCTGTTCATTATTATCCTTATTTGAATTTGAAAATTTCTCCAAAAATTCATTACAAAGGATCTTCTACCTGGTATTTTTTTTCTTGTAAATCTTTATTTCAAGCAATAAATATATCCATGGATATATTATTTCCTTCTATAGAAAGGATATTTCTAATGAATAAAAGGTATTTCTTATTGAGATATAAAATGGAACCTATGCTCTCTTTCAATTTTGGATCCTTTTTCCCTATTTTTATTCATCAGGAGGATAAAAACCCTATTAAAAAAAGAATCCATCTAACGTTAGATAATAATTTGGAATTAAAAATCAAGAAGAATAGAGAATATGAAAAAATAAAAATACTTGAATCATTTCAAATGAAATCCTCTTATGTCTTTGAGGAAGAATTCTTGAAATGGGAAAACTTCTATTTTACAGGATATACCGATTTTACGAAATATTTAGGAATAAAATATGAAGGAAAAATAGATTTTTATGAAAAAGAAAATTGCAAATCAATTTTTTTGGATAAAAAAAAATTCAAATTCGATTTTTCACTTCGTTATCATTTGATAAAAAATCAAATGAATTTATTGGATGAAAAAAAATGCTTTCTTTTTGATAAGGATAATTATGCGAAATATCCAATTCCATTGGATTTAAGAATTGATTTTCATTCAAATTATGAAAATAAAAACAATAATAATAAACCTTATTCATTGAATAATACTTTTTTAAGTATAAATGGATCTATAGGTTTAACCAAATATTGGAAGATAGAGATTCACACGGATTATGATCTTTTCAAAAAAAGAATAACTGTTGCAAACATAATCTTTTACAGAGATTTAAGAAGTTTCAAAATGAATTTTAACTGGTCACCCATAGGGAAAACTCCTTTTTGGTCTTTTTTTATTGGAATAAAAGATCCAAATTTAAGCAACATTATACAGTATAAGGAAACCAATTAATAAAAATAATATGAAGCCAAAAACATTTTCCATAAAAAAAATATCTTCTTTTGGACCATACAGTACATGCGTACTAATAGAAAATTTTCTGTTTATTTCTGGACAAATAGCCGTTGATCCAGATACTGGAAAATTAGTTGATGAAACTATAGAAATGGAAACGGAAAGAGTCATGAAAAACTTACAAATTATTCTTTCCGAAATTGGAATCGATTTTCAACACGTTATAAAATCTTCCTTATTTGTAAGAAATATGGAAGATTTATCAAAAATAAATTATTCCTATTCAAAATTTTTTCCAAGAGAATATTACCCTGCTAGAGAAACTATTCAAGTTTCTGGATTGCCAAAAAATGCGAACATAGAAATATCCTTAATAGCATATAAAAAAAATTAAAAATGGAGATTTTATTTTCCTGATTTTTGAATTGAAATGAAAAAAAGATGAATTCAAAATATTATTTTTTTTTATTGGGATTCATTTTCCTTTTTTTCTATGAAGGGAATTCTAAGGAAAAAAAAAAAATACAAATCAAACTAATTCATGCCGATTTTATACAAAAAAATGAAAAAAACGATAAAAATGCTTTTTTTCTCATAGGACGTGTTCATTTTCAACATAATGGATATGAACTTTTTTGTGATAGAGCTATCTATTACAAAAAAAGTAATCTATTTTCCGGATATGGAAATGTTCAATTAAAATCAGATAAAAACAAAATATTTTCTCATGAAATAGAATATCATGGAAATAGCAAAAACCTGAAAGCTTTAGGGAAGGTAGTTTTATTTCAAGAAAATATAAAACTAACAGCAAATGCAATTAATTATAATTTTAGAAAAAAAATTTTTCAGGCTATCAAAAACGTCGTTTTATTTTTCAACGAATTAAAATTATCTACTAATATTTTAGAATATAATCTGCATCTTAAAAAGATTTCTTATAAAAAAGGCGGTTTTGTTTTTTATAAAGATTCAGCTCTCTATAGTAAGGAAGGAGATTTTTTTCCTGTAAAAAAAAAGGCAAAACTAAAATTTGAAGTAAAATTAATCCTTAGTAAAAAATATACAGTATATTCCAATGCTATGGAATATCTATTCCAAAAAAATAAAATAAGTTTTCCTAGTCCTACTATTATAATAGAAAGGAATAATACAAATAATTTTATCTATACAAAAGAAGGAACTTTTTTACCTAAAGAAGAAATTTTTTTATCCAAAAAATATTGTAGTATTCATTACAATGGGAAAATTGTAGCAGGAGATTATTTCTTTTTCGATCACAAGAAAAAATATGGATTTATCAAAAATGTCTTTTTAGAAGATAAAGAAAAATCCTATGTAATAGGAGGTCATGGATATTTCGATTTTGTTTCCGGATTAATTTCTTTAAAAAACCATCCCGTGTCTGTAATAAAAATATCTGCAGATAATTCTATCTTTCTTTATTCTGATGCTATAAAAATATACTTCAAAAATGATTCTGCATACTTAATTCAAGTTTTTTCTGTTAAAGGTTTTTTTCTGAATGAAAACCTTCAAGGAAGAAGTGACTACTTGATATACAAAAAATTAGATAATTCCATTCATTTTTATGGAAATCCCATTTTTTGGATAAATAACCAACAATTTTCTGGAAATTTTATATCTATTCATCTTAAAAAAGATTTTTTATTAGATTATTTGAAAATTTTCAAAAATGCCTTCTACATAAAAAAAATAAATTCAAATGAATTTAATCAAATACAAGGAGAAATTATGATAGGTTTTTTTCATCCAAAAAATATTTTATCAAAAATTTTGATTAAAGGAAATGTGAAAAGTATTATTTTTCCTTATTTTTTTCAGGATAAAGGAAATATGAAGAAAATAATTAATAAATCTTCTTGTGGGATGATCGACGTGGATTTAGAGAAAGGAAAAAAAATAAAAAAAATTTCCTGCATAAATAATGCTAATTCAGAACTCTTATTTTTGCATAAGACCAATTACAAGGAGCCTCTTTTTCTTCCTAACTTTTCCTGGATAGAAAAAGAAAAACCTAAAAATGAAAAATATTTAATCCATAAAAAAATGGAAAAATATCGAAGAGAAAGCTTATTGGAAAAAAAAGAAATCAAAAAAATAATAAAATACAATTAAATTCTTATGAAAGGATTAGAAAATGATTTTATGCAATATCAGACTCAAGTGGTTCCTAATCCTATGAAAATTAGGGTAGATTATGCAGATGGTCATTATATTTACGGAAAAGATGGTAAAAAATATTTAGATTTTGTTGCTGGGGTTTCTGTCAATACCTTCGGACATGGAAATAAAAAAATAAAAGAAGCCATAAAAGAACAAGTAGAAAAATATTTACATACTATGGTATATGGGGAATTCATACAGGAACCTTGTGTACAACTTTGTAAAAGTCTAGCAGAAAATACTCCATATCCGCTAAAGACAACTTATTTAGTCACGTCTGGAACGGAAGCTGTAGAAGGGGCCTTGAAATTAGCTAAGGGTTATACTGGAAGAGAAGAAATCATATCTTGTAAATGGGCTTATCATGGGAGCACTCATGGATCTATGAGTATTATGGGGAATGAAAACTACAAAAGGTCTTTCAGACCTCTACTTCCCCTAATTAAATTTTTTACATTTAATAAAATAGAAGAATTAGCTTCTTCCATTACAGAAAAAACAGCTTGTGTTATTTTAGAAACGATACAATGTTCTTCTGGAGTTAGATTGCCTAAAAATTCTTTTCTCAAAGAAGTAAAAAAAAAATGTGAAGAAAAAAAGGTTTTAATGATATTGGATGAAATTCAAACAGGATTTGGAAGAACAGGAAAACTTTTTGCCTTTGAACATTATGGAATAGTTCCAGATATTCTGATAATGGGAAAAGGAATGGGAGGAGGAATGCCTATAAGTGGATTTATGTCCTCTGACAAAATCATGAAATTTTTTTCTGATCATGTTCCTTTGGGTCATTTAAGCACTTTTGGGGGAAATCCGGTAGCGGCTGTTGCTTCTTTAACGACACTAAATCAACTTATTGAGTCTAACATAATGGAAGATATTTTTTTAAAAGAAAAATGGATAAGAAAATATTTAGTTCATGATCAAATCAAAAATATTCATGGAAAAGGACTTCTTTTATCTTTGGAATTGAAAAATGAAAATTATACTCATAGAGTATTAGAATCTTGTTTAAAAAAAGGATTAATTCTATTTCGTTTTTTATTTCATAGTAGTTCTTTGCGTATTTCCCCTCCGTTAACTATTACAAAAAAAGAAATTCAAGAAGGATGTTCTATTATTATAGAATCTTTGAACAATCTTAAAAAGTAAGAAAATTAAGATGTTTTTTTTTTAAAAAAATGTAATTGAGATTTTTTATTGAATTATCGTATAATGGGAAATCTTACCATGGATGGCAAATTCAGAGTGAAGTAAATTCTGTAGAAGGACAATTAGAATATTGTTTATCTAAATTATTAAATACTTCTATAAATATAGTGGGAGCGGGGAGAACAGACAGAGGAGTTCATGCCAAACAAATGTTTGCACATTTTGATTTTGAAGAAAAGATAAGTAATAATTTTGTTAAGAGATTAAATCTTTTTTTGCCTAAATCTATTTATGTATCCAATATTTTTCCAGTTAAAAAACATATTCATGCCAGATTTAATGCATTAAGACGTACTTACAAATATTATTTGAAAAGTGAAAAAAATCCATTTTTTCAAGATTTTTCTTGGCATTGTTTCTATCCATTAGATATTCAAAGAATGAATCTAGCTTCTCAAATTTTAATGAAATATAAAGATTTTAGTTCTTTTTGTAAAAAGAGAAAGGATAAAAAAAATAATATATGTGATATATATCATGCTGATTGGTCTAGAAATAAAATTCATTTTTGTTTTACTATTGAAGCTAATCGTTTTTTAAGAAATATGGTTAGATCCATAATTGGAACATTGATTGATGTGGGAAGAGGAAAAATTAGCATAAATCAATTTATAGAAATTATAGAATTAAAAAATCCTAATACTTGTAGTAGTCCTTCCGTTCCTGCATGTGGTTTATTTCTTACTAAAATTCTTTATCCAGAAGACATTTTTCTATGAAAAAAAATTTAAAAAGAGAAAAATCTTCCTTAAAACAACTTTTAAAAATTAGTTTAAATTATAAACTTATATTAATAGTTACAGTAGGGATTTCTATATTAATATCTTTTATATCTGCTTATCGTCCTAAATTGATACAAAAAGCTATAGACGTTCATATAGTTTATAAGGATTTTTTTGGATTGAAAAATATTTTAATATGGATTATTTTACTTCTTTTCTTAGAAAGTATATTTCATTTTATTTTATTATATCTATCTAATATACTAGCCCAAAATGTTATCAAAACAATTAGAATTCAATTGTTTGAAAAATTACTACATTTCAAGAATTCTTTTTTTAGTAAGAC
Source organism: Blattabacterium sp. (Periplaneta americana) str. BPLAN (assembly GCF_000093165.1). Taxonomy (NCBI): domain Bacteria; kingdom Pseudomonadati; phylum Bacteroidota; class Flavobacteriia; order Flavobacteriales; family Blattabacteriaceae; genus Blattabacterium; species Blattabacterium sp. (Periplaneta americana). The sequence goes on along the minus strand of NC_013418.2, from coordinate 13,114 downwards.
CCCAATTGGAAAATTAGTTTCTTATTCTGTTTCCGACATAGAAACTATTACTGTCATATTTAATGATGGAATACTACTTGTATCTGGAGATGTTTTAAGAATCATGATGATCATTATTATGATGTATACAGTGCATAAAGAGTTATCCTTCATAGTGTTTTTAACAATTCCTTTTATGTACTTTATTACTCGTTTTTTTCAAAAAACATTGAAAAAAACTTTTCATGAAGAACGTGTTCAAACTTCACGTTTAAATAGTTTTTTACAAGAAAATATCATAGGGATGTCTATTATACAACTTTTTCATAAAGAGAAAGAAGAATTTTTAAAATTTAAATCTATCAATCATAGATTGATGAATGCACATTTTAAAACTATTTTTTATTTTTCTATTTTTTTTCCAATAGTGGAACTTGTATCTGCAGTTACAATAAGTATTGTAATATTTTATGGAGGTTTTCATGCTATGGAAAGTGAAAATGTAAAACCTGGACAAATTATTGCTTTTATTTTTTTTATTTATCTTCTTTTTCGCCCTATGCGACAAATAGCAGATAGATTTAACATTATACAAAGAGGAATAGCTGGTATAGAACGTATATTTTCCATATTAAACTCGGAGGAGATGATTGTTAATAAGGGGAGCATACGAATAAAAAAATTAAAAGGACATATTGTATTTAATAATGTTTATTTTTCCTATATTGATGGAGAAACAGTTTTGAAAGGAATTTCTTTTGAAATAAAACCTGGAGAAAAAATAGCTATAGTGGGATCTACAGGTTCTGGAAAATCTACCATAACACATTTAATTTCTAGATTATACGATATAAAAAAAGGAAAAATCCTAATTGATGGACATTATATTCAAGATATTGAACTAAAAAATCTAAGATCTCACATAAGAGTAGTTACACAGGATACCTTTTTATTTAATGATTCGATTATCAATAATATTACCTTAGGGGATCCTTCAATTAGTGTAGAAAAAATAGAAGAAATGGCAAAAAAAATAGGAATACATGGTTTTATTACATCTTTACCTCACGGATATAAATCCATTGTAAAAGAAAGAGGAGGGATCTTATCACTTGGAGAAAAACAATTGATTGCCTTTTTAAGAGTACAAATGCATCCTTATTCTATACTGATCTTAGATGAGGCAACTGCATCTTTAAATAAAGAATTGGAAAAATTGATCTATCATGCTACAGATAGTTTAACTAAAAATAAAACTTCAATTATTATCACTCATCGTCTTTCTACGTTAGAAAATGCTGATAAAATTTTAGTGATAAACAAAGGTCATCTTGTAGAAAAAGGAAGTCATAAAGAATTAATTCAATTAAATGGATATTATGCAGGTTTATTCAATAAGTAATCTTAATTATTTCCCTGAGCAAGGATATTCTATTCTTAAATAAGTTTTTTTTAACTGGTTTTTTATCCAATTTTTTATTTTTTCTTCTTGCTTTATATTCATGACTAAATTTTTTAATTGAGTATAATCTTCTTTAAAAGAAATAGGATGAGAAGGTTTACGTTTTAATAATTTGACTATGAAAAAAACTTCTTTTCCATTTACAATTTCTTTATAAGGTTCAGAAATTTCTCCATCTTTTAAATTTTGTAATGTTTTTTTCATATTTTTTGATATTTGATTTTCTTCAACCCAAATTTTTTTCCATACAGAATGATTCACAATTCCATTATGCAATAGAGGTCTTTCATTTGAAATAGTTTCAAAAGAAATTTTATGATTTATAAGATGATTTTTAATTTCATATGCAAATGATTTAGCTTTTCGTAATTCTTCTTCCGTATATTTAGGTTGTATTAAAATGTGTCTTATATCTATTTCTTCTCCTCTTTTTTTTTCTAACTTAACTAAATGAAAACCTAAATCTGTTTCAAAAGGTTCAGATATTTGTTTTTCCTCTAAAGAAAAAACTATTCGTTCGAATTCTTTTGATATATTTTTTTTCTTAACTCCATTAATGAGACCTCCTTTGAATGCAGAAGAATAATCTTCTGATAATAAAATAGCTTTCATGGAAAAATCCTTATCAGAATGTATTTCCTTTTTTATTTTTTTCAAAAAATTCACAATTTTTTCTCGATGTTCTTTACTGAATTTTGGAGATAAAATCATATAAGAAACACAAATTTTTTTAGGAATAATAGGAAGTTTTTCTTTTTCTTTATTGAAAAAATATTTTACTTCTTCAGGAGATATCTCAATATCTTCCTTCATTTTTTGATAAAACTTCTCTATATACTGATTATTTTTAATTTTTTCAGTTAATTCTTCCAAAGAGAAATTTTTGGAAAAATTACTATTAAATTCCTTTAAAAATTCTTCTTTTTTTGATTGGATTTCTTGATTATCTATTTGTAGACTCGGATCTTTTTTTGCATGATAAAGTATTAACTTATGAATTATCAAATTTTCTAATCCTTTACAAGGGGTAATTTTTTTATTAGAATTTAAATAATGTTTTACTTCGGAATCTAAGAGTATCTCATCTCCTATGACAGCTGTCATTCCACCTATTTTTTCAAAAGTGAATGAAGGAAAAGGAATACAGAAAATTATCAACATCAACAAAATAAAAAAACATTCTTGCTTTAACTTAAAGAAAATATTCCTCATATCATAAATTAAATTTGCAATTTAATAATCAAACTGATTAAAAAAAAAAACAATTATCAATTATGACTTTAATAACTAAAAATCTATACAAAAAGTATAAAAAAAAAAATGTGGTTAAAGATGTCTCTCTTCGTTTAAATCGTGGAGAAATAGTGGGGATAATAGGTCCAAATGGAGCTGGAAAAACTACTTCTTTTTATATGATTGTAGGAATGATTCAACCTGATCAAGGTAAAATATTTCTTAATGGAGAAAATATTACTGGATATCCCATGTATAAACGTTCTAGAAAAGGAATTGGATATTTAGCACAAGAACCGTCTATTTTTAGAAAACTATCTGTAGAAGATAATATTTTATGCATATTAGAAATGCAAAAAAATTCCTATAAAGAAATAAAAATAAGAACGGAAGAACTTCTGGAAGAATTAGGGTTACAGCATATCCGAAAATTACAGGGAGGTCTTCTCTCTGGGGGAGAACGTAGACGTACTGAAATTGCTAGATGTTTAGCTATAAATCCTACATTTATTCTTTTAGATGAACCTTTTTCTGGAATAGATCCTATAGCTATAGAAGAATTACAAAAAATTATTCTTTCTTTAAAAAAAAAAAATATTGGAATATTAATTACTGATCATAATGTTCAAGAAACTTTTCTGATAGCAGATCGTCTTTATCTCATGTTTGAAGGGAAAATTTTAAAAGATGGATCTCCTAAAAAATTAATGCAAGATCCTATGGTAAAAAAAGTTTATTTGGGAAATTATTTTGTAAAAATCCATAAAAAAGAAAAATGAATCATCGTTTTATAGGTCCAGAAATAGAATTATTTCTTAATGGAGAACCGCCTGATATTTTCTGCAAAAAAAATTTATTTTGTAAAAAAAAAATATTTGCGGTTGATGGAGCTTTTTACTATTTAAAAAAAATGGGAATACAGATAGATTATCTTAGTGGAGATTTCGACTCTCTTTTAAAAAAAGATATTCCTTTAGGAAGGGATTTTTTTGAAACGAATGATCAAAATTATACTGATTTTGATAAAGCTTTGCAAATCATACATCATCAAGGTTTTTTAAATGTGAATGTTTGGGGAGCTAGTGGAAAAGAACAAGATCATTTTTTGGGAAATTTATCTACAGCTTTGAAATATAAAAGAAAGTTATCTTTAATTTTTCATGATGATTATCATTCTTATTTTTTTTCTGATAAAAAAAATATTTTTTATCAGAAAAAAAATAAGAAGATATCTCTCTTTCCATTTCCAAAAGTAGAAGGACTTTTTACTCATGGTCTAAAATATCCGATAAGTAAGGAATTATTAAAAATGGGGAAACGGATAGGAATTAGAAATGAAGCTATAGAAAACCCAATAGAAATAAGTTATCAAAAGGGAGAATTATTAATTTTCATAGAAAAATAAAAAAAAAATGACGTAAATATTACTTTTTTATCTCCTGATAAGATTTTCCTATATAATTTAGGAGATCTCCAGCTATTAGAGATTCTTCATTTAATTCTATAGAAGCTAAATCTCCGGATAATCCATGTAAATAGACTCCCATAAGACAAGAATCTTTTGGAGAGTATCCTTGAGCCAATAAACCTGTAATTATTCCGGTAAGAACATCTCCACTACCTGCGGTGGACATTCCTGGATTTCCGGTACTATTAAAATATAGGTCTCCATTGGGAGTAGCAATGACTGTATGTGCTCCTTTTAATACAAGGTAAAAAGTATGTTTCTTGGCTAATTTTTTTAAATTATCCAATTTTTGATAATCATTTTTCCATGGGCCATATAATCTATGAAATTCCTTGGGATGTGGAGTAAGAATAGTATTTTCAGGAATAAAATTTAATATATTTAATTTATCGGATAGAATATTTATAGCATCGGCATCTATGACCATAGGAGTTTCCTTTTTTTTATTCTTAAAAAAGAAAGATTCTAAAGCATATGCCGTTATAGGATTTTTCCCCATTCCCATTCCTATTCCTATAGCATTAACAGGAATATCGTTAGGGATGTTACTTATAAAATTATCTCTTAAATCTGTATTCACTATTGCTTCCGGAATAATGGTTTGTATGATTTGATATCCACAACGTGGAACATATACACTTAATTTTCCTATTCCAATTCGAAAACTCCCTTTTGCAGAAAGAACCATAGATCCAATCATTCCATAATGCCCTCCAATAAGCAGTCCATGACCAAAATTTCCTTTATGGGAAAATTTTTTTCTTTTTTTATATATGGACCGGATACATTTTTTATCTAGATAAAAGTTTTTTACAGGAATATTATTTGTATATTCATCTTTCCATCCAATGTTCAATAAATCCCATTTTCCAACATAATCCGCATAGTCTGGAAAAAAAAAAGGTAATTTTGGAACTTGGAAAGTTAATGTATAATCAGCTTTAATAATAACTTCCAAATCTTCTCTATTTTTTTCCATAAAAATTCCAGAAGGAATATCTATAGATATAACAGATGTAAATTTGTTATCATTGATAAAATGAAAAAATGATTTCCAATATTTATTTATAGAACGGTTCAATCCGATTCCAAAAATCGCATCAATAAGTATACTATTTCTATTTAGAAAGGGAAATGGATCTCCTTTCTTAATTTTTTTCAATTCTATTCCATATTTGAATATCTTATTTTTATTTATGACAAATTCTGGAGATAAATGATTAGAAATATAAAGGATATATACAGTTATATCAACCCCATGTTGATATAACATCCTAGCCAAAGCCAGACCATCTCCTCCATTTTTTCCATTTCCTGCCAAAACTATCACTTTATGAAGTGGATGGAAGTGATTCATTATCCAATAAAAACAACTTTTTGCTGCTCTTTCCATTAATTCTATAGAAGAAATATATTCGTTATCAATACAATATTGATCTATTTTTTTAATTTGATTTAATGAAAGAATTTTCATTTTTTTAAATGAATTTATTATTTTTGATTTGGTTATTTGTTTAACAAAAATAATATAAAACAATAAATTTGGATATTTAGATGGCCGAGTATAATTTGACCCTTCCAGCCATGGGGGAAAGTATAGCTGAGGCTACTATCATTCGTTGGTTAAAAAACGAAGGAGATTCTATAAAAAAAGAAGATATTTTAGTGGAGATTGCTACGGATAAGGTAGATTCTGAAATTTCTTCTCCTGTAAATGGAATATTGAAAAAAAAATTGTTTTCTGCAAATGAAGTGGCTAAGGTAGGAAGTTCTATAGCTATTTTAGAAACAGAAGAAACATTCAAAATATTTCCTGAAGAGGATGTTTATGCAGTATCTCCATGTAAACGTTTCTATTCTCCTCTTGTACGTACTATTGCTTATAAAGAAGAAATTAGTTCATCTGAATTAGATACTATAGAAGGTACCGGATATAAAAATCGTGTAACCAAAAAGGACATTCTGAAATATCTTCATTTAAAGAAAAAAACTAGAATCATATCTCCTAATTATGCATTTTTATCCTCCTATAACAGTCAGAATCATGAGGAAATCGTAGAAATGGATAGAATGCGTAAGATTACGGCTTCTCATATGATTGAAAGTAAAAACATATCTGCACATGTGACTTCATTTGTGGAAGCAGATGTGACAAATATTGTCAAATGGAGAGATAAAATAAAAGATTCTTTCCAGAAGAATACAGGAGAAAAATTAACCTTAATGTCCGTTTTTGTAGAATGTGTAGTTAAAGCTATAAAAGATCTTCCAATGATCAACATTTCTGTTAATGGAACTAATATTATAAAAAAGAGAAATATTCATATAGGATTAGCTACCGCATTACCTAATGGGAATTTGATTGTTCCTGTGATTAAAGATGCAGATTCCTATAGTTTAGGAGGATTAATAAAAATTATTAATGATTTAATCAAAAGAGCTAGATCTAATCAATTAAAACCTGAAGAAACTCAAGGAGGAACTTATACAATCAGTAATATTGGAAGCTTTGGAAATCTATTTGGAACTCCTATTATACATCAACCACAAGTGGCTATTATGGCAATAGGTTTAATCCAAAAAAAATTATCTGTAATAGAAACTCCAGAGGGAGATTTTATTGGGATAAGACATAAAATTTATTTATCTCATTCTTATGATCATAGAGTAATCGATGGAGTTTTGGGAGGAGGTTTTGCTAAAAAAGTAGCCTTATATTTAGAAAAATTTAATTGTTATACAAAAATAATATGAAAATAAGTTTTGATGTATTAATAGAAATTCCTAAAGGAAGTAGGAATAAATATGAATTCGATAAAAAAAATAATCTAATTCGTTTAGATAGAGTCTTATATTCTCCTATGAGCTATCCAACAGACTATGGTTTTATTCCAAAAACTCTCTCAAAAGATGGAGATCCATTAGATGTCTTAGTTTTCTTAACAGAACCTACAATACCAGGTTGTTTAATTACAGTAAAACCCATTGGAATTTTTTTTATGACTGATGAAAAAGGCGAAGATGAAAAAATTATCGGTGTTCCTATTTCTGATCCAAACTATAATACAATTAACAATGTTGATGAAATATCATTTCATGTTAAAAAAGAAATTGAACATTTTTTTCTCGTGTATAAAGATCTAGAAAATAAGAAAGTAAAAATTGGAGATTGGAAGAATCAAAAGGAAGCTATTTCTGTTTATAAAGAATCTTATTTGAGGTATAAAAATTTTTATCCGAATGGATAAATTTTATAAACGTAATTCTTTTAATTTTTCCTTTTTTAAAAAATAAGGAGTGTTTACCATCGTGTCTCTTCCAGAATTATTTTTTGGAAATGCAATAAAATCTTTAATATTTTCTTTTCCTTCTAAAATAGTTATTAATCTATCTAATCCAAAAGCAATTCCTCCATGAGGTGGGGTTCCATATTCAAAAGCTTTTGTTAAAAAACCAAATTCTGATTCTATGTCTTTTATAGAAAAACCCAAATGTTTAAATATTGAATCTTGTATATTTTTATCATGAACACGTATAGAACCTCCTCCAATCTCCATTCCATTAATGATCAATTCGTAGGATTTGGTACGAATATATCCTGGATTTTTCTTATCCAATAAATGAATATCCTCTTTTATTGGACTAGTAAAAGGATGATGGAAAGATTTATATCGTTTGGATTTTTCATCCCATTCCAAAAGCGGCAAATCTATAATCCATAAAGGTTTAAATACTTGAGGATTTTTTAAATTTAAATGATGAGCCATTTCTATACGTAATTTACTTAGTTTCGCTCTTGTTTTTCTTTTTTTCCCAAAAATTATGAACAGTAAATCACCAGGTTTTGCTTTAAAACATTTTATAAGTTTCATTAAATTTTCATGACTTAATAATTTTTTTGAAGAAAGTATTGTCTTATCCGTAAAGAATTTTATCCAAAATATTTCTTCAGGGTTTATTTTGGGTTCTCTTATTCCTTCTATAATTGAATAAATTTGATTACATGTATAATGACTACATTTTGGAACATTTATTCCTATTGTTAATTCCTTTTTTTTTAAAAATTCAATTCCTTTTTTTTGTGCCCACTCATTGAGTTTCACAAATTTCATTCCAAAACGTAAATCAGGAGAATCTGTTCCGTACAGATCCATGGAATTAGAATAAGAAATGCATGTAAAAGATTCTAATTCAATATTTTTTATTTTTTTAAATAGATGTTTGATAAAATTTTCAAAAAAAATCAAAATGTCATGAACATCTACAAAAGCCATCTCACAATCTATTTGTGTAAATTCTATTTGACGATCTGAACGAGCATCTTCATCTCGAAAACATTTTGCTATTTGAAAATATTTATCTATGCCTCCTATCATCAATAATTGTTTGAATAATTGAGGAGATTGAGGTAAAGCATAAAACATTCCAGAATGTATCCTAGACGGGACAACAAAACTTCTAGCTCCTTCCGGAGTTTGGTTTATCAATACAGGAGTTTCTATTTCTAAAAATCCGTTTTTAGAAAGGAAATTTCTTGTTTCTAGAGAAATCTCATGACGAAGGATTAAATTATTTTTTATAGGATTTCTTCGAATATCAAGATATCTATATTTCATCCGACATTCTTCATCTCCATCTGTTTGATCTTCTATAAGAAAAGGAAGAGGAATAGAAGGATTTAATATTTCTAATCTAGAAACTAAAACTTCTATTTCCCCTGTAGGAATCTTTTGATTTATAGATTTTCTTTTTATGACTTCTCCACTGATTTTAATGACGAATTCTTTTCTTAATTCTATTTTATTGATTAACTTTTTTGAAAAAACAAGTTGTATAATTCCAAAAAAATCTCTAAGATCTATAAAAATTAAGGAACCTAAATTTCTTATTTTTTGAATCCATCCAGATAAAATTACTTTTTTTCCAATATCCTTTTTACACAACTCTCCACAATTATGTGTTCTGTAATAGTGCATTTCAACTCTTTTTATGATTTTTAGTAGATAATTCCTCATAAGCTTCTACAAGATCTCCAGGTCTAAGATTATGGTAATTTTTAATTCCCAATCCACATTCATATCCTTTAGAAACTTCTTTCACATCTTCTTTAAAACGTTTCAAAGAAGTAAACTCTCCATTATGAATGACAATCCCTTCCCTAATTAATCTTACTTTTGCTTGACGTAATAATTTTCCTTCTACTACCATACATCCAGCTATCGTCCCAGTTTTTGGAATTTTAAATATTTCTCTTATTTCTGCATTTCCTAATATCTTTTCTCTTATTTCAGGGGATAGCATTCCATCCATTGCTTCTTTTATATCATTGATCACATCATATATAATTGAATAAGTACGTATTTCTATATCCTCTTTTTTGGCTATATTTTTAGCCCCATGATTAGGACGAACATTAAATCCTATAATAATAGCATCAGAAGCGCTAGCTAATAAAACATCAGACTCTGTTATTTGACCAACTCCTTTATATATAATATTTACCATAATCGTATTTATAGATAATTTTTGAAGTGCATCAGCTAGAGCTTCAACGGATCCATCTACATCTCCCTTAAGAATTATTTTTAGTTCTTTAAAATCTCCTAGGGCTATACGTCTACCTATTTCATCTAAAGTCAAATGCTTTTGAGCTCGTATATTTTGTTCTCTTTGTAATTGTTCTCTTCTAGAAGCAATCTGTTTAGCTTCTTTTTCATCTTTAAAAACTTTGAATTTATCTCCAGCGGTAGGAGCTCCATTTAATCCAAGTATAGTAATAGGCTTAGAAGGTCCTGCTAATGAAATGGATTTTCCCCGTTCATCTAAAATACTTTTTACTTTTCCATGATGGCTACCTGCTAATACATAGTCTCCCAATTTTAAGGTTCCACCTTGTAAAAGCATAGTTGTTACATAACCTCTTCCTTTATCTAAAGAAGCTTCTATTACTGTCCCTACAGCAGGTTTATTTGGATTAGCTTTTAAATCTAGTAGTTCAGCTACCAAAAGAACTTTTTCTAATAATTGATCCACTCCTGTTCCTAATTTTGCGGATATTTCTTGAGATGGGAATTTTCCTCCCCATTCTTCAACTAAGAAATTTAAATTAGCCAATTGTTCTCGAATTTTTTCAGGTCTTGAATTTATCTTATCTATTTTATTAAGCACAAATATTATAGGAACATTTGCTGCCTGAGCATGACTAATAGCTTCTTTTGTTTGAGGTCTTACTTGATCATCCGCGGCAATGACTATGAGAGCAATGTCTGTGATTTGTGCCCCTCTTGCACGCATTGCTGTAAAAGCCTCATGACCTGGAGTATCTAAAAAAGTGATGCTTTGATGATTAGAACATTCTACACTATAAGCGGCTATATGTTGAGTAATTCCACCAGCTTCTCCAGCAATTACATTAGTATTTCTAATATAATCTAACAAAGAAGTTTTTCCATGATCCACATGTCCCATCACAGTAATAATAGGAGGTCTTGGTTTTAAATTTTCTTCTAAATCCTCATCATCTTGCACTGCTTCTTCTAAGTCTAAACCAACAAATTCTACATTATATCCAAATTCATCTGCCACTAGTGTTAGTATCTCTGCATCCAATCGTTGATTCATGGTTACCATAATGCCTAAAGACATACAGGAGACAATCACATCCGTTGCATTGACATTCATCATAGATGCTAATTCATTGACGGTTGTAAATTCAGCTACTTTAAGGACTTTATCTTGTTTTTTATTTTCTATTTCACTTTGTAGAATCCTTTTTTCTTTTTTAGATTGACGTTTTTCTTTTCTAATTTTTGAAGCTTTTGATTTTATTCCTTTTGAGGAAAGTTTTTCTAGAGTTTCTTTAATTTGTTTTTCAATTTTCTCATCTGTAATTCCTGATTTTTGTAAACTTTTCTTAGTTTTATATTTTTCCACTTTATCTTTATTATTCTCAAGATAAAAAGAATGTTTAAAAAAATTTCTCCTATTTTTATCCTGTTTTTTTCTTATAGAAGTATTCTTTATATCCTCGACAATAATTTCTTTCTTAATTCTTTTGCGTTTTTTTTTAATGTTATTTTCTTGTTTTGTTCTTTTTTTTTCAAATTGAGATAAATCAATCCTGTCTCCTGTTAACATGACTCCATCTAGTTTTTGGTAAATAGTATCTATGTGTTCAGGTTTATCTTTATTATGTTGAATGGATTTTTCTGTTTTTTTATCTGCAAAGTATTTGATATTTTTTTCTTGTATCGATTTTATAAAAGGCTTTCTTTCTTTATCCTTTTTTTTTTCTTTAGTTTTAGCATATTCTTTTGTTCCATATGTATTTTCTAATGTATCAATATCTATTTTTCCTATTTTTTTAAATTCAATTAAATTTTCTGATTTTGCACGAATAATTTGAGGAGAATGTTTTGATTTTAATAATTCTTCTTTTATTTTTTCCTTTTCTATTCTTTTTTGTAAAAAAGCTTTTTCTGAAGCATCTCGTATTTCTTTATAGGTCTGAAATTCTCGAACTAGAAATCTGTAGACTTTTTCTTCTATTTTTGCATTAGGATTATTTTCTATTTCAATTCCTTTTTTTTGTAAAAAATTAACGACTCTTTGCAAAGAAATATTGAATTTAGTTAATACTGTTTTTAATCTGATTTTATCAGTCATAAGAAAAAAAATAAAAATTTAGGTAAAAAAAATCATGTATCATGTATTTAATTATTATAATTATTATATATTTCCTCCTCAAATTCTTTTTTTAAAATTGAAACCACTTTATTTATAATTTTTTCTTCAAGATTCGTACGTTTACTTAAATCGTTATTTCTGTAATTTAAAACAGATTTTGCAGTAGTTAAACCAACTTTGTGAAATCTTTCAAGAACTTCCGGTTCTATTTCATCAGAAAACTCTGTTAATTCTACGTCATCTTCATAAGGAAAATCTCTAAATATGTGTATTTTATATCCAGTTAATTGACTAGCTAATCGAATGTTTTGCCCACCCCTTCCAATTGCTTTAGATATTTCTTCCAATTTTACATATACATTTACATATTTGTGTTCTTCATTCACTTCCATCATAGAAACTTTAGCAGGACTTAATGCCCTTGTTATATATAATTGGATATTAGTAGTGTAATTAATAACGTCTATATTTTCGTTTTTTAATTCTCTCACAATAGGATGAATCCTAGATCCTTTCATCCCTACGCAAGCACCAATTGGATCTATACGATCATCATAGGAATCCACGGAAACTTTAGCTTTTTCTCCCGGAATACGTGCTACTTTTTTTACTGTAATTAAACCTTCAGATACTTCTGGAATCTCTAATTTAAAAAGTTCTTCTAGAAAAGAATCATCTTTTCTAGTAAGAATTGCTAAAGGTTTATTGTCTTTCCAATCCACTCTTTTTACTAATGCTCTAACAGGATCTCCTTTGCGAAAAAAATCGTTTGGAATTTGTTCTTGTTTAGGCAAAACCATTTCATTTTGTTCTTCATCTCTCATAATAATTTGCTTAGGTAAAATGTGATAGACTTCGACATTAATAATTTCCCCGATTTTATTCTTGAATTTTTTATAGATATTGGTATTATCGTATTCATTTATTTTGGAAAGCAAGTTTTGTCTCAAAGATAAAATAGCTCTTCTTCCAAGGGATTTAAGTTCCACTTTTTCTGTAACTTCTTCTCCTATCTCAAAATCTATTTCTATTTTACGTGCTGTAGATAATTCTATCTCCTTATTAACATCTTTCACCGTTCCATCTTGAACTACTATGCGATTTCTCCATATTTCTAAATCTCCTTGATCTGGATTTACAATAATATCATAATTTTTAGAAGAATCGTATTTTTTTCTTAATACACATCGTATGGATTCTTCTAAAATAGCCATTAGACTTGCTCTATCTATGTTTTTTTCATCTTTAAAAACTGAAAAAGAATCTATTAAAGCTTCATTATCCAT